>JAGWTA010000006.1 GCA_028869185.1 Hyphomicrobiales bacterium
TGCCGCCGACCGTCAGGCCCTTCATCCACATGATCGCGCCGACCGCGAGGAAGAAGGTGAAAATCGAGGCGAGCAGCGGCCACGGACTCGGATTGACGAGATGGTAGTCGTGATTGGGTTTTGCGTGCCCGTCGGCCATTGTTTCTTCCCCTATCTCATCCGTTCGGTTTCGTCTGGTTCAAAGCCGCGCCCTTGGGCTGCGTTTTCGCCGGGAACATCGTGTATGACAAAGTCAGCGTCTCGACGCCGTTCATGCTCTCTTCTTTTTCGAGCTTGGGGTCGAGAAAGAAAACGACGGGCCATTCGGCCGTCTCATGCGGCGCCAGCCTCTGCTCGCTGAAGCAGAAACAGGAAATCTTGTTGAAGAAACCGCCAGCCTGGTCGGGGCTGACATTATAGACCGCCTGCCCGGCCGTCTCCTGATCGGATTCGTTCGTCACACGGAAAAATACGGTCTTTGTTTCGCCCGTGCGCACCGACAGGCTGTTCGTCTCGGGCGTCAGGCGCCAGGGCAGGCTGGACGCGACTGTCGAAACGAAATGCACGTCGATGACGCGCTGTCCTCTGGTTGTCGGCGCAACTTCGGCGCGCTGCGTCGTGCCGCCATAACCGGTGACGGCGCAGAACATGCGATAGAGCGGCACGGACGCGAAAGACAGGCCGAGCATGAGCGCGGCGGCGCCGAAAGCCGCGAAGGCGGCGCGGCGGGTTTTGGCGTTCTGCTGCGGCGCGGCCATCTCAGCCCGCTCCATGCGAGAGTTTGGCGAGCGTGATCGCGTAGAACAGCGCGCAGAGCGCGGTGACCGCGAGGCCGATGGCGATGTTGCGCTGGCGGCGCGCCTTGGCCTGCGCAGGGGTCAGCACAACGCCCTCGGATTTATCGGCGGCGTTCATTGCAGATGTCCCAGAACGGCGCCGACGCCGCGTTCGGCGACGATGACGGCGAACAGCAGAAAGAGATGCAGGATGGAATAGCCAAAAAGCTGTCCGGCCGCCTTGTCAGCTTCCTTTCCCTGCCGCGTGCGGTAAACCTTCACGGCGAAATAGATCATGATCGCGCTGCTGATCGCGGCGATGCCGGCGTAGAGCTTGCCCTCGAGCCCGAGGAAAGCCGGCGACAGCGCGATGGGGGCGAGCAGGATGGAATAAGCCAGAATGAGGAAGCGCGTGTGATCGGCGCCCTTCACATTGGGCATCATCGGCACGCCGGCGCGGCCATAATCGGTCTGCTTGAACAGCGCCAGCGCCCAGAAATGCGGCGGCGTCCAGAAGAAGATGATGCAAAAGAGCGCAATCGAGGCGGCGCTGATCTGGCCGGACGCGGCGGCCCAGCCGATCATGGGCGGGAAAGCGCCGGCGGCGCCGCCGATGACGATGTTTTGCGGCGTCCAGCGCTTCAGCCACATCGTGTAGACGACGGCGTAGAAGAAGATTGTGAAGGCGAGCAGCCCCGCCGCCAGCCAGTTTGCGGCGACGCCAAGCGTGAAGACCGCGAAAACCGACAGGACCATGCCGAAAGCCAGCGCCTCGCGCGGGGCGACGCGGCCGGAGGGAATCGGCCGTCCTCTGGTGCGCGACATGATGGCGTCGATGTCGGCGTCCCACCACATGTTCAACGCGCCCGATGCGCCTGCGCCAACAGCGATGGCGAGCAGCGAGGCGAAGGCCAGAACCGGGTTGAGGTGGCCAGGCGCGGCCACCAGCCCGGCGAAAGCCGTGAAGATGACCAGCGACATCACCCGCGGCTTGAGCAGCGCGACGAAATCGCCCGGCGCGCCGGTCGCAAGACCGGCGGCGGCGTCATCGTATCGGGCGGTAATGTCGCTCATCGCCTGCTTTCAAACGCGCCGCAAAAACGTTGCGGCTCGAACCATGTGCGGGCCGCAGCATTGCCGCGGCCCTGATGCTTGGCGCGAGCCGCAGAGCGCGGCCCGCATCGGCTCAGTGGTCGCCGCCGACGATGCGCGGCAGCGTTTCGAACTGATGGAACGGGGGCGGCGAAGGCAGCGTCCATTCCAGAGTCGTTGCGCCCGGGCCCCACGGATTGTCACCCGCCACGCGCTTCTTCGAGAAGGCCTCAAGAACCGTGAAGAAGAAGATCAGGAGGCTGACGCCGGCGATATACGCGCCATAGGAGGAAACGAGGTTCCACTGCGCATAGGCGTCCGGATAGTCGATGTAGCGACGCGGCATGCCGGCGAGACCGAGGAAGTGCTGCGGGAAGAACGTCAGGTTCACGCCCGTGAACAGCGTCCAGAAGTGCAGCTTCGACAGCGTCTCGTTGTACATGTAGCCGGAGATTTTCGGGAACCAGTAGTAGAAACCCGCAAACACGCCGAACACCGCGCCGAGCGACATCGTGTAGTGGAAGTGCGCGACGACATAGTAGGTCTCGTGCAGCGCGCGGTCGACGCCCGCGTTCGCCAGGACGACGCCGGTGACGCCGCCGACCGTGAACACGAAGATGAAGCCGATCGCCCAGATCATCGGCGCGCGGAACGAGATCGACCCGCCCCACATCGTCGCAATCCAGGAGAAGATCTTCACGCCCGTCGGCACCGCGATGACCATGGTCGCGAACACGAAATAACGCTGCGTGTTGAGCGAAAGGCCGACCGTGTACATGTGGTGCGCCCACACGATGAAGCCGACGAAGCCGATCGCGACCATCGCATAGGCCATGCCGAGATAGCCGAACACCGGCTTGCGCGAGAAGGTCGAGACGATGTGGCTGATGAGGCCGAAGGCCGGCAGAATCAGGATGTAGACTTCCGGATGGCCGAAGAACCAGAAGAGATGCTGGAACAGGATCGGATCGCCGCCGCCGGCCGGATCAAAGAAGGTCGTGCCGAAATTGCGGTCCGTCAGCAGCATGGTCAGCGCGCCGGCCAGAACCGGAAGCGACAGAACGAGCAGGAAGGCGGTCACGAGCACGGACCAGGCGAACAGCGGCATCTTGTGCAGCGTCATGCCCGGAGCGCGCATGTTGAAGATGGTCGTGATGAAGTTGATCGCGCCCAGCAGCGACGACACGCCCGCGATGTGCAGGGAGAGAATCACGAAATCCATCGCCGGGCCGGGATGGCCCGTGTTGGCCGACAGCGGCGGATACATGACCCAACCGCCGCCGAAGCCCTTCATGCCCGGCGCGCCTTCCATGAACATGGAAATCAGCAGCAGCGACAGCGAGGCCGGCAGCAGCCAGAACGAAATGTTGTTCATGCGCGGGAAGGCCATATCCGGCGCGCCGATCATGATCGGCACGAACCAGTTGCCGAAGCCGCCGATCAGCGCGGGCATGACCATGAAGAAGATCATGAGAACGCCATGCGCCGTGATGAACCCGTTGTAGAGGTTCTTGGCGGCGTCGATGGAATTGTCGCCATGCATCCAGGCCGAGATCGTCGGGAACACGCCGATGCCAGGATGCGCCAGCTCCAGACGCATGCCGAGCGAGAGCAGATAACCGAGCACGCCCGCCACGACGGCGAAGTAGAGATAGAGCGTGCCGATATCCTTGTGATTGGTCGAGAACAGGAAGCGCCGCAACCCGGTCGGATGATCATGTGCGTGATCGGCGTGGGCGGTGTCGGAAGCAGCCATTTGTCGTTTCCCCGAGCTTAAAGCGTTTGCTGGATGCGCATCAGTTGCGCGGCGCGGCGGCGGCGAATTTCACTTCGCTTTCGCGGCTGGCGGATTTCTTCTTCTGGTCGGCGAGCCAGGCGTCGTATTTGGCCTGCGAGACGACCCGGAAAACGATCGGCATAAACGCGTGGTCCTTGCCGCAGAGCTTGGAGCACTGACCGTAGAAAACGCCTTCCTTCTCGGCCTTGAACCAGCTCGTGTTCATGCGGCCGGGCACCGCGTCGATGCGCACGCCGAAAGGCTGGATCACGAAGGAGTGGATCACGTCCGCCGCCGTCACCTGCAGCAGCACGGACTTGTTGACCGGCACGACCACTTCGTTGTCGACGGCCAGCAGGCGCAGGTCGCCCGGCTTCATATCCTTCTCGTCCTTGAGCATGGAATCGAAACCGAAACCGCCGCCTTCTTCCTTCGGATATTCGTAGGACCAGTACCATTGCTTGCCGGTGACCTTGATCGTCATGTCCGTCTTGGGCACCGCAATTTCCTGCGTCAGCAGACGGAACGAGGGCACCGCGATCAGCACGAGAATCAGAACCGGGATGATCGTCCAGGCCACTTCGAGCGCAGCGTTATGGGTGGTGCGCGAGGGGACCGGATTGGCCTTCTCGTTGAAGCGCACCATCACATAGACCAGCAGCGCCAGAACGAAGAGGCTGATGATGATGCACAGCGGCAGAAGGATCTTGTTGTGGAAAAAGTCGAGATTTTCCGCAACCGGCGTCGCAGGGGCTAGGAGGCTCATCTGACCGGGAACCGCATGGCCGAGCGTCTCTTCGGCGAAGGCCTGCGCCGAGATCGCCGCTGACAGGGCCAGTCCCGCGACCGCCGGCCGCCAGGCGCGCAAAGACGCCAGATTGTCGAACATACGTTTCGCTCCCCTTCGCGCGCAGCGACGCGGCTGCGCAAAATTCGAGTTTTTCAGGCCATCGCAAGGCGCTGCGGCGGTTTCGAGGAATCCGCCATTGCGGGCTTAAAAAACATAATTGTCCTAGAAGTGCAACAAGCCCAAAGGTGTAAACAGGCGCGACGAAATGAAGCGGCCTTTTGGCCTTCGCTTGACAGGCCGGGCGCGTTTGCTACCCACCTTAAGGCAGCGGCGGTCGCTCGGGGCGGCGTTTGAGATTCGACCGCTGCGGGAGAGGCCGATGAATTCAGTCCTGCGCCGTCTTGGCATCGCGATCGCCCTGCTCGCGGGCGCTCTGGCTTTGGCAGCGCCCGCCCGCGCGCAAGGCGTCGTCAAGAACAAGTTTGGCGACTGGGAATTGCGCTGCGAGACGCCCGCAGGCGCCGCCAAGGAGCAATGCGCTCTCATGCAGTCCGTGGCCGCCGAGGATCGACCCAACGTCAATCTTGTCGTCATTGGCCTCAAGACAGCCGACGGCAAGAGCCGCCTGCTGCGCGTCATCGCGCCGCTCGGCATCCTTCTGCCGGGCGGTCTTGGCCTCAAGGTCGACCAGACGGACGTCGGCCGCGCGGGATTCGTGCGCTGCCTGCCAACCGGTTGCGTGGCCGAAGTGATCATGGACGACAAGCTGCTGGAAACGCTGAAGACCGGAAAGACGGCGACTTTCATCATTTTCCAGACGCCTGAAGAGGGAATCGGCATTCCCCTCAATCTCGCTGGCTTCGCCCAGGGCTACGAGGCGCTGCCCTGACGGCGTTGCCGGATCGGCGCAAGACTTTATGATGGGAACGGAATTCTGTGCGGAGAGCGGCATGAACAGCGTTGTGTTTGGACGTTTGGCGAAAGCGGCGGGCGCCGGCCTGGCGGCGGTCTGGCTGACCGGCTGCGGAGGTCCTGCGGGTTCGGTCGGCGAATCAACGCCGGTGACGACGAAAATCGGCAACCTGCTCGCGTTCAACTCCACGCAGGCGCCCCCCGCGCCGGTGAGAGCCGCCGGCGTTGTCGATTGTCCGGTCGTTCAAGTCGACCCGGGCCATTCCGCCGTGCGCGTCGGCGGCGAGGCCGCCTCCAGCGTGCGCTACCAGATTGCGATCGGCGAGGTCGCGCGCGAATGCTCCGTCGTCAACGGGCAGCTTGCGATCCGCGTCGGGATCGAGACGCGCACCGTGATCGGACCGGCGGGCGGGACCGGCAGCTATACGGCGCCGCTGCACATCGCGCTGCGCAATACGGCCGAAGAAAAAACGCTCGCCACGCGCGTCTATACCGCTGGCGGGTCGGTCGGCGCCGAAGGCACGGCGATCCACACGATCCTGGCCGAGCCGCTCTATGCGCCCTACGCTGGCGAGCACACCGCCGACAATTACGAGATCGTGCTCTCGATGGGCGGGGGCGGCGAACGGCCGGCCAAACGCCACCGCCGCCGGCGCTGAACTTTCCACAGCCGGGACGCGCTCGGTCCGTTGACTTCGCGACCGCGGCGCCGCCTAAGCTTGTCCGTCAGTTCAAGACCCATTGCGGAAGAGACCGGCCTTGCGCCGGCGCCGAAGGCGCAACCGCCCCGGAAACGCTCAGGCAAAAGGACCGCAAGGGGATGACGCTCTGGAAAGCGGCGCAGCTGTAAGGCGCGCCCACCGACGGAGTTAACCGCAGGCGCCTGTTCAAGGGGCCGTGCGGGAAATCTCTCAGGTCACCGGACAGAGGGGGCGCTGCGGAATACGCCATTCCGCCGCCGCTTTCGATTCCGGAGACGCATATGGCCGACGCTCATCCTTCCGAACCATTGCGGCATACGCCGCTGCATGCGCTGCATGTCGCGCTCGGCGCGCGCATGGTTCCCTTTGCGGGCTACGACATGCCCGTTCAATATCCCGCCGGGATCATCGCCGAGCATTTGCATACGCGCGCCGCCGCTGGCCTGTTCGACGTATCGCATATGGGGCAGGCCTTTCTCGACGGGCCGGACGCCGCGCGCCGCCTCGAAACGCTCGCGCCCGGCGACATCGCCGGCCTGCAGCCTGGACGCACGCGCTATACGCAATTCCTGAACGCGCAAGGCGGCATTCTCGACGATCTCATGGTCACGCAACTTGCGCCTGATCGCCTGTTCATCGTCTGCAACGCGTCGATGAAAGAGCAGGATTTCGCGCTGATGCGCGCGGGGTTGCCGGATCTGCGGCTCGATGTTCTGGACGATCGCGCATTGCTCGCCTTGCAGGGGCCACAGGCGGCCGCAGTTCTCGAGCCGGTTCTGCCCAGCGTCGGCAAGCTCGTCTTCATGAGTTTCAGCCCGTTTGCGTGGCGCGGCGCCACGCTATTCGTCACGCGCTCGGGCTATACGGGCGAAGACGGCTACGAAATTTCCGTTCCCGCCGCGCTGGCGACCGATTTTGCGCAGACGCTGCTCGCCAATCCCGTCTGCAAGCCTGCGGGGCTCGGCGCGCGCGATTCCTTGCGGCTGGAAGCCGGGCTTTGCCTTTACGGCCACGACATCGACACGACGACCGATCCGGTCGAGGCGGCGATCGGCTGGTCGATATCCAAACGCCGCCGCGCCGAGGGCGGATTTCCAGGCGCAGCGCGCGTGCAGAAACATTTTGCGGAAGGCGCCGCGCGCAAGCGCGTCGGACTTGCGTTCGAGGGGCGCGCGCCGGCGCGCGAGGGCGCCGAGATCGCGGCGCCGGACGGCCGGATCGTCGGACGCGTCACATCGGGCGGATTTGCGCCCTCGCTGAACCGGCCCATCGCGATGGGCTATGTCGAGACGGCCTTTGCTGCGCCTGGAACGGAACTGGCTGCGCTGGTGCGCGGCAAGCCGCTCGCCGCGCGCGTCGCGCCGATGCCTTTCGTGCCCAACCGTTACTTCAAAGGGTGAAGACCATGACCATCCGCTATTCGAAAGATCACGAATATATCCGCGTCGACGGCGACGTTGGCGTCGTCGGCATTTCCGATCATGCGCAGTCGCAGCTTGGCGACGTCGTTTTCGTCGAACTGCCCGATGTCGGGCGGAAGCTGACGGCGGGCGGCGAGGCGGCCGTTGTGGAAAGCGTGAAGGCTGCGAGCGAAGTCTATGCGCCGGTGGGAGGCGAAGTCGTCGCCGTGAACGAAGCGCTGACCGACGCGCCCGGCACGGTGAATGAAGACGCGCTTGGCGCCGGCTGGTTCATGAAGATCAAGATCGCGGACAAGGCCGAACTCGACAAGTTGATGGATCAGGCCGCTTACGACGCCTATCTCAAGACGCTGGGATAAATCATGCGCTATCTGCCGCTGACGCAACAGGAGCGCGCCGACATGCTGGCGCGCATCGGCGTTGCAGGAATCGACGATCTCTTCGCCGATATTCCGAAAGAAAAACTTCTGACCGCCCTGCCCGATCTGCCGCGCCGCAAATCGGAAATGGAGGTCGAGCGGCTGATGGGCGCGCTGGCGGCGCGCAATGTTGCGGCGGGCGGCGTTCCGTTTTTCTGCGGCGCCGGCGCTTACAAACATCACATTCCCGCCAGCGTCGATCACATCATCCAGCGTTCGGAATTTCTGACGAGCTACACGCCGTATCAACCGGAAATCGCGCAGGGCACGCTGCAATATCTGTTCGAGTTCCAGACGCAGGTTGCGCGGCTGACGCAGATGGATGTCGCGAACGCCTCGATGTACGACGGCTCGACCGGTTGCGCGGAAGCGGTGCTGATGGCGCATCGCGTCACGCGACGGCGCAAGGCGATCGTGTCGGGCGGCCTTCATCCCCATTATGTGGAAACGACGCGCACGGTGTCGGATATGGCCGGCGATGCGCTTGTCGCGTTGCCGCCCGACGTGCGCGCGAGCGAAGACATTATCGCTGCGATCGACAAGGATACGTCCTGCGTCGTCGTGCAGACGCCTGACGTATTCGGCAACCTGCGCGATCTTGCGCCGATCGCCGCCGCCTGTCAGGCGCAAGGCGCGCTGCTGATCGCTGTCTTCACAGAGGCCGTTTCGCTCGGTCTTGTGAAGCCGCCGGGCGCGATGGGCGCCGATATTGTCGTGGGCGAAGGCCAGTCGATCGGCAATGCGCTGAATTTCGGCGGTCCTTATGTCGGCCTGTTCGCCACGCGCGACAAATATGTGCGGCAGATGCCGGGGCGTCTCGCGGGTGAAACGGTCGATGCGCGCGGCCAGCGCGGTTTCGTGCTGACGCTCTCGACGCGCGAGCAGCATATCCGGCGCGAGAAGGCGACATCGAACATCTGCACAAATTCGGGCCTTTGCGCCCTCGCCTTCACCATTCACATGACGCTGCTCGGCGGCAGGGGGCTGGCGGAACTGGCGCGCGTCAACCACGCCAACGCCGTGAAACTCGCTGAAGCGCTGGCGCGCGTTCCCAATGTGGAAGTCGTGAACCGGAGCTTCTTCAACGAATTCACGCTGCGCACGCCGGGGGAAGCGGCGACGCTGGTCGAAAAGATGGCCGCGCGCGGCGTGCTGGCCGGCGTTCCGGTTTCGCGCCTTGCCCCGAATGCGGGGCTGGACGATCTCCTGATCGTCGCCAATACCGAAATCAACACGGACGATGATCGCGCGGCCTTTGTCGCTGCGCTGCAGGGAGCGCTGGCGCGATGAACAATCAGGGCCGCACGACACGCATCGGCGAGCAGGCCGACGCGCAGCACAAGACATTCACAGGCGCGCGCGCGCTGGAAGCCAACGAACCGCTGATTTTCGAATTCGGCCGCAATGATGTCACCGGCGTCGATATAGACGCGCCGGGCGCATTCACCGCCCGCCTCGGCGCGCTGGCGCGCGAGGGCGCGCCCGATCTGCCGGGCCTTACGGAGCCCGAGGCGGTGCGCCATTACGTACGGCTGTCGCGCATGAATTATTCGATCGACGCGGGCCTTTTCCCGCTCGGTTCGTGCACGATGAAGCACAATCCCCGTCTCAACGAGAAAATGGCGCGCCTGCCCGGATTTGCAGACATTCATCCGCTGCAGCCGCAATCAACTGCGCGCGGCGCTCTGGCGCTGATGGACCAGCTCTCGCACTGGCTGCTCGAACTCACGGGTATGGATGCTGTCGCGCTGACGCCGAAAGCGGGCGCGCATGGCGAATTGTGCGGCATGATGGCGATCAAGGCCGCCATCGTCGCGCGCGGCGAAGCAGAGCAGCGGCGCGTCGTTCTCGTGCCCGATTCTGCGCATGGCACCAATCCGGCGACCGCTGCGCTGATCGGGTTCGAGGTGCGCGCGGTGCCGGCCGGCGCCGATGGTCTTGTGCGCGCGGAAGCTGTGCGCGCGGCGCTCGGCCCCGATGTCGCCGCCATCATGTTGACCAACCCCAACACCTGCGGCCTGTTCGAGCGCGAAGTGGTCGCGATCGCCGAGGCGGTGCATGAAGCGGGCGCGTATTTTTACGCCGATGGCGCGAATTTCAACGCGATCGTCGGCAAGACGCGGCCGGGCGATCTCGGCGTCGACGCGATGCATATCAACCTGCACAAGACGTTCTCGACCCCGCATGGCGGCGGCGGACCGGGCGCTGGTCCGGTTGTCCTGTCGGGCCGGCTCGCCGCTTTCGCGCCTGTGCCCTTCCTGCGCAAGGAAGGCGATGGCGTAGCGCTCGTGGAAGACCGCGCCGCGACGCAGGCGTTCGGGCGCATGTCCGCCTTCCACGGGCAAATGGGCATGTATGTGCGCGCCTTCGCCTACATGCTTTCCCATGGCGCTGACGGGCTGAAACAGGCTTCCGAAGACGCGGTGCTCAACGCCAATTACATTCGCGCCAGCCTGCGCGACCTGTTCTCGCAGCCTTTCGGCGACAAGCCTTGCATGCACGAGGTGTTGTTCGATGAAAGCTGGCTGAAGGACACGGGCCTTTCGACGCTCGATTTTGCAAAGGCGCTCATCGACGAGGGCTATCATCCGATGACGGTGTATTTCCCGCTCGTGGTGAAGGGCGCCATGCTGATCGAACCGA
The DNA here is from genome assembly GCA_028869185.1 of Hyphomicrobiales bacterium. Lineage (GTDB taxonomy): Bacteria > Pseudomonadota > Alphaproteobacteria > Rhizobiales > Beijerinckiaceae > JAJXWB01. The sequence continues at coordinate 10,511 of JAGWTA010000006.1, forward strand.
CGGAATCGGAATCGAAAGCCTCGCTCGACCTGTTCTGCATGACGATGCGGGATCTTGCGCTGCGCATCAAACGCGGCCAGGGCGAGCCGTTCCACAGCGCGCCGCATTTTGCGCCGCGCGCACGGCTGGATGAGACGCGCGCGGCGCGGCAGCCCGTGCTGAAATGGACGGCGCGCAAGCCATCCGTGGCGGCGCAATAGCCGCCGTAGCGCCGCCTGCCAAAGCAGCGATCGTTCCCGATAAAAAAAACGCCGGCGCGAGGCCGGCGTTTTTATTCGGAGCGATGCCGCGCCTTCAGTGAACGAGGCGGCCGATATCCTTGATGCCCTGATCGACCAGCGAGCCGCCGACCGCAGCCTTGTCGGCTTTCAGCACCGATTCGGCGGCCTTGACGGCCGCGTCTGCGGCAGCGGCGCGCACGTCGCTGGCGGCCTGCGTTTCGGCGATAGCGATCTTGTCTTCGGCCTGTTTGGTGCGGCGGGCGACGAAATCGGCGAGACGCTCCTGGTTTTCCTTTGCGAGGTTGGCGGCTTCCTGCCGCGCCTGTGCGACGATGGCTGCGGCTTCCGCCTCGGCGTCCTTGCGCTTCTGCTCGAAGGAGGCGAGCAGCGTCTGGGCTTCGGAGCGCAGCTTCTGCGCTTCATCGAGCTCCTTCTTCACACCTGCGATGCGCGCATCGAGCGAGTCGATCAGCATGCGATGCACGCCGAAATAGGCGAGCACGGCGAGGAAGATGAAAAAGCCAAGGGCGACGAAATGTTCGGCTTCGAGTTGCATGGTCCTCAGCCCTTCACGATGGACGAGAGAGCCGTCGCGATCTTTTGCGGATCGGCCGGCTTGCCTGTGATCTGCTGCACGATGGCGGCCGCCGTGTCGCGGGCGATGCCCTCGACGTTGGCCATGGCCTTCGCCTTGGTCGCCGCGATCTGCGCGTCGGCGGCGGCGAGCTTGGCGGCGAGATCGGCCTCGAGCGTCTTGCGCTTGGCGTCCATCTCGGCGGCGGCCTGCGCATGCGCTTCCTGACCGAGAGCCTGCGCCTTGACGCGCGCGTCGGCCAGCGTCTTTTCATGCGCGGCCTGCGCTGCTTCGGCATCGGCCTGCGCCTTTTTGGCCGCTTCCAGATCGCCGGAAATTTTCGATTGACGGTCGTCGAGAATGCGCGCGACGCGCGGCAACGCGACCTTGGACATCAGCCAGTACAGCAGTCCGAAAGTGATGACGAGCCAGATCAGCTGGGAGGAATAATGCGTGGAATCGAAGGGCGGGAACGCGCCGCCATGCTCTGCGCCGCCATGCGCTTGGGTCGTCGCATGCATCGCTGCGGAAGCGTGCGGGTCAGGCGCTGCGCCGTGATTGTCGGCCATGATCGTTTCGCCTCAGTTTGAACGAAAGAACGCGCCCCGGCGGACCGGGGCGCGCAATCAATTACTTCGCGACGAAGAGCAGGATGATCGCCACGAGGAAGGCGAAAATGCCAAGACCTTCGGCGAGCGCCGCGCCGATGAACGCGCGACCGAACTGGCCGTCAGCGGCCGAAGGATTGCGCAGCGCGCCGGCGAGGAAGTTGCCGAAGATGTGGCCGACGCCGATGGCGGCGGCGCCCATGCCGATGGCGGCCAGACCGGCGCCGACGTATTTAGCTGCAACAGGATCCATAGTTTAACTCCTTCAGGAGGTTTTTAAGGGCGACTATTTGTTGTTGATATTTATCAGTGGCCCGGGTGAAGCGCGTCGTTGAGATAGACGCAGGTGAGAATGGCGAACACGTAAGCCTGCAGGAACGCGACCAGCAGTTCGAGCGCCGAGAGCGCAACGATGCCGAGCAGCGGCAGCGGCGAAAGCCAGGCGAAGGCGCCCGCGCCCAGCAACATGCCGACAAAGGCGCCGAAGACCTTCAGCGTGATGTGGCCCGCCAGCATGTTGGCGAACAGTCGAACCGACAGAGAGATCGGGCGCGAGATGAACGAGATGACCTCGATCAGCATGATGAAGGGCAGCAGCAGCTTCGGCACGCCCGACGGAACGAACAGATGCAGGAAATGCAGGCCGTTCTTGTAGAAGCCGTAAGCGATGACGAGCCCGATGACGAGCGCGGCGAAAGCGAAGGTCACGACGATCTGGCTGGTGACGGTGTAGGCGCCGGGGATCAGGCCGATCAGGTTCGAGAACAGCACGAACATGAAAAGCGAGAAGACGAAGGGGAAGAAGCGCATGCCCTCCTGCCCGACCGTGTCGCGCACCGTGGAAGCGACGAATTCATAGGCCATTTCGGCGGCGGCCTGCACGCGCGTCGGCACGATGTGATGGCCAGACGTGCCGAGCACCATCAATGCGGTGACAGCAAGCAGGATGATCGTCATGAACAGGGACGCGTTCGTGTAGGACGCGTCGATGCCGCCGATATGCAGCGGCAGGATGCGCTCGATGTTGAACTGGTGGATCGGATCGATCGCCGGTGCTTCAGCCGCCACAGTCTAATCCTCGTTCTTGCCGACGCTGTCGCGCCGCTTGTTTTCCGCATCCGCGCTGTTGCGCGGCTTGTTGTAAACGCCGCCGCCGGACGGCTGCGAAGCCGTGCGATAGACGCCGTAAAATCCTGCCGCCGTTCCCATCGCGAGGAAAATCAGCAGCGCCGCCGGCGCTGTGCCGGCCCATTGATCGATCTGCCAGCCGATGACCGCCGAAACGGCGACCGCAGCGACAAACTCGCCGAGAACGCGCATGCCAAGGCTCATCGCCTTGCTCGTCGCGTTGCCGGATTCGGGATCGGCCTCCTGTCGCGTCGGCTGTTCGGCCTTGGCGATCCTGCCTGCAAGCGCGTCGAGACGCGCTTTCAGGTCAGCGGCTTCATCCTGCGGCTTTCGCTCCTCGCCCATGCGCGTCCCTTTGAAAAGATGCGTTTTTGAGCGTCCCGAACGCCGTTGCGGGTTCGCAAAATCGGGCGCACCTTATTGTTGGGGCAAAATGATGTCAAGGAGAGCGGACGTTCCGTCAACTATTTGAAATTCAATGCCTTTCCCGCGCTCTGACGCGACTTCGCCCTTGGTCTTAGTGGCAGGCCGCACACGCGCGATTCCCTCGCCGCCGCATTAACGCCCCTTTCGGCCGCAAATGTGGAGCGGAGCCTTCTTGTCGAGGCGCAGGCGCCCTTGCTAGAAGACGCCAGCATTCCGAGGGGTTTAGTCCGAGGGGTTTTCGTCATGTCCGCTTTCCGCATCGCCCGGGCCGCCGTCGCGAGCGCCGCTTTTCTGACCATCGCCGGCGCGGCTGCGCCCGCCTACGCCGATTGCCAGAGCGATTTCACCTCGCTCATCCATCGGCGCGATGCGGCCAGCGCCCCTGCGCAGCGCCTGTTCAAGCGCGGCGCCGGCAAGATCAATCCGGTCGAGGCCTGCGCCGCGATGGGTCGCATCGTCGGCCCCTCGTCGGCCATCGTCGCTTATATGAAGAAAAACCAGCAATGGTGCTCGATTTCCGATGACCAGGTCGCGGCGGCCGAGAAGGGGCACCAGCAAATCGTCAGCCAGCGCGCCGCCGCCTGTTCTGCGGCTGCGAAATATCGCGCCGCTTACGCCGCTGCGCTGAAGCAGCGCGCAGCGGCGATCGCGAAGATGCGCGCGCAGGCCGAGCGTCAGGCCGCTCAGGGCGGCGGGCCGCAGGTGCAGAAAATGCCTGCCGGACCGCTGTGAGCGACAAGACGCAGGACGACGCTCTCCTTCCCGATTCGCTGACGCGCCACCCAGCGCTGGCGCTTGCGCCCGACTGGGCGCGTCCTTTCGTGCAACTTGCGCGGCTGGACCGGCCCGCCGGCTGGTGGCTGCTTCTGCTGCCGTGCTGGTTTTCGAGCGCGCTTGCCAGCGCGGTCGAGGGGCGCGGGCCGCACTGGCTGCACCTGGGGCTGTTTTTCGTCGGCGCGATCGCCATGCGCGGCGCCGGCTGCACCTATAACGATCTGGCCGACCGCGATATCGACGCACAGGTTTCGCGCACGCGCGGCAGGCCGCTGCCGTCGGGCCGCGTGAGTCCGCGCGCCGCGAAGATTTTTCTCGTGCTGCAATGCCTGGTCGGGCTGGCGGTCGTGCTGTTTTTCAACCGTTTCACCATCGCATTGTCATTCGCCTCGCTGGCGATCGTGGCGATTTATCCTTTCATGAAGCGCGTGACGTCCTGGCCGCAGCTTGTTCTGGGCCTCGCCTTCGCGTGGGGCGCGCTCGTCGGCTGGTCTGCCGTGTTTGCGCGGCTCGATGCGCCGGCGCTGCTGCTCTACGGCGCGGCGATCGCCTGGACGATCGGCTACGACACGATCTATGCGCAACAGGATGCGCGCGACGACGCCATTGTGGGCGTGCGCTCGACAGCGCGGCTGTTTGGCGCCCATGTGCGGTTGTGGGTGGGCGTTTTTTACGCGCTTGCGATCGCGCTTGTCGAAGGCGCTGTTCTCGCCGCGCATGTTTCGCCGCTCGCACAAATCGGCGTTGCGGCTTTTGCGGTCCATCTCGCCTGGCAGACGGTGTCGATTTCCGCTGACGAAAAGCAGGCGTTGAAGCTTTTCCGCTCCAACCGCGATGCGGGACTGTTGCTGTTTGGCGGCTTCATGATCGCCGCGCTTTTCTAGGTCACATTTGCGCGCGCACGGCCTGCGCAAGGCGCGGCGTCAGCCGCGACAGCGCGCGGCGGCTGCGGCGCATGCGCAATGGCGAGCCGCGACGACGCGGGGCGCGCGCCCGTGCGATAACGCCGCCGCAAACGCCTTCGACCTCCTGCATCAAACCGTCGGCGCGCTCGACAAACTTCGGCAGGGCCGCGCGGCGCGCAGCGTCGCTCCACAACGCGCGCGCCTCGCCCTCGCAATCGGTCGTCAGAATGTCGAGCGAGCTTTCGGCGAAAACCAGGCTGACGCGAAAGGAAAACCCGTCCGCGCGCTCCACCAGCCCAAGCGCCACGCCGCAGCACTGGCTAAGGTCGCGGTTATCGTTGTCCTGACGCATCTGCATGGTCTTGTCCGTCGTTTCCATGCCGCGATCCTTGCGCGACGACGGCCGGAAAAGGGCTAACGGCCGTGGTGAAGGAGCCGTAAATCCCCGCCGTTGGTCGACAGGCGTCCAACGAATTAGATCAAATTTGAAGCAATTGCCGGGTCTCCCGTTCTTGCCAGCGCCGCCCGGGGGCCGTAACCAGCCCAACATGACGCTCGCCGCAGATTCCTCGCCTTCCGCCATCGCCGATGCGCTGCTTGCGGCTGCGCGCGAGGCGGGCGCGCTCGCGATGACCTGGTTTCGCGAGGGCGCTGCGACGGCGGCGCAGGTTTCCTACAAGGCCGGCGGCTCTCCCGTTACGGAAGCCGATCTTGCCGTCGACGCCTTCCTGCGCGAGCGGCTTGGCGCGCAATTTCGCGCTGCGGGCTGGCTGTCCGAGGAGACAGCGGATTCGCAGGAACGGCTGTCGCGGACGTTGACGCTTGTCGTCGATCCGATCGACGGCACGCGCGGTTATGCGCAAGGCGACCGGCGCTGGGCGGTCGCGCTCGCTGTCGTGCTGGACGGGCGCCCCGTCGCGGGCGTCATCGAAGCGCCGGCGCTGGGCGAAACCTATCGCGCAGCGGCAGGCGCCGGCGCGACGCTCAACGGGCGCCCTTTGCAGCTTTCCGCCACGGCGCGGCTCGCCGGCGGCCTGCTCGCCGGGCCAAAGACGCCGGGCGAAGCGCTGGCTGCGGCTGCGGGCATGCATCTTGCGCCGAAAACGCCCTCGCTCGCCGTGCGCTTTGCGCATGTCGCGAGCGGCGCGTTCGATGCGGCGGGCTCCTCGCCCAACGCGCATGACTGGGACATCGCAGCCGCCGATCTCGTATTGCGCGAGGCGGGCGGGCTTTTAACCGACATCGGCGGGCGCGCTCCGCTCTACAATCGCATAAACATAAAACACGACGCGCTTTACGCCGCGCCTGCGGCGTCACATGCGCAGCTGCTGGAGGCGGCGCTCAGGGACGACAGAACGCGCGCGGCCCACGCGGCGCGCCAGCAGAGGTAATGATGAGCAATAAGCAACTGCCCCATCTGGTGCTTGGCGGCGAACTCGTCGATTTGCACCGTTCCGAATTCAAGGATCTCAGCAAGGTGGACATTGTCGGCCTTTTTCCCGATTACGCCTCCGCCTACGCCGCCTGGAAGGCGAAAGCGCAATCGACCGTGGACAATGCGCATATGCGTTATTTCATCGTGCACCTGCATCGCCTGCTCGATCCGGGCGAGACGGCGGCTTGATCCGATGGCGAGCGGATGCGCCCGGCGCCGCTGACGCTTTACCGCGCGCTCAGCGCTGCGGCGAGCCCGCTCGCCGACGCCTTCCTGCGCGCGCGCGCGGCGCGCGGCCTTGAAGATCCCGAGCGCATCGGCGAGCGCAAGGGCGAATCGACCGCCATGCGCCCGATCGGGCCTGTATTCTGGCTGCATGGCGCGAGCATCGGCGAAACGCTGGCGCTGACACCGCTGATCGAACAGCTTGTGCAAGCCGGCGTTTTCGCGCTGGCGACGGGCGGAACGGTGGGCGCGGCGCAAGCGCTGACGCGACGTTTGCCCGGCGGCGCCGCGCACCAGTTTCTGCCGCTCGACACGCCCCGTTTCATGCGGCGTTTTCTCGATCGCTGGCGGCCCAACCTTGCCCTGTTCGCCGAATCCGAACTGTGGCCGAACGCCATCATCGAAACGCGCAAGCGTTCGATTCCGATGATGCTTGTCAACGCGCGCCTGTCGGAGCGTTCTGCTGCGCGCTGGGCGCGCGCGCCCAAAAGCGCGGCGGCGCTGCTCGAGGCGTTCGACGTCATTTTCGCGCAGTCGGAACAGGAGGCGCGCCGCTTCGCCGCGCTGGGCGCGCAGCGCATACGCATCGCCGGCAACACCAAATTCGACGCGCCCGCGCCGCCGGCGGACCGGCAGGCGCTCGCCGCGCTGATTGCGGAAATCGGCGCCCGGCCCGTGTGGGTCGCCGCCTCCACGCACGAGGGCGAGGAAGAGATTTGCCTGGCCGCGCATCGCGCGCTGGCGGCGCGTTATCCCAATCTGCTCACCATCATCGCCCCGCGCGATGCGCGTCGCGGCGCGCAGATCGCCGCTCTGGCGACGCGCAGCGGTTTTGTCGCCACGCGGCGCGCGCAAGCGCAAACGCCGCAGAATGCGCATGTGCATGTTGCCGACACTTTCGGCGACATGGGGCTTTGGCTGCGGCTCGCAGGCGTGGTTTTTATTGGCCAGACGCTGAACGGCGGCGGCGGCCACAGCCCCATCGAGGCGGCGCGGCTCGGCTCCGCCATTCTGCACGGACCATCGACGCAAAATTTCGCGAGCCTGTTCGACGCGCTCGATGCGCATGGCGGCGGGCTGATGGCGCAGGATGCAAGCTCGCTCGCCTATGCGCTCGACATGCTGCTGTCGGATGCGCGGCGTCTGCGCGCGTCGGCGCGCGCAGCTGGCGCAGTCGTCGAAAGACTTTCGGGCGCGACGCAGGTCATCATGAACGATCTCGCGCCCTATCTGCCGCGGCGCGAGGACAGGATGCGATGGTGAGCCCATCCTTCTGGAACGCGCCGCAGCCGGACTGGCGCGCGCGCTTGCTGCGCCCGCTTGCCGCAGCCTATGGCGCGGCAGCCGCTCATCGACTGCGCCACGCAGGCGCGCGCGTTCACGCCAAAGTCATCACCGTCGGCAATTTCACCGCGGGCGGCGCCGGCAAGACGCCGCTCGCGCTGGCGCTTGCCGCAATGGCGCGCGACATGCGGCTGAAAACAGCATTTCTGACGCGCGGATACGGCGGCGACGAAAGCGCGCTGCTGGCGCGCTGCGCGCCAGTTTTCGAAGGCGCGGACCGGTTGGCGAGCGCGCAGCAGGCAATCGCGCAGGGCGCCGACCTTCTGATTTGCGACGACGGATTGCAAAGCCGTCGCATCGAGCCCGATCTGGCGCTTTGCGCAGTCGATGGCGCGGTTGGCGAGGGCAATGGCCTGTGCCTTCCCGCCGGGCCGCTGCGTGCGCCGCTGGACGCGCAATGGCCGCTGGTCGATGCGCTGGTCGTGATTGGCGCGGGCGCGCCGGGGGCGAAGCTGACGCAAGCGGCGGCTCTGCACGCGCGGCCCGCGATCGCTGCGGAATTTCAGCCCGCCGGCGCAACGCTGGATTTGCGCGGCGCGCGCGTTCTGGCTTTTGCCGGCATTGGCAGACCGGAAAAGTTTTTTGCGACCCTGCGCGCAGCTGGCGCGCATGTGGTCGCCACGCGGCCCTTCGCCGATCATCATCGCTATACGCCGCGCGAACTGGCGTTGCTGCATGCGGAAGCAGCGCGCGAAAAAGCGCAGCTGGCGACGACCGAAAAGGATTTCGCGCGTCTGACGGCCGATCAACGCGCCGATATTGTCGCCGCGCCCGTCGCCTTGGTCTTTTCAGACGAGGAGGCGATGCGCCTTCGCGCATTGGTGCATCAAAAGCTGCAGCTTTGAGCGCGCGTCAGGACCGGCGCAACGCGGGATTGCGCTCGAACAGGCGTTTCAGCTTCGCCTCGGGGCTCGAATAGGCTTCCTGCAAGTCGACGTTCCAGTAACGCAATTCCTCAAGCGGAATCGGCTGGCCGGTGACGGCGCAGCGCACGAAGGCGCCGGGCTTGCGCACGCGGAAATCGCCATCGAGATATTCGAGTTGGGCTTCCGTCGCCGGATTGCCTGCGCGTTCGAAACGGTTCATGGCCGCAATCTATGCCGGCGCGCCGCCGCTTTCAACTCTCGCGCGCCTGCGGCAGGCGCACAATCGTGACGGCGCAGGGCGCGGTTGCGGCGACACGGGCGGAAACGGAGCCGAGATAGCGCCGCAGGGACGAGGCGCCGCGCGCGCCCAGCACAATCTGGTCGGCCCGGCTTTCGCGCGCAAAGGCGACGATGGCGTCGGCGACGTTGGGTTCTTCGAGAACATGAATGGTGACGTTGCGCGCGCCTTTCTGCAAAGGCCTCGCCCAGGCGCGCAGCTCCACCATCATCTGCACATGCCTGTTGCGCCCCTCCGCGTCGGCGGCGCCGGCCTCGAACACGCGCCCGGTTTTCATTACGGCAACGCAGGCCAGCCGCGCCGCCGGCGCCGTTTCAAGAATGCGCCCCGTCATGGCGCGCACGGCATCGGCAAGGTTCTCCCCGCCATCGCCGAGATCGACAGCGGCGACGACGATCGGCGCGTCGGGCGGCTTTGGCGCGGCGCTGATTTCGCCCGCCGCCCTCGCCCGCAGATAAGCGACGCGCCGCCGAAGGATCGCCGCGCTGCTGGCCGGTCGCACGCGTTCGGCGCGTTCAGTCAGCACGATCTGATTGGGGTTTTGCAAATCGAACCGCAGTTGCGCCGCGCTTTGATAGCGGGCGGCCGGATCGATCTCGAGACAACGCAGCACGACCTCTTGAAACCACGGCGGCAATTGTGGCTGCAATGCGCGCAGAGGCGCAGGCGCGCGCCAAAAACGCTCGCGCAAACCGCTCAGCGTCGTCGGTTGTCCGAAGGGCCGGCGCGCGACCGCCAAATGATAGAGCAGAACGCCGAGCGCGAAAATATCCGAGCGCGGATCGGAACGGTCGCGGCGCAATTGTTCAGGCGAAATATATGGGCCCGTGCCAACGGGCACACGCAATTCCTCGGCCAGCAAATCCGGCATGCGCAGATGGCGCGACAGGCCGAAATCCACGAGCGCGGCCTCACCCGTCTCGCGCAACATGACGTTGGACGGCTTGACGTCGAGATGCAACACATTCTGCGCGTGCAGATCGGCGAGCGCGCCGGCTGTTTTCGCGCCGATGTCGCGCAGCGTCTCCACCGGCAGCGGCGCCTGATCGATCAACGAAAGCAGCGAGCGCCCGCCAATGTCCTCCATGACGAGGTAGGGCTGGCGCGCGAGATCGCCGACAGCGTAACATCGCGGCGCGCTGCGCCCGACGAGACGGGGCAGGATCATCTCCTCCATCTCGAAGCCGACGATGGCGGTCGGATCAGACAGCAGCGTCGGGATTTTCATCAGAACAGGCGCAGCGATATCGGGATGCGTGACGCGCCAGAGCGTCGCCATCCCGCCGGTGTGCAATTGCGGGCCCAGCGTGAAGCCGTCGACGATGGCGCCGGGGCGAAGGATCATCATGTCATCGTCCCAGAAACAGACGTTCTGAAAGTATGTCGGGCAATCTGGCGGCGACGATTTTGCCGGCGGCGGCGGCGACATCGTAAGGCGCGCGGCGGAAGGACAATTCGCGACGGCTCATGTCGTAGAGACAGAAGGCCGCCGCCGGATTGCGATCGCGCGGCTGACCGACAGAGCCGGCGACGGCGAGCCATTGGCGGCCACGCGACAGGGGCGTCGGCATTTGTCCATCCGGCGCAAAGAACATTGCGCTGCGCTGCGGCGCGCGATGATAGAGCTGCGGGCGATGCGTATGGCCGCAAAAGGTCACATGCGCGTCGCTTGCGCGCAGCGAGCGTTCGGCGCTTTCCGCATCGGCGACGTAACGCCAGTCTTCCGGCCGCGAGGCGTCCGAATGCACGAACAGCAGGTCGCCTTCGCGCGCAGTGCGCGGCAAGGCGCGCAGGAAGTCGATCTGTGCGCGATCGAGCCGTGACCGCGTCCATTCGATGGCGGCGCGCGCAACCGCGTTCATGCCGCCGGCGCTGCCGAAAACGGCTTCGTCGTGATTGCCGAGAATAACGCTGGCGTTTTCGCAGCGCGCGACCTGATCGACGACATAGGAGGGGTCGGCGCCATAGCCGACGAGATCGCCGAGAAAAACGAAACGTTCTGCGCCCGCCCGTCGCGCCTGCGCCATGCAGGCGTCGAACGCCTCGCGGTTGGCGTGGATGTCGGACAGAAGCGCGATCAGCACGGCTAGAACAAACTCCCCTGCCCGCCGCCGGGCGTTTTTGGCCGTGGCGCGGGTTTCGCGCGCGGCGCCGTCTCGCCGTCGATGGTCGCGCCTGTTTCGCCATCGGCAAATTCAAGCCTGACATGCTGGCGCGCCTGCAGGGCGGCGGCGGCGCGCACGGGATGGCCGTCCTCGTCGCGCACCAGCGCGAAACCGCGCGCCAGCACATTGGTGTAACCAAGCGAGGCGAGCATGCGCGCGCGCTGTTGCAACGCCTCGCGGCGATGGGCCACGAGACGGGCGAGCGCGGGCGCAAGGCGCGCCTGCATCGAGCCGACGACCGCACGGCGGTTTGCGATCTGCAGGCGGCCCTTGTCCATGCGATTCGCGAAGGCGATCGCCAGACGTCGGTCGAGCGCCGTGAGCGCGTCGCGCCGGCCCGCCATATTGGCCTGCGTATCGCGCGCCAATGTCCTGCGCGCCGTTTGCAGCCGCGCCTGCGCGCGCGCAAGCTCAGCCTGCGGCGAATGGCGCGCGAGCAGCGCAGCGGCGCCGTGCAGATTTCTGCGGCGCTCTCCCAAAAGCGAGCGCATGTCCTTGCGCAAGTCGGAGCCCGCGCCGTCGACGAACTGCCGCCGTGGCCCCAGGAGCGCGTCAGGCGTAGGCAGGACGCGCGCCAGCGCGCGCAAATCGCTCCAGCGCCGCTCCATCCAGCGCAAATGCTGGTGATGATGACGACGCGACAATTCGCCATGCTGGTTCAGAAGATCGAAACGCACCGGCACGACCTTTTCCGCAGCGCCCGTGGGCGTTGGCGCGCGCAGATCGGCCACATGGTCGAGCAGCGTCGTATCCGTCTCGTGGCCGATGGCGGAAATGAGCGGGATCATGCTTTGCGCGGCGGCGCGCACGACGATCTCCTCATTGAAGGCCCACAAATCCTCAAGCGAGCCGCCGCCACGCGCAACAATCAGCACGTCGGGTCGCGGCAGCGGGCCTCCATGGCCAATGGCATTGAAACCGGCGATGGCGGCGGCCACTTCCTGCGCAGCGGTCTCGCCTTGCACGCGCACCGGCCAGACAACAACATGACGGGGAAACCGATCGGAAATGCGATGCAGAATGTCGCGAATGACGGCGCCGGTCGGCGACGTGACGACGCCGATGACGGCAGGCAGAAACGGCGTGAGCTGCTTTCGCGCAGCATCGAACAGACCTTCGGCCGCAAGCTTGCGGCGGCGCTCCTCGAGCAGCGCCATCAAGGCGCCGACGCCCGCCGGCTCAACCGATTCGATCACAATCTGATACGAGGACTTGCCCGGAAAGGTGGTGATCTTGCCGGTTGCAATCACCTCCAGCCCTTCCTCAAGGCGCGCGCGCAGCCGGTTGAACGCGCCTTTCCAGATGACCGCATCGATGCGCGCGTTCTGATCCTTCAGGCTGAAATAGCAATGGCCGGAGGAATGAGGCCCGCGGTAATTGGAAATTTCGCCGCGCACGCGCACGAGGCCGAAGCGATCCTCTACCGTGCGCTTCAGCGCTGCAGAGAGTTCGCTGACGGTGACTTCAGGATTGTTGGGGTGAGCGGGCTCGGCCATGGGACCCATATAATCATTGCGGCAGCGGGGCGCCCGGCCGTGCGGCGGCGCGCAACTCCCTGAGCGGAATCGCGCAAGAATAGTCGCCTTCTGCGTATGCGCCAACGACATAGGGCGCAAAATCGAGCGCTGCCCCAGCCGGCGAAAAACTCCAGTTTTTGACGTCGCGTAACGGTTCGGCCAGAAGCCCGGGCAGCGCCTTTGCGTCTTCTTGCGAGAAGGCGCCTTCCAGCCGTTCCTTCTTTTGCGTCGCGAGCTGGGCGAGGCAGAGCGCCTCGATCGCGCTGAGGCCTTTGGCGTCGAAAAGATCGTCAAGGCGCAGGGGCCGTCCGCGCGCATCGATGTTGACGCCGTAACCGCCGTGGTTGGGATGGGCGCCGCCGGAATATTCATACCAGGCGACACGGCCGGACACGAGCGAGGGCGAAACATAGGAAATCGTCGCATCGGCCTGATATTCGAAGCGCGGCTCGGCTGCATTGATGCGCGCTTCTTTCAAGGCATGCGTGCGCGCCTGCGCCATCGCCGCATTGAAGCCGCGCTTGGCGCGCGTGTCGGCCTGCTCGAATTCCAGCAAGCGACCGTCGAGCCCGCGCGCGCCGCCCAGAAAAAGCGGACGCTGACCTTTCGGCACGGCCAGGGCTTCGGCGCGCTCCTGCGTTTGGCGCGTGATGCAGGGCGCAAAATCGGCCGCTTTCGCGTCGCAGGCGCGCGCGCGCCGGGCGAGCCAGGCGCGCTGACTGGCAAGCAACGCGCCGCGCTGCTCTTCGGTCAGGCGCGCGCGCAGGGCCTCATAGGCCATGGCCATGCTTTTGTCGGCGGCAGCCGCCTTGGGATCGGCGCAAATGACCCTGTCGGCTGGCGCAGCGGCCTTCGCGCAATCGCCCTGCTGCGCATAGGCGGGCGCGGCCGCGATAATGGCGAAGAAACAGGCGGCGGCAAGACGCATCGACATTTCCTTTCTCAGCGCAGACTCGTTGCTGCGCGCGGCTTTGTCAAAAGCGCCGGATTGCCTGGCTCACCTGCGCGCGTTAGACAGACGGCGCCAACCGGACATTAGCGCATGAACGTTCTACTCATCGGTTCGGGCGGGCGCGAACATGCGCTCGCCATCGCCCTGTCGAAAAGCCCGCTGTTGCGAAAATTGTTCGTCGCGCCTGGAAATCCGGGCACGGCGGAGATCGCCGAAAATGTCGTGCTGAATGTTTCCGATCATCGCGCCGTTGTCGACTTCTGCAAGATCGCCGCAATCGATCTCGTCGTCATCGGCCCAGAGCAGCCGCTCGTCGATGGACTTGTCGACGATCTCGAAGCGTCCGGGATCGCCGCTTTCGGCCCCTCGCGCGAAGCAGCGCGGCTGGAAGGCTCCAAAGCCTACACGAAGGCGCTGTGCGATCGCGCGCGCATACCGACCGCCGCCTACGGACGTTTTTCTGATCGCGCGGCCGCGCTCGCCTATCTTGAAAAAACCGGCGCGCCGATCGTAGTGAAAGCAGACGGGCTCGCCGCCGGCAAAGGCGTCGTCGTCGCGGAAACGATTGCAGACGCGCGCGCGGCGGTGGAAGCGTGTTTCTCCGGCGCATTTGGCGCTGCAGGCGCGGAAGTCGTGATCGAGGAAAAGCTCGAGGGCGAGGAGGCTTCGCTGTTTGCGCTGTCGGACGGCGAGCGCGTGCTGGCGCTGGGTTCGGCGCAAGACCACAAGCGCGTCGGCGAGGGCGACACCGGCCCCAACACCGGCGGCATGGGCGCTTATTCGCCGGCGCCGATCATGAGCGCTGCAATCGAGGCGCGCGCGATGGCCGAGATCGTCGAGCCCGCCATCGCAGCGATGCGCGCGGCCGGCGCGCCGTTCAAGGGCGTGCTGTTCGCCGGTTTGATGATCGGGCGCGACGGGCCGAAACTGATCGAATTCAACGCCCGTTTCGGCGACCCCGAAACGCAGGTTGTCGTGCCCAGGCTCGATGAGGATTTGCTCGCGCTGATGCATGATTGCGCGCTCGGGCGTTTGCGCACCGAGCGCATTCGCCTGAAGCCGCGCGCCGCGCTGACCGTGGTTCTTGCGGCCCAGGGCTATCCGGGCGAGCCCGAGCGGGGCACGGAAATCAACGGCATTGCGCGCGCGGCTGCGCTACCCGATGTCGTCGTCACGCATGCCGGCACGAAGCGCGATGGCGCGCGGCTGCTGGCCAATGGCGGGCGCGTCCTGAATGTCACCGGTTTCGGCGCCGATGTGCGCGCCGCGCGCGAAGCCGCCTACAAGGGCGTCGATGCGATCGACTGGCCCGGCGGTTTCTGTCGCCGCGACATCGGCTGGCGCGCGCTCGGGTAAGGCCGCGCGCACGGACGCGATGACGGCGCCTGCAGCGCCCGCATCATCGCCGGCCGAACAATTTCTCGATGTCGGCGAGCTTCAGTTCGACATAGGTCGGACGGCCGTGGTTGCATTGGCCGGAGCCCGGCGTCGCCTCCATCTCGCGCAGCAGCGCATTCATTTCTTCGGGGCGCAGACGCCGGCCCGCGCGAACGGAATGATGGCAAGCAAACGTCGCCAGAACGTGATCGAGCTTGCGCGCGACGCCGGCGACGGATTCGTCTTCGGCCAATGTATCGGCGACATCGCGCAGCAGACGTTGCACATCGGCCTCGCCGAGCAGCGCCGGCGTCTCGCGCACGAGAACGGCGCCGGGGCCGAATGCTTCGACGGCAAGGCCGAGCTGCTCCAGTTCAGGCGCCGCCGCAATGACGCGCGCGGCAGCGCTTTCGTCGAGATCCACAACCGCGGGCGCGAGCAGCAATTGCCGTGCGATCCCCTGCTCTGCGCGCTGGCGTTTGAGCTTTTCGTAAACGAGCCTTTCATGCGCGGCGTGCTGATCGACGATGACCATGCCGTCGCGCGTTTGCGCGATGATGTAGGTTTCGTGAACCTGCGCACGCGCGGCGCCGAGCGGCGCAGCGATGTCATCGGCCTGCGGCGCGCCGGCTTGTGCGCGCGCATCGGCCGATGGCGCAAAGCTTTCGAAAGCCGTCTGCGCCGCTTCGGCGAAACCCGGCGGAGCGACGGGCGATTGGCGCCAGTCCCAATCGCCCGATGGCCGAGGCCCGCGCGCGCGCCAGTCGAGCGGGCCGCGCGCCATCATGCCGAGCGCGGCGCTGGCGTTATTGGCGGCGCGATGGCCCGCGCCTGCAATCGCCTCGCGGATCGCGCCGATGACGAGGCCGCGCACGAGGCCGGCGTCGCGAAACCGCACTTCAGCCTTGGCGGGATGCACGTTGACGTCCACTTCATGCGGATCGCACGCGATGAAGAGCGCGACGGCGCCGTGGCGCCCGGCCGGGAGGTGATCTGCGTAGGCGGCGCGCAACGCGCCCGCCAACGCGCGGTCGCGGACGGGGCGGCCGTTGACGAACATGTATTGCATCGCCGCGCTCGCGCGATGCCAGGTCGGCAGGCCCGCATAACCGGACAGGCGCACGCCCTCGCGTTGCGCGTCGAGCGTCAGCGCATTCTCGATGAAATCCTCACCCAGCACCTGAGCCATGCGCCTTTGCGGCTCGGCGCGCTTCCAGTCGAAGCCCGTAACGCCTTCGCCGCTGAGAACGAATGCGACATCGGCGCGCGACAAGGCGATGCGGCGCAACACATCGGCCACGGCCTGCGCCTCCGCTCGCGCAGTCTTCAGAAACTTCAGTCGGGCAGGCGTCGCGGCGAAAAGATCACGCGCTTCGATGCGAGCGCCGGCGGGCCAGGCCGAAGGCTGCACGGCGCCCTTAAGGCCCGCGTCGACACGGATGGCGAAGCCGTGCGCGCCGCCGCGCGGGCGCGTTTCGATGGTCAGACGCGCGACGGAGCCGATGGACGCGAGAGCCTCGCCGCGAAAACCAAGCGTTGCGATATTGGCGAGATCGCCGTCGGGAAGTTTCGATGTCGCGTGACGCTCGACGGCGAGCGCCAGATCGTCCGCATCCATGCCCGCGCCGTCATCGATGACGCGGATCAGTTTCGCGCCGCCATCCTCGATCGCCACCTCGATGCGCGTTGCGCCTGCGTCGAGCGCATTTTCGACCAGCTCCTTCACGACGGAGGCGGGACGCTCGACAACTTCGCCCGCCGCTATGCGGTCAATGGTGACGGGGTCGAGCAGGCGGATCGTCAAAAGAAAGACTCCCGATCAACCGCTTTCGTTGCGCGCAAGGCCAAGCAGCCGACCACAAACGGCGGCCTTGACGGGCGTCTCGTCTGGCTCCTTGCAATGGCGCAGGGCATGAAATTGCCTATGCCATGTCAGCCGGGCGCCCCGCCACCGTCACCAGCAGCGCGCCGTCGCCCAGCACGCGCTGGGCTGCACGCTTTGCGTCTTCCATCGTCACGTTCGCGATCATGCGATTGCGTTCGTCGAGATAGGACGGCGCGCGGCCCTCGCGTTGCAGATGCGCGAGATTGGCGGCGATCTTTGTCGATGTGTCGAAGCGAAGATCGTAAGAGCCAATCAGGAATTTCTTAGCCTTGTCGAGTTCTTCCTGCGTGGGGCCATGCGCGGACAGATCGCGGATTTGCTCCTCGATCACGGCGAGCGATTCGGCGGCGCGCTCGTTCTTGGTCGACGTCGATCCCGCCAACATTGCAGCTCGATCGTAATTCTGCAGGCCGGCGTAAGCCGAATAGGCAAGGCCGCGTTTTTCGCGCACCTCGCGGAAAAGGCGCGCCGTGAAAGCGCCGCCGCCCAGAATATGCATGACGACGACGCTCGCCATGTAATCGGGATCGTCCTTCTCAAGCGCGGGTCGTCCGAAACGGATCGTCGATTGCGGCACGTCGATTTCCGAGACGATGCGGCGGCCGACGCCCTGCATGGTTGCGGGCGCCACATCCTTCAGCATGCCTTTGGCCGGCAATGCGCCGAAGACGGCATCCAGACGCGTTGCAAGTTCGCGCGCATCGATGGCGCCGACGGCGGCGACCACCAGACCGTCGCGCGCAAATTGCGCAACGCGCGCGGCAACCAGATCCTCCCGCGTGATCGAGGGTAGGCTCTCGATGGCGCCGCGCGTCGGCGCGCCATAGGGATGGCCGGCGTAAGCGGTTTCGCGGAACAGGCGGCCTGCAACGGAATCGGGATCCTTGGCCTCGCGTTTCAGGCCAGCGGTCAGTTGCGCGCGCACGCGATCGATCGCGCCTTGCTCCAGATGCGCCTCGTTCAGCGCCAGACGCAGCAATTCGAAAGCGCGGTCGGCGTTGCGGGTCAGCGTCTGGAAGTGACCGGCGATGTGATCGCGGTCGGCGCCGAAACCGAGATGAACCGCCTCCTCGTCGAGCGCCTCATGAAAGGCGTTGGCGTCGTAGGGTCCCGCGCCTTCATCGAGCAGCCCGGCAAGCATCGTCGCAACGCCGGGTTTGCCGGCGGGATCTTGCGCGGCGCCGCCGCGGAAGGAAAAGTCGAGCGCAACGAGCGGCACGGCGTAATCTTCGACAAGCCAGGCGAGGACGCCGCCCGGCGAGCGCACGATCTGCACGCGCCCGGCGCGCGAGGCTTCATTGCGGGAGAGCGCCTTGTTCACGCGGCCTGCTCCTGCGGCATGAGATAACCCGTCACGGCGGAACGTTTGTCGAGCCAGCGGCGCGCGACGCGCAGCACGTCTTCAGCGGTGACTTTTTCGATCCGTTCGGCCCAGCCGGCGACGTCCGCGACCGTTTCGCCGCAGGCAAGCGCCGCGCCATACCAATGGGCGAGCGATGTCTGGTTATCGCGCGCATAAATGGAATCGGCGATGAGGCGATTGCGCGAGCGGTTCAACTCATTTTCCGAAACAGGCGCCTTGAGGAAATCGGCGATCACTGCGTCAACTGCGGCGCCAAATTCTTCCAGCGAAACGGATGGGGCCGGCACGCCGTAGACCCACAGCCGCGTCATGTCGACCGAAGGCGTCATGTAATAGGCGCCGGCCGCTACAGCGACCTGCCGCTCGTGCACGAGTGTGCGATACAGACGGCTGGTCTGGCCGCCGCCCAGCACATGAGTCATCACTTCCAGCGCCTCGGCCTCGCCAGCAGGCGCAGTCACGGCGGAAGGCGCGAGATAGCAGCGTTCGAACGCGGGCTGCTCCACCTTTTCATCGGCGAGCGAAACGAGACGATGGGCGCGCTGCGGGGGCTCCTGCGGGCGCGTGCGCACAGGCGCGGCGCCGCGGGCGGGAATGGCGCCATAGGTTTCGCGCGCCAATGTCTCGACCTCCTGCGGCGTGACGTCGCCAGCGACGATCAGAATGGCGTTTTCGGGCGTATAGAAACGCTGGTAATAAGCGAGCGCATCGGCGCGGTTCAGCGTCTCGATCTCATGCGCCCAGCCGATGACCGGTTCGCCATAGGGATGATGCTGGAACAGCGCCGCCTGCACGGCTTCCGACAATTCGGCTTGCGGATCGGAATCGGTGCGCATGCGACGCTCCTCGAGAACGACGTCGCGCTCGGGCGCGACGACTTCGTCGGTCAGAACAAGATTGCGCATGCGGTCGGCCTCGTACTCCATGCATGTGGCGAGATGCTCGCGCGGCAGGCGCTGGAAATACGACGTGTAATCGTAGGACGTGAAAGCGTTTTCCTGTCCGCCGAGATCGGCAATCAATTGCTGGAACTGGCCCTTGGGATGTTTGGCGGTGCCCTTGAACATCAGATGTTCGAGAAAATGGGCGATGCCGGATTTCAACGGCGGATCGTCGGCCGAGCCGTTGCGATACCACACCATGTGGGTGACCACCGGCGCGCGATGGTCGGGAATGACGACGATCTCCATGCCGTTGTCGAGGCGGCTGTGGACGATCTGCGGCGCGGGATTGTGTTCGGCCATAAGGGAATCTCTCGTTTGAGCCGTCAATGTGGGCTCTCGGCGCCGTTTGCGCAACGGCGCAAAAAAGGCCGCGCAATGCGCGGCCTCTGGAATGCCCGGGAAGCCCCGCGCTTATTGGTCGGGATTGTTGCGCTTGGCTTCATCCCGATAATATTGGCGCGGATCGCCGTAATCGATCTTTTCGCGCGGGCGGCTGGATGTCGCTTTGACCACGGCGGTGGCGCGGCGATAGCCGGCCGGCGGCTCGGTCAGAAATTCGCGCTTGGGCTCGTAGCCCGGCGTCACCGTGTCGCTCGGAGCCGAATCGCCGTTCAGCGAGAAAACGCGGCGCAGCTTGTCGATCGGCGTCGGAGCCGAGCAATCGCCCGCGCCGAGATTTTTCGACTCGCACAGTTCCTGACCGCCGCCGCTCTGCGGGTTGCGCCCGGCCTGCAATTCGTAAGGCGAGAGAACCGGATTCTTGTTCAGCTCGATGCGGCGGGGCTGGCGCGATTCAGCCAGCGCATTGCGGCGGCGCTGCACATCCGGGTCGACCGGCCAGTTGCCCGCGCGATGCGCCGCGACGGGCGTCGGCAGATTGTTGGATTTTGGCACGACCAGTTTCGGACGTTCGCGGAAATCGATGTCCGCGCTTTTGTTGTCGTCCGATCCGATGCCGACGAAGCCGAGAAGCGGCGCGAATGTGGAAGGCCGATCGTCGAAAGCGCGCGCCGGAGCAGCAAGGGCCAGCGCGCCCATGGCGGCGGCGGCGAGCGCGCGAAGGCGGAAAGCGTCAATCATCATACCGAACCTCTTCGGGCCAATGTAAGCAGACCTACCCTGCCGATACAGCGCCATCGCGGCCATTTGGAGGCGCCGGGCTGGCGGGGAAGGCGGACTCATAAAGCAGAAGCGCGACCCCGGCAACGATCGCCACGTCCGCCACATTGAAGACGTAATTCGCCAGCGGCCCGACCGGCAGATCCGTGTGGAGGAAGAAGAAATCGGCAACCGCCCCAAAGCGGAACCGATCCAGCGCATTGCCCAGCGCCCCGCCGATGATCAACCCGAGCGCCGCGCCCGTCAGCCGGTCAGGCGTGCGCCAGAGCCAGACGCCCAGAACGGCGACAGCCAGACCGGCGACAGCCAGCAGGCCATATCGCCCCATAAAGGGCAGCAGCGAATAGGACACGCCGGGATTCCAGGCCATGACCACATCGAGAAACGGCGCAAGGCGGATCGGCTGGCGCGAAGCGATGTCGAAGACCGCAATCATCCAGTGCTTGGACGCCTGATCGAGCGCGAAGGCCGCCGCCGCCAGAACAAGCCCCAGCGCGAGCGGGCGCCTCACGGCAGCCGCCCGAGCGCCTGCAATTCGCGCAAGGCCGCCGCATCGCGCGGCGTCACGTCCGGAAACTGCGGATCGGAGCCGACAGCGACCGAGATTTTCCACGAGCGCGCGCATTTGCGCCCCTGCGCCCGCTGCGGGACGACAGCGACGCCCGCGACCTCCGGTAGACGGAACGCGTCCGCAGGGCCCTCGCCCGTGCGCAATTCGACGCCCGACGTGATGCAGATTTCCGCCAAATCGATTCCCGCGACCGCTGCAGCGAGATCGGCGTCCGCGATGTAAACCAAGGGCGCGGCCTCCAGCGAGGAGCCGATCTTCTTGTTGGCGCGTTCGATCTCCAGCGCGCCCGTCACGACCGCGCGCACGCGGCGAATCTTGCGCCACCGTTCGGCCAGCGCCTCGTCGCGCCCGGGCGCCAGATCGTCGCGGAAGGTTTCAAGATGCACCGAAGCGCTCTGCGGGCGGAAATAGGACCAGGCTTCGTCCGCCGTAAAGGACAGGATCGGGGCCAGCCATTTCAACGTGGCGTCGCAGATCATGTCGATGACGCTCAGCGTCGACTTGCGCAAATGCGAGGACGGCGCCTCGCAATAAAGCGCGTCCTTGCGGATGTCGAAATAGAAGGCCGAGCAATCGCCCGACAGGAAAGGCGTGACGAGCGCGATGACGCGCGCGTAATCGAATTCGGCGAAAGCCGCGCGCACGCCCGCATCGACTTCGGCGAGACGATGCAGCATATAGCGCTCGAGCGATGGCGCAGTCTTCAGATCGACGCGATCGCCTTGCGAAAAATGCGCGAGCGCGCCGAGCATCCAGCGGATTGTGTTGCGCAGCTTGCGGTAATTGTCGGTCACGCCCTTGAGGATGTCGGGCCCGATGCGCTGGTCGTCGGAATAATCGACGCTCGCCGTCCACAGGCGCAGAATGTCGGCGCCGCTTTCGGCGATCACCTTTTGCGGCACGACCGTGTTGCCGAGCGACTTCGACATTTTGCGGCCCTGCTCGTCGAGCGTGAAGCCATGCGTCAGCACGCGGTCGTAGGGCGCGCGCCCGCGCGTGCCGCAGCTTTCGAGCAGCGAGGAATGAAACCAGCCGCGATGCTGGTCAGAGCCTTCCAGATACATGATCTCGTCGCGCCCGCCGTCGCGGATGCGATGGACGCCGGCAAGGCCCGGGAAATGTTTTGCGTCTTCCAGAACGAAAGCGTGCGTGGAGCCCGAGTCGAACCACACGTCGAGCACGTCGTCGATCTTGTCGTAATCGTCCGGATTGTAGTCGGGCGCCAGAAAGCGCGCTTTCGCGCCGTCGGCGAACCAGGCATCGGCGCCTTCGCTTTCGAACGCGTCGGCGATGCGCTGGTTGACGCGCGCGTCGACAAGCGGGGCATGCTCGCCCTTCTTCACGAACACGGCGATCGGCACGCCCCAGGCGCGCTGGCGCGACATCACCCAGTCGGGCTTGGCGGCGATCATGCCGGTGATGCGGTTCTGGCCGGACGCCGGCGTCCAGATGACGCGCGCGATCTCCTCCAGCGCGACGGCGCGCAGCGAGGGTTTGTGCGCGCCAGAGACGTCGAAACCCTTGTCCATCGCCACGAACCATTGCGGCGTGTTGCGGAAGATGACGGGCTTTTTCGAGCGCCAGGAATGCGGATATTGATGCTTCAGCCGCCCGCGCGCGATCAGCGCATGCGCCTCGATCAAGGCCTTGATGACGGCCTCGTTGGCGTCGCCCTTCTCGCCCTTTTCGGTGAGCACGCGCTTGCCTTCAAAGCCGGGGGCTTCGCGCGTGTAAACGCTGTCTTCGTCGACCGTGTAAGGAATGCGCGTGTCGATGCCGCGCGCCTGCAAATCGCGGGTCGAGGCCATCCAGATGTCGAAATCCTCGCGGCCGTGACTCGGCGCGGTGTGCACGAAGCCCGTGCCGGTATCGTCGGTGACGTGATCGCCGTCGAGAAGCGGCACATCGAAATTATAGCCGCTTGCGAGACCGGCGAGCGGATGGGCGCAGATCGCGTCAAGCAACGTTGCGCTTTCGACCTCGCCCAACCGTTCGTAGGAATCAACCTTAGCCGCTTTAAATACGTCTTTAGCCAAGCGATCCGCCAAAATGTACGTTGCACCAATCTTCGCCCAATTTTGCTCGGGCGATTTCATGACACGGTAGAGACCGTAATTGATCCGAGATGAAAAAGAGATCGCGCGATTGCCCGGAAGCGTCCAAGGGGTGGTGGTCCAGATAACAACACTCGCGCTCTGCAACGCTGCTGCGAAATGGGCGTTTGCGGCCGCGATTGGGCCCGGCTTGTGTTCCGCTGTTTGAATGGCGTTCTTCACCGGAAACGCCACCCAAACCATGTCGCTGACATGGTCCTCGTATTCCACTTCCGCTTCGGCCAGCGCCGTCTTTTCGACCACGCTCCACATGACAGGCTTGGAGCCGCGATAGAGCAAGCCGTTCGCCGCGAATTTCATGATCTCGCGCGCGATCTGCGCTTCGGCGGGATAGGTCATCGTCAGATAGGGATGCGCCCAGTCGCCGATCACGCCGAGCCGCTTGAATTCCTCGCGCTGCACATTCACCCAATGCTCGGCGTAGGCGCGGCACTCGCGGCGAAATTCGATCATCGCGGCCGGATGGGCGAGGTCGGGCTTCTTCTTGCCCTTGGAGCGGTAGTTTTCTTCCTCGATCTTCCATTCGATCGGCAGGCCGTGGCAGTCCCAGCCCGGCACGTAATTGGAATCCTTGCCCAGCATCTGCTGCGAGCGCGTGACGAGGTCTTTCAGGATTTTGTTGAGCGCATGGCCGATGTGGATATTGCCGTTGGCGTAGGGCGGCCCGTCGTGCAGCACGAATTTCGGCCGGCCCGCGCTCTGGCGGCGCAACTGCCCGTAAAGGTCGATGGCGTTCCAGCGCGCCAGAATCTCCGGCTCCAGCTTCGGCAGGCCGGCGCGCATGGGAAAATCGGTCTTCGGCAGGAAGAGCGTCTGCGAATAATCGGGGCCCGATTTATCGGCCTTTTGCGGGGTTGCGTGCTTCTGGTCTTGCATGGCGCCGCTTATAGCGGCGGGGCGCCGCCCCGCAAACCGAAAACGGCGCCCCGGATGGATCAGAGTTTCTGCTGGCCGGGATATTGCTGGCCAGGCTGGACGGGCTGCACGTTCTGTTGCTGTTGCAGCGCCTTTTCCTTGGCGCGATGGCGCCCATAGATGCAGCCAGCCGCCGCACCGGCAACGCCGTGGCCGACCATATGCCCGGCGACGCCGCCGACGATGGCGCCCTTGATGCAGCCCTTGGCGGCAGCCTCGCCTGTCGTCAGCACGGGGACGGCGAGAAACGGAACCAGCGCGAACGCAAGCAGTCGGGTTTTCATGGGCACGCCTCCAGATGGCGGGACTGGTGAACCGCCGCCCGCCGCAGCGCCCGGAATGTTGGGCGGCGACGCCGGCTTGTGAAGAGGAGGCAGGTTGAATTTTTTAACGACCTTCGCCATATTGTCGAAAATATAGACAAAGTGGCGGAGGCGATCTTGCCCAGTTCCAGAACCAGCGCGGCCCAGCTCGCCAGCCTGCCGCAGCTCATAAGCGCGGCGGAAGCTGCAGCCCTGGGCGGAACCGCGCTGCATGTTTGGCCGGCCGAAATGCGCCGCCTGCTCAGCCCGCATTACAGCGCCGAGGAAATCGAGGCCGTGGTCGTGCCGGCTCGCACGTTGCAGCGGCGTCTGGCGCGCGGCGAGAAGCTGACGGCCGAAGAGAGCGACCGCGCCGTGCGCCTTGCGCGCATCGCCGACCATGCCGAGCGCGTGTTCGGCGCACAGGAAAAGGCCGGGCGCTGGCTGCGCCGGCCAAACGCCGGTTTCGACGGGGCGCCGCCTTTCGCGCTGTTGCGCAGCGAAACGGGCGCGCGCAAGGTGGAAGAAGCGCTGCTGCGCATCGATCACGGCATTTTCGCCTGAACGATGCGGGTCTGGCGCATTTCAAACCACGCCGATCTCTCCGGCCTCGGCGGCACGCTTGTGTCCGGGCGCTGGCATCATGCCGGGCGGCCCATTCTCTACACAGCCGAACATCCGGCCGCCGCCATGCTGGAAATGCTCGCGCATATGGATCGCGCCGACATTCCCGACAATTACCAATTGCTCGCCATTGACATCGACGAGCCTTTCGCGCGCGAGGAGCTCAAGCGCGACGCGCTGACGAGCGACTGGCGCGATACGCCCGCCGTAACGCGCGGCGTCGGCGACGCATGGCTGCGCAGCAACGCCAGCCTCGCCTTGCGGGTTCCCTCGGCGCTTGCGCCGCAATCGTGGAACTATCTCATCAATCCGCGTCATGCCGATATGGCGCGGGCGCGTATCGCGCAGATCGAAAAAGCCGCTATAGACCAGCGGCTGCGGTGATCGCGCGGGCTTTGGCGACGTCTTCGCGCATCTGCGCCACAAGCGCCTCGACGGATGCAAATTTTTCTTCCGGCCGCAAAAAGTCGAGGAAAGCGACTTCGACCGTCTTGCCGTAGAGATCGCCGTCGAAATCGAAAACATAGACTTCCAGCAACGGCGCGCCATTGTCGAAGGTCGGGCGCCGTCCGAAATTGGCGGCGCCGCCCAGGATCTTTTCCGTCGAGGACTTGCCGTCCACGGTCAGCGAGACGGCGTAAATGCCGTGGCGCAAACGGCAGGAAGGATCGAGCGCGATATTTGCCGTCGGAAAGCCGATGGTGCGCCCGAGTTTCTGGCCGTGGACGACGACGCCTTCGACAAACCAGGGATGGCCGAGCAGCCGCGCCGCCAGCGCAACATCGCCCTGTTCCAGCGCCTGGCGCACCGCTGTGGAGGAAACGGCGTCGAGCGAGCCTTCGGCGTCCTGCGCGATGCGCGGCACGATCTCGACGGCGAAGCCGTAGCGGCGCCCCGCCTCCTCCAGAAATTGCGGCGTGCCCTGACGCCTGGCGCCGAAATGAAAATCATAGCCCGCGACAGCCGCCTTCACGCCGAGGCGCCGCACCAGCACGTCGGCGACGAATTGCTCCGCCGACAGGCCGGCAAGCGCAGCGTCGAATGTCAGAACGATCATGCCATCGAGGCCGAGCCGCTCGAGAAAAGCGGCCTTGGCCTCCCGCCCCGTCAGCCGGAACATGACGCTGCGGCCTGCGAAAAAGTCGGCGGGGTGCGGCTCGAATGTCAGAACGGCGCAGGGCGCGCCCAGTTTCTCAGCCAGAGCCTGGGCGCGTTCGATCACGCCGCGATGCCCGCGATGCAGGCCATCAAAATTGCCAATGGCCACGACCGCGCCGGCCAGCCCGGGCGGCGGCGCGGCCGGATCGACCGCCTCGATGAAGCGACGGGACGCCGACGGCATGAAGCGAATCAGGCCTTGGCCGGCGCGGCGGGGCGCGGCGTCCTGTGCTTGGACGGCACCATCACCAGCGCCTCGCCGTCGAGGACCACCTTGCCGTCGACGAGACATTCGCAATGCAGACGCGCGCGGCGGCCCTGTTCGATCAGCTCGGCGACCTCGACCACGACATTGATGACGTCGCCGATCTTGACGGGACCGCGAAAATTCAGGGTCTGCGAAATATAGACCGCGCCAGGGCCCGGCAAATACATGCCGATCACCGTCGAAATCAGGCTCGCCGTGTAAAGACCATGCACAATACGCTCGCCGAAGCGGGTCTTGCGGGCGAAATGGTCGGAAAGATGGACCGGATTGCGGTCTCCGGACAGGTCCGCAAAGGCGATGACGTCGTCGTCCATCACGGCTTTCATCAGCGTCTCGCGCTGACCCAGCGTCAAATCTTCAAAATAATGCGTCTTGAAAGGTTCGGACATGGACTAAGGCTCCGCAGGACGCCCCTCTCTAGCAGACCCGGCGCCGGCGATACAAAGTTTTAAGTCTGTTGCCGCTGCGGCTTCGTCTGTTAACCCAAATACAACGCGCGGGGGCTAGAAATTGGGGTATTGCAGCGACGGGCCTGCTCCAAGGGGGAGCGCGGGCCGGTCGCCCTGGAGAGCGATTATGCCGCATGGTTTCGACATGCCGATCCTCGTCGTCGACGATTATCCGACGATGATCCGCATTTTGAGCAATCTTCTGAAGCAGATTGGCTACACGAATATCGAAGAGGCGGCCAACGGCGCGGAAGCCTACGAGAAGGCGCAGGCCAAGGAGTATGGCCTGGTTATCTCCGACTGGAACATGCATCCGATGACGGGCTACGAATTGCTGCAGAAGCTGCGCGCCGATCCGCGCACACAGGCGACGCCCTTCATCATGGTGACGGCCGAGTCCAAGACCGACAACGTCATCGCCGCCCGCAAGGCCGGCGTGTCGGGCTATATCGTCAAACCCTTCAATGCGCAGACGCTGAAAGCGAAGATCGACGCGGTGTTTGCGGCGCGCGCAGCGTAGGGCGTCATGTCCGCGCCGGCGCTGGCGTCACGAGCACTGAGCGGCGCCGCGATCGCCCGTGCGCTCGCGCCATTCGCATTCGGGGCTTATATAGCGTCGTTTTTCAGCTTCGGCGTCTTGTCGATATTCATATTCCTGTTCAGCACGCTTCTGGCCATGCGCGTCGCCAGCGCGCTTTTCGTCGTCATCGGCCATGCAGCGCTGGCGGCGACGATTGCCCAGGCGTTCTGGAAAGAGCGGCGATAAGGCAAAACGCTCGTCGCACCGCAAACAGGCTCACCACCGAAGATCGCGCATCCAGCCTATCGGCGCAGCATTCGCCGCCTGGCGCAATTGCGCGAAAGCCGCTTCGTCCATGGCGCCGCGCGCATGCAGCGCGTCGCGGTGAACGCCGGAAGAAATGAACAACGCGTCGAGCTGCTCGCCCGCCGCGCCCTTCATGTCGGTGAACATGCCATCGCCGATCGCAAGCACGCGGACTCTGTCGAGATCGCCGCCGCGCAAGGCCTGCGCCCTGGCGAGCGCCGCCTCGTAAATGACCGGATAGGGCTTGCCGGCCATGATCACCGCGCCGCCCATTTTTTCGTAGCGCTCTGCGAGCGCGCCTGCGCACCAATATAATTCCTCGCCCGCATGCACCACGATGTCGGGATTGGCGCAGATGAAGGGCAGATTGCGCGCGCGCAACCGGCGCAGCAGCGGCAGTTCATTGTCGGGATCGGCGAGATCGTCGAACGGACCCGAGCACACGACATAATCCGCCGCCTCGGGGTCCACGAGCGGCGGGCGCGCGCCGATGCGTTCGGCCGCCGCAGAGAACAGCGGCAGGTCGCGCTCCGGACCATAATGAAAAAGCGGCGCTGCGCCGCGCGCCATGATCATCTCCACCGTCACGTCGCCGGAAGACACCACATCGTCGTAGGAATCATGCGGCAGGCCGAACCGATCGAGCAGCTTGACGACAGAGGACCGGGGGCGAGGCGCATTGGTGATGAGCAGCACCGTCCCGCCGGCTGCGCGAAAACGCTGCAACGCATCGGCTGCGGCGGGCGTATGCACGACGCCGTTGTGTACGACCCCCCAGACATCGCTGAGGATGATGTCGTAGCGGCTGACGAGAGAGGAAAGACCCGCGACATGCGGACAGGACCTGGACATGGAGGGGCTGCTAGGGAGCTGCGCGCGCCAAGTCAAGCTGCGGCAAAATCCCCTCTGCAAAACGGGCGGCGGCGCCCTTATATTGGCGCATAAGGTCCAAAACGCATCAGGAGCGACCCATGTCCACCATCAAGTTCGACGTTTCGGGAATGACTTGCGGCGGCTGCGCGAAATCGGTCGAGCGCATCATTCAGAAAAACGACGCGTCCGCTAAAGTCACGGTGGATCTGCCGACGGGCCGCGTCGAGGCGCAGACGACAGCCGACCCCTCGGTGATCGCCGCCGCGCTCACGAGCGCCGGCTTCCCGGCCAAAGCCGCGCAATAAGCGATCGCGCAAGCTGCCGTTTGCGGTTGAAGCGATGGCGCCGGGAGGAATTGCGGCTAGTCTTCTCTTTTGAAGGAGGACGCCTCATGACCGACAAGATCAATCCGCTGCTCACCGTTTCCGCCGTCTCGACAGGCGGACGCAATGGCCATACCGAAGCTGTCGACGGATCGGTGAAAGCCGACCTGTCGGTCGCCAAGGAAATGGGCGGACCGGGAAAGCCCGGAACCACCACGCCGGAACATCTTTTCGCCGCCGGTTACGCCGCCTGCTTCGGGGGCGCGCTCGATTTTGTCGCCAAGCAGCACAAGGTCGATGCGACCAAGGCGAAAGTCACGTGCTCGGTCTCGATCGGGCCGCGCGAAAAGGGCGGTTTTGGCCTCGCGGCGAAAATCCACGTCGAAGACAAGAGCATTCCGCAAGCCGAACTCGCCAAACTCGTGCAGGAAGCGCACGAGAAAATCTGCCCCTACTCGCACGCGACGCGCAACAATGTCGATGTGCAGCTTGAGGTCGTGGGCGGCTGAGGCGCGCAAAGGCGGCGCATGCGCCGCCTATTCGTCCTTGTGCGCATGGCGGATGCGCCAGACCGTATATCCCACCAGCGCGAGCACGAATGGCACGCTGAGGCCGGTCGCCACGGCGGGATTGACGTGAAAACCTGCGCCATGCATTCCCTCGAAGAGAAGATGCAGCACGCTTGAAATGTAATAAGTGATGGCGGCTACCGAGAGGCCTTCGACCGTCTGCTGCAAGCGCAATTGGAGCCGCACGCGCTCGGCCATCTGGCGGATCTGATCGGCATTCTGACTTTCGAGTTCGACATCGACGCGCGTGCGCAGAAGCTCGGCGATGCGCGCGATCTTGCGGCCAAGCTCGTTCTGCCGCTCCTCGATATTGGCGCAGGTGCGGATCGCCGGGTTGAGCCGTCGCGCCAGGAACGATGAAAATGTGGAATGATGGGGAATGCGCTTTTCCTTGATCGCATCGAGCCTCGCGCGCACCAGTTCTGCATAGGCGCGCGTCGCCCCAAAGCGGAAATGACTTTCAGCCGAACCGGTTTCGAGTTCCGTCGCCAGCGCTGTCAGCTTCTCGAGCAACGCGCGGTTGGCCTCCAGGCCGCTTTCGTTCTTCATCGAAAGCAGCAGGGCGGGCAGTTCGCTTTCGATGCGCCGCACGACAGGGACAAGGCGCTGCGCCATCGGCAGGCCGAGCAGCGCCAGCATGCGATAGGTTTCGATCTCGATGAGACGCTGCGCCAGCGCGCCGGCGCTGGCGGGCGACAGCGTGCGGTCCGCAATAAGAATGCGCACGAAGCCGAACGCGTCCGCCGTAAAATCGGAAGCGATGCGCGCGCGGCCGTCGTCGACATCGGCGGCGGCGATGGCAAGACCGGCGAAGAAGTCGTCGAGGGCGACATCGGCGGTGTCGTGCAGGATGTGCAGATCGACCGCCGCCAGCAGGGGCCCGGGCTGCGGCACAAGGCGCATCGCCGACAAAAGGTCGCCCGCTGCGGGCTGGAACGGTTTGTCCGAGCCGACGAAGGCCCATGTGTAAGTCAGAAATTCACCATGCCGCTCGAAGGACAGGCGCGCAGGAGCAAGGTCGAGTTCGACATGCTTGGCCTCCGGTCCCGGCGCCGGCAGGCCGCGCGCGCGCGCCATATCCGCCAAGGCCGCCGCCGCCCGCGCCCCGCCGGCGGCGTCCGACATGAATACGAAATGCAGGATCCGGCCGGGCGTATCCACATGGGAAAAGGGCCTCGCATGAATTTCGGCGAGGGCGGCGGCGCGCAATTCGTGCGGCTCGAAAAGATCGGCGCTGGTCTGATTCATGGCCTGTATCTCACAACAAATCAGGCGCGAAAGCGAGCGGGCGGCTCTCTTCGTTTTTTAACATTTGCCACTTAGGATCGGCTCTTCCACGCCAACAACCACGTTTCAGGAATGCCTGCGCCAGTCCCAAGCTCCCCAAGCTCCCCGCATGTTGCGGGCGTCGCCATCAACCTTTCCAACGCGCAGGAAGCCGTCGCGGCGGCCGTTGACGATGCGGCGCGCGGATCGGGCTTTACGCTGTTCACCCTCAATCTCGACCATGTGGTGAAGCTGCGGGAGAATCCCGATTTCGTCGCCGCCTATCGGCGCGCGTCCTATGTGACGGCGGACGGCTGGCCGATCGCCTGGCTCGGCAATCGCGGCGGCGCCGCGCTGGAGCGCACGACGGGCGCCGATCTGATCGAACCGATTTGCGCGCAGGCGGCCGAGCGAGGCGTCGGCATTTATTTCATAGGCCCTTCCGCGCAGTCGCAGGAGCGCGCGTTCGCGGTGCTTAGAAAGAAATATCCGGGCTTGCGCATTGCGGGCGCGGAGGCGCCGATGATCAGCCTGCCGCTCGATGCATCAGCCATGGACGCGCTGGCGGCGCGCACGCGCGCATCCGGCTGCAATCTGTGTTTCGTATCGCTGGGCGCGCCCAAACAGGAGCTGGTCGCCGACGCCTTGTTCCGGCGCTGCCCCGATATCGGCTTTCTGTGCGTCGGCGCCGGTCTCGATTTCATCGGCGGCACGCTGAAGCGCGCCCCGCAGTGGACGCAAAAGGTCGGCGGCGAATGGCTGTGGCGCATGGCGAGCGAACCGCGGCGCCTGACCGGCCGCTACGCCAAATGCGCCGTCGCGTTCGCCGATCTGGCGATACGCAATCCTGGCCCTTAAGCGCGCGCTCACCCGCCCCAGCGCGGATCTGTCAGCACGTCCTGCGTATGTTCGCCGAGCGCTGGCGCATGACGGGCTGCTGCGACCGGCGCGCCGTCGAGCATGATCGGCGCGCGCACGCCCGGCGTTGCGCCGCCTTTCGCGCGCGCATTCGGCGTCTCGATCTTCATGCCGCGAAAGGCGATCTGCGGATCGGCGAAAACATCGGGAATGGCATTGATCGGACCTGCGGGTACGCCAGCCGCCTCGAAGCGGCTCAGCAATTCGGAGCGCGGCAGCCGGCTCGTCAAGGCATTCAACGCCTCGTCCATCGCCGCGCGATTGGCGGCGCGGTCGCGCATCAATGTGAAACGCGCGTCGTCGGCCAGTTCCGGCGCGCCGAGCGCGGCAACGAGTTTGCGAAATTGCCCATCATTGCCGGTGGCAATGATGATGTCGCCGTCCGACGCCTTGTAGACATCGTACGGCAGCACGTTGGGGTGCGCATTGCCCATGCGGCGCCCTTCGAGACCGCCGACGAAATAATTCAGCGCCTGAAAGCCGAGGATGGCGGCGGATGTGTCGAGCAAAGCGCAGTCGATATAGGCGCCCTGCCCCGTGCGCGCGCGCCGCAACAACGCCGCCTGAATGGCGTTGGCGGCGTAAAGGCCCGTGAGAATATCGACAATCGAGACGCCGACTTTTGTCGGCGGTCCGTCGGGCTGACCGGTGACATGCATGATGCCGCCCATGCCCTGAATGAGAAAGTCGTAACCGGCGCGCGGCGCGTAAGGACCGCTCTGGCCAAAGCCCGTGATGGAGCAATACACAATATCGGGTCTGACCTTTTTCAGCCCTTCATAATCGAGCCCGAATTTGCGCAGGCCGCCGACCTTGAAATTTTCGATGACGACATCGGCGTTGGCGGCAAGACGGCGCACCAGCGCTCGCCCAGTCTCTGTTTCGAAATCGGCCTCGACGCAGCGTTTGCCGCGATTGCACCCATAATAATAGGCCGCGCCGAGCCGCTCGCCGCTCTCGCTTTCTACAAAGGGGGGGCCCCAATGGCGCGTGTCGTCGCCCTCGCGCGCGCGTTCGACCTTCACGACATCGGCGCCGAGATCGGCGAGCAATTGCCCCGTCCAGGGCCCTGCAAGGATGCGAGCCAGTTCAAGAACGCGCAGGCCGGAGAGCGGCTTTTCATCGGTCATAGTCATGCCCTCAATCTGCGCGACGGCGCCGAACACAGCAAGCGCGCAAACATTTGCGCGCCGGGGGCGCCTGCTCTTTGAAGAATGGTGCGAACGGAAACGGGGCGGCGACGCATTTCAAAAAGGCGGGGCCGAAACCGCCGCCCTTTTGCGTTTCGATTTCAGAAAAACGCCTGAATGCCGGTCTGCGCCCTGCCCAGAATCAGCGCATGCACGTCGTGCGCGCCTTCATAGGTGTTGACCGTCTCGAGATTCTGCGCATGACGCATGACGTGATATTCGGCCTGAATGCCGTTGCCGCCGTGCATGTCGCGGGCGATGCGCGCAATGTCGAGCGCCTTGCCGCAATTGTTGCGTTTGACGATGGAGATCATCTCCGGCGCCTCGCGATGTTCGTCCATCAAACGGCCGACGCGCAACGAGGCTTGCAGGCCGAGCGCGATTTCCGTCTGCATGTCCGCGAGCTTCTTCTGCACGAGCTGCGTTGCGGCAAGCGGGCGGCCGAACTGCTTGCGGTCGAGCGTGTATTGGCGCGCGCGCATCCAGCAATCTTCCGCCGCGCCCATTGCGCCCCACGAAATGCCGTAGCGCGCGCGATTGAGACAGCCGAACGGCCCTTTCAGGCCAGACACATTCGGCAGAAGCGCGCTTTCGGGCACAACGACGCCGTCCATCACGATCTCGCCCGTGATCGAGGCCCGCAGCGAAAGCTTGCCGCCGATCTTGGGCGCCGAAAGGCCCTTCATGCCCTTCTCGAGCACAAAGCCGCGAATCTGGTTGTCATGCGCCGCCGACTTCGCCCAGACCACGAAAACGTCTGCGATGGGCGCGTTGGAAATCCACATTTTCGAACCGACGAGCCGGTAGCCGTCGCTCACCTTTTCCGCGCGGGTCTTCATGCCCGCCGGGTCCGACCCGGCGTCCGGCTCGGTGAGACCGAAACAGCCGATGAATTCGCCGCGCGCCAGTTTCGGCAAATATTTGCTGCGCTGCTCCTGCGAGCCATAGGCGAAGATCGGGTACATCACGAGCGAGGACTGCACGCTCATCATGGAGCGATAGCCTGAATCGACGCGCTCGACCTCGCGCGCGACAAGACCATATGAAACATAGCCCGCGCCGGCGCCGCCGTATTCTTCCGGCACGGTCACGCCCAAAAGGCCAAGCTCGCCCATTTCGCGGAAAATGGCGGGGTCGGTCTTTTCGTGGAGATAGGCGTCGGTCACGCGCGGCAACAGCTTGTCCTGGGCGTAAGCGGCGGCGGCGTCACGAATCAGACGTTCGTCCTCAGTAAGCTGATCATTGATCAGAAATGGATCGTCCCACTGAAAACCACCCGCCTTCGTCATGCCTGTCTCCTGCTTTTGCAGGCATCTAGGAGTGTGCGCGCGCGAGGGTCAAGACGCACTTGAGCGAATGGCGCGATTGTGGTGCTGTTGCGCCAACGAGCGGCGGGCTTTGATGGCGATCACGGTAGCAGCCTTGTTGGGGGAAGCGGCTTGGCCGACGATGTTCCTGCAGCGCGCAGCGCTGCGGCGCCTCGTATTGTGCTGCTTTCTTGCATCGCCCGCGACCGCGCTCGCGCAGATGCAGTTGCCCGGCGCCATTCTTGCTGCGCCCGAAACGGCCGCTGCGCCAAAGGCGCGGCATGAACCGAAAAAGAAACCGGCAGCCAAGAACCAGCAACATGCGCGCTCCTCGCGACACATGCATAAAACGGGGCGGCGCGAAGCGGCGATCGGCGGCGAAAGGAATGCTCTTGTCGAGGGCGCGCCCAAACCGGCGCCGGGCGCACCGCGGGCGGCCGATCTCGTCGGGCGCACGCTGGCGCTCAACGGACATGCGGGCGCGATGACGCTGAAGCGCGTCGGCGGCGACATCAAAATCGCGACGCTGAAACTTGCAGGCGAGCAGATCTCGCGGCGCGGGGAAGCGTGCGAGGTGGCGATCGACGATTCGATCCCGCTGAAGGAAGACGGCGCGCCCACGGGAGCGCAGCGCTATCGCGTCGAGTTGCAAGCCTGCCCCTTCACCATCGATGTGCTGAACGGCGCGGTTCTGGCGAGCGCAGCGCAGGCGTGCCTTTTCAAGGCAGCCGATTGCAGCGTCGAGCCGTCCGGTCTGTGGGGACAGCCGGCGCAGGAGATTGGGCCGCAGCGCGCCAAGCAGATCGAGAGGCAACGTCATTACGCCGAGCAGGCGATGCGCGCTGGCTTTCGCGATTTCGTGAAAGAGGCCGGCAAGGATCGCGCGCTCGTTTCGCGCATTGCGCGCGACCAGGCCGGCTTTTCGTCCCGGCGCGAGGAATTGTGCCGCAATTACGCGCGTGAGGCCGATCACGGCTATTGTGCGCTGACGCTGACGCAGGCCCGCGTTGTGACGCTCAACGGCCAGATCGCGCCGATCAACTCGCTGGCGGCTGAAGAGCAGTCGGGCGCTCACGCCGCCCGCAAGCCCGCAAGCGTGAAGCCTGCCGCCCTCTCCCCGAATCGCTAGGCGAAAACCGGTCCGCGGCGCGCCTGCGCCAGCGCATCCGACAGGTCGCGCGCGACGATGGCTTTCTCGTCCGGACCCAGGAACCCCGCAAATTCGACCGCGCGGCCGCGCGAGACGAAGGCCAGCCGCTGCAGCCCGAACTCTTCGTGCTCGTCGCGCTGCAGGCGCACCCACGCCGGGTTGAACCGCCATTGCCGGCGCGCGCCGGCGGCGTCCACCTGATCGAGCTGCAATTCGAGCGGGGTCACGCGCAAATCCTCATAGGCGCGCGCGGCGCGGTAGGAGGCGCCGAAAGCCCACCACACCGCGACGATATCGAGGCCGAGAAACCCGACGACCGGCCATGCGCCGAGAAGGAAGAAGGGCAGGCTGACGATGGAGCACCCCAGCGCCAGAAATCCGACCACCAGCCGCGCCTGCGACGGCTGCAGCGACCGGTGAGGGCGCAGTCGCGCTGCGTAAATCGCCTCGTCCATCCTCGCCCTCCCTTTGCGAACAATGGCCGCTTTTTTATAACCCGTCCATGGCCGAGAAAAAAAGAGCGGGCGGGAAGGCGGCGGAAGCCGCGCGGGTGCGGGCGATTTTCGAGCGCTTCCGGGCCGCCGACCCCCACCCCAGGGGCGAGCTGGAGCACAAGGACCCTTTCACGCTGCTGGTGGCGGTGGTCCTTTCCGCGCAGGCGACGGACGCCGGCGTCAACAAGGCGACGCGCGGATTGTTCGCGCTCGCCGACACGCCGCGCAAGATGGCGGCGCTTGGCGAGAAAAAGATCGCCGAACAGATCCGCACCATCGGGCTTTTCCGCAACAAGGCGAAAAACGTCGCCGCGCTGAGCGAAAAGCTGATCGCCGAATTCGACGGGAAAACGCCCCGCACGCGCGAGGCGCTGGAATCGTTGCCGGGCGTCGGGAGAAAGACCGCCAATGTCGTGATGAACATCGCGTTCGGCGCGCCGACGCTGGCCGTCGACACGCATGTTTTCCGCGTGTCCAACCGCCTGCCGCTGGCGCGCGGCGCCACGCCGCTGGCCGTCGAAACAGGGCTGGAAAAAATCATCCCGCCCGAATTCATGCAGCACGCGCATCATTGGCTCATCCTGCACGGGCGCTATGTCTGCAAGGCGCGCAAGCCCGAATGCGAACGCTGCATCGTCGCCGATCTGTGCCGCTCGAAAGACAAAAGGACGCCCGCATGAGTTCCGAACGCATTGGCGATCTCGACACGCTGCCGCTGTTTTTCAAGGCATCGGGCAAGCGCATCGTCGTTGCAGGCGGCGGCGAGCCGGCGGCCTGGAAGATCGAGCTTGTCGCCGCCAGCGGCGCGCAAGTCGTCGTCTTTGCGCAGACGCCTTGCGCGGCGATCAAGACGCTCGCGCAGGAAAACGCTGCGATTGCGCTGCACGAGCGACCCTGGCGCGAAGAGGATTTGCGCGGGGCGCTCCTTGCGATCTGCCAGGCGGACGATGAGGACGAAGCTGCGCGTTTTTATGCAGCGGCGCGCGCCGCCGGGGCGCCCGTCAACGTGATCGACAAGCCGGCGTTTTGCGATTTCCAGTTCGGCTCGATCGTCAATCGCTCGCCGCTGATCGTCGCCATTGCGACCGGAGGCGCTGCGCCTGTGCTGGGTCAGGCCATCCGCGCGCGCATCGAAACGCTGTTGCCGCCGGGCATGGCGGCCTGGGCGAAAGCGGCGCGCGACTGGCGCGGGGCGGTTACCGCGCGCGCCAGGGATTTTCGCGCGCGCCGCGCCTTCTGGGAACGGTTTTCCGATCGCGCGCTCGCGGAGCCGGACCGGACGCCGGAGGAAAGCGACCGCGACGCTCTGCTCGCCTCGCTGGACGCTGCGCCCGCAACGCGCGGCAAGGTCATGCTGGTCGGCGCCGGGCCGGGCGATCCGCAGTTGCTGACGCTGCGCGCGGTGCGCGCGCTGCAATCGGCCGATGTCGTCGTCTATGACGATCTCGTCGCGCCCGCCGCACTCGAAATGGCGCGGCGCGAAGCCGAGCGCATCTACGTCGGCAAGCGCGGCGGCAAGCAATCGGCAAAGCAGGCCGACATCAGCGCGCTGCTCGTGGAACTGGCGCAGGCCGGGCGCAATGTCGTGCGGCTGAAAGGCGGCGATCCGCTGATCTTCGGGCGCGCAAACGAGGAAATAGCGGCGCTGGCGCAGGCGGGCTTTCCGGTCGAGGTCACGCCCGGCGTCACCGCCGCCAGCGGCGCAGCGGCTGCGCTGGGCGTCTCGCTGACGGAGCGCGATCTCGCGCGGCGCGTGCAATTCGTCACCGGTCATTCGAACGAGGGCCGTCTGCCGGAAGATTTCGAATGGCGCGCGCTCGCCGATCCGCGCGCAACCACGGTCTATTACATGGTGATCCGCACCATCGCGCCGTTGACGGCCCGGCTCGTGCAGGAAGGCCTGCCGCCGGGGACGCCCGCCATTGTCGTGGAAAGCGCGACCATGCCGAACGAGCGCGTCATCGTCTCGACGCTGGCGGGCGCAGCCGCCGCCGTGGCGCAGGCGCAGCCCAAGGGCCCTTGCCTGCTCATCGTCGGCGCCGCGCTGCGACAGGCGCGCCCGTGAGGGGTTGCATCAGCGTATCCCCGTGGGGCGCCCGGGAGAGGCTCGAAGGAGAGAGGCTCAAAAAACAAAACCCCGGCCAGGCCGGGGTTTGATGTTTGCGGTGTTTGGTGGAGCCAGACGGAATCGAACCGACGACCTCTTCAATGCCATTGAAGCGCTCTCCCAACTGAGCTATGGCCCCATCGTTTCGCGGGTTTGGGCCGCCCGCGAGCGCCGCTGTATAGGCGATGCGCGCGGGGCGCGCAAGCCCGATACGCTGTTTAATTTTCAGCCTTCTTCGTCGGATTCGATATCGCCGTCGATCAGGCCGGAAACGTCGTCGCCGTCTTCCTCGTCCTCTTCGAGGAAAGTGTCGTCGTCGCCGCCTTCCTCGCCCTCGATCTCGATATCGTCGTCGCCGCCGGCTTCCTTGCTTTCGGCGCCATCGGCGTCTTCAAGCGAGACGAGTTCGGCATCGTTGCTGGTTTCCGCTTCCTCGTCCTCCGCAGCGGCGGCGCGGGCCGCCGCGCGCGAAACCGGCGCGACGACCACGAAGTGCGCGCCGCATTTCGGGCAGAGAATCGGGTCCTTGTTCATGTCGAAAAATTTCGTGCCGCAGGACTGGCACTGCCGTTTGGCCCCAAGTTCCGGTTTCGCCACGTCTGTCGTCCTTCTTGGCCGCGTCTGGAAAATGCGCGCCCCGGTTATTAGCGCGCGCGTGCCCTGTCAATGCCGGTTTTCGCCGGCATAATGACATAGACACGCCCACATGCTAGAGCGCCGCGAAATTTGCATTTTTGCGAGCCGCCCCTTGTCCCACGACGCCCCCGCCCGCCCTGCATCCGCGCGCCGCTCCGGCCCGCTCAAGGGCGCCTTTCGCGCGCCGGGCGACAAATCGATTTCGCATCGCGCCTTTCTGCTCGGCCTGCTGAGCGTGGGGACAACCGAAATTTCCGGCTTGCTGGAAGGCGACGACGTGTTGCGCACAGGCGCTGCGGCCCGCGCGCTGGGCGCAGCCGTCGAGCGGCGTGGCGAGGGGCGCTGGAGCGTGCGGGGCGCTGGCCTTGGCTCCCTGCTTGCGCCGCGCGAAACGCTTGATTTCGGCAATGCAGGCACCGGCTCGCGCCTGACGATGGGCGTTGTGGCCGGTCACGCCATCGACGCGCGATTCGACGGCGACGCTTCGCTGCGCAAGCGGCCGATGCGACGCATTCTCGATCCGCTCGTCGCGATGGGCGCGCAGGTGATCGAACAGGGCGAAGGCGGGCGTTGCCCCATCCTGCTGCGCGGGACCGCAGAACCGAGCCCCATCGAATATCGCACGCCCGTCGCCTCGGCGCAGATCAAGTCCGCGGTGCTGCTGGCGGGACTCAATTCGCCGGGCCGCACGACCGTCATCGAAAGCGAGGCGAGCCGCGATCACACGGAAAAGATGCTGGCTCATTTCGGCGCGAGCATTGCGAGCGAAGCGTTCGGCGAGGCCGGACGGAAGATTACCCTGCAGGGGCGCCCGCAGCTTGTCGCACGCCCGGTGATCGTGCCGGCGGACCCCTCCTCCGCCGCCTTTCCGCTGGTCGCCGCGCTGATCACGCCGGGCTCGGACATTGTCATCGAAGGCATGATGATGAATCCGCTGCGCACCGGACTTTTGACGACGCTGCTGGACATGGGCGCCGACATCGCCGTGCTCGACCGGCGGACCGAAGGGGGCGAGGACGTCGCAGATCTGCGCGTGCGCGCCAGCGCCTTGCGCGGCGTCGATACGCCAGCAGCGCGCGCGCCTTCGATGATCGACGAATATCCAATCCTTGCGGTGGCTGCGGCCTTCGCGCGGGGTGAAACGCGCATGAACGGCCTGCACGAATTGCGTGTGAAGGAATCCGACCGGCTCGCCGCTGTCGCAGAGGGCTTGCGCGTCAATGGCGTGGAATGCGCGATCGAGGGCGACGATCTCATCGTGCGCGGCAAGGGCGCCGCGATGGGCGGCGGCAGCGTGGCGACGCATCTCGACCATCGCATCGCCATGAGCTTTCTGGTGATGGGCATGGCCTCCGACAAGCCGGTGCAGGTGGATGACGAAACGATGATCGCGACATCCTTCCCGACATTTCGCCCGCTGATGGCGCGGCTTGGCGCGGACATCGCATGATTATCGCCATCGACGGACCGGCGGCGTCCGGAAAAGGCACGATCGCCCGACGCCTCGCCGCCCATTACGGGTTGCCGCATCTCGACACGGGGTTGCTCTATCGCGCCGTGGCGCGTGTGCGGCTTGACGATGGCGGCGCGCTGGACGATCCGCAGGCCGCCCTTTCCGCCGCGCGTGGCCTTGCGCTGACCGAATTCGACGAGGCGCGCCTGCGCGGGGCGGCGATGGGGGAAGCTGCTTCGGTCGTCGCAGCGATTCCAGCCGTGCGCGCGGCGCTCGTCGACATGCAACGGCGCTTCGCCGCGCAGGCGAAAGGCGCCGTGCTCGACGGGCGCGACATCGGCACCGTGATTGCGCCCGACGCTACGGTGAAGATTTTCGTGACGGCCTCGCCTGAAACGCGCGCGCAACGGCGCGCGCTGGAATTGCGCGCGCATGGCGAGACGATCGATTACGCGGTCGTGCTCGCCGATATCCGCCGGCGCGACGAACGCGATTCCGGACGCTCGGCCGCGCCGCTGAAAGCTGCAGATGACGCCGTGACGCTCGATACGAGCGAGCTCGATATCGACGGCGCGTTCGCCGCCGCGCTCGCCATTTGCGAGCGTGCGCGGAAACACAAACCATGACGATCCGGCCAGCGCGCGAAAGCGATGTTCCGGCAATGGCCGAGATATTGAACAACGCGATCGTTCACTCGCTGGCCACCTGGATGCACAAGCCCTTCAGCCTCGAGAACCGGCGCGCCTGGTTCGGCGAGCGGCAGGCGCAAGGCTTTCCCAGTTTCGTCGCCGAAATCGACGGCGTCGTCGCCGGCTATTCCTCCTACGGGCCGTTCCGCGCTTACGACGGCTATGCGCGCACCGTCGAACATTCGGTTTATGTGC
The DNA here is from genome assembly GCA_028869185.1 of Hyphomicrobiales bacterium. Taxonomy (GTDB): domain Bacteria; phylum Pseudomonadota; class Alphaproteobacteria; order Rhizobiales; family Beijerinckiaceae; genus JAJXWB01. The sequence continues at coordinate 51,034 of JAGWTA010000006.1, forward strand.
ACGCCGATTTTCGTCGAAGGGGTCTTGGCCGCGCCTTGATGGCGCCGTTGCTGGAGGCGGCGCGCGCGCGCGGCGATCATGTTATGGTCGCCGCTATCGCCTTGCCGAACGAGCCGTCCATCGCGCTGCATGCCGCACTCGGTTTCGTCGAGGTTGGACGCATGCCGGAAGTCGGCTGGAAGTTCGACGCCTGGCGCGACCTGCTGCTGATGCAGAAGATCATCGCGTAACGGACGGCGCGCTGCTATTTCCGCAAGTCCCTGAAGAACGCGCGCAGCAGATCGGCGGCTTCGCTTTCGCGCAGGCCGCCGTACAACTCGGGCGCGTGATGGCAGGTCGGCTGCGAGAAAAAGCGCGGGCCATGTTCGACCGCCCCGCCCTTGGGATCGCCTGCAGCCCAATAGAGCCGGCGAATGCGCGCGAGCGAGATGGCGCCGGCGCACATGGCGCAAGGTTCGAGCGTCACATAGAGGTCGCAGCCGACCAGCCGCTCCGAACCGAGCTTGCCCGCCGCCGCGCGCAGAACCAGCATTTCGGCATGCGCGGTCGGATCGCGATCCTCAAGCGTTCGATTGCCGGCTGCGGCGATGATGGCGCCATCCTTGACGAGCGCGGCGCCGATGGGCGCCTCGCCGCGGGCGCCGGCGGCGCGGGCGGCCTCGAAGGCGGCGGAAAGCGGATCATGCGGCATCGCGCGATCCAAACATGAATTTGCGCCCCGTGGCGAGCCTTTCTTTCGCGCGCGGCCTTCACCTTTGCCAGCCCGCCCGCTATCAACGCGCATGAGTGAAAATCGAAACCAGCGCGGCGGGTTCCGCAAGGATGGCGGCGGCCGGCCCGGCAAACCGTTCAAAAAGCCATTCGGCAAGAAGCCGGCGCAACCGGCGCCGCGCACGTCGGCTCATGAAGGCGAGCGCATCGCCAAGGTCATGGCGCGGGCCGGCGCCTGTTCGCGCCGCGACGCCGAACAGTGGATCGAAGATGGCCGTGTTGCGGTGAATGGCAAAGTGCTGACGAGCGCAGCCTTCAATGTGCGCGCGGGCGACAGGGTGACGGTTGACGGGGCGCCCCTGGCGGCGCGCGAACGCACGCGCATGTTCCTGTTTCATAAGCCGCGCGGACTGGTGACGACAGACAAGGATCCCGAGGGACGCGAAACGATTTTCGATTACATTGCGCAGCGCTATCCCGAACTGCCCCGTCTCGTCTCCATCGGGCGGCTCGATCTCAACACCGAAGGTTTGCTGTTGCTGACCAACGATGGCGGCCTTGCGCGCACGCTGGAATTGCCCGCCACGGGATGGCTGCGGCGCTACCGTGTGCGCGCGCATGGCGAAACCGACCAGGCGCGGCTCGACGAACTCGGCAAGGGCGTGAGCGTCGAAGGCGTCGATTACGCGCCGATCGAAGCGCGGCTCGACCGTCAGCAAGGCGCCAATATCTGGCTTACGATGGGATTGCGCGAGGGCAAAAATCGCGAGGTGCGCCGCGTGCTCGGCGCGCTTGGGCTCGACGTCAATCGTCTCATCCGTCTTTCCTACGGGCCCTTCCAGCTCGGAGAACTCGCCGAAGGCGCGGTTGAGGAAGTGCGCGGACGGGTGCTGCGCGACCAGCTCGGCCCTGCGCTGATCGAACAGTCGGGCGCTGATTTCGATACGCCGATGGCCGAACAGCGCGAGGAGCGGCCGTCGCGCTTTTCCCGCGACGAGCGAGGGCCGCGGGGCGCTCGCGCAGAGCGCGGTCCACGCGATGAACGCGCGCCGCGTTTTGCGCGCGACAACGGCGCTGCGCCGCGCGGGCGCTACGCGCGCAACGAGGACGAAGCTGAAAGCCCACGCCGCGAGAAGCCGCAGCAGGGTTCGCGCAAACACGTCTCGACGCTGCGTGCGGAACGCTCCGCAGCGCGCGAGGACGGCGCGCGCGTGAAAGTTACCCGTGGCGCGACACAGGACCGAAAGGGGCGCGCCGTAACGGTCGAGCGCGTGACGCCGGCAGCTCCCCGCGAAGATCGCGAGACGCGCAACGGCCGCCGTTTCGCCGATGCGCGCGCGCCGCGCGCCAAGCGCTTTGGCGCGCCGAACGGCGAGCAAAACAGCGATCGGCCGGCGCGGCGCGGGCGCATCGAGCGCTCGCCGATGGAGGGACGCGAACGCGCGCCTTATGCAGGACGCGGCGACAACGCTCAGCGTGGGGAGCGGCCAGCGCGCGCCGAACGGGGACGCTACGCGCCGCACGAAGACCGCGCCACGGGACGCGAGGAGCGGCGTGGCCCGCCGCGCGGCGAGCGCCGCCCCGACCGCCAAAGCGATCGCGCGGGCGCAGAGCGACCGCAAAGACGCTGGCGCGAGGATGGCGAGCGGCCGCAAAGGCGCGACAGGGCGCCGCGCGAGGGCGCGGCTGGCGGCCGGAGCGACAGAGCCGACAGGCCGCAACGCGACTTTCGCGCGCCGCGCGCGACCGGCGAACGCGGCGGACCGACGAAAGGCGGCGCCTTCCGCGGCGGGGCGAAAGACAAAGGGCCTCGCAATGGCGAGCCCAAAGGCCCGCGCGGGCCGCGCAAGCCGCGCTGAGCGATGCGCATCGTCGCTGGAAAATTCGGCGGACGCAGTCTGAAGGCGCCCGCTTCGCATGCGATCCGGCCGACATCGGATCGTTTGCGCGAGACGATTTTCAACATTCTGGCGCATGGGCACGACAAAGCGGTTGAGAATGCGCGCGTCATCGACATTTTCGCCGGCACCGGCGCGCTGGGCCTGGAGGCCCTCTCGCGCGGCGCGCGTTTTGCCTTGTTTGTCGACGACGGCGCGCAGGCTCGCGCGCTCATCCGCGCCAATGTCGAAGCGCTGGGACTTGGCGGCGCGAGCCGCATCTTCCGCCGCGACGCCACGAAACTCGGACAGGCGCCGGCCGGCGAGATTTTCGACATCGCCTTTCTCGACCCGCCGTATGGCAAAGGCCTGGCGCCGCGCGCGCTGGACGCCTTGTGCGCGGGCGGCTGGCTCAGGGACGGCGCGCTCTGCGTGATCGAGGAAGCGGCGAGCGAAGAGATTGCGCTGCCGCGCCCCTTGCAGGCGCTCGAACGGCGCGTTTACGGAGAAACGCAGATCATTGTCGCGACTCAGGCGAATTGTTAGGATTCAGCCCAACAGATGAATTCCCTGACGAAAGGGAGAGGCGTGCTCCGATCCCTGAACAAACTCGAAGAAAACCATTTCGCGCGAAAGTTGATAAAAAACGCGACCTGGAGCGTGATCGGATCGGCCGTCGCGAATTTTATTTCGCTGCTCATGGCGATGGCGCTGGCGCGCATTCTGCACAAGGACCAATACGGCAGCCTGATCCGACTGCAGACGATCATTGGACTGGCGAGCGCCTTCGGTTGCTACGGCATTGGCTTCGTTTGCCGTTATGCCGCCATCTACAAAACGAAAGACCCGAGGCGACTGAGCGTTCTGATCGGCGTTACCGACAGGATAGTAATTCTCGTTTCGGCCCTGAGCATCGCAGGCGTCTACGCTTTCACCTACTTCAGCAAAAATGCCGACTCCGCCTTCGCAATCAATGTGATCATCATCTCCGCCGCCATCATTTTCGTAGCGCTCGACGGGTTGCAGAGAAATCTGATCATCGGCTTTTCCGAGATGCGGCTCTTTGCGCTGCTGTCGATCGCCAGCGCCGTCATCAACATCACGGCGCTCACGACGGCGGCGTTCTTTTTTTCGCTGCGCGGCGTCGCCATCGCGCTGGTCGCTTGCGCCATCATCAATTATGCAATCAGCAAGGTCTTCATCAGCAGGATCTATGCAGTCTACGAAATCCGGCCTACTGCGCTCGGCTATCAGGATGAAATCCGCGAGCTGATCTATTTCACGATTCCAGGGCTGATTTCGAGCGTCCTGCCTTGGCTTGCGCAAACCATCGTGCAGGGACGGATCACGAGCGTCGAAGGGGTTGGCCAGGTCGCGCTTTTTGGCATTGCGATGCAATGGTTCAATATAGCAAATTTCATCCCGTCGACCGCATCGCGCGCGCTGATGCCATCGCTCGCCGAAATGATCAGCAACAACGAAACGCGCAATGCGCGTCGATCGATTTTTTTCAGCATTGGCGTCAGCTTCGCGACGGCCGTGGCGGTTGCCGGCGTGGGATCGGCGTTCGCGCTTTATATCGCCCGTTTTTACGGCAATCAGTATACGGACGCCAAAAGCGCCATCGCCACCGCATTGATGGCCGCAATCTTTTACGCGATGCAATACCCTGTGCAGCAACTCATGGCCGCCAAAGCACAGGTCTGGCTGGCCATTTCCTTCATGGCGCTGCAATCGGCAATCTTTGTCGGCTACGCCTACTGGTTCAGCGCTAACCTGGCCACGGTCGCGATCAACGGCCTGCTGATATCCTACCTGGCGACCGCCTTTGCATCGGCGATCTATCTCGCCGCGACATCGAAAGGACGCATCTGATAAATCAGGGCGTCCCGATCTTGATAGCAGCGGGCGCCTCCTGGCGCTGCTTTTCAATCACGATCATCGAATCGTAAAAATGAATGGCGCCGATGTCTGCCTTTCCGCGTCGTTCGGGATCGCGATTATGATACCACGAATGCTGATCGTCGATCAGTTCCTTGGCGAACTCGATCGCCGTGCCTCGGCGGCGATAGCCCCCTTCATAGGCGCCCGGCCAGTAAGCCGTATGCGTGTCCTCGATGATGAAAATTCCGCCTGGCTTGAGACGAGGGAACAAGGTCTTGAACGTGATGCGTTGATGCGGCGCGATATGCGAACCGTCGTCGAGAACGATGTCGAGCGGCCCCATTTCATCGGCCACCGACGCGAGAAAGGGCGCGTCCGCCTGCGAGCCGATTTTCACGACATTGGGCGGTGAGACATATTTTGCGCAGTCTGGATTGATGTCGACGCCGACGATATGGGCTTCGTTGCCGAAATAGTTGCGCCACAATTGCAGCGAGCCGCCTTTGAATACGCCGATTTCCATCATTTTCATCGGCTGACCGCGATAGCGGGACAGATATTTGTCGTAGATCGGCAAATAGTGAGTCCATTTGTGGATGATCCGTCCCTCGTGCGTGTAATAAATGCGCTCGAGATCGGTTTTGGATTGTGCGAGCAGGCGCGGCGCCTCGCTCGGCGACAATTCCTGATTCTTGAGGTCGAAAAAACCCAGCTCGCTCTTGCCCGTTTTCACCCTGGTCCAGGCCAAAACGTGGTGAAACCAGTCAAATGGAGACATCAGGCGCTCATTCCGGAAGTTGGAAATTTTTCGGTAATAGCCTATCGCTCTGCGGCGTTGCAAGCCGAATTCGTCGCGTGATAACCGGCTTGCCGATCGTTGGAAACGAATCATGAGGCGCGCGGTGCAGCCCTGCGTGGACGTTGTCATCGTCAACTGGAATGCAGGACGCCAACTCGGCGAATGCGTGCGCTCGCTCGCTCTCGGCGCAGAGAGCGTCGCCTCGATCACTGTCGTCGACAATGGCTCGCATGATGGCTCGGACCAGATTTCGGCGCCGGAACTGCCGCTCGAGATTATCCGCACCGGCGAAAATCTCGGCTTCGCGCGCGCGTGCAATCTCGGCGCAAAACGCGGCGCGGCGCGCTACCTGCTGTTTTTCAATCCCGATGCGCAACTCCTGGACAATTCGATCGGTCAGGCCGCCGCCTTTCTCGACGCCCATCCCGAATACGGCGTATGCGGCGTGCAGCTCAAAGGCGAGGACGGCTTGATCCAGCGCCATTGCGCGCGCTTTCCCGACGCCACGATGATCGTCGGCGGCGCGCTCGGTCTCGACCGCATCGCGCCGAAGATTTTCCCGCCGATGCACATGACCGATTTCGATCATCGGCATTCGCGCGCGGTCGACCATACGATCGGCGCCTTCTATATGATCCGACGCGCCTTGTTCGAAAAAATCGGCGGCTTCGATGAACGCTTTTTTGTCTATCTCGAAGATCTCGATCTTTCGCTGCGCGCGCGGGACGCGGGCCAGCCTGTCTATTATCTCGCCGAGGCGGTGGCGTTTCACAAAGGCGGCGGCACGTCCGAACAGGTCAAGGCGCGGCGGCTTTTTTATTCGCTGCGCAGCAAGCTGCTGTTCGCGCTGAAGCATTTTTCGGGGCTGGGCAAGGCGGCCGTCCTTGCGGCGATGCTTGGGCCGGAGCCTGCGGCGCGGCTGGCGCGGGCGGGCGTTCGCGCCAATGGCGCGGAAGCATCGCAAACCCTGCAGGCCTATCGCATGCTGATCGCCGATCTGCCGCAAATCATGCGGCGCTGGCGCCGGTAGCGGCGCCCATTCACCCTTTGGCGTCTTTCCCCGTGCGTTCCGGCGCGAGCCTTGGTAAACAGGCGCGCATCTTCGGGGATGAACGACGTGGACAGCGCGAAAGACCAGACGGGAACCACGGCGGGCGAGGCGCTGCTGGCGCATTTCGCCTCGGCGGGCTATCGGCGCGCCGAGCCCGCGATCTTGCAGCCCGCGGCGGTTTTTCTCGATCAGGCGGGCGAGGATATTCGCGGCCGCCTTTATCTGACGGTGGATGCGGCGGGCGCCGAAATGTGCCTGCGGCCCGAATATACAGTGCCGGTCTGCCGTGAATATCTGGCTGGCCCTCTCGCGGGCAAGGCGGCGAATTACTCCTATTTCGGCCCTGTGTTTCGCCTGCGCCCTGGCGCCGACGGCGAGTTTTTGCAGGCGGGCCTCGAAAGCTTCGGGCGCAAGGACCGCGAGGCGGCGGATGCCGAAATCCTGTCGCTGGCGCTGGAGGCGGCCGAATCAGGGGGCGCGCGCGCGCTCGACGTGGAGATCGGCGACGCCGGGCTTTTCAACGCCTTTCTGGCCGCGCTCGACCTGCCCGCGCCCTGGCTGCGACGGCTCAAGCGCGGTCTGGCGCTGGGCCAGCCGCTCGAAACCATTCTGACCCAGCCTGCGGGCGACGACCGGCAGGCCGGCGTGCTCGCTGCGCTCGAAGGAGCCGACAAAAACGGCGCCAAGGCGCTCGTGGAAGACCTTTTGTCGATCGCGGGCATCTCGTCGGTCGGCGGGCGTACGGCCGGTGAAATCGCCGAACGTTTTCTCGAACAGGCGAGCTTGCGGGCCGATGGCGCGCCGGCGGAAAAGCGCGATCTCATCGCGCGTTTTCTGGCGCAGGCGGGCGATCCCGACGGCGTTTCGACGCGCATGCGCCGTCTCGCCAAGGATGCAGGGCTCGATCTTTCCGCCGCGCTCGATGCTTTCGACAAGCGCCTCAACTTCATGGCCGCGCGCGGTCTTGAACCGGCCGACATGCATTTTTCGGCCAGTTTCGCGCGACGGCTCGATTATTACACCGGCTTCGTTTTCGAAGCGCGCGCCAAGACGGCGCAGGGCGCCAGGGAACAGGACAAGCCCGTTATCGGCGGCGGACGCTATGACGGCTTGCTCGCCTCGCTCGGCGCCCGCCAGGACATTCCGGCCGTCGGCGCAGCGATCTGGATCGACCGGATGACCACGGGAGCGGCGTCATGAACGACAAACTGATCGTCGCCATTCCCTCCAAGGGCCGGCTTCAGGAAAACGCCAACGCCTTCTTTGCGCGCGCCGGTCTTGGCGTGCAGCGCGGGCGGGGTCTGCGCGATTATCGCGGCACGCTGAACGGGCTCGACAATGTCGAGATTGCATTTCTGTCCGCATCCGACATCACGGCGCAACTGGCGAGCGGACAGGCGCATATGGGCGTGACCGGCGAGGATCTCGTGCGTGAAAGCGTGCCCGATGTCGCAACGCGGCTCGAATTGCTGACGCCGCTCGGCTTTGGAGCCGCCAATGTCGTCGTCGCCGTTCCGCAAGCCTGGATCGACGTGCGCACGATGAGCGATCTGGCCGATGTCGCGGCAGCCTTTCGCGCCAAACGCGGCCAGCGCATGCGCGTCGCCACGAAATACGTCAACCTCACGCGTCGCTTTTTCGCCGAACACGGCGTCGGCGATTATCGCATCGTTGAAAGTCTGGGCGCGACCGAAGGCGCGCCCGCTGCCGGTCAGGCCGAGCTTATCGTCGACATCACGACAACCGGCGCGACGCTTGAGGCTAATGCGCTGAAAGTTCTGGACGACGGCGTGATGTTGCGTTCGGAAGCCAATCTCGTCGCCTCGCTTGTCGCGGCCTGGACGCCCGCGCAGCGGGAATCGGCGCGCATCATCCTGTCGCGCATCGCCGCCGAAGAGGAAGCGCGCACCACGCGCGAATTGCGCGCGCATCTGCCCGATTTCGACGACAAGGCGCTGCGTGCGGCGAGCGAGAAATTCGGCGCGCAACTGCGCGGGCGCGGCAAGAATGATCTCATCATGCTCGCCTGCCCCAAGAAAACGGCGCCGGCGCTTGCCGAATGGCTCATCGCGCAAGGCGCGCAAACCGCAACGGTCGGCGCGCTCGATTATGTGTTTTCGGCGCATAATGCGCTGTGGGAGAAGCTTTCGGCGCGGCTGGGCTGAACGCGCGCTACGCTGCCGCCAGCGCTGGGAGCCGCCATTTTTCACCCTGCCCCGTTTTGTGCCATAGTTCTTCCTCGAACGTTTTGCGACAGGGGGAGGCGTTATGCTGAAGCATGTCTTGTTCGCCGCGACCATCGTGCTGTCTCTTATGCAAGGCGGCGCACATGCAGCGCCCATCAAGATCGCCGTCGCGGATTTCGATTACGTCGATACTTCGGGCGAGCCTAACAATCAGACGGACAAGCACACTGCGCTGATGACGATGTTCATGCGCGCGACCCGCGATGGTCTGACGGCGAGCGGCCGTTTCGACACGGTCGCGCTCACCTGTCCGAAAACGCCTTGCACGGCCGCCTCGACGCCGCCGCAGGAATTGCTCGATGCTGCAAAAGCAAGCGGCGCCCAATTGCTCGTCTATGGCGGCGTGCACAAGATGAGCACGTTGGTCCAGAGCGGCAAGATGCAGGCGATCGATCTGAAGCAAGACCGGCTGGTCATCGACAGGTTGCTGACGTTTCGCGGCGACAATGAAGAATCGTTTCGTCGCGCGGCGGCGTTCATCGTCGGCGAAGTCGTCGCATTCGATCGGGCGCCGATCCGGAAAATCGCAGTTTTCGATTTCGAGCTGGAAGACTTTTCGGCAGGCGGGCCGATTGGCGGACAAAGCGCCGTCGAGACGGAGCGATTGAAAGCGGCGACGCAGCAGACGCGCGATTTGCTCTCGCAATCCGGTCTTTTCATCGTGACGCCGGTCGACCAGTCGACCGAAGCGAACGGGCGCGAGCACTGGCTGCGCAAATGCAACGGCTGCGAAGCCGATCTTGCCCGCGCCGCCGGCGCCGATCTTTCCCTGCTCGGCGTTTTTCACAAGATCAGCGTCATGGAGCAATCGCTGCGCTTCCTCGTGCGCGATGCGGCGACCGGCGAGCCGCGCGGCGCCCTCCAGACCGATTTGCGCGGCGAAACGGACGAATCCTGGACTCGGGCCGTCAAATGGATCGTCGAGCACCGCATTCTGGAGCCTGCGCGCGCGGCGCAAAAATAATCCTCGCCGGCGCAGAAATTCACAGGACGCAGAAGCTCATAGGGCGCAGAACTGAATTTCGCGCGGCGTCGCGCCCGTGATAAGAAGCGATGGCAAGGAGCGGTCATGCTTGTTCTTATTCTCGGCCTCGCGATTTTCATCGGCGTTCATCTCGTCTCGACCCTGCCAGCGCGCGCGCAGATGGTCGCTCGGCTCGGCGAAGGGCCCTACAAGATCGGATATTCCGTCGCTTCGCTCATCGGTTTTGCGCTGATCGTCTGGGGCATGACGCTGGCGCGCGGATCGGCCGCCGACATCCGGCTGTGGACGCCGCCCGTCTGGACGAAGCACATCGCCTTCGCGCTGATGCTTCCCGCGTTCATCCTGCTGGCGGCAGCCTATATTCCCTCGCGCATTCGCGATGCGACCAAGCACCCGATGCTGCTGGCGGTGAAAATATGGGCGCTGGCGCATCTTATCGCCAATGGCGATCTTGCCGGCCTCATCCTGTTCGGCTCGCTGCTGCTTTGGGCGGGGTACGATCGCGTCTCCCTGAAAAAGCGCGGGACGCGCGGGCCCCTGGGCGATCGCAAAGGCGGCCCGCTGAACGATGTGCTGGCGGTCGTCGTCGGCGCGGCGCTTTTCGCCTTCATGCTGTTTGTCGGCCACAAGTGGCTGTTTGGAATTCCGCTGCTTCCGGGCGCGTGATGGGTTGCGTGCGGCTAATTTCCTTGTCTCGCCTTATTTCAATGTGATAGGGCCGCAGGACTGAGGAAAATCGCTCATGAAGAAATTCGCTGCTCTGGCGCTCGCCGCCTCGATGTCATTCATATTCGCCGCTGCGCCCGCCTTCGCCAAAAAGCGCGCGCCGCATCAGGAAACGGAACAGAAAGAGCCTGAAAAGGCTGCTTACGAGACTCCCTTTCCCACGAAGATGAACTGGACGCTGTCCACGATCAACGGCAAGCGGGCGCCGGCGGAAGCCACGCTCAACATCGACGAGAACTTGCGCGGCACCGGCGTTTCGGGCTGCAATTCCTGGTCGGCTGCGCTCTATCCGATCCGCGGCCATCGGCTGGCGATGGGCCCCGTCGCCATCACGAAAAAGACCTGTGGCAAGGAAATCGACGGGTTCGAGCGGCAGTATCTGACAATTCTGCATTCCGGTCCGCACTGGGACCTGCAAGGCTCCACGTTGACCGTGAAGGTGCAGAACCAGACGCTCGTGTTCAATCGCGGCCTGTGAGCGGGGCGCGGCGCGCAGCATCGGCCTTCGCGCTGGCGATAGCGCTCGGCGCCGGCGCCGTTAGCGGCGTTTTTGTCGCCCGCACGCTGAGCCAGCGCGCCTTCGAGCAATCGGGCAGGACGGTCAACGGCTGGATGGTCAACGACCGTTACGGACGTTTTGGCGACGATCATCTTTTGCGCACCGCAGCAGCGCTGAACATGCTCGGCGCCAACTGGGCTGAGGAAAGCCTGTATTTTTACGCCGCGCGCGACGGCGATGGCCGGGCGCTCGACGGGCGTTCGAACTACGTGCTGCATTTCGCCAGGAACAGCCTGCCTCCGGCCAACGCCTTCTGGTCGCTGACGATTGTCGGCGCCGACGATCTCATGCTGACGGAAAACGAGATCGGCCGTTACGCCATCGGAGACCGGACCAAGGGCGTCGTGCGCAACGAGGATGGTTCGCTCGATATTTACATCCAGCACAATCAACCGGAAGCCGGCGCCAGCAATTGGCTGCCCTGCCCGGCGCGACCCTTTCACGTCATTCTGAGGCTTTACGAACCCGGCAAGGACGCGTTGAAAGGCTCGTGGGAGCCGCCCAGAATCATGCGCCGGGACACGCTCGCATGAGCCGGCTCGCCATCGCCTGCGGCGCTGTTTTCGCGCTGGCCGCGTGGGGCGCGGGCGCCGCTTATGCCGTGCTGACCCCGCGTCTGATCTTCTGGCGGCTGGAAAGCCGGGCGACGCATTGTCAGACAGCCAGCGCCATCTGCGCGCCTCCTGGTCAGTTCATCCACAAACGGGCGCTCGCGACGCCACACGACCGGGCGGTCGTCAATCCCAACGCCGACACGCTTTACTCCTCGGCTTTTCTCGACCTTGGCGCCGGGCCCTGGGTTCTGCACGTCCCCGCGATGGGCGCTCGCTATTACGCGTTCCAGTTCATGGACGCGAAAACGGATGTTTTCGGCTACGCCAGCCGGCGGACGATGGGCGGCAAGCCGGGGGATTATCTGATCGCTGGGCCGAGCTGGAAGGGCGCGGCGCCCGACGGCATGCCTGTTTTTCGCTCGGACACGAATGCGGTCTGGGTGCTGGCGCGGGTGCTTGTCGACGGCCCGCAGGATACGGCCGCCGTCGCGGCCCTGCAGGACCAATTCTCGCTGAAGCCGCTTCCCTGACGCCTTCGGAAAAAGCTGCGGCTGCGCCTTGACAGCCTTGGACCCTCGTCCTTATCTCCGCTGCGCCTGTTAGCACTCGCCGTCAGGGAGTGCCAACAGGCGTTCCATTTCCTCGCGGGCCCTGCGCCCGCGGCCAAACCAGGGAAAAGCCTCATGAAATTCCGTCCCCTGCACGACCGTGTGGTCGTCAAGCGCCTCGACAGCGAAGAAAAGACGAAGGGCGGCATCATCATCCCCGACTCCGCCAAGGAAAAGCCGCAGGAAGGCGAAGTCGTCGCCGTGGGCCCCGGCGCGCGCGATGAAAACGGCAAACTGCAGCCGCTCGACGTCAAGAAGGGCGACCGCATCCTGTTCGGCAAATGGTCGGGCACGGAAGTGAAGATCGACGGTCAGGATCTCCTGATCATGAAGGAAAGCGACATCATGGGCGTGATCGCGTAACGCGCCCGCCTCCATCCCCTTTTCAGGAGTTTTCAACATGGCTGCCAAAGAAGTCCGTTTCTCCACCGACGCGCGCGACAAGATGCTGCGCGGCGTCGACGTGCTCGCCAATGCGGTGAAGGTCACGCTCGGCCCGAAAGGCCGCAACGTGGTCATCGAAAAGTCGTTCGGCGCGCCGCGCATCACCAAGGACGGCGTGACCGTCGCCAAGGAAATCGAACTTGCCGACAAGTTCGAGAACATGGGCGCGCAGATGGTGCGCGAAGTCGCTTCCAAACAGAACGACATGGCCGGCGACGGCACGACGACGGCGACTGTTCTCGCCCAGGCGATCGTGCGCGAAGGCGCCAAGTCGGTTGCGGCCGGCATGAACCCGATGGATCTGAAGCGCGGCATCGACACGGCTGTCGAAGCTGTCGTCGCCGATCTCAAGAAGAACTCCAAGAAAGTGACCTCCAACGCGGAAATCGCGCAGGTCGGCACGATCTCGGCCAACGGCGACACTTCGATCGGCAAGATGATCGCCGAAGCGATGCAGAAGGTCGGCAACGAAGGCGTCATCACGGTTGAAGAAGCCAAGACCGCCGAGACCGAACTCGATGTCGTCGAAGGCATGCAGTTCGACCGCGGCTATCTCTCGCCGTATTTCATCACCAACGCCGAGAAGATGATCGCCGAACTCGACGATCCCTACATCCTCATCCACGAGAAGAAGCTGTCCTCGCTGCAGCCGATGCTGCCGATCCTCGAGGCGATCGTGCAGACCGGCAAGCCGCTGCTCATCATCGCTGAAGACGTCGAAGGCGAAGCGCTCGCCACGCTCGTCGTCAACAAGCTGCGCGGCGGCCTCAAGATCGCGGCCGTGAAAGCGCCGGGCTTCGGCGACCGCCGCAAGGCCATGCTCGAAGACATCGCTGTCCTCACGGGCGGCGAGATGATCGCCGAAGACCTCGGCATCAAGCTCGAGAACGTGACGCTCCAGATGCTCGGCCGCGCCAAGCGCGTGCGCATCGAGAAGGAGAACACCACGATCATCGACGGCGCCGGCAAGAAGAAGGACATCGAAGGCCGCGTTGCGCAGATCAAGGCGCAGGTCGAGGAAACCACCTCGGACTACGACCGTGAGAAGCTGCAGGAGCGCCTCGCCAAGCTCGCGGGCGGCGTTGCGGTGATCCGCGTCGGCGGCGCGACCGAAGTCGAAGTGAAGGAAAAGAAGGATCGCGTGGAAGACGCCCTCAACGCCACGCGCGCTGCGGTGGAAGAAGGCATCCTGCCGGGCGGCGGCGTCGCCCTGTTGCGCGCCATCAAGTCGCTCGACAAGGTGCAGGTCGCCGACGCCGATCAGAAGACGGGCGTCGACATCGTGCGCCGCTCGCTGTCCTCGCCGGCCCGCCAGATCGTCGACAATGCCGGCGGCGACGGCGCCGTCGTCATCGGCAAGCTGGTCGAGTCCAAGGACTACGCCTACGGTTACGACGCCCAGACGGGCCAGTACACCGACATGACCAAGGCCGGCATCATCGACCCGACCAAGGTCGTGCGCACCGCCCTTCAGGACGCTGCGTCCATCGCCGGCCTGCTCATCACGACCGAAGCCATGGTCGCCGAGCTGCCGAAGAAGGATGCTCCGCCGGCCATGCCGGGCGGCGGCATGGGCGGCATGGACTTCTAAGTCCCGCCTCGCACACATTCAGCCGCGCTCAGGCGGGGCTGAATTCTACCCAAGCCCGGATCGCGCACGCGATCCGGGCTTTTTTTTGTTATTTCCCAATACGAATATCGAAGTCCTGCCCGAACCAGAAGTCCCTTTACAATTAGCGCATTAGAAAAGAAACAGAGGCGAAACGAACTCGTTTTCTTCTGACATTCCAATGACCTAGCGTCACAACGCCCTTGCAAAATTACACTGTGCGACTAAGGATTGAGGCGCGCGAGGGGGCGGCGTGTGTGTTTTGCGCCGCGGGGAGTGGTGGACGCCCATGACGAACAAGACGACAAGGGGAACCGCGGTGACGCGCGCCCATTTGCTGGAAGCCTTGTTTACCGCCTGTCCGACCCTGTCGCGCGCTCAGGCGCGTGAAATATTCGAAATGACGCTCGACGAAATCGGCGATGCGCTGGATCGCAACGAGCCGGTCAAGCTGCGCTCGTTCGGCGCCTTCAACGTGCGCTCCAAACGCGAGCGGATCGGGCGCAACCCCAAGACGGGCGTCGAAGCGCCGATCAAGCCACGCCGCGTCGTGACGTTCAAGGCCTCGCCGGTGCTGATCGCGCGCGTCAACCACGAGGCGTTCGAACATCTCCACGAACGCGAATAGCGGCCGCCTCAGGCGCCGGCGCGCGCCTTCAGAGCATGTTCTGCGAGCGTCTTGCCAAGGCTCCAGACGGCGCCCGGCACGCGATGGGCGTCAGCAATCACCGCATCGAACGCGCGCACGATCCAGGCCACGTCCTCGTCGTTCAGATTGAGCGGCGGCAGCAGTTTGACGATATTGGCGCCGTGGCCGGCCACCTGGCACAAAATCTTGTGATCCTTGAACAAGGGAATCGTGATGATCTGGCTGAACAGGCCGGCGTTGACCGTTTCCAGCATCGCGAAAGCGGCCTTGAGTTTCAGCGATTTGGGCGCGCCGAATTCGACGCCGATCATCAGACCCTTGCCGCGCACGTCCTTGAGCAGTTCGTAGCGCGGCGCCATGGCGCGCAGCGCGCGCATGATATCCTCGCCGCGGCGGGCGGCGTTTTCGACAAGGCCTTCGGCGTCGATCACATCGAGCGTGGCGATGGCCGCGGCCATGCCGAGATCGTTTTTGGCGAAGGTCGAGCCGTGCACGACCGCACGGTCCATGCGGTTGAAGACTTTCTCGAAAATCCACTTGCGCGCCAGCACGGCGCCCACCGGAACATGGCCGCCAGACAAGGCTTTCGAAAGCAGGATCATGTCCGGCTCGACGCCCCAATGTTCGACGGCGAGAAACTTGCCGGTGCGGCCAAGCCCGGTCTGGATTTCGTCGGCCACGAACAGCGCGCCGTATTTGCGGCACAGATCCTGCGCCCCCTTGAGATAATCGTCGGCGGGCATGTTCACGCCCTTGCCCTGGATAGGCTCGACGAAAAAAGCGGCGACGTCGCGATGTCGCAGCGCGGCCTCCAGCGCGGCCAGATCGTTGAACGGAATTTCCGAGACAGAGGGCAGAAGCGGGCCAAAGCCGTCGCGGAACGTCGCGTCGCCATTCATCGACAGCGCGCCGTAGGTCAGGCCATGAAAGGCGTGATCGCAATGCACGATGCGGTTGCGGCCGGTCGCCGAGCGCGCGAATTTCATCGCGGCCTCGACGGATTCGGCGCCCGAATTGGCGAAGAAAACCTTGTCGAGCCAGGGCGCCCGGGCGATGAGCTTTTCCGCGAGCACACCCGCCAGAACCGGCACGTCCATCTGGACGAGATTGGGCAGATCGGCGGCCAGCACGCTTTCCAGCGACGCGCGAACGGCAGGATGATTGCGCCCGATCGCAAAAACGCCCCAGCCCGAGAGGAGATCGAGATAACGCGCGCCAGCGCGATCGGTCAGATACTGGCCGACGCCATGCGTGAAGCCGACGTCGTAACCGATGGTCTGCAGCACGCGCACCATCTGCTCGTTCAGGTAGCGGTTATGCAGCGCGTAACGCTCGGGTTCGCGCTGGGCGGCCAGCGCGCCGAGATCGGCGCCGTCCGGCGGTGGTGCCATGTGGTTCATCGATCGTTCGTCCGGCGCGGCGGCGCGCGCTGTAAATATTGCCTAGTTGCCCCTGAACAAGGGGTTTCCTTGGCCTGCGCGGGGCAGCCTTGTCAAATGTCCGCCGGGCTTGCGCCGCAATTGGCGCCTAGCCAGTCGTCGCGACCTTGCCGGCGCCTCGCAGGACCGGTAGAGCGCGGGACGAAATCTTGGACGGAGAAACCGGATGCGGGCGCTTGGCGCGGCGGTGGGACTTTTTGCGATTGCGGCGGCCCTGGCCGGGGCGCGCAGCGGTTCGGGTCAGATTCTGCTGCTGGCGGGCGCCGCAGCGCTGTGCGGTGTCGCGGCGTTTCTGTCGGCGCGCATCTCGACCTTCCTGAAAATCTTCGCCGCAATCTTCGCGGTAGAGACGATTGTCTTCGGCCTCGCCGTGGTGGCAAACCAGCTCGGCTACTGGCCCGCAATCTACAAGGACTACACGCTGCCCGACACGCTGCCCATCACCGTCGCGCTGTTTTGCGTGATCGTGTACGCGGTTTCGCATTTCCGCGTCGTGCGGCAAATGACGGCGATCGCCGATCGCTATTTCGACCAGCAGGAAAAGGGCGCGGCGCGCATCTGGCCGTTCGGCGTTTTTTCGGCGCGCGAACGGTCCATCGCGATTGCAATGATTGTCGCGCTCGTTCTCATCAATCAGGCGCAGGTCGCCATCAACGTGCGCCTGTCATTTTTCAACCGTGACTGGTTCGACGCCATTCAGTCCAAGAACGCGCCGGAATTCTGGCGGCAATTGCTGTGGGTGTTCACGCCCTGGGCGTTCGTCTACATCATCAGCGCCGTGATCGAATTCGTCATGCAGTCGATGCTCGTCATCCGCTGGCGGCGGTGGCTGACCGACTTTTACGTCCGTCACTGGCTGGGCGAACACGCGCATTATCGCATGAGCCTGGCCAGCGCCGCCGCCGACAACCCCGATCAGCGCATTGCCGAGGACGTCAACAAATTCATCGACGGCGGAACGGACGGCTACGGCGTTTATTCGTATTCGATCCTTCTGATCTCGACCCTATCCTCGCTCGTGTCTTTCGCCATCGTGCTGTGGAACCTGTCGGGCAATTACGCGATTCCCGGGACGACAATCGTCATCCCCGGCTTCCTGTTCTGGGTGGCGCTGATCTATTCGGCGGTCGGCACGATCGTCACGCATTTCATTGGCCGCTCGCTCGTTGGACTTTATTTCGAACGTCAGCGCGTGGAGGCCGATTTCCGTTTCTCACTGGCGCGCCTGCGCGAATATTCCGAGCAGATCGCGCTGCTCAATGGCGAGAGCGCCGAACAGGCGACGCTTGGCCAGCGGTTTTCCGCTGTGATCGGCAATTATCTGGCGCTCGTTTCGCGGCGCAAGAAGCTGCTTGGTTTCACCGCCACCTATGGCCAGATTTCGCCGATCATTCCGTACGTATTCGCTGCGCCCTTCTACTTCGCCGACAAGATCAAGCTTGGCGTGATGACGCAGACCGCAAGCGCCTTCGGGCGTGTGGAAGGCGCATTGAACTTTTTCGTCAGCTATTACACCTCGCTCGCCAATTTCAAATCCGTGCTCGATCGTCTGACCTCGTTCGACGCCGCGATTGCGCGCGCGCATGAAGCAGCGGACGCGGGCCCGCGCCTTGCTTCGGGCGACGCGAAGGGTGTGACGTTTACCGATGTCAAAGTGGCTCTGCCCAACGGCCGCGTCGTCGTGACGGCGCGCGATCTCGTGTTGCGCGCCGGCGAGGCGACGCTGATTTCCGGGCCGTCCGGCTCGGGCAAGTCGACGCTGCTGCGCGCGGCCTCCGGCATCTGGCCTTACGGCGCAGGCCAGATCGCCATCCCGGCGGGCGCGCATGTGATGACGCTGCCGCAGCGGCCCTACCTGCCCAACGGCCCGCTGCGCGCGGCCGTCGCCTATCCTGCTGCGCAAAACGCTTATTCCGATGCGGCGATCAAGGCCGCGCTCGAAGCTGCGCGCCTGCCCGAACTTGTGGCGCGGCTCGATGAGGAAGACGCATGGTCGCAGCGCCTGTCGGGCGGCGAGCAGCAACGGCTCGCCATCGCGCGCGCGCTGCTGGCCAAACCCGACTGGCTGTTGCTGGACGAGGCGACGGCCGCGCTCGATGAAAAACTGGAAACCGAGATTTACGGCGCCATCGCCGAAAACCTGCCGAACACGACCATTGTCTCGATCGGCCATCGCTCGACGCTGAACGCGTTGCACAAGCGACGGCTGGTTCTGCAGCGCGATGGCGAAGGCGTCAGCGCGCCTGCGGAGGCGGGCTGAAGCGCGGGCGCTTCAGAACACGCCGTCCTTTTTCTGGCGCCGCGCCGGTTCGCCGAACTGCGCCCGACATTCGGGCGACAATTTATCGAGCCTGGCTTCCATGCAGGCCTGGATTTTCGCGACGTTGGGAATGACGTCGGCGCAAAACTTCCAGGCGTCGGCGGCGCAGGCGGTGCGCTGCTCCAGCGTGCCTTGCGCTGCGACGGGGCTGGCCGCCACAAAAACCTGCGCCGCCAGCGCCAGACCAAAACCGAAAGCAAGCCGCATCACATCCTCCGCACGACCGACCAATCTCGCGAACCGATTGCGGCGATTTTAGCGGAGCGCCGCCCTCCGCGCGAGCTTGCCTTGCGCGCGTCCCGCGCCTAAACCGCCCGCAGGAAGCCATCAAATGACAGAAACAGCCAAAGTTAAAGCCCGCCTGCCCCGCGGTTTCGTCGACCGCGCCCCCGCAGACCTTGCCGCGCAGGAGCGCATGCTGGCCGCCATCCGGGCCTCTTACGAACTCTACGGGTTCGAGGCGGTGGAGACGCCGTTCGTCGAATATACCGAGACGCTCGGCAAATTCCTGCCCGATCAGGACCGACCGAACGAGGGCGTGTTTTCCTTTCAAGACGACGACGAGCAATGGCTTTCGCTGCGCTACGATCTGACGGCGCCGCTCGCCCGTTTCGTGGCCGAAAATTTCGACAGGCTGCCCAAGCCCTACCGCTCCTATCGCGCCGGCTTCGTGTTCCGCAATGAAAAGCCCGGCCCCGGTCGCTTTCGCCAGTTCATGCAATTCGACGCCGATACAGTGGGCGCAGCCTCCGTCGCGGCGGACGCTGAAATCTGCATGATGGCCGCCGACACGCTGGAGCGCCTCGGCGTCAAGCGCGGCGATTACGTCATCAAGGTCAATAACCGCAAGGTGCTCGACGGCGTCATGGAAGCGATCGGCCTGCCCGATGCGCCCGAGCATCATCAGCGCCGTCTGAAAGTGCTGCGCGCCATCGACAAGCTCGACCGGCTGGGCGCCGATGGCGTCGAATTGCTGCTCGGCAAGGGCCGCAAGGATGAAAGCGGCGATTTTACCGCCGGCGCGGAACTCGAAGCTGAAAAGATTGCGCGCGTGCTGGCCTTCACCAGCGCGCGCAAGGCGACCAACGCGCAAACGCTCGCCGCGCTCGAACAGGCCGCGCAGGGATCGGCGCGCGGATCCGAAGGCGTGGGCGAATTGCGCGAGATCGCCGCATTCGCGCTGGCGGGCGGCTATGGCGAGGATCGCATCCTCATCGATCCCTCCGTCGTGCGCGGCCTGGAATATTACACCGGACCGGTCTTCGAGGCCGAACTGACGTTTGGCGTCACGGACGAAAAAGGCCAGCCCGTGCGCTTCGGCTCGGTCGGCGGCGGCGGGCGCTATGACGGGCTCGTCGGGCGTTTCCGCACCGAACCTGTGCCCGCCACCGGTTTTTCCATTGGCGTGTCGCGTCTGTTTGCTGCGCTCAAACTCATCGACAGTCCCATCGTCGGCGCCGGCGCGCAGCGCGGGCCGGTTGTCGTGCTCGTCATGGATCGCGAACGCATCGGCGCCTATCAGAAGATGGTTGCGGCATTGCGCGCAGCGGGTGTGCGCGCGGAACTTTATCTCGGCTCCGCCGGCATGAAGGCGCAGATGAAATACGCCGACAAGCGCAATGCGCCTTGCGTCGTCATTCAGGGTTCGGACGAAGCGGCCAAAGGCGAAGTGCAAATCAAGGATCTGATCGAAGGCGCGAAAGCGGCCGCTGCAATCCAGTCCAACGAGGAATGGAAAAGCGCGCGTCCCGCGCAGTTTTCGGTGGCGGAAGACAAGCTCGTCGATGCCGTTCAAGAGGTTTTGGCGCGGCGCGACGCCTGAAAGTTCGTAACGCAGAGGGCGCGCCCGGAAAGTGGAAGGTCGCATGAGGCGTTCACGCGCATGAGCAAGGGCGTTTCCATCTCGCAAGCCGTGCGGCGCGACTGAGCCATGCAGGTCCTCCTCGCCTTCGCGGTCAACGCTGCATTCAATCTCGTGATCGGCTTGCTGGTCGCGCGGTTTCTCGGGCCGGCGGAATATGGCCGGTTTGCGCTTGCCGTCACGCTCGGGCTCGTGCTGCAGGCCGCGCTGCTCGATTGGTTGCGGCTTTCGACGATCCGCTTCTACTCGGAAAAGACGCGGGCCGAGGCGCCGCATATTCGCGCCACGCTGAATTACGGCGCCATCGTCCTTTGTCTTGGCCTCGCGCTCGTCGCCGCCGTCATCTTTCTGTCAGGGATCGAGATCGGCCTGCCGAGCGCGCTGCTGGCGTTGGGCGTGACAACGGCCATCGCAAACGGGCTCATCGATTTCGCCATGGCGATCCTGCGCGCGCGCTTCGCCAATGCACTCTATCTGCGGCTGATCCTGTTCAAGAATGTGTTCTCGCTGGCGCTCACGGTTGGCGGCGCTTTTTTGTTTCATTCAGCGGCCATCGCGCTTTCGGGCGCCATCGCGTCGATTTTCGGATCGCTCATCCTGTCGCGCGGCGCGCTGCTCGACGCCGATGCGCGCCCGCGCGACGCCGATGGCGCGGAAGCAGCGCTCTTCTTGCGCTACAGCGCGCCCATCGTTGCGGCAAACCTGCTTTATCTCGCCATCCCGCTGGTCAATCGTTCGCTGGTCGCCATTCACTATGGCTTCGCCGAAACCGGGCAGTTTTCGCTTGCATACGACATTGGCCTGCGCGCTATCCAAACCATCGGCGCGGCGCTCGACACCGTTCTGTTCCAGATCGCGGTGGCGGCGCAGGATCTGCACGGCCGCGACCGCGCACGCGTGCAGATCGCGCGCAACATGACGATCGTGCTCGCCATCGCCGCGCCTGCGACGCTCGGCCTCGTGATGACGCTGCCCTCGGTCGAGGCCATTCTGGCGCCGCCGGAATATCGCGGCCCCTTTGCGCACTACCTTTCGTTGATGGCGCCGGGGCTGTTCTGTCTCGTCGTCATGCTGTTTGCGATCAATCCGGTTTTTCAGATCGAGAAACGCACGGCGCCGATGGTCGGCGCGGCAATGATCGGCGCGCTCGGCACGCCGCTTTTCGACTGGGCGATCACCCGTTTCGTTCCGCCCGCTGCGAACGCGGCGCATCTGGCGATTGCGCAGAGCTGCGCCTATGGCGCGGCCCTGGCCGCATTGCTGATTTTCGCGCGTACGATGCGTCCGCTTTGGCCGCGCGGGCGCGACGTGGCCGCAATCGCGCTGGCGCTTGCCGCCATGGCCGGCGCATTGGCCTCGACGCGCAGCTGGGCGCCCAGTCTCGCCACGCTTGTCGCGCAGATGGCGATCGGCGCCGGCGTTTACGGCGCGCTCGCCTTCGGGCTCGATGTCGCGCAATTGCGCGCGCCCGCGCTGGCGCGCGCGCGCGCCTTTCTTGGCGCGCGGCAGAGTCGCGATGGTTGATATTTACTTTCGATGCATCGGCGCCAGCGCGCCGGCGATAACCTTTATATGCGTTAAAACGCGTAAAACGCGGCGTATTTGCTAAGCTTTTCTCTCACAGTCCGGAGAGAACCATGCGCCATTCCCGCGTGCTCGCCACATCCAGCTGCATTTTCGCCGCGTGTCTTGTCGCATCGGCGGCCTTCGCCGATCCTTATTATGCGCGCGGCATGCGGCCTTACGAACAAAGTCCGTCGGCGCTCGGCGGCGGCTTCCTTGAAATGGTGGCGCGCAGCAGCGGCGCAGCAGCGCCCTACCCGACCGCCGTCTATGCAGCGCCGCCAGCGATGCGCGCGCAGCCGCTCGCCGTGCAGCGCGGCGTCCCGGCCAATTTCATGCGTCAGGAGGTCGATTATCCAACGCAGGAACGGCCCGGCACGATCATTGTCGATACGCCCTCGAAATATCTGTATCTGGTGACAGGTTATGGCCGCGCGCTGCGCTATGGCATCGGCGTCGGGCGCCCCGGATTCACCTGGGCGGGGGTGAAGAGCATTTCGCGCAAAGCCGAATGGCCGGGCTGGACGCCGCCGCCGGAAATGCTGCTGCGCAGGCCCGATCTGCCGCGTCACATGGAGGGCGGCCCTGCAAACCCGCTCGGCGCGCGCGCGCTGTACCTGGGCTCCTCGCTCTATCGCATCCATGGCACGAACGAGCCTTATACGATCGGGCAGAATGTTTCGTCCGGCTGTATTCGCATGATGAACGAGGATGTGGAGGATCTCTACGACCGCGTTCATGTCGGCACGCGCGTCGTCGTTCTGTAACGCCTGACAGCGCTGCATGAAAAAAGGCCGCTGCGAGCAGCGGCCTTCTCGATTCACGCCTCGTAGGTATCGTCGGCGCCGGGATCGCCGTCGTCGAAATCGCTGGCGTCCGAATAGCCGCCGTCATCGCTATTGTCGTAGCTGCTGTCGGACGCCTGACGCATGTCGGATTGCCCGCCATCGCCGTAGTAATTGTTGATCACCGTTTCCTGCGGCGGGTTGAAACCTGCGTCGATGCCAAGGCCGCCAAGACCGCCGGCGCCCGCGCCGGGGCCATGGAAAAGGCCGCGAATGGCGTCCGCCATCAGCACGCCGCCCGCGACGCCGGCCGCGGCGCCCAGCGCGCCCTTGAGAAAGCCGCCGGGCTGCGCGGCCGCCTGCTGCGGGGGCTGCTGTCCGGCCCAGGGCGAACCGCCCTGCGGCGCGGCGCCTGAACCCCAGGGGCTCTGGCGCGGCGGCGGCTGTTGCGACTGGCCGCCAAACAGCGAGCCAAGGCCGCCGAGAAAGCCGCCGGACTGGGGCGCTGCGCCGCGCGGCGCAGCGCGCTCCTGCAGGTCGCGCACCTGTGTTTCCAGCTGTTGCAAACGATCGTTGGCCGCGCGCAGCGCCTGTTCCTGCACGATCACCGTCTGGGCCAGAACATAGGGCGCGTAGGGCATGGCGCGCACGCCATCGGCGAGAAAAGCCTCGGCTTCGCGGTCGCGCGGCTGGTTCGCCGTGGCGCCGATGCGCTGAAACAGACCTTCGAGCAATTGGCGTTCTTCAGGGGACATGAGCCTCTCCTTCCGGGGGAAGTCATGTCGGATATGGCGTGGCGCGCCTTGCCCGCCAAGGCCGCGCCGATGGAAATTCGGTCTGCGCGCATGAAAAAACCCCCGGCTTTCGCCGGGGGTCGTGAGCTTGGCGCCATTGCGCTGCTTTTGTGCAAACGCGCCTTATTTCAGATGCGCCTTATTTGAGATCCTTGGAGGTCAAGGCGAAGGACAGCGTCGCGACGAAAGCGGCGCGGCCATAGGTCGAGTGAGCCTGACCGAACGGCGTGACGCCATTGTTGTAAATGCCCGTCAACTGCGCAGCCGAAGAGCGCGACAGGTTGGTGCCATGGTAGCGCACATCGAGCGTGGCGAACTTGAACGTGTAGGACGCGCCCACGTTCCAGTAGGTGTAGCCCGGCAGCTTGAAGGGCTCGTAACCGACGTTGCTCGCGAGGTAACCGGCCCAGTTCAGCCCCGTGCGGCCCAGCCACTGATGGCCGATTTCGCCCGACAGCGCGAAATTGTAAGGCAGCGTGACCTTGGCGGTGGCCGACAGATATTCGCCCGGCGCGCCCGTGTTCAGATAGCTCGGCGTATAGAAGAAATTGCCGCCGACGGTCAGCCAGTCGTTCACGGTGTAGGTCGGCTTGGCGTAGAGCTCGAACCAGGTGATGGTGCGCGGCGCGAATGTCGGCACCGGCGTGTTCGGATAGCCATAGATGATCGCGCCGGCGTCAAGACCGAACGCGCCGTATGTCGCGCGCAAGCCGCCGTAACCGTCCAGCTCCATCGCGGGGCCGGCGACATAGGGGTTCAGCTTGATGCTTTCGCCCGAAACGCCCGCATAGGCCTGCCAGTTTTCGTTGAAATTGTAACGCAGCTCGCCGTGCGCCGCGACGCTCGGGCGGTGATTGGACTGCGTGATGCCGCGGAAGATGTAGTCGCTCGTCAGGCCCGCGCCCACTTCGAAATCCCAGGGGCTGGGCAGTGAGGGCGCCGGCGCCGGCTCTTTTTTCGATGCAAGGTCGGCGGCAAAGGCGCTGCCGGTCATTCCGATGACGAGGGCGGCGGCGATCATTTTCATTTGACGAATCTCCGGAGGTTTCAGAACCAACGTCTGACTCATGCCGTGTTCGAACCTTTCGCCTCAACGCTATTTCATGATCAATTGCACTTGCTTTAGGCAAAAACGTCATGATTGCGATTTTGATTTTGATGCGTTGCAAAACAGCAACATTTCTACTGTCGCTGCGACAGGCTCCCCGCTAGATTGACGATGCGTCACGCGTTTTGCGCGATGCCTTCCGGAGAGAACTCATGCGACGTCTGCTTGCTGCTCTGTTCATTGCTGGCGCGGCCACTGGCGCACAAGCGCAAATCATGAAGGTTTGCGCGGACGAATGGGCCGCCGCCAAAGCGTCCGGGCAGGCCGCCGGCGCGACATGGCCGGACTTCCTCGCCCAGTGCCGCGTCGCGCACGCCAACGACGGGCTCGCCCCCGCCCCGCAACCGCAGCTGCGCCCAGTGCCGGCGCCGCAACCCCAATATGTTCCCCCCGCCCCGCCGGCGCCCGCCGCCGAGGAAACCGGCCGCGGTCGTTACCGCAAGGCCGGCGAATTCCAGACGCCGCAGGCGGCCGCCGCAACCTGTCCGGGCGATACGGTCGTGTGGGTCAACACGCGTTCGGGCGCCTATCATTTTGCGGGCAGCGCGGCCTATGGCGCGACCAAGCACGGCGGATACATGTGCGAACGCGCGGCGCAATTCGCCGGCGCGCATGCCGCCAAGCGCGAGGAAATGGAGCGCCAGCGCCAGCAATGACGCAAACAAAAAGGGCGCCGCATGCGGCGCCCTTGTTCGTGAATGCAACGAGCGCCCGGATTTCTCCGGGCGCTCTTTTTCTCAGTAGTTGTAGGCGCGTTCGCCGTGTTCGGCCGTGTCGAGGCCTTCGCGCTCGACATCGGTCGCAACGCGCAGACCCACGATCATGTCCACAATCTTGTAGAGGATCGCAGAGCCGACACCCGACCAGAGCAGCGTCGAGACGACGGCGACGATCTGCGACATGACCTGCTGGCCCATGACGTAGGTTCCCACGTTGTTGGCCGCCGTATAGTCGGTGATGCCGACGCCGCCGAGCGAGGGAGCGACGAGAATGCCCGTCGCGATCGCGCCCGTGATGCCGCCGATGCAGTGCACGCCGAACACGTCCAGCGAGTCGTCGTAGCCAAAGGCGTATTTCACCTTGGAGACGAAGATCAGGCAGATCGGCGAGACGATGAGGCCGAGGATGATCGAACCCATCGGACCGGCGTAGCCCGAAGCCGGCGTCACCGCGACGAGGCCGGCCACGGCGCCCGACACGAGGCCGAGCAGCGAGGGCTTGCCCTTGAGCAGCCATTCGACGATCAGCCAGGAGAAGGCCGCCGCGCAGGTCGCCACCATCGTGTTGACGAACGCGAGCGCCGTCGTGCCGTTGGCCTCGAGATTGGATCCGGCGTTGAAGCCGAACCAGCCGACCCACAGCAGCGAGGCGCCGACCATGGTGAGCGTCAGGGAGTGCGGCGTCATCGCTTCACGCGGATAGCCGATGCGCTTGCCGACCATGAGCGCGCCAACGAGACCGGCAATGCCCGCGTTGATGTGCACGACGGTGCCGCCGGCGAAGTCGAGCGCGCCCGAGCCGTGCATCAGGAATTCGCCGACGCCCTTGCCCTGGTTGATCCAGCCCGCGCCCGCCGACAATTCGTCGAGCTTGCCCTGTGCGGCCTGTTTGGCGGCGTCCGTCGTTGCGGCGGCGAGCGCCTTGGCGGCTGCGGCCAGATCGTCCGGCGCCGGCGTCGCCCAGACCCAGTGCGCGATCGGGAAGTAGATGAACGTCACCCACAGGAAGACGAACAGCAGCAGCGCCGAAAATTTGATGCGCTCGGCGAAGGCGCCGACGATCAGCGCCGGCGTGATCATCGCGAAGGTCATCTGGAAGACCATGTAGGCGTATTCCGGAACGACGACGCCGTTCGAGAAGGTCGGCGAAACGCTGTTGGCGTCAATGCCTTTCAGGAAGGCCTTGCCGAAGCCGCCGAGGTAATAGCCGCCGCCGTCGCCAAGCGAAATCGAGTAGCCGTAGAAGCACCACAGGAGGCCAACCATCGCGACGATGGCCATCACCTGCGTGAGCACCGACAGCATGTTCTTCGAACGCACGAGGCCGCCGTAGAACAGGGCGAGGCCGGGCACCGACATCATCAGAACCAGCAGGCTCGAAACGAGCAGCCAGGCCGTGTCGCCCTTGTTTGGCACGGGCGCGGGCGCAGCCGCAGCCGCCTGCGCGAGGACATCAGACGCGCCAAGCGCGAGCGCGCTGACGCCGAGTGCGACGGCAAGCGCCGTTCGCGATTTGAAAAGCTTGTTCATCCTTTTGCTCCTGGCGATCTTTTTAAAGTGCTTCCTGACCGGTCTCGCCGGTGCGAATGCGAACGGCCTGATCGAGCGGCGTGACGAAAATCTTGCCGTCGCCGATCTGTCCTGTGCGCGCGACCGAGGAAATCGCCTCGATCACTTGCGGCACGATTTCGCTCGCGACCGCCATCTCGACTTTGAGCTTGGGCAGGAAACTCACGGCGTATTCAGCGCCGCGGTAGATCTCCGTATGCCCCTTCTGCCGCCCGTATCCCTTCACCTCGGTGACGGTCAGCCCTTGCACGCCGATCGCCGTCAACGAGTCTCGCACCTCGTCGAGTTTGAACGGCTTGATGATCGCCATTACGATTTTCATGACTTGCCTCTCGTTGCGCCCGGTTGGGCGTGCGGCCGCCCTTTCCGGACGGTTCCGCGCCAGGAGAAGCAAACACGGCGCCAAGTCGTTTTGCAGCGCAAAAACGACGATGACAGCGGGATTTCAGGCGGGTTTTGGCGGCGTTTCGCCTAAGGCGAAGGCGAAACGATTAATTTTTAGGCAGAGCCTCGGGGCGCGGGCCGCCGTAGGCCCAGTCGAGCAGCTCGACGGTATGGACGACCGGCGGGGCGCCGGCGCCGCTCGAAAGCTGGGCGATGCAGCCGATGTTGCCCGCCGCGACGGCGTCGACTTTCAGCCGGGCGATGTTGCCGAGCTTGCGATCGCGCAGGCGGCCGGCAAGTTCGGACTGCATGATATTGTAGGTGCCCGCCGAGCCGCAGCAGATATGGCTCTCGGGCACGTCTTTGACCGCAAAGCCAGCGTTGCGCAGCAGGTTTTTGGGCAGATCGGTGATTTTCTGGCCATGCTGCATCGAGCAGGCCGAATGATAGGCCAGCGTGAGCCCGGCCGGGGGCGCGGGCGCCAGATCGAGCGTCGACAGAAACTCCGTCACGTCTTTAGCCAGCGCCGAAACGCGCGCGGCCTTTTGCGCATAGGCCGCATCGGCGCGCAGCATATAACCGTAGTCCTTGATCGTCGTGCCGCAACCCGACGCCGTGATGACGATGGCGTCGAGGCCGCCATTCTCGATGAGGCGCGTCCAGGCGTCGACATTGGCGCGCGCGAAGGCGAGCGCGTCCTCTTCCCGCCCCATGTGATGGACGAGCGCGCCGCAACAGCCTTCGCCCGGCGCTGGAACCACGGCAACGCCGAGCCGCGCGAACAGGCGGCGCGCCGCCGCATTGATGGAGGGCGCGAGCGCCGGCTGCGCGCAGCCTTCCAGGATGGCGACGCGCGCGCGCTGCGGTGTGGCGATTGCGAGACGCTCCACCGGCGGCGGCGCGGGCGCGCGCGCAGGCGCCAGCGCCAGCATCGCCGCCATTCGTTTGCCGACAAACGGCAGCGCGCCAACCAGCGGTCGCGCGGGTTTGGCAAGCAATGCGGCAAAGAGCGCGGCGCGAAAACGCTGCGGATAGGGCAGGATGCGCGCAAGCAGCGCGCGCATGAAACGGTCGGGCGCGCTGCGCGTATAGGTATGGTCGATATAAGCGCGCGCGTGATCGACAAGATGCATGTAATGCACGCCTGAAGGACATGTCGTCATGCAGGACAGGCACGAGAGACAACGGTCGACGTGTTTGACGACCTCCTCGCTCGCCGGCTTGCCGCCTTCCAGCATGTCCTTGATGAGATAAATGCGGCCGCGCGGCGAATCGAGCTCATCGCCCAACAGCAGATAGGTCGGGCATGTGGCCGTGCAGAAGCCGCAATGGACGCAGGTGCGCAGGATCTTTTCCGACTCCCGCATCGCCGGGTCGGCAAGCGCTGCAATGGTGAAGTTGGTTTGCATCAGGCGCCTGCCTGCCACGCCTTGATGGCGTCAATGGGATGAATGAGCATGATGATGTTGAGCGTGAGATTGTCGCGGATCATGTAGCCAACGCCGATCTCCATCGCCAAAGCGAGCGCAACGGTCAGCCAGACCGGCGCAAGGCGCGCGATGGCGAAGCCGACGATCATCGAGAGGATGTCGCTTGTCGAATTGATGACGCTGTCGCCGTAATAATCCAGCGAGATGGTCGCAGCGCGGTAGCGGTCGATGATGATCGGCGAATTTTCCAGAACCTCCCAGGCCGCCTCGACGCAGACGGCGGCGAGCAGCGCTGCGCCGACCGGAATGGCGCGTCCGGCCAGACGTTCGGCAAGACGAAAGGCGCCGTAAAACAGGAAGCCGTGAATGATGTGGGAGAAGGTGTACCAGTCCGTCAGGTGCTGCGAATTTTCCGACGATTGCACCACGCCGTGCCAGAGTTTCACATAGCCGCATTTGCAAATGAGCGGATGCCCCATCAGATAAACGGCGGTTTCGGCGAAGGCGATGACGGCGACCGCCGCCAGATAAGGCGAAAACGCCGCGCGCGGTTGCGCCATCGCTGCGTCAGACGCCCGCATACATGCGCCCCGGATTCAAAATCGCGTTTGGATCGAACGACGCTTTCACGGCGCGCGTCAGCGCCATCAGCGGCGCAGACGGGGGCTGGAACACATCGACCCTGGCGCGCAAGTCGACGGGCGCGCGCACCAGCGTCGCATGTCCGCCGCAGGCGGCGACGGCGGCGCGGATGTCGGCGGCGCGGGCGTCGTCGCCCGTCTCGACCGCCAGCCAGACGAGGCCGCCGCTCCAATCGTAGAAATGCGCGACGGCGCCGCCCTGCTGAACGCGGCGCACCAGATCGACCGCGCGGCTCGGCGCTGTCGAAATGCGCCAGAGCGCGCGCGCATCCGGCGACGCGAAAGCTGCGACGTCTCGCACCTGCCGCCACAGCGCTTCGCTTTGCGCCGCATCGAGCGTATCGCCGCCGCCGACGATCTTCTGCAGTTCGCCCAAGCGGTAGACAACCGATTCAGGGACGTTTTCGATGCGCAGCAAGGTGCGCGGCGCATCGCCCAGAATGCCTGCCGGCAGGTGCGCGGCGCCGGAGATTTCGAAGGGCGAGCCGACCGCGCGACACAGCGCGCCGATTGCGCGCGCATCGTCGAGGCCGTGCAGCGCCAGCGTCGCCTGCGTCGACGGGCGCGGCAACACCTTGAAGGTGACTTCGCTCAGAGGCCCAAGCGTTCCGAAAGCGCCGGCCTGCAATTTGACGAGATCGAGGCCGGTTACGTTTTTCATGACGCGGCCGCCCGAATTGATCGCCTCGCCGAAACCATTGACGAAACGAACGCCGATCAGCGAGTCGCGCGCAGCGCCGTGCGAAATGCGCCGCGGGCCGGAAATGTTGCAGGCGGCGACGGCGCCGATGGTCGGCGCGCCGGCCGCCCCGTAGATCGACTGGTGATTCATCGGCTCGAACGGCAGCATCTGTCCGTGTTCGGCGAGCATCTGCTCGAGCTGCGCGACAGGCGTTCCAGCGCGCGCGCGAAAAACCATTTCGGCCGGCTCGTAGAAAATCACGCCGCCAAGATTTTTCAGCGACAGCGTGTCCTGCGCCTGCAGGGGACGGCCAAGGCCGCCTTTCGAACCGCCGCCTTCGATGGCGAGCGGCGCGCGCGCGGCGCGGACGGCCTCGATCAGTTCGGCTTCTGATGTCGGGGACAGGATCATGAACGGGCCCTGGCTGCGCGCAGGCGCATGTCGGTTGGTGGGTTCGGCGCGATCATGGACGCAATCGCACGCGGCTCATCGGGCGGACGTTGCCGCGATCGTGCGGCCATCGAGCGGAAACACCTTGGCGGGGTTGAGCAGCCAGCCTTCGTCAAAGGCGGCGCGCACGCGCATCTGCTGGGCAAGGTCGGCCTCGCTGAACTGATGGCGCATGAGATCGCGTTTCTCGATGCCGACGCCATGTTCGCCCGTCAGGCATCCGCCGACATCGACGCAGAGCTTGAGGATGTCCATGCCGGCGGCTTCGGCCTTTTCCTGCTCGGCGGGGTCGTTGACGTTGTACATCACCAGCGGATGCATGTTGCCGTCGCCGGCGTGAAACACATTGGCGACGCGCAGGCCGTAATGTTTCACGATCTCGTCGGTCTTTTCGAGCACATGACAGAGCTGGCTCGTCGGAACGGTGCCATCCATGCAGATGTAATCGGCGACGCGGCCCGTCGCGCCAAACGCCGATTTTCGGCCCTTCCAGATCGCGGCCGTCTCCATCGCGCTTTTCGACTCCCGCACTGTCGAAACGCCGTGGCGTTGCGCGATTTCGACGATGCGCTGCAATTGCGCATCCATTTCCGTTTCCGATCCCTCGACCTCGACAATCAGAAGAGCGCCG
Organism: Hyphomicrobiales bacterium; assembly: GCA_028869185.1. Lineage (GTDB taxonomy): Bacteria > Pseudomonadota > Alphaproteobacteria > Rhizobiales > Beijerinckiaceae > JAJXWB01. The sequence goes on from JAGWTA010000006.1 coordinate 82,112, forward strand.
GCGTCAAGCGGATAGCCCGCATGCGCGAAGGCCTCGCAGATTTCGATGGCGAGCTTGTCCATGAATTCGATGGCGACAGGAATGATGCCGTTGCCGATGATGTCGGCGACGCAAGCGCCGGCCGCCTCGCTCGTTGGAAAACCAAACAGCACGGGGCGCGCGCCCTCGGCCTGGCGCAACAGTCGCACCGTCGCTTCCGTCACGATTCCGAGCTGGCCTTCCGAGCCGATGACGAGGCCGAGAAAATCAAGGCCGCCGCTGTCGAGCCAGTCGCCGCCCATTTCGACAATCGCGCCATCCGCCAGCACCATTCTGGCGCCGAGAATGTTGTTTGTCGTCACGCCGTATTTCAGACAATGCGCCCCGCCGGAATTCATTCCGATGTTGCCGCCGATGGTGCAGGCGAGCTGCGAGGAGGGATCGGGCGCGTAGAAAAATCCGTCCGCAGCCACGGCGTTCGAAATCGCCAGATTGGTCACGCCGGCCTGAACGCGCATCGAGCGGTCCGCAAAATCGACGCCGAGAATTTTCGACATTTTGGACAGGCCGACGACAACCGCGTCCTCCTGCGGAATGGCGCCGCCGGCAAGCGAGGTTCCGGCGCCGCGCGCCACAACCTTGACGCCCGCGCCGTGCAGAAAGGCCATGACCTTGCTCGTCTCCTCGGTGGTGCGCGGCAGGACGACCGCCAGCGGCAGGCGGCGATAGGCCGTGAGCGCATCAGTCTCGAAAGCGCGGCGCTCGTCCTCGCTGGTCACCAGACATTCGGGCGGCACCAGCGCGGCGAGACCGGCGATGATCTCGTCGCGACGCGCGAGGATCGCAGGGTCCGGTTTGGGAAAAGCGATAGCCGTCATGACCTGAGATTTCCCGATGGCGCCGCAATGGCCGGTTGACGGGGGCGGCAGCGGCCCCCTAGATGGATTTCACGCTAGCATGCAAGCTCGGGCTTTGGGAGAGTTTTATGGACCCGTCGTCCAGCAAACGCGTCGGATTATTCGCCACCTGTCTTGTGGATCTGTTCCGCCCAAGCGTCGGCTTCGCCGCGGTCAAACTGCTTGAGGACGCCGGCTGCACGGTCAGCGTTCCGAGCCAGACCTGTTGTGGCCAGCCGGCCTTCAATTCAGGCGACCAGGCGGATGCGCGGGCGCTTGCCCTCCAGGTGATGGATTCATTCGCCAATTGCGATTACGTCGTCGCGCCGTCGGGCTCGTGCGCCGGCATGATGGCGAAGCATTATCCCGAATTGTTCGAAGGCGACCCCGAATTGCAGCGCCGCGCGCGCGCCTTTGCGGCCAAAACCTTCGAACTGGTTTCGTTTCTGACCGATGTCCTGGGCGTCACGCAGGTGCGCGCATCTTTTCCGCGCACCGTCACCTATCACGATTCCTGCTCGGGCCTGCGGGAACTCGGCGTGCAGGCGCAGCCGCGCAAGCTGCTGGCGAGCGTCGATGGGCTGGAATTGAAAGAAATGAAGGACTCGGACGTGTGCTGCGGATTCGGCGGAACCTTCGCTGCGAAATTCGGCGAGATTTCCGGCGCGATCGTCGAGCGCAAGACGGTCGACATCATCGGCTCGGGCGCGCCGGTGCTGCTGGCGGGCGATCTTGGCTGCCTGATGAACATGGCTGGACGGCTGTCGCGGCAGGGCCGCGCCATCGAGGTGCGCCATGTCGCCGAAGTGCTCGCGAACATGACGGACACGCCGCCGATTGGCGCGCCGGCCGAAAAATCCGCGGAGAAAACGGCATGAGCGTTCACGCCAATCCCACCTCGCCGCATTTCAAGGACAATGCGCACAAGGCGCTCGGCGATCCGCAATTGCAGCAGGCGATGGGCAAGCTGCGCATCGGCTTCACCGCCGCGCGCGCCGCATCCGCCGCGCGCCTGCCCGAATTCGAGGCGCTGCGCGACAGCGCGCGCGACATCAAGAACCACACGCTCGCCAATCTCGACCTCTATCTGGAAGCCTACGAGAAGAAAGTCGTCGAGGCGGGCGGCCACGTGCATTACGCGCGCGACGCCGCCGAGGCGCGCAAAATCATTCTCGACATCTGCAAGGAAAAAGGCGCCAAGACCGTCGCCAAGGGCAAGTCGATGATCTCGGAGGAGATCGCGCTCAACGAGGCGCTCGACGCGGCTGGCGTTCGACCCATCGAAACGGACCTTGGCGAATATATCATCCAGCTGCGCGGCGAGATTCCCTCGCATATCATCGGGCCTGCCGTGCATCTGACGAAGGACCAGATCGAGGCCGAGTTTCGCAAGGCGCACACCCACCTCGACAAGGACCGCAATCTGGAAGAGCCGACGAGCCTTCTGGCCGAAGCGCGCGGCGTATTGCGCGAGAAGTTCCTGTCGGCCGACATCGGACTGACGGGAGCCAATTTCCTGATCGCCGAAACCGGCTCGTCCGTCATCGTCACCAATGAAGGCAATGGCGATCTTTCGCAGACGCTGGCTAAAACGCATATCGTCATCGCCTCGCTGGAAAAGATCGTGCCGACGCTGGAGGACGCCAGCCAGCTTCTGCGCGTTCTGGCGCGCTCGGCGACGGGACAGGAATTGAGCGTCTACACGACCTTCTCCACCGGGCCGCGCCGCGACGGCGATCCGGACGGGCCGCAGGATTATCACGTCGTGCTGCTCGACAACGGCCGCACATCGATGATCGGCACGGAGTTTCAGGAGATGCTGCGCTGCATTCGGTGCGGCGCCTGCATGAACCATTGCCCCGTTTATCACGCGGTCGGCGGCCACGCTTACGGATGGGTTTATCCTGGCCCGATGGGCGCCGTGCTGACGCCTTCGCTCATCGGCGTCGAAAAAGGCGGGTTATTGCCCAACGCCTCGACCTTCTGCGGCCGCTGCGAGGCCGTCTGCCCGATGCGCATCCCGCTGCCCAAAATGATGCGCCATTGGCGCGAGCGCGAATTCGAGCGTCACCTGACGCCGAGCGTGCAACGGGCCGGGCTCGGCGCCTGGGCGTTTTTCGCGCGCCGGCCGGCGCTCTACCGGCTGGCGACCCGCATCGGCATGGGCGCGCTCGGTTTCATGGGCCGCAACAAGGGGCGGTTCAGCAAGCTGCCGTTTGCGAGCGGCTGGACGCAGATGCGCGATTTTCCTGCGCCTGAGGGCGAAACTTTTCAGGCGCAATGGAAACGCGAAAGGGGCGGCCGATGAGCGCGCGCGACGAAATCTTCGCCTCGCTGCGGCGCTCGCTGCATGTGAGCGGCGCCGAAGGGCCGCGTCGGGCGGCGGCCGAATCGCGGTTGCGCGAAAATCCGCGCGGCGTCGTGCCCCAACGGGGCAACCTGCCGCGCGCCGAGCGTATCGCGCTTTTCAAACGGATGGCGGAGAGCGCTTTCGCCAGCGTCTCCATCGTCGAAAACGCGCGCGCGGTGCCTGCCGAGGCCGCGCGCTGGCTGCGCGACAACAATCTGCCGGCAACCTTGCGGCGGGGAGCCGACGAGCGGCTCGCCGACATGCCTTGGCGCGAGACCGCCGTCGCCGTCAGCGAAGGCGCGTCGGACGGCCATGATCTCAACGGCGTCAGCCATGCTTTCGGCGCCGTCGCCGAATCCGGCACGCTGGTCATGACCTCGGGCGCCGACAATCCGACGACGCTGAACTTTTTGCCGGACAACCATATTGTCGTGCTTTCGGCGGACGATCTTGCTGGCGATTACGAAAGCATCTTCGACTGGCTGCGGGCGCGCTACGGCAAGGGCATGATGCCGCGCGCGCTCAACTGGATCACCGGGCCCTCGCGCTCGGCGGACATTGCGCAAACCATGCTGCTTGGCGCGCATGGCCCGCGCAAACTGCATATTGTGATCGTGGACGAGGGAACCGGGCTGCTCTGACGGGCGTTGCACCTCGACAGGAGGATGCGATGCAAAAACCTCGCCGGCCCGAAAAGCCGAAGGATGAAGGCAAACGCAACGGCGAAAAAGCGGAAGAACGGCGGCTGGAAGAAGGCCTGAAGGAAAGCTTTCCAGCCTCAGACCCTGCGGCCGAAACCCAGCGCGGCGGCCCGACCAGCGACGAACCGCCCCCAAAAGGACAGAAAACGCGCCGGTGATTTGTCTTTCGCCATATTTTCGTTATAGCCGCCAGCCTGTATAAAAGGCTTGCGGCCGTGTTTGCGCGGCCTTCTGGATTTTCGGACATCGCATGAAAATTTCGACCTTCGCCCTGACGCTGGCCCTTTGCGCCGCCGGCGCAAGCGCCTTCGCGCAAAGCGCTACGCCTGCAACGCCCGCCGCGCCGGCGGCTCCCGCCGTTACGCCGCCAGCTCCGGCAACGCCCGCTCCGGCGACGCCTGCGCCCGCAGCGCCCGCGCCCTCGGCCTCGACGCCGCCGCAACCTTCCGCGCCGACCGCTGCGCAAACCGCTGCGCCCGCGCAGGCCGCCCATCCGCGCGCCACGCGCGTGCGCCGCGCCGCGCGCCGCGCCCCTGTCCGCGCGCCGATCCGCGAATGGGCGCTGTCGGACGATCCGACGCCTTCCTTCCAGCCGGAAACCTTCTACGCCACCGTGAAAGCCTCCGAGCGTTACGCCGCGATCGCGGATGCGGGCGGTTGGCCCTCGCTGCCGGGCGCAGTCGGCCCCGGCGCGCATGGCAAGAATGTCGCCACGCTGCGCAAGCGCCTCTCGATCGAGGGCGACCTGCCCAAGAGCGAGGCCACGGGCGAGAAATGGGATAGCGCGCTGACCGAGGCTGTGAAGCGCTTCCAGGCGCGCAACGGCTTGCGCCAGACGGGATCGGTTTCCGGTTCGACGCTGCGCGCCATCAACGTGCCCGCCAAGGTGCGCTTCCGCCAGCTCGCCTCATCCTCGCAGCGCCTGGCCGGCACCAATTTCGGTTTCGGCGAACGCTATGTCGTCGTCAACATTCCCTCGGCTGCGGTCGAGGCGGTCGAGCATGGGCAGATCGTGCGCCGTTACGTCGCCGTCGTCGGCGACGCCGAGCACCGCTCGCCGGAAGTTTCCGCCAAGATCATCGCGGTCAACCTGAACCCGACATGGACGGTTCCCGAATCGATCATCAAGAACGAGATCATTCCGAAAATGCGCACGGATCCTGGCTATCTGTCGCGCGCGCATATCCGCATCCTGAACGGCAAGGGCAAGGAAGTGAATCCGCGCAGCATCGACTGGAATTCCGATCACGCGATCAATTACATCCTTCGCCAGGATTCCGGCGCCGGCAATGCGCTCGGCAATATCCGCATCCAGATGCCGAACGACGACGCCGTCTACATGCACGACACGCCGTCCAAATCCTATTTCGCGCGCGACTATCGCTTCCTCTCGCATGGTTGCGTGCGCGTTCAGGGCGTCTACGACCTTGCAAGCTGGCTGCTGCAGGACAGCGGCGGCCAATGGTCGCGCGCCGCGCTTGAAAGCACCGTGGCGAAAGGCGAGCGGCAGGATGTGAAACTTTCGCGGCCCGTGAACGTTATATGGGTCTATATGACGGGCTGGGCGTCGGCCGACGGAACCGTGCATTTCGCCGACGACGTCTATCAGGTCGATACGATCGGGATGTAATCCGTCGCTGCAGTCCTATATAGGCTGCACACGAGGAGGTCGTGATGAAGACTGTTTTGAGCATTGTGGCCGGATCGGTTGTTGCAGCCGCGCTGCTGACTGCGCCCGCCGATGCGCGCCATCGGCGTTATCAAGAAGAAGCCTACGACGGCCCGGCCTACACGCAGCGCATGTCCCCGCGCTATTGCGAGAAGTTGTGCACCGGCGACGTTACGCCGTGCGATCCCCCGGAATACAAACGGGTGGACGGGCGCTGCAATTTTCAGGGCGGCATGCCGAGCTGGTGAGTTTGCGCTCTGCATCAACACAGACGCTGAAATCGGCGCCAGACCTCACGCGAGGTCTGGCGCTTTTTCTTTCGAAAGGTCCAGCTCTACGATCGACACGCCGGGCTCTTCGCGCGAGTCCCGCACTGTGAAACCGAGCGCCCGACACATTTTGAGCATCGGGCCGTTTTCTGTCAGCACCTGACCCTCGATCTTGTGCAGGCCCTGCGCACGGCCATGCTCGATCATCAACGTCATCAAGATCCAGCCAAGGCCCGTGCCCCTGGCTTCCGAGCCGACAAGAATGGCGTATTCGCCCTCGGTCAGATCGGCGTTCATCATCAGGCGGACGCCGCCGAGCATGCGCTTGGTCTCGACGTCGAACGCGGCGAGCACATAGGCGCGCGCATAATCGATTTGCGTCAGGCGCGCGAGGAAAGCGTGCGTGAAAGCCTTCACCGGCGCGAAGAAACGAAGACGCAAATCGTTCGGCGGCACATGCTCGAAGAAATCCTTGTAGGTTTCCTCGTCTTCCGGCCGCACGGGCCGCACGAAAATGCGTTTGCCGTTTTTCAAAACGACTTCGCGCTCCTCGTCCTTGGGATAGGGCGCAACGGCAAAACGCCTGTTGGAATGGCCCGGCCTTTGCCGGGGATCGGCCTCGACGCTGATGCGCGCGTCCACCACCATGACGCCCTGATCGTCCGCAAGCAGCGGATTGAGATCGACGGTGCGCACTTCCGGCACGTCCGCCGCCAGTTGCGAAAGCTTGACCAGCGTCAGCGCCACGGCGTCGACATCAGCGCTTTTCACGTCGCGATAGGGACGCAGGATGCGCCGCACGCGCGTTCTGGCGATCATGTCATGGGCCAGCGAAAGATCGAGCGGCGGCAGCGCAAGCGCGCGATCCTCGATCACCTCCACCGCCTTGCCGCCGCGACCGAAAACGACCACGGGGCCGAAGGTCGCATCATCGGCGAGACCGGCGAACAATTCACGGCCATGCGGGCGCTTGATCATCGGATGGACCGTCACGCCTTCGACCTTTGCGTCAGGACGTTCGCGCGCGATCCGCGCCATCATTTCGCGCGCGGCCTCGGCGGCGACATCGGGCGTCCGCAATTCGAGCGCAACGCCGCCGACATCGGACTTATGCTCGATGTCGCGCGAGGCGATCTTGATGACGCAGGCTCCAGCGCGCGCGATGAACAGGCGCGCCAGCTCGGCCGCCTCCTCAGGCGAGCGCGCAAAGCGCGCGGGCGCAACGGGAATATCGTAGGCGTCGAGCAACATCGTGATTTCGACGGGCGCCAGCCATTTATGCCCGCGGTCGAGCGCCTGCCGCACGACGGCGCGCGCGCGCGCGACATCGGGATCGAAATTTTCGGGCATGTTCGGCGGCGCGCTCATCAGGAACTCGCGCGCCTCGTTCCAGCGAACCATATGCATGAAACCGCGCACCGCGCCTGTTTGATAATGGGGAATGCGCGCCTGCTCGAAAATGCGGTCTGTTTCGGGCGTTGCGCCAAACCAGGCGGCGAAGACGGGCTTTGGCGACAGAACGCCCTTGCGGCTCGCCACAACGGTTTTTGCGACCGCCTCGGCGACATCCTGCGAGCGCGAAAGCGCGGTTGGCGCATGCATGACCAACAGCGCATCGGTCGACCTGTCCGCGACGATGGCGCTGATCGTTTCAGTGAAGCGCGTTGTATCGGCGTCGCCGTCTATGTCGATCGGATTTTGCCGCGCGACATTTTCTGGCAGCACATCGGACAGTTTGTCCCAGGTCGATTGCTCGATCGGCGCCAGCGCGCCCTGCATGTCGAACAGGCGGTCGGCCGCCAGGCGCCCGATTCCGCCGCCGTTGGAAATGATGGCGAGGCGCCGGCCCGGAAACGGTTTGACGCGGCTGAGCGCTTCGGCGGCGTCAAACAATTCGTCGATGTCGGCGACGCGCAGCAAGCCCGCGCGACGGAAGGCGGCGTCATAAACGGCGTCAGGGCCCGCCAGGTTGACGGCGAGCGCGCCGCCGCGCGGACCGCGCCGATGCCGGCCGGATTTCATGACGATGACGGGCTTTGCGCGCGCGGCCGCGCGGGCGGCCGACATGAACGATTGCGGATCGTTCAACTGCTCGATGTAGAGAAGGATCGCTTTTGTGTAGACGTCCTGCGCATAGAAATCGAGCAGATCGGAAAAATCGACATCCGCTGTCTGTCCCGACGAAACGAGGCCGGAAAAGCCCAGTTGCCGGGCCTGACCCCAGGCGAGCAGCGCCGAGGCGATGGCGCCCGATTGCGACACGACCGCAAGATCGCCGACGGGCGGCATGCGATGGGAAAGAGAGGCGTTGAGCCCGGCGCGCGGCGAAAGAACGCCGAGGCAGGCCGGGCCGACGATGCGCATGCCGCTGCGCTGGGCGATGGCGCGCAAGCCGCTCGACAAAGGACCTTCGCGGCCCTGCGCGTCCGGCGTCATCACGACAGCGCCGCGCACGCCGCGCTTTTCGGCGTCGATCGCCTGCGACAAGGCGTGCGCCTCCGGCGCGACGATGACAACGAGATCGGGCGCCTGCGCGAGGGATGCGATATCGGGAAAGCAACGGCGCCCGTCGATCTCCTGGTAGCGCGGATTAACGAGCGTGATCTCGCCCTTGAATCCGGCGCCCGTCAGATTGGCCAGCAGCGCCTGTCCTGACGAGCCTGGGCGCGGGCTGGCGCCGATCAGGCAGATCGACTTCGGGGCGAGGATTGTGTCGAGCGCGCGCGTTCCCATTTCGACCCTCGCATCCAGCCGGTGATGCGTCCGGCTTACCATGTTGCAACGCAACATGCACCAGCCAATGACGTCCGGCCTTGATGCCGCTCAAACGGCGGGCGCTGGTTACTTCAACGTCTCGCGAGCGATGATCAGGCGCTGGATTTCCGAAGACCCTTCGTAAATCCGCGTGATGCGCGCATCGCGCAGATGCCGGGCGACGCCCGTTTCCTCGATATAGCCGGCGCCGCCGAAAATCTGCACTGCCGTATCGGTGGCGCGCTGCGCGGTCTCGGAGGCGAAGAGTTTCGCCATTGAGGCCGCCTTGGCGAAACTGTCGCCGCGATCTTTCGCCGCCGCAGCGCTGAGAATCAGAAGGCGCGCGGCTTCGATTTCCGTCTCGCGATCGGCGATCATCCATTGCAAGCCCTGAAATTCGGCGAGCTTTTTGCCGAATTGCGTGCGCTCCCTGGCGTAAGCCTTCGCCTTGTCCATGGCCGCGCGCGCAATGCCGAGCGACAATGCCGCAACGCCAATGCGCCCGCCCGCCAGTTCGCCAACCGCGACACGAAAGCCGTCATTCTCGCGCCCCATCAATGCGGCGGCCGGGACGCGGCAATTGTCGAAGATGACGGCATTGGTCGCAGACCCATGCTGGCCGAGCTTTTTCTCCGGGGCGCCGATGACGAGCCCCTGCGCGTCGGAGGGCACGAGAAAAACGGAGACGCCCTTGCCTTTGGGCGCCGTCGGATCGGTGACCGCCCAGACGACGAAGACGCCAGCGTATTCGGCGCTGGTGATGTAGATCTTCTCGCCGTTCAGCACATAGAAATCGCCGTCGCGGCGCGCCGAGAGGCGCATGCCGGCGGGGTCGGAGCCGGCGCCGGCTTCCGTCAGGCAAAAGCCCGCCGCGCAATAGGCGCCTTCCGCGATCCTGGGCAGATAAAAGGCTTTCTGCTCATGCGCGCCAACCGAGGCGATGACTTCAGCGACCATGTTGGTGACCGACATCGTGACCGCCGTCGCGGCGCAGGCGTAGGCGAATTCCTCGATCGCCAGCGCGAAAGCCACGGCGCCCGCCGCCGAGCCGCCGTATTCGACCGGCGCGTTGAGCGCGGCAAATCCGTTGCGCGCGAGGTCGCGCAAATTGTCCAGCAGCGCCGCGCGCCCCTCGCCCCGGTCGAGCGCCGCAGCATGCGGGGCGAGGCGCTCGCTGGCGAACCGGCGCGCCGAAGCGCGGATCATCTCTTCTTCTTCGCTCAGGGAAAAATGCATGGGCGGACCTTGCCTTGTGACGGCGGGAGATTGACTTGTTCGTAGGTGAACTATTCACTGGCTTCGGGGGAATATTAGGGATCATTGAGGGAGGAAGACATGAAAATTCGCACGCTCGCCATGGCGGCTGCATTTGCTCTGGCAGGCGCCGCGCCGGTTTTCGCCGGCGACATACTCGGCAACTGGCAGCGCGCCGACGGCTCCTCGCGCATCCGCATGAGCGAATGCGGCGATGCGGTTTGCGGGCATATCACCTGGTTGCGCGACAAGGATTCGCCGGCCCATGTCGGCCAGCGCGTGTTTTACAACATGAAGGATTCGGGCGGCGGCGCTTATGCCGGCAGCGCGTTCAATCCTGAGGACGGCAAGACCTATTCCGGCAAGGCGACCGTTTCGGGCTCGAGCATGACGACGAAGGGCTGCGTGCTTGGCGGCCTCATCTGCAAGAGCGTCAGCTGGCGTCGTATGTGATCAGCGGCCGCGGCGGCGCGCGTCGCCGCCGCTTGTGACTCATGAATTCGGGCGGCGCGCGTCGCCGCCGCTTGTGACTCATGAATTCGGGCGGCGATGCGCGGCCAACGCGCGATGGTTCGCCGGCATCAGGTGAATGCGGTCGCCGCGCTCCGCGCCTGCCTGAATCATCGCGCCCCGAACGGGATTTGCGTCAAGTATTGCGCCAGACGCGCGCTTATTCCGCCAGCACGCGCGTCGCGGGGAAGACAACTTCCACCATGGTTCCCTCGCCGCGCTTGCTCTTGATCTTGAACGTTGCGCGATTGGCTTCGACCAGCGCCTTGGTCAGCGGCAGTCCGAGCCCGGTGCCTTCGCTCTTGCGCGCCGTCTCGACCTGTCGAAACGGTTCGAGGGCGGTTTCGAGATCGCTTTCGTCCATGCCGACGCCCGTGTCCTTCACGCGCAAGACAGCCTGGCCCGCGTCCATCAGCGTCGTGGCGACGATGACCTGCCCGCCCGGCTCGTTGAACTTGACCGCGTTCGACAGGATGTTGAGCACGATCTGACGGAGCGAGCGCTCGTCGGCGACGATGCGCGGCAGATTGGGCGTCAGCGACAACCGCACGACGACGCGTTCGCGGCTGGCCTGCGGCTGCATGATCGACACGCATTCCGACACGATGGCGTTGGCGTCGACGGCGGCAAAAGAGAGATCCATCTTGCCCGCCTCGATCTTCGACAGATCGAGCAGGTCGTTGACCAGGCTCATCACGTGCTCGCCCGAGCGATGGATGTCCTTGAGATAATCCTTGTAGCGTTCGTTGCCGAGCGGGCCGAGCCGCTCGCCCATCATCACCTCGGAAAATCCCAGAATGGCGTTGAGCGGCGTACGGATTTCATGGCTGACGCGCGCGAGAAAATCGGACTTCAGCGCATTGGCCTTCTCGGCTTCGCGTCGCGCTTCGGCAAGCTCCTGCGCGGCAGCCTTGTCCGCGCCGATGTCGCGCAAGGCGGCAAAGAATGCTTGCGAGGGCGGCGCGAGTTTGCCGATCGTGGCGAGGAAAGTCGCGGGATCGCCGCCGCGCGGCGCTGCGACGATTTCGCGCCGTTCGCTGCGCAGATTGTCGCTTGCCTTGAGGCGCGCGATGGAATCCTGCACGAGCGCAACGCTGTCCTGCGCGAACAGCGCGCGCAGACTTTCGCCAGCGCGCGCGCCAAAGAGGCGTTCGGCGCCCTTGTTGAGGCTCAGCACACGCCCATCGCCATCGAAGGTCAGAACGCCGTCGGCGACGGAATCGATCACGGCGTCCTCGGCCGCGGGGGCGGAGCCTTGCGGGGCCTGCGCGACAACCGCGCGGCGCAGCGAAATCAGAGTCGCGGGCGCGCCTTGCCAATCGAAAGCTTGCGCGCGCGCATCGACAGGCAATTCGTCGCCGGCGCGCGTGACGATCAGCGTCGCGCCGGACGCAGGCGCTGCGCCGTCCTTGAACATTCGGCCAGCGCCGCCGTCGCGATCGAACGATTCAAGGCTCACGTAATCGAGCAGATCGAGCAGCGTGCGATTGGCGAACAGCGTTGCGCCCTCGCGCACGACCAGGACGCCGACGGGAATCTTGTCGAGCATGGCCAGCGCGTGGCGCTGATCGGCGGCCGCATCGTGCAATGGCGCGGCAGGTTCGGCCTGCCCGGCGGCGGGCGGCGGCGCATCTTCGGCGGGCGGCGCGACGGCTGGCGCGCCAGCCTGCGGCGCATCGCCGAAATGGGCGACGAGATCGATCAGGTCGCGCGCGCGGCGCGGCGCGGCGCGTTCCTCGCGCGCAGCAGGCGGCGCAGACTCAAAGCTCGGCGGTTCGGCGCCGAGCGCGCGGGCGATTTCGTCGAAGGCCTGCCGTTCGCCGGGCGACAGATCAATCGCGGGGGAAGCGACGCGCAAGGTCGGGCGCGGGTCGGGCGCGGGCTCCGGCCGTGCGGCATGCAGGCGCACGACATTGTGTGCGGCGCGTTCGGCTTCGTGTTCGGCGCGGTCGCGCGCGTGTTCCGGCTCACGCTGATGTGCGCCCTCGGGCGCCGCCTCGTTTTCTTGCGCGCTCTCTTGCTCGCTGTCTTGCTCGTTCTGCGTCTCGAACGTCTGCGCCGTCTCGGCCTCCTGCTTATGCGCGGCCTGTTGTGCGGCCTGGCCGCTTTCGGCTGCGGCATGTCCGGCGGCGCTCGGCAGCGCTTCATGCGCAGGCGGGCGCACAGCGGGAGCCTGCGCATGAAGCTCCTCTTCCAGACCTTCGCGCGCATGCAAACGCGCGATGAGAACTTCGTCGCTGGCGCGCATGTCTTCGGCGCTCGCGTGAGCGTTTTGGTCGCGCGCAATCGCTGTTGCGCGCGCGGATGCGGCGCCGGCTTCTTCGCTGCGCGCGGGCGCGGCGACCGGCGGATGGATCACGCCATAGCCGCGAAAGCCGGCAAACCGGCGCTGACCATCGAGGAACGGCGCGCCGCCGAGATCGACCCGGGCGATGCGGCCGCCTTCGGCCGGCCAGTCGACGCTCAAACCGCTCCACGTGTCCTTCGATCGCAAGGCGGCCGCGAGAGCGCCGCTCGAATCGAGTTCATGCGCGAGAGCGAGAAAGGACCGGCCTTCGAGCGCGCCGAAGCGGGCGCCGACGATCTGCTCCAGCGCGGGCGCCTGCGCGGTAAAATCGTGATCTGGGCCGGTGCGCCAGGAAAAGCGCACGGGGCCTTCCGGCTCGGCGGGCTGCGATGCGCGGGCGTCGTCCTGCGACGACGATGCGGCGCTCGCGTCAGCCTCGCCGCCGCGCACGCCCAGGGCGGCGATGGCGAACAGCGCGCCGGCGTCATCGGCGATCTTGCGGCACATCACGGTGACCGTCTCGGGCACCGGGCCGAAGAAGAAGCGCAGGCGTTCGAGGCGCGGCGGCGCGCCCGGCGAAACCGCGCGGGCCAGCGCCACGATGCGCTGGACGGCCGGCTCGCCGCCGTGCAGCAAGCGCCGCGTCAAGGCGGGCAAATCGTCGCCAAACAGGGCGCGCGCCGCCTTGTTGGCGAAGACGGCCTCGGGCGGATCGATTGAAAAAACAACGATGGGAGCGCCGGCGCGGCGCAGGGCGGCAAGGCCCGGCTCGGCGAGCGCGGCGTCGATGCGCTCCCGCGCGCTGGCCGCCGTCAAATCGCTCTCACTCATACACCCCGCCTCGCAACAGGCCCGATACTCGACATGATTGACGGGATATTAACGGCGCCTGAACCGCCGGTCCACGCGGGGAGCGTCCGCGGATGACGCTTTACGCGTTCATGATGAATTTTTCGCGGTGCACAAAGAAAGATGTTGCAACGCACAAAAATTGCGGTATATAGACTTTCAGGGAACAGGCGCCATGGGCATCGGGTTCCCAAATTGGGAAAACCCAAGGAGAACCATCATGAGCAATCTTCCCTACGAAGTTCCCGTCGAAATGCGCGATTTCGCTGAAAAGTCCGTCGAACAGGCCCGCAAGGCTTTCGAAAGCTTCATGGGCGCCGCCCAGAAGGCGGTCGACTCGTCCGCTTTCCCGATGGCGCAGGGCGCCAAGGACGTCAGCAACAAGGCGATGGGCTTCGCCCAAGCCAATATGCAGGCCGCCTTCGACCACGCCCAGAAGCTGGTCCACGCCAAGGACGTGCAGGAAGTGATGAAGCTTCAGGCCGATTACCTGAAGTCGCAGGTCACCACGCTGCAGGACCAGGCCAAGGAAATGGGCTCGGCCGTTCAGGCCTCGCTGTCCACCAAATCCTACTAACCCCGAAGGAGGCTGCGATGGCCGCCCGTAAACCTGCGCAAAAGGCCGCGCCGGGCAAGACGCCCGCCAAGGCCGAAGCGGTGAAGGCTGCTCCGGTCAAGGCCGCCAAAAAGGCTGCGGCGGATGTCGCGGACGCGATGAGCGTCGAAGCGTCCGCCCTGCAACGCAACGTGCGCAACGTTGCCGAAAAGGGCATCGAGCAAGGCCGCGCGGCTTTCGACCGCGCGGACGCCGCCGCCCGCGAAGCGACCGAGGCGTTCGAGAAAACGATCGTCCTCACCTCGCGCGGGGCGACTGGGCTGATGAACAAGGCGCTCGACAATGCGCGCCTCAACGCATCGGCCGCTTTCGATCACTTCAAGAAACTGGTCGGCGCCGACGATATGCCGACCATGGTCTCGCTGCATGCCGACTTCCTGCGCAAGCAGGCGGAGGTCGCGCTGGACCAGGCCAAGGAATTCGCCGAGCTCGCCCGCAAGGCGGCGACCGATTCCACCGCCCCCCTGAAGGCGCAGATCGAAAAGCAGATGCCCAAAGAGTAACCGGGAACCCATCGAGGTTCGCCGAAGAGAGAAAGCGCCGGTTCCTCCCACCGGCGCTTTCTTTTTGTCCGCAAAAGCCGAAGTTTTTGCAGGCTGAAGCCCATCCTGCGCAGGCCGCGCGCATCACGCCTTGCCATCGCGCCACGCCCGCTCTATAGCCAAGGCGCTTTCGCTGGCCCAAGCCGCAGGCACGCCGCCATAGCTCAGTTGGTTAGAGCGCTAGATTGTGGATCTAGAGGTCCCCCGTTCGAGCCGGGGTGGCGGTACCATCCATCGCATCCGTTGAATCGAAACTGCTCTCGCAACAGGCGCGGCGAGATGCTGGCTTGCCGGCTCGGCGTTTAAGCTTCTTCCAACCTTTTCGCCACCAGCGCGCGCAGCGTGCGCAAATCCTTCGCGAACAGCCTGACGCCGTCCGAAAGTTTTTCGCTCGCCATACGATCCTCGTTCAGCAGCCAGCGGAACGTTTTTTCGTCCAGCTGCATTTTCGCGGGCGCGTCGGAATCGCGCGCGTCGGGTTTGAGCTTGCGCGTCAGCGGGGCGTTGTCGCGCTGCAATTCGTCGAGCAGCGCGGGGGCGATCGTCAGGCGGTCGCAGCCGGCCAGCGCCTCGATCTCGCCGGCGTTGCGGAAGGAGGCGCCCATGACGACCGTCGTGATTCCGTGCGCCTTGTAATAGGCGTAGATGTTGCGCACGGATACGACGCCGGGGTCGTTCTCGCTCGTGTATTCCTTACCTTCGTTCTGCTTGAACCAGTCGAGGATGCGGCCGACGAAAGGCGAGATGAGAAAGGCCTTGGCGTCTGCGCAGGCCGCCGCCTGCGCGAGCGAGAACAGCAGCGTCATGTTGCAGTCGATGCCTTCGGCCTGCAGCACGCGGCAAGCCTCAACCCCTTCCCAGGTCGAGGCGAGCTTGATGAGAATGCGTTCGCGCCCGATGCCGCGCGCCTTGTAATCGGCGATGATCGCGCGCGCGCGCTCGATCATTGCGGGCGCGTCGAAGGAAAGATCGGCGTCGACTTCCGTCGAAACGCGGCCCGGCACGATCTTCGCCAGTTCCGCGCCGAAATTCACCGCGAGCCGATCGGTGACGCGGCTCGGCGCGCCATGATGGCTGCGGGCCCATCGAACGGCCTCGTCCACGAGATGCTTGTATTGCGGCATGGCGGCCGCCTTCAGGATCAGCGAGGGATTGGTCGTGCAGTCGGTCGGCGCAAAGGCGCGGATCGAGTCCATGTCGCCGGTGTCCGCGACAATCGTCGTCATGGTCCGCAATTGTTCGAGTTTGGAAGCCATCGTCTGTTCCCTGATCGCGCCTTTTCCGCGCCCTTGTCTTTAAGGCTGCGCGAAGCGTTTGGCGAGTTGCGCCGCAATCCCCGCTATGTGGTCGAGCGCAAGACGAACGCGGGCGAAATCCTTCACGTCGTCATGGGTCACCAGCCAGTAGGACCGGCGCACCTGCTGGCCGGGGCAGATGCGCACGAAATCCGGATCGCCGCGCACGGCATAATCATGCAGCACGCCGATGCCGGCGCCGGCGCGCACGGCCTCCATCTGTCCGATCATGCCCGCACATTCGAATTTCGGCGCGTCGGCAAGCCCGAACTCGCCGAGGTAATCGAGCGAGGGGCTGAACAGGAGATCGGGCACATAGGCCACGACGCGATGGCCGCTGGCCACGCTGGCCGCGCACAAGGCGGGGTGGCGGGCGACATAGGCGCGGGCGGCGTAAAGGCTCAGCGTGTAATCGGTGAGCTTGCGGACGACGAGCCGGCCTTCCGTCGGCCGGTCGATGGCGATGGCGATATCGGCCTCGCGCTTGGCGAGCGAGAAGGCGCGCGGCAGCGGCACGAGTTGCACCGTCAGGCCGGGATGCTCGTCCATCAGCGCGCCGAGGCGCGGCGCCAGAACAAACGTGCCGAAGCCATCGGGCGCGCCGATGCGCACATTGCCGGACACGGCGACGTCCGCGCCGGACAACGCGGCCTGAGCGCGCAGCATTTCGGTCTCCATGCGCTCGGCGTTGGGCAGGAAAGCCTCGCCCTGCCCTGTCAGGCCGCAGCCGGTTGTGCGACGCTCGACCAGCGTGACGCCCAGCGCTTTTTCCAGCGCCGCGATCCGGCGGCTGACGGTCGCGTGATCAAGGCCGAGCTTGCGCGCCGCCCCGAGCATCTGCCCGGCGCGCGCGACAGCCAGAAACACGCGGGCGTCGTCCCAATCGATCATTGCGCATTCTTGCACAGCGGATGCGCATTTGACGAGATTGATATGCGAAAAATCAAGAGGCAGAGTGAACGCCAGCAGGGAGAGTGAACAGATGGTCAAGGAACTGACGCATTTCATCGGCGGCAAGCACGTGAAGGGAACGTCCGGCCGCTTTACGGACGCCTACCAGCCGATGACCGGCGAAATTGTCTCGAAAGTGCCGCTCGCCTCCAAAGCCGAGGTGCGCGCGGCCATCGAAAACGCCAAAGCCGCGCAGCCCGCCTGGGCCGCCACCAATCCGCAGCGGCGCGCGCGCGTTCTCATGAAGTTTCTCGAACTTGTCGCGCGCGACATGGAGCCGCTGGCCGAGCTGCTGGCGCGCGAACATGGCAAGACCATCGCCGATGCGAAGGGCGACATCCAGCGCGGCGTCGAAGTGGTGGAATTTTCCTGCGGCGTCCCGCATCTGATGAAGGGCGAATATACAGACAACGCCGGGCCCGGCATCGATATCTACTCGATGCGCCAGCCGCTGGGCGTCGTCGCCGGCATTACGCCTTTCAACTTTCCGGCGATGATCCCGATGTGGAAATTCGGACCCGCCATCGCCTGCGGCAACGCGTTCATCCTCAAGCCATCCGAGCGCGACGTCGGCGTGCCCATGCGGCTTGCCGAATTGATGATCGAGGCGGGATTGCCGGCCGGCATTCTCAATGTCGTGAACGGCGACAAGGAAGCTGTCGACGCCATTCTCGATGATCGTGACGTGAAGGCCGTCGGCTTCGTCGGATCGACGCCTATCGCCGAATATGTTTACACGCGCGGCACTGCGGCTGGAAAACGCGTGCAATGTTTCGGCGGCGCCAAGAACCACATGGTCATCATGCCCGACGCTGATATGGACCAGGCGGTCGATGCGCTGATCGGCGCCGGCTACGGTTCGGCGGGCGAACGCTGCATGGCCATTTCGGTGGCCGTGCCCGTCGGCAAGGCCACGGCGGATGCGCTGATCGCCAAGCTGGTCCCGCGCGTCGAATCGCTCAAAATCGGCCCCTCGACGGATTCGTCGGCCGATTTTGGCCCGCTCGTCACCGCCGAAGCCTTGCAGCGCGTGCGCAATTACGTCGACATCGGCGTGAAGGAAGGCGCCAAGCTTGTCGTCGACGGCCGCAACTTCAAGATGCAGGGCTACGAAAACGGCTTCTACATGGGCGGCTGCCTGTTCGACGATGTCACGAAAGACATGCGCATCTACAAGGAAGAAATCTTCGGCCCGGTTCTGTCGACCGTGCGCGCGCAGGATTACGCCGAGGCGCTCAAGCTCGTGAACGACCACGAATATGGCAATGGCGTCGCGATCTTCACGCGCGATGGCGATGCGGCGCGCGACTTCGCCGCCAAATGCGAAATCGGCATGGTCGGCGTGAACGTTCCGATCCCCGTTCCGCTCGCCTATTACACCTTCGGGGGCTGGAAGCGTTCGGGCTTCGGCGATCTCAACCAGCATGGCCCCGACGCCATCCGCTTCTACACCAAGACCAAGACGGTTACCTCGCGCTGGCCCTCTGGCGTGAAGGACGGCGCCAGCTTCGTCATCCCGACGATGGGATGAGCCGGGACGGCCGCAAACAACAAAAAAGCCCCGCAATGCGGGGCTTTTTCAGTTTATGCGCCGGAGCGTTCAGCGCGCGATGGCGCGATAGATCCACAGAACGACGACCGCGCCGATCACGGCCACGATCATGCTGTAGATGTTGAGACCGGTCACGCCGGCCGCGCCGAAGAAGTTGAAGATGAAACCACCGACGACCGCGCCGACGATGCCGAGCACGATGTCGAGGAGCATGCCTTCGCCGCTCTTGTTGACGATCTTGGAACCGATGAAACCGGCGATCAGACCGAGGATGATCCAGGCAAGAATAGACATGGCTGACTCCAGAAATGCGCTCGCTGCGCCGCCAACAAGGTCGACGCTAGACGGCTAAAAATCAAGGGCGTGGGATTTATTTGACCCATCCCCCTCCAAAAACGGTTTCATAGCCTATAAGTTCCCGACCAGCGCTGAAGTTCCGCAATTTCGGACGGCGCAGCGCCAGTTATTCACAGGCGGACACCACGGGAGTTGGATATGGGTTATCTTGACGATGCATTGCAGCAGGTTGTCCCCGGCGGCGATCTGACCAAGCCGATCGCCATCGCCATCGGCGCGCTCATCATGAAGCAGATGCTGGGCGGCGGCGTGCGTCCGGGCGCCTTCACAGGCGGCGCAGCCGCTCCGGCGCCGGCTCCGGCTCCCACGCAGGACGCCGACGCAGGAGGCTTGTTTGGCGGGCTCGGCAATCTTCTGAACAAGTTCCAGCAGGCGGGCCACGGCGACACCGTCAATTCCTGGGTTTCAAACGGGCCCAATCAGCCGATCCAGCCCGCCCAGATCGGCAATGCGGTTGGCCAGAGCACGATCTCGGACATCGCCCGCCAGGCCGGCATGAGCGAGCAGGACCTGCTCAACCAGCTGTCGCAGGTTCTCCCGGGGCTGGTCGACAAGCTGACGCCGCAGGGCCGCATGCCCGACCCTTCCCAGTGGGGCCGGCGCTAAAACCTTCGCCGCGCGCCCTCGCGCGTGCGCCAGCGGGCCGGGATCGCCCGGCCCGTCTTGTCTCGCCCATCGAGATGGTTTAGATAAAAACTATCTCGATGCTCCCCGGCTGACAAGAGGAGCTTCTGGGGGGATACCATGAGCAACCGCTACTGGCTGGCGCAATACCCCGAAGGCGCGCCGACCGAAATCGATCCCACGCGGCACCGGTCAATCGGAGAATTGATCGAGGAGGCCTGCGCGAAATTTGCGACTCGTCCCGCTTTCGTCTGCATGGGTCAGTCGATGAGTTATGGCGAACTCAGCGCCAGAGCGCGCGATCTGGCCGCCTATTTCCAGAGCCTTGGCCTCAAAAGCGGCGACCGCGTCGCGCTGATGATGCCCAATGTGCTGCAATATCCGATTGCAACGCTCGCGGTTCTCAAGGCCGGTCTGATCGCGGTCAACGTCAATCCGCTCTACACGGCGCGCGAGCTGGAGCATCAGCTCAAGGATTCTGGCGCTCGCGCGATCGTTATTCTGGAAAATTTCAACAGCGCGCTGGCCGAAGCGCTGCCGAATCTGCCCGCCATGCATGTCATCGTGACGGGCGCCGGCGACTTGCTGGGCGCGGTCAAGGGAACGTTCGTCAACCTGGCCGTGCGCTACAAAACGAAGCCGGCGCGCATCGGGAATGCGACGTCTTTCTCCGCTGCGCTCAAGGCTGGCGCGGCGCATTCTTTCGTTGCGCCCGCCATCGCGCATGAGGATGTCGCGGTGCTGCAATATACCGGCGGCACGACCGGCGTCTCGAAAGGCGCAATGCTCACGCATCGCGCGCTGATCGCCGCAATTCTGTCTTCCGAAGGGTGGATGCAACCGGTGATGGGCAAGGCGAAAGTGGATTCGCTCGTCTTCGCCTGCGCCCTGCCGATCTATCACGTCTTCGCTTTCGTCAATTGCGTGATGATCGCGCTGCGGGCGGGCGGGCTTTGCGTGCTCATCCCCAATCCGCGCGACATCAAGGGCATGACCAAGGCATTGCAGCCCTATCCGCTGCATATTTTCCCGGCGGTCAATACGCTGTTCAACGCGCTGGCGCATTCGCCCGAGTTCGCCAAACTCGATTTCTCGCATCTGTTGATCTCGCTGGGCGGCGGCATGGCGATGCAGGAATCGGTCGCCAAGGCCTGGCAGAAACTGACGGGTTGTCCGATTACTGAAGGCTACGGGCTCAGCGAGACATGCGCGGGCGTCGTCTGCAATCCATTCCGCCAGCCCTACAACGGCACGTGCGGCGTGCCGATGGCCAATGTCGACATTCGCATCATCGACGATGAAGGGCGCGACGTTGCGCAAGGCGAACGCGGCGAAATCGCCATCGCCGGGCCGCAGCTCATGTCCGGCTACTGGAACAGGCCTGACGATACCGCCGCGGCAATGACGGCGGATGGTTTTTTCAAGACCGGCGACATCGGCGTCATGGACGAGCGCGGCTATCTCACCATCGTCGACCGCAAGAAGGACATGATCCTCGTTTCGGGATTCAACGTCTATCCCAACGAAATCGAGGATGTGATCGCCTCCCATCCCGGCGTTCTGGAATGCGCCGCCGTCGGCGTGCCGGACGAACATTCGGGCGAGGCGGTCACGCTGTTCGTCGTGAAGAAAGACCCCTCGCTCACGAAAGAGCAGATCATCGCCCATGCGCGGCACGATCTGACGGGGTACAAGACGCCGCGACGCGTGGAGTTCCGCGCCAGCCTGCCCAAGACCAATGTCGGCAAGATCCTGCGCCGCGAATTGCGCGACGAGGCTGTTCGCGATACGGCCGCCGACGCCAAACGATGACGCTCGACAAGGCTGCGCATTGATGCAAGCTGGCGGCGATGCGCGCCGCCCCTTTCGCCTTCGTGCTTTGTCTGCTGGCCAGCGCCGCGCCGGCCCGCGCCGATGACGACGACCGCACGCCTCCCGCGGGCGCTGCGCGCGACCGCTTCGGCGCGCTCGAAAGCAAATATCTGTTCGGTTTTTCGTACGGGACGGATCTCGGCGAAGTCGGCGATCTCGAAATCGGCATCGAAAGCGGCGCGAATCTGGGGCGACGAACCGGCCGCTACACGGTTTTCGACAGCGAGATTGGAATCGAGCGCGTCCCCATACCGCGCGTCGAAATCGAACTGGCTGCGCATATGGGCGCTTTCCGCATCAAGAACGCGCCGGGCTACGACGACATCACGCGCACCGCGCCTACGGGAATCGCCAACCGCTGGCGGTTCCAGATTTTGCAACGCGGCCGCGACGCCCCGTTCGGCCTGGCTTTTTCCGTCGAGCCGACAGTGTCGCGCCGCGACAGCGAGACCGGGCGCGCGACGACCAGCGTCAGCGGCGACATCAGGCTGCTGGCCGATTACGAGTTCGTCGCGCGGCGGCTCTATGGCGCAATCAATCTCGGCTACCAGCCCCAGGCGATGCGCACGCCCTTTTCGCTCGCCAGCGACGAGCCGCCCTTCCAATGGCGCCACTACGCGACATTGTCGGCTTCGGCAGCCTTCGCCTGGCGTGTTGCGCCCAATCTCACGGCGGGCGGCGAGGTTTCCTACCAGCGCGCGCATGACACGCTGGGCCTCGCGCGTTATGCGGGACAGGCGCTCTATGCGGGGCCGACGCTCTACTGGAAATTCCAGCCGAACGCATTTTTCGCCGCGACAGCGCAACCGCAGCTTTGGGGGCGCGCGGTCGGCGAAAATCACACCCGCGATCTCACGAACTTCACTGCAGCGCGCGCCAAGGCGCGTCTGGAATTCGAGTTCTGAGGCTTAAGCGATCGCCTCGACTGCTGCGATCAGGCGCGCGATGTCTTCCGGGCGCGAGAGGCGGTGATCGCCGTCGCGGATCAGGGTCAGCACGACGGGATCGGCGGCCAGATGCTCGACGATCTTGAGCGCATGCCGCCACGGCACGGATTCATCGCGCATGCCCTGCAGAATATGCACCGGCGCATGGGCGCGCACTTCGCCGCCGAGCAACAGGTGACGCCGCCCGTCCTCGAACAGGGCGCGCGTCAGCGGATAGGGCTCCGGGCCGTATTCCGACGGGCGCAGCCACACGCCCTCGGTCTCGATGGCGCGGCGCGCCTCTTCCGGCAATTCGGGCCACATCAAATCCTGCGTGAAATCGAGCGCGGGCGCGATGAGCACCATGCCGGCGATGCGAGTCTGCTCGTTGCGTCGCGCCAGTTCGCGCGCCAGCAGCATCGCAAGCCAGCCGCCCATGGACGAGCCGACGATAATCTGCGGCCCCACCGTCAATGCGCGAAAGGCGAACAGGCTTTCTTCCAGCCAGCGCCCGATCGTGCCCTCCCTGAAATCGCCGGACGACTCGCCGTGGCCGGAATAATCGAAACGCAGGAAGGCGCGCGCATGGGCCTGCGCATAATCTTCCAGCGCCAGCGCTTTGCTTCCGCGCATGTCCGATTTAAAGCCGCCGAGCCAGACAATGCCGGGCTGCAGCGCGCCTGCGCCATACGCCTCAACCGTGCGGCAGGCGATGGCGCGGCCCGCGACATCCAACGTCAGCGGCGCCCGTTCTGGATCGTATTTCGGCTTCGTCACGCGACCTGTTACCCTTTGATGGCGGCGCGAATCGCGTCGCAGGCAGAAAACTCGGGGCGATGAGCGCATCGCATTTTTACGCCTCAGGCTCCAGCCTTTCCGGGCGGACAATTCTTCAGATCGTCCCGCGCCTCGATGGCGGCGGCGCCGAACGCACGACGCTGGAAATCGCGCAGGCTCTCGCGGAATCGGGCGCGCGCGCGCTCGTGGCGTCGCAGGGCGGCGCCATGGTGGGCGAATTGCAGGCGCTCGGCGGAGAATTCACGGCTTTTCCCGCCGCGTCGAAAAATCCCTTCACGATGGCGCGCAACGTGCGCAAGCTCGCTGCGCTCATCCGCCGCAACGGCGTCGATCTCGTACACGCACGGTCGCGCGCGCCGGCCTGGACCGCGCTCGCTGCGGCGCGGCGGGCGGGCGTTCCCTTCGTGACGACCTATCACGGCGCCTATTCGGACAATGCGCCGATGAAGCGCCAGTATAATTCTGTGATGGCGATGGGCGACGCTGTCATCGCCAATTCGCATTTCACGGCGCAACTCGTCGCCGAGCGCCATCCGGACGCGCAGGGCCGCATCGTCGCCATTCCGCGCGGCGTCGATCCGCGCGTCTTCGCGCCCGAGGCGACCGCGCCCGAACGCGTGCGGTTCCTGCGCGAACAATGGGGCGTTGCGCCCGACCAGCGCATTGTGCTGCTGCCGGCGCGCATGACGCGGCGCAAGGGCCATCTCGTGCTCGTCGCCGCCGCGAAAATGCTGCGCGAGGCCGGGCGCGGCGATCTTGTTTTCGTGCTGATCGGCGCGGGGGCGCGCGGCGGCTACGAACGGGAAATTGACCGGGCGGCCGCTGCGGCCGGGCTGGCGCAGAGCGTCAAGCGCGCCGGCGCCTGCGACGACATGCCCGCCGCTTACGCTGCGGCCGCTTGCGTCGCCGCGCCCTCGATCGAGCCGGAGACTTTCGGGCGCGTCGCCGTGGAGGCGCAGGCGATGGGCAGGCCGACCGTGGTGTCGGACCTCGGCGCCAGCGCCGAGACGGTGATCGCCCCGCCCGACTGTGCGGCCAGCCAGCGCACAGGGTGGCGCGTAGAGCCCAATGATGCGGCCGCGCTTGCTCGCGCCATCGCAGAGGCGCTCGATCTGGGCGCAGCCGCACAGGACGGTCTCGCGCTGCGCGCGCGCAATCATGTGCGGGCGCATTTCTCGCTTGAGCGCATGCAGCAGGCCACGCTCGATCTCTATGGGCATTTGCTGGGGCTTTGAGCCCGCCGCCATTGACTTCCCGGCCCTTCGCGAACATGTTCTGGGCCGCCAGCCTGCGGAGCCATCCGACGGGCGGCTTTTCGTCAACTACAATGGAGCTATCCCATTCGTCGTCCTATGAAAGCGCCGCCGACGCCGCAGAAAGACGGGCCGCGCACCAATCGTGAAATCCGGGTTCCGACCGTGCAATTGATCGACGCGGAAGGGCAAAATCGAGGGCCGACCGACATTCAGGAAGCCCTGCAACTGGCCGAAGAGGCCGGACTCGACCTGGTCGAGATCGTGCCCAACGCCAATCCGCCGGTCTGCAAAATCCTCGATTACGGCAAATTCCGCTTTCTCGAACAGAAGAAGGCCGCCGAGGCGCGCAAGCGCCAGAAGATTGTCGAGGTGAAGGAAATCAAGCTGCGTCCGGGCATCGACGAGCACGATTACGACGTGAAGATGAAGGCGATTCGCCGCTTCTTCATCGAGGGCGACAAGGTGAAGATCACGCTGCGCTTCCGCGGCCGCGAGATGGCGCATCAGGACATCGGCTACCGCCTGCTCGAGCGCGTGAAAGCCGAAACCGCGCAGATGGCGAAAGTGGAAGCCGAACCTTCGATGGAAGGTCGCCAGATGGTGATGGTGTTGGCGCCGCGCTGATCGCGCGCCGTGAAAAAAAGCGCCGCATCGCTGCGGCGCTTTTTTGTTGCGCTGTTTTCGTCAGCCGACGTTGAATGCGGCAAGCGCCGCCATGTTGACGATCTCGCTGTCCTTGGCGCCGAGATGCACGATCTGCACGGAACGGTCGAGCCCAACGATGAACGGGCCGACCACGGTGGCGCCGCCCAGCTCCTGCAGCATGCGCGTCGAGATCGAGGCGGCGTGGAACGCGGGCATGACCAGCACGTTGGCCGGCCCCTTGAGGCGGCAGAACGGATAAAGACCCATCAGTTCCGGATTGAGCGCGACGTCGGCGGCGACTTCGCCGTCATATTCGAAATCGCGCCGCTCGCTGTCGAGAATGCGCACGGCTTCCTGAACATGCGCGGTGCGCTCGCCCGGGGGATGGCCGAAGGTCGAGAAGGCGAGCAGCGCCACGCGCGGCTCATAGCCGAAGCGGCGCGCAACGCCCGCAGCGCCAATCGCGATATCGGCGATTTCGCTCGCGCTGGGAAGTTCCGTGATCGCCGTGTCGGCCACGATGACCGGCTTGCCGCGCGCCAGCACGAGCGAGACGCCCATGACGCGGCGCCCGGGCTTGGGATCGATGACGCGCCGCACCTGCTCCAGCGCGACCGAGAAATTGCGCGTGACGCCCGTGATCATCGCGTCGGCGTCGCCGCGCGCCACCATCGCGGCCGCATAATAATTGCGGTCCTGCGTCATGCGCTGGCAATCGCGCAGCAGAAACCCCTTCCGCTGCAGGCGTTCGTAGAGGTGCTGCGCGTAAGTATCGTTATTCTCGCCATTGAGCGCGTCGCGCACTTCGATGTCGCCGAGATCGATCCCGCCTTCTTCGACGACTTCGCGAATCTTGCGCTCGCGGCCGACGAGAATCGCCTTGCCGAGACCTTGGTTGACGAAGGAAACCGCAGCGCGGATGACCTGCTCTTCCTCGCCTTCCGCGAAGACAACGCGCTTGGGATAACGGCGGGCGCGTTCATAGATGCTCTGCAGCGCGCCCGAGACAGGATCGCGCCGCGCCGACAATTGCGCCTTGTAGGCAATTTCATCGACGAAGGGTTTGCGCGCAACGCCCGATTCAATCGCCGCTTTGGCGACGGCCACCGGCACAACCGAAATCAGGCGCGGATCGAACGGCGCGGGAATGAGGTATTCGCGCCCGAAGCGGGGCCGCGCGCCCTGATAGGCGGCCGCAACATCGTCGGGAACATCCTCGCGCGCCAGTTCGGCCAGCGCGTTCACGGCGGCAATCTTCATTTCCATGTTGATCGTCGTCGCGCGCACATCGAGCGCGCCGCGGAAGATGTAGGGGAAGCCCAGAACGTTGTTGACCTGGTTGGGATAGTCGGAACGCCCGGTCGCCACGATGGCGTCCGGGCGGGCGGCCAGCGCGTCTTCGGGCGTAATTTCCGGATCGGGGTTGGCCATGGCGAAAATGATCGGATTTTCGGCCATGGTTTTCACCATGTCCTGCGTCAGCGCGCCCTTGGCGGACAGGCCGAAGAAAATATCGGCGCCCTGCACCGCCTCGGCGAGCGAACGCGCGGGCGTCTCGCGAGCGTAGGCGGCTTTCCACTGGTTCATGCCGCTGGTGCGGCCACGATAGATCACGCCCTTGGTGTCGACGAGCGTGATGTTCTCGCGCGGCATGCCCATGGCGCGCAGGAGATCGAGACAGGCGATGCCCGCCGCGCCCGCGCCGTTGCAGACGAGCTGCACGTTCTTGATGTCGCGGTTCGTCAGACGCATGGCGTTGATCATGCCGGCGACCGCGATGATGGCGGTGCCATGCTGGTCGTCGTGAAAGACGGGAATGTCCATCAATTCGCGCAGGCGCTCCTCGATGATGAAACATTCCGGCGCCTTGATGTCCTCGAGGTTGATGCCGCCGAAGGACGGGCCGAGATATTTTACGGCGTTGACGAATTCGTCGGGGTCTTCGGTCGCCACTTCGAGATCGATCGAATCGACGTCTGCGAAGCGCTTGAACAGCACCGACTTGCCTTCCATCACGGGTTTGGAGGCGAGCGCGCCCAGATTGCCAAGGCCCAGAATCGCCGTGCCGTTGGTGATGACGGCGACCATGTTGCCCTTCACCGTGTAATCATAGGCGCGCGAGGGGTCTTCAGCGATGGCGAGCACGGGGACGGCGACGCCCGGCGAATAGGCGAGCGAAAGATCGCGCGCGGTCGCCATCGGCTTGGTCGGCGCAATCTGCAATTTTCCCGGACGCCCTTGCGAATGAAACAGCAGCGCCTCGCGGTCGGTGAAAGTCGGGCGCTTGGCGCGCTTGGTCTCGGACATCCCAGCTAACTCGTTTGTTTTTTTGGAAGTGCGCGACCTTACTGGCGCGGAAGGCGCGCCACAAGCATGCGCGCCTGCATCTTTTTGCGAACACGGCGCCGTTTTTCATCGATGCGCAGACGCAGTTAATTCGCGCCCGCCCTGCGCCGCGCACGCTCGAAATTGCGGCCGCGTCGTCTGCGCCAGCGTAGGAATTTTATCAAAATTCGCCGCTGTAGCCCTGCCCGGAAAAATCTGTCTATATTCCCGATATGACCCGCCTCTCAGAAACGCTCGACGCGATCGACGCCGCCAATTCCAAGGATCCGACGCTTGAAAACGGTCAACCGGCCGCCCTGCTCTACGGACGGCGGATGAGCGAACGGCTGGCGCAATTTCAGCCCGACGCGAGCGAACCGCTCCAGATCGCCATTCGCGGCCAGCACATCGAGCGCTGGACCATCGCGCGCTCGGCCTATCCGATGGACAAGGCGGGCTATTACGCCTGGCGCAATGCGCTGAAGGAAGTCCACGCCGACCGGCTCGAAGCGATCATGCGCGAGAAAGGCTACGACGACGCCTCCATCGCGCGCGTGCGCTCCATCGTGCGCAAGGAGCGCGTGCGCTCGGACGCCGAGGCGCAGACGCTGGAAGACATTGCGGCGCTGGTGTTCCTCGAACATTACGCTGCCGATTTCGCGCCCAAATACGAGGAAGCGAAGGTCATCGACATCCTGCGCAAAACCTGGCGCAAAATGTCGGAGGCCGGTCATGCGGCCGCGCTCAAGCTGCCGCTCGCCCCGGGCGTGGGCGCAGTGGTGCAGAAGGCGCTGGCGGCCTGAGCCGCCAACCGGCCGTCCTGGCCCGCCTCGCGCTGCGCGCCTTTGCCGTGGATTGCGCGGGCCCTCGGCTCCCCATGGCGGCCTCGCGCTGCTAGTGTTTTTCCATGCACGGTACGAATGGCGACAGGGACGGCGCGAGCGCGCAGGACAAAGCTGTCCGCGCGGACAAGCCGTCGCCGATGATGGCGCAATACCTTGAAATCAAGGCCGCCAATCCCGACTGCCTGCTCTTCTACCGGATGGGCGATTTCTACGAATTGTTCTTCGAGGACGCCGAAGTCGCCTCGCGTGCGCTCGGCATCGTGCTGACCAGACGCGGCAAGCACCAGGGCGAAGACATTGCGATGTGCGGCGTGCCGGTGGATCGCGCCGACGATTATCTGCAACGCCTGATCGCGCTCGGCCATCGCGTCGCCGTCTGCGAGCAATTGGAAGATCCCGCCGAGGCGCGCAAGCGCGGCTCCAAGTCCGTCGTGCGGCGCGATGTCGTGCGGCTCGTGACGCCCGGCACGATCACCGAAGAGCGTTTGCTGGAGCCAGGCCGCGCGCATCTGCTGGTCGCGACGGCGCGCGTGCGCGGCTCCGATGAAACCTGGCTCTATGGCGTGGCCGCCGTCGATATTTCGACCGGCGCCTTCAGCGTGTGCGAATGCGAGGAACAGGCGCTCGCCGCCGAACTGGCGCGCCTCGAGCCGCGCGAAATCGCCGCCGGCGAGGCGCTCGTCAACGATGCGACGGCGGGACGCATCTTGCGCGAATGCGGCGCGCCGCTGGCCCCCGTGGGACGCCTTGTGGGCGACGCCGCAAGCGCCGAGCGACGTTTGTGCGATTTTTTCGGCATTGCGACGATCGACGGGTTTGGCGGCCTGACGCGCGCCGAAGCGGCCGCTGCGGCGACCGCCGTTCTTTATATCGAGCGCACGCAATTGGGCGCGCGCCCCGCGCTCGTCCCGCCGAGACGTCAGATGCGCGGCGGCGCGCTCGAAATAGACGCGGCGACACGCGCCAATCTTGAACTGACGCGCACATTGTCCGGCGCGCGCGAGGGCGCGCTGATCGCCGCCATCGACCGCACGACGACGCCCGCCGGAGCGCGATTGCTGGCCGAGCGTCTGGCGGGGCCGCTGACGGATGCGGAGGCGATCAATGCGCGGCTCGACGCTGTGGCGTTTCTTGCGGACGACGAAACGCTGCGCTCGCGCCTGCGCGGCGCCATGCAACGCGCGCCGGATATGGCGCGCGCGCTTTCGCGGCTCTCGCTCGGGCGCGGCGGCCCGCGCGATCTCAATGCGCTCGGCGCAGGCGCAAGCGCTGCCCGCGCGCTGGCCGATGAACTGGCGCGCGCAACCGCCGCGCCGCCTGAACTTGCGCGGCTTGCGCCCGATCTTGCCGGCGTCGAGCCTGCGCTGGCCAACGAGCTTGCAGCCGCGCTCGCCGAGACGCTGCCGCTCGATCGGCGCGACGGCGGTTTCATCGCGCAGGGTTTCGATGCATCGCTCGATGAAACGCGCGCGCTGCGCGACGAAAGCCGACGGCTGGCGGCGGCGCTGCAAACGAAATACGCCGATCTCGCCGAAACGAAGCAGATCAAGATCAAGCACAATAATTTTCTCGGCTTCTTTCTCGAGACGACGCAGCAGCAGGGCGAAAAGCTGCTCAAGCCGCCCTATAACGCTACCTTCATCCATCGTCAGACGATGGCGGGCGCGATGCGTTTTTCGACGAGCGAACTCGCCGAATTCGAATCCAGAATCGCGTCCGCCGCCGACCGCGCGCTGGCGCTGGAGCTTGCGCATTTCGACCGGCTTTGCGCGGCCGCGCTGGCGCAGAGCGAGGCCATCAAACGTGCGGCCGATGCGCTGGCCGCGCTCGACGTTTGCGCGGGGCTCGCCGATCTTGCCGACACACAAGGGTGGACGCGGCCCATCGTCGACGCTTCGCTCGCCTTCGTCATCGAGGGCGGGCGCCATCCGGTCGTGGAGGCCGCGCTGAAGGCGAAGGGCGACGCTTTCACGCCCAACGATTGCGATCTTTCCGGCGACGCGGCCGGCGCCGTCGCCGTCGTCACCGGCCCGAACATGGCCGGCAAATCCACCTTCCTGCGGCAGAATGCGCTGGCGGTCGCGCTGGCGCAGATGGGGTCGTTCGTTCCGGCGCGGCGCGCGCATATCGGCGTCGTCGACCGTCTTTTCTCGCGCGTCGGCGCATCGGACGACCTGGCGCGCGGCCGCTCGACGTTCATGGTCGAAATGGTCGAGACCGCGGCCATTCTCAATCAGGCGAGCGCGCGCTCGCTGGTCATTCTCGACGAAATCGGGAGGGGGACGGCGACATTCGACGGCCTGTCAATCGCATGGGCGGCGATGGAGCATCTGCACGACGCCAACAAATCACGCGCGCTGTTTGCGACGCATTTTCACGAGCTCACGCAATTACAACAGAAACTGCCGCGCCTGAAAAATCTCACCATGCGCGTGTCGGACTGGAATGGCGAGGTTGTGTTTCTGCACGAAGTGACAGCCGGGGCCGCCGACCGGTCCTATGGCGTGCAGGTGGCCAAACTCGCAGGGCTGCCCGAGACGGTCGTCAACCGCGCGCGCCAGTTGCTCAGCGAACTGGAAAGCAGCGACCGTCGCGCGCCGGTCGAGCGCATGATCGCCGATCTGCCGCTGTTTGCGGCGCCCCCCGCGCCGGCGCCGAAAGCCGACGGATTGCGCGATCGGCTGGAGGAGATCGAGCCCGACGAAATGTCGCCGCGCGAGGCGCTGCAGGCGCTCTACGATCTCAAGAAAATGGCGCGGCGGGAAAAGCCGGGCGCATAATAAAGGGCGGCCCTTTCGGACCGCCCGATGTCGTTGGCGCGTCGGCTTCGTTCAGCGATGCTCGCCCTCGCCGCGCCAATGGCGCCAATGGCGCGCCCAGCCGCCGTGACGGTCGCCCATGCCTTCCTGCATCTTGCCGCGCACCATCATGCCGCCGCCCATCATGCCGCCGCCCATCTGGCGCATCAGCATGGGCAGACGATCCCGCTGTTCCTGCGTCAGCGCATTGTAGAGAGGTCCGGCGGCGTCAGCGATCTTGCGCAGATTTTCGGCGCGCGTGTTCATCGCGGCTGCAGCGCGCTGCATGCCATCGATGGGATTGGCCGGCGGACCGAGCTTGGTCATCTGGTCGTGGATCGCCATGCGCGTTTCGGCAGCGTTGCGCACCGCCGTCTCGACCGCAGGCCAAAGCCTTTCCTGATCGGGCGTGAGCTTGAGGCCGGCATGCACGCCAGCCACGGCAGCATCCAGCATCGCAGCGCGGTCGGCGCGGGACATGTCGAACCCATGATGGCCGTGGCCGCCCATCATGCCGCCCATCATGCCACCCATGCCAGGGCCCATCTGACCGCCTGCGCCGTTGCCCATCTGGCCGCCGCCCATACCCGGGTTCATCTGGCCGGGGCTCATCTGACCCGGGTTCATCTGACCGGGATTCATCTGACCTCCTGGCCCCGTCTGGGCGCCCATGCCGTTGCCCATCGGGCCGCTCATGCCATTGCCCATCGGGCCGGCGCCGGGGCCGCCTTGCATGTGGTACTGGTGATATTGCTGATACTGCTGATATTGCGCGTCCGGCGGCGGGGTCTGCTGCGCAATCGCCGCGCCTCCCGCGACAATGGCGGCGCAAACAGCCGTCATGGGAACAATCGAGCGCATGGGACGAATTAAGCGCATGGGAAAAAATCCGTAAGCGTGGAAGATGCGCCCAGTCTAGGCGCGCCACGAAGACGCGCCTAATTAATGTTTGGCAATGTCGCCAGGCGCCATCGCGTAAACATCGAGCGCGCCGGCGCTAAGAGCCAGCTTGCGCAGCCAGTGCGGAGCCGTTCCGGCGGCCAGCGCCGCCTGGAGATCGCCGTGCGTCTCGACCGGCGCCGCGCGGCACGCCACGACATAGGCGACATGATTGTCCCGCAGGATTGTTTCGGCGGCGGCGGGCGAGGCCTCCATGCCGGCGAACACCGCCAGCATGCCGCGCCCGTCGCGATGATAGGGCGCAGCCAGAACCGCATGGCGCGTGTACACCAGCGCCGAGGGGCCTAGATCGACATCGGCGAAAACGAGACCCGGCGGCAGGGCGTCGAGCGCGCGCCATGCAGACGGGGAAAAGCAGTTCTGCGGCGAGCCGCCGCGCTGCATTGCGGCCGTCTGCGCAGCCGTCGGCGGCGCGGCGGGAAAAATGCCGCCCAGCGCGCCGGCGAAAGCCGTCACGGCGGGGGGCGCGCAGCACAGCAGCGTCAGCGTGAAGACCGCCACATCGCCGGCGGCCGGGTATTTCTGCGCCCGGCGTTGCAGATCGAGCGCGAGAAACACGACGCCCGGAATGGCGAAGGGCGACAGCAGATACAGCGTGCGATTCATCGCAGCGCTCAATGCGAGGCCGACGACAAGACAGGCGACGACAACCATCCAGCCGGCGCGCTCGGCGCCGGGCTGGGCGGCAGCCAGCGCGCGCGCGGCGCCGGCGAGCCCGGCCAGCGGCATGACGATGGCGGCAAGAACCGTTACGGGCCGATCGGCGAAAGCGACCCATAGCGGCTGCACCTCTGTGACGGTTTGAAGCCATTTGACGCGCAGCGCCGGCGCAACATCGCCAAAGGGGCCATGCAGCAGATGCGGAAACCCGAGGACAAGGACCATCGCCAACGCCACAGCAAGCGCCGCAGCAAATCCAAGACGCAGGCGTTGCGTGCGCGCGGGCGCCAGAGACAGCGCGCCAAAACCGGCTGCGCCGACAAGCGCCAGGCACAGATAGCCGAAGGAAAGCGCGTCGACGAACGTGAGAAGCCAGCGCGCGGGCGCGATCGTGAGCGCATAGAACGCAGGCAAAGCGATCGCCAGACCGAGCGCGAACCAGCCAAGACGCGCACGATCGTCGTGCGCGCCATTCGCAATCCAGGCGACCAGCGGCGCTGCTCCCATGACGGCGATGAGCGGCAGACCCTCAAGACTGATGGCGAGCGCCAGCGCTGCGCATGCCGCCGCGAGCGCGGCAAAAGCCGGCTTGCGAAACGACAGGACGATCGTCAGCGCCATCGCCGCCAGCACAACGATCTGCGGAGCGTGATGATCGATGCGGCCGGGCACGAATTGTCCGTAGAACGGCGTGCTGGCCACGCCGGCGCCCAGCATGTGCAAGGGGCTCGCGCGCTGCATGAGCGCGCCGCCAAGCCGCACGACCAGCCAGTAAAGCGCTGCTGTCAGCAGCAACGGAAAGGCAATGCGCATGGCGCGCTCCGCCATGTCGGGCGACAGAAAAAGACCGAAGGCTTTCGTCAGGGCGACAAGCGGAATGTCGACGATGCGCGACCAATGCGAAAAGACGCCGGCCGGCGGATCGAGCCGATATTCGCTCATGTCGAACCAACCCTGCCCGGCCATGAGATTGCGCACCTGCACGAGGCGCGTGGCGTCATCGGTGTCGCCGAAATTATTGTTGCGCCAGATCGAGCCGATCAGCGCAAGGTTGCCGAGCTGACCGAGCGCGAGCGCGCCAAGGAAGGCGAGCGGAAAGCGCGCCGACGCTGCAAGGCCGGATGCGGCCGGGCGCGAAGGAGCCTCGATTGTTGCATGCGGCAGGGACAAGCGGCGTCTTTCCGGGGAAAGGCGCAGTCTCGGTCACAAAGATTGACGATCCGTTGCGCGCCGGCCTAGCCGTCCTCGCCGCCATCGAGGCGCATATCCTCGGGTCGCGGCATGGAAATGATGTTGTAGCCGGCGTCGATGTGGTGCACCTCGCCCGTCACGCCGCCGGACAGATCCGACAGGAAGTAAAGCGCAGAGCCGCCGATGTCTTCCAGCGACACCGATTTGCGCAGCGGGGAATGCGCGCGCTGGAACGAGAACATCGCGCGGGCGTCGCCGATGCCGGCGCCGGCGAGTGTGCGCACGGGGCCGGGCGACAGCGCGTTGACGCGAATGCCCTGCGGACCGAAATCAGCCGCCAGATACCGCACCGACGCTTCGAGCGCCGCCTTGGCGAGACCCATCACATTGTAATTGGGCATGACGCGCGTCGAGCCGCCGTAGGTCAGCGTGATCATCGAACCGCCCGAGGGCATCAGTTCGGCGGCGCGCCTTGCAATCTCGGTGAAGGAGAAACAGGAGATGACCATGGTGCGCGAGAAATTCTCGCGCGTCGTATCGGCGTAACGGCCCTTCAATTCGCGCTTGTCGGAAAAGCCGATGGCGTGAACGACGAAATCGAGTTCGCCCCAGCGCTCGGCGATCTGCGCAAACAGCGCATCGACGGACGCAAGATCCTCGACATCGCATGGCACGACGAAATCGGAGCCGATTTCGGCTGCGAGCGGCGTCACGCGCTTGCCGAGCGCCTCGCCCTGATAGGTGAAGCACATTTCCGCGCCGTGGTCGGCGAGCATTTTGGCGATGCCCCAGGCGATGGAATGGCCGTTGGCGACGCCCATGACGAGGCCGCGCTTGCCCTGCATCAGGCCGTGCTTTTGCATGATGCGATCCTCAGGCGTCGACATGTTTGAACACAAGCGTGGCGTTGGTGCCGCCGAAGCCGAAGGAATTCGACAGAACGGTTCCGAGCTTCGCGCCGTCGATCCGTTTGCGCACGATGTTCATGTCGGCGAAATCGGGGTCGAGGTTTTCGATGTTGGCGCTTTCGCAGATGAAACCGTTGTTCATCATCAGCAGCGAATAAATCGCTTCCTGCACGCCGGCTGCGCCCAGCGAATGGCCGGTGAGCGATTTCGTCGCTGCAATCGGCGGGCATTTGTCGCCCGCGCCGAACACTGTGCGAATGGCCTCGATTTCCTTGGCGTCGCCAACGGGCGTCGATGTGGCGTGCGGGTTGATGTAGTCGATCCTGGTGCGCACGTTCTGTAGCGCCATACGCATGCAGCGCTCGGCCCCTTCGCCGGACGGCGCGACCATGTCGTGCCCGTCGGACGTTGCGCCATAGCCTGCAAGCTCGGCGTAGATTTTCGCGCCGCGCGCGCGGGCGTGTTCGAGTTCCTCGAGAATGAGAACGCCGGCGCCGCCAGCGATGACGAAACCGTCGCGATTGGCGTCATAGGCGCGCGAGGCGACGGCGGGACGGTCATTGTAGCCCGACGACATGGCGCCCATCGCGTCGAACAGGACGGACAGCGTCCAGTCGAGTTCTTCGCAGCCGCCTGCAAACATGAGATCCTGCTTGCCGTATTGAATCATTTCGGCGGCATTGCCGATGCAATGACTCGAAGTCGCGCAGGCCGACGAAATCGAATAATTGACGCCCTTGATCTTGAACCATGTCGCCAGCGTCGCCGATGCGGTCGAGGACATGGCCTTGGGAACGGCGAAAGGACCAACGCGCTTGGGGCCCTTCGTGCGCGTCGTGTCGGCGGATTCGACGATCGCGCGCGTCGAGGGGCCGCCCGAGCCCATGATGATGCCGGCGCGATCGTTGGAAATTTCCTTTTCGCTGAGGCCGGCGTCGCGGATCGCCTGCTCCATCGCGACGTGATTCCACGCCGTGCCGCCGCCGTGAAAGCGCATCGCGCGACGGTCGACGACATCTTCCGCCTTCAGCGTCGGCGCGCCATGCACCTGACAGCGAAAGCCGAGCTTTGCGTAATCGTCCGCCTTGACGATGCCCGATTTCGCCTCATGCAACGAAGCGGTGACTTCCTGTGGATCGTTTCCGATCGATGAGACGATTCCCATGCCGGTGACGACGACGCGCCGCATATCGTTTCTCCTTCAGCCGACAGCCGGACAAACGCCAGCTTTTCACGCGCCTTCCGGCTTGAACAGTCCGACGCGCATCTCCTTCACCTCGTAGATGCGCTTGCCGTCCGCT
Organism: Hyphomicrobiales bacterium; assembly: GCA_028869185.1. Lineage (GTDB taxonomy): Bacteria > Pseudomonadota > Alphaproteobacteria > Rhizobiales > Beijerinckiaceae > JAJXWB01. The sequence goes on from JAGWTA010000006.1 coordinate 118,052, forward strand.
TCCAGCCAGCCGTCGGCGATGCCGAGCACGAGCTTGCTCTTGAAGACGCGTTTGAACTCAACGCCATACACGACTTTTTTCGTGGCCGGCGTCACCATTTCGGAAAACTTCACCTCGCCAACGCCGAGCGCGCGCCCGCGGCCCGGCAGACCGAGCCAGCCGAGGAAGAAGCCCGTGAGCTGCCACAGGGCGTCAAGACCGAGGCAGCCGGGCATGACAGGATCGCCCTTGAAATGACAGGGGAAAAACCAGAGGTCCGGGCGCACGTCGAGTTCGGCCCGCACGTGGCCCTTGCCGTTTTCGCCGCCGGCCTCGTCAATGTTTGTAATGCGATCGAACATCAGCATCGGCGGCAGCGGCAATTGCGCGTTGCCGGGGCCGAACAATTCGCCGCGGCCGCAGGCCAGCAGATCTTCATAGGCGAAACTGGACCGGCGGGCGCTCATTCTTATTCCAATCCCCTCAAAATGCGGTTGTTAGCCGTTCTCGCCCGGCTTCTAACACAGCCGTTCGGCCCTCGAAAGGCGCGGCGGCGGCTTCCCGCCCGCGATGTGGGCGCCTGTTGCGCCCGCGCCGCAGGTTTACTAGAATTTCCGCAACCCGTGCGCTGTTCGCGGCGCTCCCCCACGGATTTGACGAATTGAAAGCGATTTTTTTGCCGCCCAGGCGCGGCGAACCGGCCAATCCGGCCCTTGATCACATGGCGGCCTGCCCCGTGCACGCCGTTCGCGCCCGCCTGCGCGACGCAGGCCTGCGGCCGACGCGACAACGCGTCGCGCTCGGCTGGCTGCTGTTTGGGCGCGGGCACCGGCATGTGACGGCCGAAATGCTCTTCGCCGAGGCTGCGCGCGCGCGCGTGCCGATCTCGCTGGCGACGGTCTACAACACGCTGCACCAGTTCACGGAAGCCGGGCTGCTGCGCGAAATCGCCGCTGACGGGTCGAAAACGCATTTCGACACCGACACGTCAGACCATCATCATTTCCTGATCGAGGGCGGCGAGGCGCTGATGGACATTCCCGAGGGCGCGTTCGACATTGCGCGCCTGCCGCAACCGCCGGAGGGCATGGAAATCGCCCGCGTGGATGTGGTGGTGCGCCTGCGTCCCAAACTGACGCCCTGATTATTCCACTTTCTCGCCGGGATAGGCGCCCCACAGGCTGTCCTGCTGGATGTAGCCGTCAAAGCCGTCGCCATGAATGCGGCACCATTGGCCGTCGCATTTCTTGATTTCGCCGACGACGCCGGCCTGCAGGCGCGCGGTCAGCGGGGCGTCGACCGCCGGCCTGGCGCGCAGGGGAAAATCCTCGTTCTTCTTCCAGGGCGCCACGAGCGCCGTGCGCTTGCCCGAGAGCAGCTGGTGCAGAACCCAGCCCTCCGAGCCCTCCGAATCGCGCACGCGCCGCCAGATGTCGTATTCGGCTGTGATTTCGACCGGCAGGCCGCGCCGCTGATAAATGAAGGTCGTGCGATGGTCCTTGGAGGGGCCCTCGCGCAAATTGACGCGGTCCGACTTGAGACTGACGAAGCGCGGCAACGGCAGGCCCGTCACCGCGCCGATCTGGGGCGCTGCGGCAGCCTGCTCCGCCCCGCCGAGCGCCAGAACGGCTGCGAGCGCGACGGCCAGCCAGCCAACCGTTTGTTTCCCTTGTTCTGCCGCCATTTTCCGCTCCGCCGCGCCAGCGCGCGCGCGTCCTTGTGTTTGTCCCGCCATCTGCTAGGAAACGACCAAATAGCGCGCGGGCCGTCGCACGGTTTTCATCCGAACGTCGTTAAAGCCGCGTGAATTTTTGGGCGCGATGCGCCCTGCGGAGACTTTGCGGGACATGGAACAGAAAAAACCCCTCGTCGTCGTCACGCGCAAATTGCCGGAGGCGGTCGAAACGCGCATGCGCGAATTGTTCGACGTGCGTTTCAACGCGTCCGACAAGCCGATGACCAAGGAGGAGCTGGCCGAGGCGATGCGCACGGCGGACGTGCTGGTTCCCACCGTGACCGACCGCATCGATTCCGGCCTGATCGCGCAGGCGGGCGATCAGATGAAGCTGATTGCCAATTTCGGCAATGGCGTGGACAATATCGACGTCACGTCGGCCCTGCGCCGCGGCATCACCGTCACCAATACGCCGGGCGTTCTGACCGATGACACGGCCGACATGACGATGGCGCTGATCCTTTCCGTCGCACGACGGATCGTGGAAGGCGGGGCGGCCATTCCCTCGGGCGAATGGCCGGGCTGGTCGCCGACCTGGATGCTGGGCCATCGCATCACCGGCAAAAAGCTCGGTATCGTCGGCATGGGCCGCATCGGCCAGGCGCTCGCCAAGCGCGCGAAGGCTTTTGGCCTCGAGATTCATTATCACAACCGTCGCCGCGTTTCGGCCGCGCTCGAAGCCGAGCTTGGCGCGACATACTGGGATTCGCTGGACCAGATGCTGGCGCGCATGGACATCGTGTCCGTCAATTGCCCGCATACGCCGGCAACCTATCACCTGCTCTCGGCGCGCCGGCTCAAATATCTGCGGCCGGAGGCCATCGTCGTGAATACGGCGCGCGGCGAGATCATCGACGAAAACGCGCTGACGCGCATGCTGGAAGCGGGCGAACTGGCGGGCGCCGGCCTCGACGTGTTCGAACACGAGCCGGCCGTTTCGCCGCGCCTGCTGAAACTCGCCAAGGCTGGCAAGGTGACTCTGCTGCCGCATATGGGCTCTGCGACGAACGAAGGCCGTCTCGACATGGGCGAGAAGGTGATCGTGAACGTGAAGACCTTCATGGACGGGCACCGGCCGCCGGACCGCGTTTTGCCGAGCATGTTGTGAGCGCGCTGCTCGCGCGCTTCGCCAGGGTTGCAGGACTTTCCACGGCGCTCGCGCTTGGCGCCTGCGCCGGCCGTCCCGACGGTTTTCTTGCAACCACGCATGTTGCGCCCCCGCCGGGCGCGAGCCGCGTCGAAATGCTGGTCGCAACCATGCGCCGGCCGACGCCCGGACAACCCGACAAAATGTTCGGCAGCGACCGCGCGCGGCGCATGCTTTTTGCCGACATAGCCGTCTCGATCCCGCCCGACAGCGCGCGCGAAATCGGCGAGGTGCAATGGCCGGACAAGCTGCCGGGCGATCCTGCGCGCGAATTTGTCACGCTGCGCGCCGATCAACTCGACGCCGCCGGAGCCAGAGCGCGGCTTGACCAGATGCTGGCGCAATCGCGCTCGAGGCGCGTGCTGCTGTTCGTGCACGGCTACAACACGCGCTTTGACGACGCCGTCTATCGTTTCGCGCAAATCGCGCATGACTCGCGCGCCGATGCGCTGCCCTTGCTGTTTACATGGCCCTCGCGCGGGCGCCTGCTAGCCTATACCTACGACCGCGAGAGCGCGACCTATTCCCGCGACGCGCTGGAAGGCGTGTTGCAAACGCTGGCGAAAGATCCGGCTGTCGGCGAGATCGACATCCTCGCCCATTCCATGGGCAATTGGGCGACGCTCGAAGCGCTGCACCAGATGGCGGTGCGCGACAAACGCATCGCGCCGAAAATCAGGCAGATCGTGCTTGCCTCGCCCGATGTCGATTTCGACGTGTTCCTCGCGCAGATCGAGGGCATGGGCGAGCATCGCCCACCGATCACGCTGTTTGTTTCGCGCGACGACAAGGCGCTCGCCTTCTCCGCGCGGCTGTGGGGCGATGTGGCGCGCGCCGGCGCGATCGACCCCAAGGTCGAGCCTTACAAATCCGAACTGGCGAAGCTGCGCGTGACGACGATCGACCTTTCGGACGTCAAGTCGGGCGATCCGCTCAATCATTCGAAATTCGCGGAATCGCCTGAAATCGTTCGCCTGATCGGCGCGCGGCTCGCGGCCGGACAGACGCTGACGGAATCGCGCAGCGGCATTGGCGAGCGCGTCGGCGTCGCCGCCGTGGGCGTCGCCTCGACAGTGGGCCAAGGCGTCGGCGTCGCCGTTTCCGCGCCTCTGGCGATTGTCGATCCCCAGACGCGCGAGACGCTGGGCGAGCGCACGATGGGCGTTGGCGAAAGCCTCGGCCAGTCGCTGCGCTCGACCGTCGATGTGGTGACGCCGGGACGCTAGGTTTCGCACCCACCGTGGTGGGAACGCAAGCAAACGATTGACGCGCATGGAGGCGAAAGCCAGATTTTCCAGTTTGCTTCGCGCCGTGGAAAAAGCTTCGTCACCACACGTAACGGCGTTGCGATTGCGCGCATCGGACCCGACATCGACGCCGCGCCCGGCGCCGAACACGCGTCGACCACTCGTGTCGGAAACGACCGCAACGACGCGCGCGAGACCTGACTTGCTGCGGGATCAATCGGAAACGGCGCGGCGATAAAATTTATGAGAAATGACGAGGGCGAATCCCACGCCAAGGACAAGCGCGGTGGAAGTCCGCTTTGGCAAGCTGCCGAAAAAGCATGATGCGCGTTGAATAGTTGGCCTATCGCCCGCGCGCGAACGCCGCTCAGGCTTCGAGACGCCGCTTCGCGGCTCCTGAGCACGAGGGTTGTTGAATGCGATAGGGAATACGCCAAACAAAAAACCCGCCATCGCCGGCGGGTTTTTGTTTCGCATTGTGGAGCGGCTTACTCGCTCGCTTCAGCCGCCTTCTGCGCATCGCGCTCGGCTTTCTGCTTGGCTTCGAGATCTTCGCCGGTCTGCTGGTCGACGACGCGCATCGACAGTTTCACCTTGCCGCGATCGTCGAAGCCCATGAGCTTGACCTTGACCTTGTCGCCTTCCTTGACGACGTCGGTGGTCTTGTTCACGCGGCCCTGCGCGAGCTGCGAGATGTGAACGAGGCCGTCCTTCGCGCCGAAGAAATTGACGAAGGCGCCGAAGTCGACAGTCTTCACGACCGTGCCTTCGTAGATATGGCCAACTTCCGGATCGGACGCGATCGACTTGATCCAGTTGATCGCCGCCTTGATCGAATTGCCGTCGCTGGAAGCGATCTTGACCGTGCCGTCGTCCTCAATGTTGATCTTGGCGCCGGTCTTTTCGACGATTTCGCGGATGACCTTGCCGCCGGAGCCGATCACGTCGCGGATCTTGTCGGTCGGGATCTTCATCGTCTCGATGCGCGGAGCAAACTCGCCGAGTTCGGCGCGCGCCCCTGTGATGGCCTTCGCCATTTCACCCAGAATGTGCAGCCGGCCTTCGCGCGCCTGCGCGAGCGCGACCTTCATGATCTCCTCGGTGATGCCGGCGATCTTGATGTCCATCTGCAGCGAGGTGACGCCGTGCGCCGTGCCGGCCACCTTGAAGTCCATGTCGCCGAGGTGATCCTCGTCGCCAAGAATGTCGGAGAGAACGGCGAAGCGCTGACCCTCGAGGATGAGGCCCATCGCGATGCCGGCTGTCGGCGCCTTCAGCGGAGCGCCGGCGTCCATCAGCGCGAGCGAGGTGCCACAGACCGTCGCCATCGAGGAGGAGCCGTTCGATTCCGTGATCTCGGAAACAACGCGGATCGTGTAGGGGAATTCGGCCGCCGTCGGCAGCATCGGGCGAATGGCGCGCCAAGCGAGTTTGCCGTGGCCGATCTCGCGGCGCTTGGGCGAACCGACGCGGCCCGTCTCGCCGACCGAATAGGGCGGGAAGTTATAGTGCAGCAGGAAGCGCTCCTTGTAGGTGCCTTCCAGACTGTCGATATATTGCTCGTCCTCGCCCGTGCCGAGCGTGGCGACAACCAGAGCCTGCGTCTCGCCGCGCGTGAACAGCGCCGAGCCGTGCGTGCGCGGCAGGACGCCGACTTCGGCGACGATCGGGCGCACAGTCTTCACGTCGCGGCCATCGATGCGCACGCCCGTGTCGAGCACGTTCCAGCGGACGACCTTGGCCTGCAAATCCTTGAAGGCTTCGCCGATGTGCTCTTTCGAGAATTTCGGCTCGCCGCCTTCCGGCAGCAGCGCCGCCATCACCTTCGCCTTCACGGCGTCGACAGCCTTGTAACGCTCCTGCTTGGCCGTGATCTTGTAGGCCGCGCGCAGTTCGGTTTCGGCGATATCGGCGACTGCCTTCTCGGCCGCGCTCTTGTCGGGCATGACCAGATCGCGCGGTTCCTTGGCGGCGCGCTCGGCAAGGCGAATGATCGCTTCGATCACTGGCTGGAAGCCGCGATGCCCGAGCATGACGGCTTCGAGCATCGTCTCTTCCGAGAGTTCCTTGGCCTCCGATTCAACCATCAGCACGGCGTCCTGCGTGCCTGCGACGACGAGATCGAGACCGGAGGTCTTCATTTCCTCGATCGTCGGGTTGAGCTTCAGCGCGCCGTTGATCTGGCCAACGCGCGCCGCGCCGACGGGGCCCATGAAGGGAATGCCCGAAAGCGTGAGCGCAGCGGAGGTGGCGACAATGGCGAGAATGTCGGGATCGTTTTCAAGGTCGTGCGACAGGACCGTGACGATCACCTGCGTGTCGTTGCGATAGCCTTCGGGAAACAGCGGACGGATCGGGCGATCGATCAGGCGCGAGACGAGCGTCTCACGCTCGGAGGGGCGCCCTTCGCGCTTGAAATAGCCGCCGGGAATGCGACCGGCCGCGAAGGCCTTTTCCTGATAGTCGACGGTGAGCGGGAAGAAGTCCTGACCGGGCTTGGGCGCCTTGGCGCCGACGACGGTGGCGAGCACGGTCGTCTCGCCCCAGGTGGCCACGACGGCGCCATCGGCCTGGCGGGCGATCTTGCCGGTTTCCAGAACCAGCTTGCGGCCGGCCCAGTCGAGTTCTTCGCGATGAATGGTGAACATGGATATGTATCTTTCGAGGTTGGCGCAAAAACAAAGCGCCACGGACAAGATTGCGGGAGGCTGCGACTAGCTGCGCTCAGCGTCCGGCGATCCTGTCATGGCGCTTTATCTTTCGCGGTCGGATACGGCGCGGCGGCCCCATGCCGCCGAACCGTGGTTTGCACGCAAATGCGGGCGATTAACGGCGGATGCCGAGACGCTCGATCAGCTTCTTGTAACGCGCTTCGTCGTTCTTCTTGACGTAGTCGAGAAGCTGGCGACGCTGCGAGACGAGCTTGAGAAGGCCGCGACGCGAATGGTTGTCCTTGGCGTGGCTCTTGAAATGCTCGGTCAGGTTGGTGATGCGTTCGGTGAGGATCGCGACCTGCACTTCGGGCGAGCCGGTGTCGCCGGCCTTGGTGGCGTATTCGGTGATGAGCGTCTGCTTGCGCTCGGCTGTGATCGACATCGGGCATGCCTTTCGGTTTGATTTGGAAATGGCCCGGCCGGGATGTCGTCCAGCCGGGTCGATGGATCGGCCAAGGGCCGACGAGCGCGCTTATACACGAAAATGACGGGAAGGCCAGCGATCCGGCGCGTTGACTTGCGCCGGGTTTGCGCCATCTGAATGACGCATTGGCGCAGTTGGTAGGCGGCGCAGGAGACTCTTTTGGCGCTTTGGCGGATTATCGGGGCGGTCGCCGCCGTTGTCGCATTGGCGGCGGCGGCTTTTTTCGTCTCCCGGCAGCCGGAACATCCGGCGCCCGTCGAAACGGCCGCAATCGCCCCCGCGCCCCCACAGATCGCCCCGCCCCCGCCGCCCCCGGCTGTAGCGCCCGAGCCGCCTGCGGTCGCACCCGAGTTGCCCGCGGTCGCCCCCGCGCCGGACAGCGCTGGCGTCGCCTCCCCGCCCCTCGCCGCGCAACCGGCGCTGGAGGCCGCCCAGTCCGCACAACCTGCGCCGACGCCGCAGGCTGGGCAGCCGCCGCCGGATGCGCCGCCGCCCGCCCCGCCGCAGCAGCTCGCCTATGCGCCGGACAACCAGCCCCTGCCGCCCGCACGGCCAAGCGACCTTGCGCCCGCGCCGCCTGAAGTTCTGTCGCCGCTGCCCCCGCGCCGGCCTGGCGATCTGCGCGCAACGCTGACGCCGCCGGATGCGGCCCCGGCCCCGACCACGCCGGTTGCGCCGGGCGTCGGCGCGCCCGCGCCCGCCGGCGATTTCAAGAAGGGTTCGCCGGTCTTCATCCGCATCTTCAAGAAAGAGGGGCAGCTCGAACTCTGGCTGCGCCGCAGCGGCCGCTACGCGCTCTACAAGACCTACGCCATCTGCAAATATTCAGGCGGCCTCGGGCCCAAGGTGAAGGAAGGCGATTATCAGGCGCCGGAGGGGTTCTATTCCGTATCGACGCGGCAATTGCACCCGAAGTCGCATTATCACCGCGCCTTCAATGTCGGCTATCCCAACGCCTATGACCGTAGCCTTGGCCGCACCGGCGGGCTCGTGATGGTGCATGGCGATTGCAAATCGGTCGGCTGTTACGCAATGACGGACGCCGGCATCGACGAAATCTACGGCTTCGTCGACGCCGCGCTGCATAATGGCCAGCGCGAGACGCCGGTCCATATTTTTCCCTTCCGCATGACCGACGCCAATATGGCGCGCGAGGGCGCGACCGGCCTTGCCGCATTGCTGGGCGCGGGCGCAGGCGGAAAATGGAGCGACTTCTGGCGCAATCTCAAACAAGGTTACGACCTGTTTGAAAAAACCCACGAGCCGCCGGTGGCCTACGCATGCGGCGGCCGTTACGCCTTCGGCGCTGCGGGCGCATCCTGTACGCGCATTGCGGGTTGGTGATGAGGCTTGCGCGTTTAATTCGCGCGGCGCGTGTGCCGCGCGAAGGCCGCCGCTAGCGCCGCCTCGACCAACACCGCCAGAATGATCCCGGGGCCGATGTTATGAGCGGCCAACTCAAATACGCCCAAAACGGCGAGTCCGCCGCATGCGATCGTGAGACCGAGCGCGATCGCGGCGCGAGCGGCCGGCTCCGAAATATCCCGCGCGCAAAAAAGCAGAAACCCGATGCCGAGGAACAGCGGCGCCATGCGTCTTGCTGTCACCAATGTTGCCGGAGCGGCGTTGATTTTCCACAGTGCAAGCATAATATGCGGCGCCATCAGCCAGACAAAGGCAAGCATGAAACAAATTGCGCTTGCCACAATCGCAGTCATACGAAAAGATGGCATCATTCGTCCCCGCTGCGTCACAAATGGTTTTTACCGTGTTGCTGCAAAAAGCTCAATTTCCTCTTGAAAGTCAGCTTGCGTCGGCTCTTCACGACGCAGATTTTCATGACGCTTATGTGACATCGCTGCATGATCGACGGTTGACCCCATCTGCAATATTTTTGAAGGCGCTGCGCGCTACACCGGCATGGGTTTTGGGCGCGATGGATATGCGCAACGCCATCGTTCGCCATCTCGGCCTTAAAGATGTAGGCGCAATGCGCGCTGACCGGCGCGCTGCGGAAGATTATCGCGTCGGCGACCGCATGGGGATTTTCAACATTTTCGCGGCCGACGACAACGAATTACTGCTCGGAATCGATGACAGTCATCTTGACGTCCGTGTTTCGGTGCTCAAGCCGCGTGGCGATGCGAGCCGTTATATTGTCTCGACGGTCGTGCATATCCACAATGCGCTTGGGCGCGCTTACATGCTGCCCGTTGCCCGGATTCATCCGCTGGTCGTCCGCGCAATGATGCGCGCAGCGCAAGCGTAGACTGCTCCGCTCAGGCGTCCAGATTGAACACGCGGCTCGGCGTCAGTTCGCCCTGCTTCACGACGCCGAACGCGACGGGCGCGCCGTCGCAGACAGCGTAAGCGTCCTCGCCTTCAGCGGGCGCCTCGCGGCCGCGCAGCAGGATCGACTGCCCGCGGCGCAAGCGCGCGGCGGCGTTGCGGTCCACCACCACGCAAGGCAGCTCGGAAAGGCCGGCCTCGACCGAGAGCATGTGCGCGAAAGGATTTTCGCCTTCGCGCTCGACATCGGCGAGCGGGCTGGAATCATCTTCGCCGAACGGGCCGACGCGCGTGCGGCGCAATGCCGTCACATGGCCGTAACAGCCGAGCATGCGGCCCATGTCGCGCGCGATCGCGCGCACATAGGCGCCCTTGCCGCAATCCATATCGAGCACGGCTTCGTCCGCCGTCAGCGAAACCAGGCGCAGGTCGTGGATGACGACCGGGCGCTCCTTCAGCTCCACATGCTCGCCGTCGCGCGCCAGATCATAGGCGCGCTCGCCATCGATCTTGATGGCGGAAAAGGCGGGCGGGCGCTGCATGATCTCGCCAATGAAATGGGGAATGGCCGCCTCGATCGCGGCGCGGTCCGGGCGGCCGTCCGAACGCTGCGTCGGCTGTCCCTCGGAATCGTCGGTGTTGGTTTCGACGCCCCATCGCACCGTGAAACGATAGGCTTTCTCGCCATCCTGCACGAAGGGCACGGTCTTGGTCGCCTCGCCGAAAGCGACGGGCAAGATGCCCGAGGCGAGCGGGTCGAGCGTGCCCGCGTGGCCGGCTTTCTTGGCATTGAAAATACGTTTCAGGCGCGAGACGGCGTGCGTCGATGTCACGCCGACGGGCTTGTCGAGCACCAGCCAGCCATCGACGGCGACGCGATTGGAGCGCGGCTTGCTCACGGCTCGCCGTCCCCGGACTTGTCGTCATCTGCGGGCTGGTCTTCGTCCTTTTGGAGGTCGCGCCGCACCTTGTCGGAATTCAGCAGCGCGTCGATGCGCGCCGAATTCTCGAACGTATCGTCGATGCGGAAGCGCACGTCGGGCGCAAATTTCAGCGCGATCCTGTGCGCGATTTCAGTGCGGATCGCTGGTCTGCGGCGGTCGAGCGCCTTCAACACCGCGTCGGCGTCGCCGCCGCCCAGCGGCATGATGTAGATGGTCGCCAGCTTCAGGTCGGGCGACATTTTCACGCGCGGCGCGGTCACGACATGCGCATCGAGCACAGGATCGTGGATCAGGCCGCGCGAGAGAATGTCCGACATTGCATGACGCACGAGTTCGGCGACGCGCAGCATGCGCTGCGAGGGCTCGCCGCTTTGGGAGTGATGGGAGCGTGACATTGCGTTACGTTCGGAGCATTGCGTTCTTGTTGGCGGAGACAGCCCCTCCCCTTGCGGGGAGGGGAACAGGCGCGGCGCTTTTTACAGCGAGCGCTTCACTTCCTCGACGCGATAGCATTCGATGACGTCGCCGGCGCGCATGTCCTGATAATTCTCGAAGGCCATGCCGCATTCCTGACCGGTCTGCACTTCCTTGACCTCGTCCTTGAAGCGCTTGAGCGTCGACAGCTTGCCCTCGTGCACCACGACATTGTCGCGGATGAGGCGCACATGCGCGCCGCGCTCGACCGTGCCATCGGTGACGCGACAACCCGCGACCTTGCCGACCTTGGTGATGTTGAACACTTCGAGAATAAGCGCGTTGCCGAGCATCGTCTCGCGCAGCGTCGGCGCCAGCAGGCCCGACATCGCCGCTTTCACATCGTCCACGAGATTGTAGATGATGTTGTAGTAGCGGATTTCTATGCCGGCGCGTTCGGACGCTTCGCGCGCTTCCTTGTGGGCGCGCACGTTGAAGCCGATGACCGCTGCTTTCGAGGCTTCCGCCAGCGTGATGTCGGATTCGGTGATGCCGCCGACGCCCGCATGCACGACGCGCGCCGCGACCTCGTCGGTGTTGAGCTTTTCGAGCGCGGCGATGATCGCCTCGACCGAGCCCTGCACGTCGCCCTTGACGACGAGCGGGAACTCCTTGCGGCCGGCTGTCTTCAGCTGGCTCATCATGTCGGCGAGCGAGGATGTGCGGCCCGAGCCGCCGCGCGCGGCCAGCGCATCGCGCTTCTGGCGTTCGCGATAGGCGGTGATCTCACGCGCGCGCGCTTCGTTCTCGACGACCGCGAGGCGGTCGCCGGCTTCCGGCGCGCCGTTGAAACCCAGAACCTCGACCGGGAAGGAGGGGCCCGCATCCTGACGCGTTGCGCCCTTGTCGTCGATGAGCGCGCGCACGCGGCCCCACTGGCTGCCTGCCACGACAATGTCGCCGACCTTCAGCGTGCCGCGCTGCACGAGCACGGAAGCGACCGGGCCGCGGCCCTTGTCGAGCCGCGCCTCGATGACGGTGCCCTCGGCCGAACGAGCCGGATTGGCCTTGAGATCGAGCACTTCGGCCTGCAGCGCGATGGCTTCGAGCAGCTTGTCGAGATTGGTCTTCTGCTTGGCGGAAACCTCGACTTCAAGCGTCTCGCCGCCCATGCTTTCGACCTGTACATTGTGCTGCAGCAGTTCGGTGCGCACGCGCTCGGGCTTGGCGTCCGGCTTGTCGATCTTGTTGATGGCGATGATCAGCGGCGCCTCGGCGGCGCGCGCGTGATTGATGGCTTCGATCGTCTGCGGCATGACGCCGTCGTCGGCGGCCACGACGAGCACGACGATGTCTGTCACGCGGGCGCCGCGCGCGCGCATCGCCGTGAAGGCGGCGTGGCCGGGCGTGTCGATGAAGGTCACGGGCAGACCGTTGGGCGCGACGACCTGATAGGCGCCAATATGCTGCGTGATGCCGCCGGCTTCGCCCGCGACGACATTGGCGTGGCGGATCGCGTCGAGCAGCGAGGTCTTGCCGTGGTCGACGTGGCCCATGATGGTCACCACGGGCGGGCGCGACTGCAGCGTTTCGTCTGCATCCGGCGCATCAAACAGGCCTTCTTCGACGTCGGATTCGGCAACGCGCTTCACGGCGTGGCCAAATTCTTCGGCGATGAGCTGGGCGGTGTCGGCGTCGATCACGTCGGTGATCTTGCGCATCTCGCCCTGACGCATCAGGAAGCGGATGACGTCGACGCCGCGCTCCGACATGCGGTTGGCGAGTTCCTGAATGGTGATCGTCTCAGGCAGAACGACTTCGCGCGCGATCTTTTCTTTCTGTTCCTGCACATGGCCGCGCGTCAGACGCTGAACGCGGCGCTTGAAGGAAGCGACCGAACGTGTGCGCTCCTCGTCCTCGCCCGAGGTGGCGCTGGAGACGGTGAGGCGGCCGCGATTTTTCTGCTCCGCGCCGCGCGTGGGACGGGGAACCGTCAGGGCGGGCTTGGGCATGGTGATCTGGCGACGGAACGGCGTCAGGCCGGCGGGCGCGGCGGGACGGGGGGCGGCGGCGGCTGCGGGCTGGGCGGTCTGCGCAGCGGGCGCGGGCGCAGCGGCCGGCTGCTCGCCCGTCGGCAGGCGACGGCGGGCTTCTTCTTCCGATTTGCGCTTGGCGTCCGCCTCGCGCTGGTGGCGCTCGTCTTCGGCGCGCTTGCGCGCTTCGGCCTCGACGCGCTCTTCGCGCTCGCGCGCATCGCGTTCGGCGCGCGCCTTGGCGTCCGCTTCGGCGCGGCGGCGATCGTCTTCCTCGCGCACACGCGCGTCGGCGAGCGCGCGTTCGCGCGCCTGGCGTTCTTCCTCCGTCAGCGTGCGCAGCACAACGCCGCCGGCGGCCGGCTTGGCCGCAGGAGCCGGGCGCGCAGGGGCGCGGGTCTGCGCAGCCGGCGCGGCGGGCGCAGGCGTCGGC
>JAGWTA010000018.1 GCA_028869185.1 Hyphomicrobiales bacterium
TCGTCAGCACCAAAGGCGCTGACGAAATCATCGACGAAATCGAAAAGGCGGTCCCCAATCACGCCTTCGTCATCGTGGACTTGGAAGGCACCGCCAACTCTATCGTCACGAACACCTTGGCCGTCGCCGACTACGTGATCGTGCCGATGCAAGGCTCGCCGCTGGATGCGCGGCACGGCTTGCGCGCGATCAAGCTCGCGCGCACCGCCGAAAAGGTTTCCCGCCGCCGCATTCCAACCAGTGTCGTCATGACTAACACCGGCGCGGCCGTCAAAACCCGCGACTTTCGGGCCATCACGAACGAACTGGCCGCCGCAGGCGTTTCCGTCTTCGATACAACCATCGTCAGCCGCGCTGCTTATCGCGCGCTATTTGCTTATAAAATGCCGCTCGACGCGCTTGACCGCAAAGCCATTCCCGGCATCGACGCCGCGCAAAAAAACGCGCTCGACTTCGCCACCGAGGTCCGGGACTGGATGCGCGCCGAACAAAAGAAAGGATTGACCTATGTCGCCGCGTGACACGACCGAATCCGCGAAACCCGACTATTTCGGCGGCGACGACGCGCTCGACCTGTCCGATTTCGCGCCCGGAGCAGGGCAGGGCACGCCACAACATCGTCCCGACCCCGCAGCCGTGCGCGAATTGCAGGCGCAGGCCCAAAAGTCCGGCTTCACCCGACGCGAACCGGACGCTGCGCCAATGCGTCTGTCCCGCGTTAATATCGGCGCGACGACCACGCTTTACCTTCGCGTCACGCCTCACGACTTCAACCGCTTCGTCGGCGCGGCCAATGCCGCAGGTTTAGGCCGTGCCGACTTTCTTGTTCGGTTACTGGACGACTGGGAGCGTGCTAGCTCTGCTAGCTAGCAATGCTTGCACATATCCCCGTTGATTATTGCTAGTGTCCCTGTTACATTAAGCCTAATCAACGGGGATTTCTCATGATCGCATCTCGGATGAAGGCTTGGCGCGACAAAAAACGCGCCCGCAGCGGCGGCATGACCGAAATCACGGTTTGGGCGTCGGAATTTCGCGCCGACCGACTTCGCCTCATTTTTGAACGCCTCGCCCGGTTCGACGCGATCGGCGAAACCTATTTCGGCGAAGCCGCCAAATGGCTGTCACGCCGCCGTCCCCCGCTCGAATTTTTTCGAGGCGCGTCCTATTCCGCTGAGATCGACGGCCCGTTCTTCGGGCCGCATTGGCATTTGCGCCCTGCTGGCGGGCGCATCACCGGCGCATTGGGAACATGGATTGAATTGTCGCCTGATGAAGCCGACGACGTGCGCCTCCTATGCGCCTCCGCCGTCAGTTCCGTTCTCGAAACCTATTTGCAAAACAACAAGCTCATCGGACGGCTGCGCGACGACACGGGCGTAGCCCTTAACGTGCTTTTCGCCGAGGCCGATTACCCGCAAGGCCAGGACGACTATCTACGCCGTCCGGCTAATGACGCCGCTTTCGAACGCGCCGAAGCCGCGCGCGCGCGCGACGTGGACCGCGCCGCCTACGCATCGCGTCTTCACAAAATCCAAGACCCGCGCGTTTTCTATTTCGACGGCTTTTTCAGCGTACCGTCACGCTGCTACGCCTTCATCCGCGACGGCGACGACGGCCCGCAAATCATCATTGGCCATATAAATTATGGCGGCACGAGCCCCACGAACGCCATCGAAACGCTGGCTGTTGCGCTGCGCGATCGACACTTCCCCCGAACGCCGTTCGATAAAATCAAATATTATGATTGTTGGGCGCAGGCGCGAGACGAATACCGTCTTTCAGACGGAGAATGGCGTTCCGTTCGCTCTCTCGACAACATTCGCATACAGCGCGTCACCTTTGACCGTCCAACGACGCCGGCCGGACCATCATGGGGACAGGCGACCGACCTGGCGCCGGACGTGCTGGACGAACTGACGGAAATTTATACGGCCGACCTCGATAGCGCCTATCCGGCCTAATCGAGCGCTCAACAAAAAGGCCCGCCAAAGCGGGCCTTTTTTAGTTGTTATTGCTCGGGTTGTTGGCGATCGCTTGAGAGGTCGCCGCCGAAACAGCGGCCTCCGGGCATTGCGGCCATGGTACGCCTAAATAAGCCTGCGCCAGCGCCGTCGAAACCGGCCCCGCGCAAGCCGGAATTTTCGTCCAATCGCCGGCGCCGGGCGCCGTGCATAGAAGAACCGTGCAGCCGTACGTATCGGCTTTTGCGCTCGTAACAAAGCCCGCCAGCACCACCGTTGCACCAATCAGAAACGACTTTCTCACGTCTCGACCCCCAATGAATGAACATGGGCGAGATCAGTTATACGCGCCACGACGCATTTTGCAATTTTTTATAATCGCGTCCGACCATCGTCGCCCCAAGCTGGCGGCCGGTTTCACAAAAGCCGCATCGAGCGCCACCGTCGCCAGCGCCACCCCCGCCAGCGCCGCCATCAGCGACAGGGCAGGGGGCGCGCCCGCGAGCGCCGCATGGACGCCTGACAACACCGGCAAATGAACGAGATAGGCCGCGTAAGACGCCTCGCCGCCCTTACGCAGCCAACCAGCCAGCGGTCCGGCGCTCGCGCCCGTCGTCAGACGCGCGGCGACCACGTAAGCGCATATCGACGCGACCACCGTCAACCCAAGACCGGAAATCGGCCCGGTCGCCAGCCGCGCCGTCATGGCCGCGACGAACATCCAATAGGCCGCTTGCATCAAGCCGATGCGGGGAAGGGCGCGGAGCCAGGCGGCGCGCCGCGCCGCTTGGTCCGCGAGGACCATGCCAAGCAATAATCCGTCGGGCCGCAACGACCACAAAAGGCCACCGACAGGCCGTTCGAGCGTCGCCCCGACGATTAGGACGCCGGCGAGGCCGATGCCCGCCAGCGCGCGCGGCAAGGCCGCCAGCGCTGGCGCCAGCGCGTAGAACTGCATTTCGAGCGCTAGGCTCCAAAAATGCGAAGTGATAAGCGGCGATGGGCAAACGCCTTCCTGGCCCGCCATACACGCCGCCCAATAGAAATTTGCGTAAAAGCCCGCTCCCGCGACGAGATCGGCCGAATATCCGACTGGCGCGAAGGCCAGTCGGACAGCCGCTATCGTCGCCGCCGTCGCCCACACGGGCGGCGTGATTCGAACAACCCGCCGCAGCCAAAACGCCGCGGCGCTCGATAGACCATCGCCGGCCGCCCGATCGCGCATGTCAGCGAGATTGCGCGCAATCACAAAGCCCGAAATCACAAAGAACAGATCGACGCCGACGCCGAAGGCCGGAATCGCCATCGCATAAGCCAATCTCAAATCGAGGCCGTAAACCAGTCCGATATGCGAAACGAGCACGGCGAGAAACGCCATGCCGCGCAATTCGTCTATCGCTCCGTTCCGAAGTTCGTTCATTGTCCCTCGACGCCAAAGCGTATCGCCATGCTCGCGCCGTCAACTGCGCCACGGCGCAGTCCTTCACTTCGTTTCGGCGCTATCGCGTGACTGGCGTTGCGCGTGACGATGACGCTGAAAGCGTCGGGACGGGGAACGTCTTTTATTTCGCCACGCCTGCGGCGCGTCGAACTGGGAACAACCATTTTTTGTAACCTTGTCAAACAAAAAGCGCCTGATTTTCCGGGCCTTTCTGGCCAAGATTATAATAAAATGCTTGACTGGAAAAGGCCAAGTCCCTAATATGGGGACAGTGCAAAACGCTTGTTTTGCATCGCGCCGAAAGGAGAGATGAGGACATGCGCAGCACCAATCTTGTGATTATTCGCGGCTATACCGGCGCCGAGGCGAAAAGCTTCGACAACGGCAAGGTCGCAAAAATTTCCGTCGCCACCAATCGCGTCTGGACCGACCGCAAGAGCGGCGAAAAGAAAGAGGTCGCGGATTGGGTGACGCTCACGATCTTGAACGAAAAAACCGCGAAATGGGCTATCGAGAACGTCAAGAAGGGCGATGCGATCTACGCCGAAGGCCGCGTTGCCGACAATAGCTATGAGAAGAACGGCAAGACGCACTACAGCACTGACATTATTGTTTCCGTTCTCGACCGGCTGACGCCGCGCGCGGGCGACGACGAGTAAAAAACAGCGAGCGGGCGCTTTCCGGCGCTCGCTTTTTTGCATTCACAATGTCCCTATTTTGGGGACACATCGAGCAGGAGAGAAGACCATGACCAAGACAACAAAAAACCCCGCCGCCGCTGCGGCAGCCAAGATCGAAACGCCGGACGACAAGGCGCCCATTATTTTCGTGCCGCTGAACCAACTCACCCCAAGCCCGAAGAATGTTCGCCGCTATCATTCGGAAGACGGAATCACCGAGCTTGCGGCCAGCATCCGCTTTCGCGGCTTGCTGCAAAATCTGTGCGTCTCGGAAGGGAAGGGCGGCAAGTATCAGGTGGACGCGGGCGCGCGCCGGTTGAAGGCGATGCGCCGCCTTGTCAGTCAAGGACACTTGCTCGCCTATCATCCCGTTAAATGCCGTCGCGCAGCGCCGGACGAAAGCGCGCTCGACACGTCGCTTGCGGAGAATTTTCATCGCGAGAACATGAACGCCGCCGAAGAAATTGTTGCGTTCGGCCAGCTTCACAAAAAGGAAGGCGTGGCGCCCGAGGAAATCGCAGCGCGCTACGGCATTTCTCACATGACCGTGCGCCGCCGCCTCGCGCTCGCCAACCTTTCGCCGAAAATCATCGACGCGCTCGCGTCCGGCGACGTGACGCTTGAGCAATGCGAAGCGGCGGCTTTGATTGAAGATCGCAAGCGGCAGGAGGCGGCAATTTTCGATGCGCCGACATGGCAGCGCTCCGCCGCGCACATTCGCGCGATTGCTACAGATGGCCGAGTGGGCTTGTCCGACCGCTTCGCGGTTTTCGTCGGGTTGCCGGCGTATGAAGCGGCGGGCGGCGCGGTGTTCCGCGACCTTTTCGCTGACACGGATGAGGACGGCGCTTATATCGAGGACCGCGCCTTGTTGATGCGGCTCGCCGCCGAGAAGATCGAGCGCGAGGCCGAAGCCATCCGCACCGCCGAAGGCTGGCAATGGGCGGAAGGCGCGCTCGACGCGCCGACCCGTTGGACCGGGCCGCGCATCCATCCGCAAGAATTGCCCTTGAACGCCAAGGACGAGAAGCGCCGTCAGAAATTGATTGCGCGCAATGACGAAATCGAGGCGATTTTTCAAAACGGCGACGAGGCCGAGCAATACGACGCCGACGCCCTGTCCGACGAATCCGACAAGATCGCAGCCGATCTTGACGCCTTGCGGGAGAAGGCCAGCCGGTATGAACCGGCAGAGGCCGCGCTTGCGGGTGTTGTCGTCAGCGTGGACGAGCGCGGCGCGCTCACTGTGTCGCGCGGGCTTGTGAAATCCGATCAGGCGCGCGCGCTTGCCGATCAACGCGGCGAGGCGACCGCCGAAGATACAGAGCAGGGCGCAGCGCCCGGCAATGTCGTGCCTCTTCCCGCCGAACCCGATTCGCCCTACTCGGGCGCGTTGCTATGCGACCTCACAAAGACGCGCACCGCCGCGCTCGCCGTGGAGATCGCAAAGCGTCCCGACGTGGCGCTTGCTTGCTCGGTTCACGCGCTCGCAAGCAGCCTTTTCTATCGTTGTACCTATAACGTCGTTGTGGACATGAACGCGCGCGGGCCGAACCTCGACACGACGCCGGACGGCGAGAATGCAGCCGTGTTCGCCGCGTTCAGCGAGGCCGAGGACGCTTGGCGCGCGCGTCTGCCGAAGAAGCAAGAGGCGCTTTTCGATTGGTGCCTCGACGCCAAACCTGACGTTTTGCTCGCCTTGCTCGCGCAATGCGTCGCCATGTCCACAAATGCTGTGCAATTGCCGCATGAGCAGTCCGCTCATGTCGCCAAGAAAATGAACCACGCCGCACAAATCGCGCAGGCCGTGAGCCTCGACATGACGAAGCACTGGACCGCTTCCGACGTGTTTTTGAAACGGGTCTCGAAGGCCGTTATCACGAAGGCCGCGACCGAAGCGGGCGCTCCCGGCGAGATTGTCGCCGCCCTTACCAAACTCCCCAAGGGCGAGGCCGTCGCGAAGGCGAAGAAGCACCTCTCCGCGTGGCTTCCCGATCCGCTGCGCGCCGCCGCCATCGCAGCGCCGCCGGACGCGGACGAAGACGCGGGCGAAGACTACGACGAAATCGCAGCATAGGAACCGCACATGACCAGTCACAAAATCGGAGAATGGCGAGACAGCCGCCTATACGACGTGCGCTATCCAGACGCGAACGACCGTTGGAATAGCCTCATCGTCGGAACGCTCACGACCGCCAACTGGACAGGTCGCGAGAGCGTCGAAAGCGAGGAAGTCCTGTTCACGACTTGCCACTACGCGGGGCCGTCCGAAAACATGCTCGACGCCTTCGACGCCGGGTTTCACAAGGGCTTTGCGGCGGCCCAGGCGGCGGCCCAAGCCACAGTACGTAAGGCCCTTGGCCTTGCGTAACGCTATCCGGGTCGGGCGCTTTCCCCCCGACTCGCGCCGCCCGCGCCGCGCGCTTCTCTCTCCCGCGCGGCGCGGGCGCCAGACTTGAAATTGTAGCCGAAACCGGCTACATTGTGCCTGTTACAAGTTGAAATGCGCTATTTTGAAAGAGAGCAAATGACCACCGACTCGGTAGTTCGCGCGCGTCTCGACGCGAGCGTTAAAGAGCGCGCCACCAAGGCGCTCGATGCAATGGGCTTGTCGCCGTCCGACGCTATTCGGCTGCTTTTCGTTAGGATCGCAGAAGAACAACGGTTTCCGTTCGAGCTTCGCGCCCCTAACGCGGCTTCGCTTGAGGCATTGGCCGAACTCGACGCCGGTAAAGGCCACGTCGTGAATAACAGGAAGGAGTTTTGGAGTGCCATTGATTCGGAAAATCGTTTTCTCGACAAGGTTCAAACGCGACATCAAGCGCGTCGAAAAGCAAGCCGTTCATAACAAGGATTTCCACGCGGTCTTCGACGCCGCGCTCGATTTGCTGACCGCCGACCAGCCCTTACCGACCGCGCAGCGCGACCACGCGCTCAGCGGCAAATGGGCCGGCTCGCGCGAATGCCACATCAAACCCGACTTGCTCCTGATCTACCGCAAGCCCGACGCCGCACACTTGCAGCTTGTGCGCCTCGGCTCGCATTCCGAGCTATTCAAACGCTAGACGCGAAATTCGCGCGTATTTTCAATTGTCGACGCCGCGCAACGGAAGCGAACGCGCATGTCGCTTCCGGCACCGATCACGCCCGCCCGGTTTCCGCTGGCTTTCGATAATCTTCGCTTATCGAAAGCGAGGGAAATTCCGCCGCGCGAGCGCGCGGCCGAGCGGGACCATGAACGCATCCGCCATGACATTCAGGCAGATCGTTTCCATCACCATCGCCACGACGAACACCGTTTGTAAGCCTTCATGAAGCGGGCGCTTCACGAGCAACGCCGCTTGTAAGCCGATAATCGCCCACGTCAGCTTCGTAAGCCGGCGTCCGAATCGGTCCAAAATTTCGCCCTCGATCATCGTGCGTCACTACTCCTCTTAGACGCCGCCGGCGTCCGCCCTGGGCGGCGCCCTCAAGGCTTCTAGGCACGAGCTGGCGTCATGTTCCTGTCCCCTTTGTTTTCACAGATCGGCATGAGAGCGCCGCCGCTCTTATCGGCGGACGACGGGGCCTTGCGGCCTCTGGCGCAGGGCAGGGCGCTTGCGCGCGGGCTTACAGTCTCCTTCCCCTTACGCCCCGCCGCTTCGCTCCGCAGCATCAGCGCGGCCGCTGGTGGGCCGGATGTCGCCTCCGCCTTTGCCATGCTGGAATCGCCAGCAGACGAATTGTCGATCGCGGGCAGAGCTTCGCGTTCTGTCTCGTTTCAGCGGCCTCTACAGGCGCGAAATTTGGCGGCGCTCATAAGCCGCCCGGTCTTCGCAAAATGCCCCTGCATCGCCGTTCTGCGGCGGAAGAAGCGCGTTGCGGCACACGTTCTAAGCCGACAGTCTTGCGGCGTCGTGGTTTTACCGATTCAAGGTCATTCTTTTAAATTAGCCGCGCCGACTCTCTCGCGTGTTAGGGCCTGACCCCGTTGCTGATAATGGCGAGGTCTATCGCCGGCGCTCCCCCCTTCGGCGCCTGTGCCGAAGAATTTTCCCCTGCCGCTGCGCGGCATTCCTCGCGAAACAAAATTCATCGTCACGGTCGGCGCGCGGCGCTTCGCTAGCCCGCTGCGCGGCTCCGGGGGGCGCTATGCCGGCGAATTACGACCGCCATCGCAACGGGGATCGGCCCCAAACGATGGAGAGAGAAAATGGCGCATCTTTGTGAAATGACCCAGATCGGCCACGTCGCCTCGATCAAGACTGTCGGTAAGAACGTCATCCTGCGCGTTGCTTCGTCCGCCAACTACAAGAACGGCGAGGGCCAGTGGATCGACCGGACGCACTGGAATGAACATACGATTTTCGAGCGTCAGGCCGGGTTGCTGAAATGGGCCAGCGAATCCCTCAAGGCCGGCGACCTGGTGTTCGTTTGTTCGACAGCGTTCCAGAGCGAATGGCAGAAGGACGGCGAAACCCACTATGGCCAGACCTTCGCGGTCAACGAACTGACCCTACTCACCGCGAAAGCGGACAAAAAGGGCAAGGAAGAAGAAGCCAAGCCCGCCACCAAAAAGCGCCGCTAACCGGCACCACCCGAAGGGGCCGCAAGGCCCCTTCGCCGCGTTCGGGCGACAGCAGCGTCGCTCTCAAGCCTGTAACCTGCTACAAAGGAGCCTATATGAACTTTGACACCCTTGAACTCGCAAACGCCCTCGAAAAGTCGGGGCTTAACAGAGACGCAGCCGAGGCCATCGTAAAGGCCGTTCTCAAAGCTCAGGAGAATTTCGTGACGCGCGACGAATTGTCGAAAAACATCGCCGAATCCATCCGCACTCAGACCGTTTGGATGACCGGCATCGTCTTTGCGGCCATAGCGGCCGTCGCAGCAATGGTTCACTTCGCAAAATGATCCGCGCAACAAAAAGGCCCGCTTCGGCGGGCCTTTTTTATGGGCGCCCACCCCGCAAATCGATGCTCGAAAGCGGCGCGCATTTGCTATTTTCATCCAACTCGCTGGCGGTATTCCCAGTTAACTCTTCCGTGGAGAAACCCTCGCGTGTGCGCCGGCGCGCCTCAACGCGCTTCGTCAGCAATACCAGATCAACATTTTGACCGGCGAGCCATGCGCGCATGATTAATTCGTTGCATCCGAGCATTTCCCAAGCTGAGACCCCGAGCGCCTTGGCCGTGCGCTCGACAGTCCAGAAGGTTGGGTTCGCATTCCCTTTAACGATATTGTAAAACGTTCCTACAGACATGCCAATTTTGTTCAGAAATTCGTGCTGACCGCCTTCAAATTCTTCCGCCTTTTTTTCAGCAATAATGCGAAAACAGCGCCCAGAACAGTGTCGCGGTCTTCACCTTCCTTCTGCGTCGAGATCGACATTACTCCAGCTCCTCAGTTCGAACCGCCTTGACGCTTTACAATCGATCCTCTTGACGTTTTGCGATGATCCGCTAACCTCTCCTATCGACGCAACCTATTGATTTCGTTCCATAATTCACATTATGCGAATCTGTCGAACATCTCCAGAAACGCTCCGCCGACAGCTAATACCGCCAAAATAACCCACTCCCATTTCGACGGACGAAAATAGGCGGCCCGTACGGCGATCACGAAGACCACCACCGAACTCAGCACCGATAACCAAAAATAAACCTGGACGAACATCCGAACCGCCTCGTCTGTCACAGTTTTCGATGCAACGTTAAGGTCTGTCCTCTGCGCGATACGACATCGCTTCCATCAGAGGACGAAACCTTGGTGCCGGCCTTCGGCGGCGCATATTCGACCATCCGGCCGCCGAGCGGCGCAAAGTAAGTTCCGCCTTGCTCACGGCGCAGAGTGAAAACAATATGCGTATTCGCCACGACGACGCGCAGCGTCTCACGCTCGTTTTCAAAGCCTTGGATAATCACCGCAAGCGTTTCGCCCGGCTTGTCGGGGTACGTGAGCGTCACCGTTTGCATGTTTCGCCTCTATCAATGGATCATTCACAAGATCGCATAATTTCCGTGAAGGATTAAACGACACGACGACGCGCGCGGAGATCGGCGCTTCAACGCCCGTCTTTGGATTTCGTCCAATCCGCGCCGCTTTGCGTCGCGAGACAAAATGCGCAAAGCCGCTCAGCTTCACAGATTCGCCGCGCGCGAGTGCATCGGTAATTTCAGCGAAACACTGATCGACCAACGCGGCGCATTCGGCGCGCGACAGCGTTCTCAGCGCCCTATAGACGGCTTCTCTCAATTCGACGCGGGTAACGGTCCTCTTTGTCATCACCGCCCCTTACGCTAACAAGCCCGCGAAAAAGCCGCATACCAACCGAGCGCAAAAAGCGCGACGCCGACCACCATTCCGACAATCATCCACTGGACAGCGCTTTTTCGCGCTGTTTCGCGCGCCACATCGCGCGCGACGCTCGCAACCGCCTTCGCCAGATCGGCGCGGGCTTGCTCTGCGCTTGATCTAATAATGGCATCGGCGGCAGTCTTCGTCTCACCGAGAACACGCGCCGCTTCCGCCCCTATTGCCTTCGGAAACTGGCGATACAAACTTTCGTAATATTGGAGCGCCATCAGGACCAACCAAAGCGCGTCATTGTCCCGCAAACCGAGGACGGATTGCACATGATGCAATTGCTCGCGCTCGGTCGCCGTCGTGGCGCGGCCTAACAACCGCTCAAACTTCTCTGGTATCGGCGCATCGTCAGTCATTTACGACGACCGCACCAAAAACCTTATTCACTTCCTCAAGCCACCGCCGTAACTCCGCACGATTGCCGATCGGCATCGTCTCTTGTCCTTTGGCGATGCTCAGACGATTGCTATAGAGATCGTCGCTGACACGATCCGCCATATCGGGGAACAACAGCGATTTGCCGCCGATTTTTTCGATTGCCTTTTTCACGTTTGTACGATGATAAAGCTCAAACTTGCTATCAGCGCCAAAATAGCCGTTTTTCAATACGTGAATTACCGAGTTCGGGATTGCGTCCATATAATCTTGCAACAATTCGATGCTATCTCTTTGTCGGTTAATAACCCACAGCGTCACCAACCGACGTTCCAATTCTTCCAGAGATTGGCTAAGCGTTCCGCCGTAAGCGGCAACGCCCATATTGTTGCGGGCCGCCGTGTTGACGACAATAATCGCATCCTTGTTTTCGTCACAGATATTTACGAAGCGAATCCATCCGTCCGCTTCGTCCAAATTCACTCTTTCGCTCGAAACTTCCTCTTCGTAAGACTTAAAAACGTCCGGGTTGGACGTATCTGCATCTATGAGAAAAACCTTCTCGCTCTCCGCCTGCGATCCCAGGTAATGGATCAGCGCCATCGTGACGAGCGATTTACCAACACCCCCCTTGCTACCGCCGACGACATAAATTGGCTTATTCATTTCTTGTGACTCCTAAAGATCCGGTCTATCCCGCCGAAGCGGAAATTCTGACGAACGCGGCACGGTTTCCGCATCAGCCTCTTGTTTCTCAATCACGACCGCCCTGGCCTTCGCCTGCGGCGCCGGTCGCGGGGCAGGCGTCGAAGACTTCGGTCCCCTTACGCCCTGCCCGACCGTTCCCGCCGACGGCGGTTTTATCGCCGTCTTCGCGGCCGCTCCCGGTCTCCGGGGGGTCTCCAGATACTTTGCAAGCGTTCCTACCGTGACTTGGACGCCCTGCCCGACAAGCCATTTGTGAACGTCGGCCACCGTCCAATTTTTCTCGCGCCGAGCCTTCGCAATATCAGCGCGCATGTCCGCGATAATCGCCTTCACGCTGCGCTTCGGCTCTTTGGCCGGCGCGTTCTTGAGGCTCGCCCGCAGGTTCGCCACCGTCTGTTTCATGGACGACATTTAGCGCTCTTATAAAAGAATGGCAACTCGTCATCGAGTTGCTTTCTGCGTTCTCCTTACGCTCATATCGGGTTCGCTTTCAATTCCTGTTTATAATCATGTCTATGTCCATCTTCATTCGCTTTCAGGTTCTTAGCTAAATCACAAAGCGTTCATCTGGGGTTTCCGCCTCGGTAATTCATCTAAGCATGTTGAATCAATGAGATATGGAAAATTTGGTTTGAAATTGAGTATTTATGGCAGGATACCGAAAATGTTTCGCATTTTTCTTGTGTGCCCTTGCCGGGCGGGCTAAGATCGGGTCCGGCAGTTTGGCAAGCCAAACCGGACCCTCGCGGTAATCAGCACTCATGACGAAAACGGATCAACCCTCGCGCCGTAAGACAATCACGCGAGGCGTCCGCATGAGCCATGATGAATGCGAGCTGTTCGACGCTTTTTGTGAATCCCAAAGCATCACGCCGAGCGAAGCTCTTCGCCGTCTGGCGCGCGGCGCGGCGCTTCTAGGCCCCACTTACGCCGACCAAGACCGCGCAGAAATCATCGGTCTAACTCGCCAACTTCGCGGGATCGGGACCAACCTCAATCAGGCCGTTCACCACATGAACGCCGGTCACGTCATCCAAGGGCAAGACCTGGCCGCCTATCTCGACAGCGTTCGAGACGCGATTACGGAGCTTGACCGGGCTTATCGGTCCCTGTGCGTCCGGACGCATCGCCGCGCCGTCGCGTCGCTCACGAGCGCCGCGCCATGATCGACCTGGCCGCCTACGACTTCGCGCCGCTTTCGGCCCGCTTGAAGCGATTGCGAAGCGCGCGAGACTTTGCAGAGCGACAGGCCCTTATCGAAGCGGTCGATTCCGCGGCGGCGTTTCAGCGGGCTTCGACGCCCCGGCCTCAACCCCCGCGTTCACAGAAATCCCCGCCGTATTCAGGCCCGCGCGCACCAGCGCCGCAGGCATCCGAAACGCCGGTCGAGGATGAATGGGCGATGCGTAAGGCGGGCGGAGGCGGCGGCGGGCGCCTTGCGCCAACGCCGGCGCAACGGCCCGCCGGCGCCCCGTCTTTCGCCGCCGCAAAAGCCCCGACCCCTGCCCCCGGCGTGATCGGCCGAGCACCCCTTGCGGCTCAAGCCGGCCTTGCAACGGGTTCTCAAGCCGCCGTCGTCAAACTCGCCAGCTATGGCGCCGGAACGGCGCGGGCGGCGTCCTTACTGAATTATCAGAGCCACAAGGGCGAGCTGACGCTAGAGCGCGAAGACGGTTCTTTCGTCACCGGAAAATCGGCGATCGCCGATCTTGCCGCCCATTGGCGCGAAGAGGGCTCGCGCGAACCGTCCAACGACGTGTTGCGTTTCGCAATCACGCTAGAGGGCGAGATCGAGCATGAAGCAGTCCGCGCCGCGCTTTCATCAGCCTTGGCCGGGCATCGTTTCGCATGGCGGCTCGACCGCGAGGACGACGAAACCACTGTCGATCTTGTCGCGGTCGCCGCAGGAACCGCGCGGGACGCCTACGGCAAACGCGAGCGAATTTACGCTAACGCGAAATCGCTCGACGCGCTTCATGACAAGATCGAAGACGCCTTCGGCCGTGAAGTCTCTTTGTCCGAAGCCAAATGGGCGCATGGCGTCGAAGGCGCTACAACTATGCTTGCGGCGCTGACCAAAAGCGGGAAAGCGGTCGCCGAGACCGACGCCGGCCGCTCTCTGGACTCCGACGCCAGCCGTCTTTTTCACAATCAGCCGAGCAACGCTACGCGCGAGCTGCCGGAAAACTTTAATCCCGCCCTACAGATCGCAAAGGCTTGGCGTCCCGCCATGCGCTCGACCGAACCACGCGACTTCGCGCATGTCATCCTCAGCGCCAAGCCCGGTACCGACAAGGATACATTCATGGACGCAGCTCGCGCCACCCTCGCGCGCGAATTTACGGGTCACGAATACGTCTTTGTGATGCACACCAACCGCGATCACATTCACGTCCACGCCGCGATCCGTCTTACGCGCGAGGATGGAGAAAAATTGCATCCCGGGATTCAGGATTTTAACCGTTGGCGCCAAACGCTCGCCGAAGAAGCGCGAGAGAGGCGCATTCCGATGGAAGCGGTTCGCAGGTTCGATCAGGCCCACGCTCCCGCCTATAAGCTGAAAGATGTGAAAATGACCGAGCGCGGCCAAGCGCCGCCGAGCGTGCGCCGGCGCATCGACCGCGTGAAAAGCCGTGAAATTCATCATCCCACACGGCCCGAGGGCCGCAAGCGCGCCACCGAGGCGGCCGCGCATTGGAAATCGCTGGCGGCGCGCCGCGCCGCTTTGCCGCCGCCGCCGCCCGGCGCGATCCGTCTTTTCCGCGCCGAGTCGACCAACCGTCAACAAAGTCGCGCCCCTCTTTTTTCGACCGAACGCGCCACCGCCGAAGCCTATTCGCAGCGCCTTGGCGCCGCTCGCCTGATGTATCTCGACGTTCCTGCAGAACGCATCGCCGAATTGCGACCGTCACGCCAACAGCCGAAGACCGTTTTTCTCGTTCCCCGCTCGCTATCCGCGCTCAGCAAGCCGGTGAACGAAATTGCGGAAGGCGCTATACTGCCCTTTCAAGCGCGCGCCGAAGCTGCTTTGCTTGCCCGCACCCCGCAGGTTCCATCTCATTCGACGGAGGACAAAACCATGAGGACAGCCGAAACGATGGACACAGCCAAGCGCGGCATGGCTGACGCTCTTTCGCGCATCAGCGACGTGTTGCCCGAAGGCGCAATCAAAGACGATCTTCTACGGCGCTCGCGCGATTTCCTCGACAAGGCCGACGCCGCGACCACCGAACAACGGCGTCTAGAACGCGAGCCGGGCGAGATCGAAGGCGACCGTTTTGTTCAACCCGAACCCGCGAAACTCGGCGCTCTTTTCACAAACGAGCGCAAGGGCTCGGAGATCCATTATAGCCGTCACGACGCGCAATCGGGCGCGTATCAAACCCTCGCCTTTGTGGACAAGGGCAAGCACCTTGA
Source organism: Hyphomicrobiales bacterium (assembly GCA_028869185.1). GTDB lineage: Bacteria > Pseudomonadota > Alphaproteobacteria > Rhizobiales > Beijerinckiaceae > JAJXWB01. The sequence continues at coordinate 14,931 of JAGWTA010000018.1, forward strand.
CGTTCGCGACTGGAATAACCCCGAAAGCGTCAATGCGGCTCTGAAACTTGCGTCCGATAAATGGGAAACTGTCACGATCAACGGCAGCGACGCCTACAAAGAAACCGTTGCGCGACTTGCCGCCGAACATGGCTACAAAATTACCAATCCCGAAATGCAGGATCGCATTCGCGAGCTTCGCGCGGAGATTGAGACGCAGCGCGCGACAATAGCCGAAGGAAAGACGCGCACCGAAGCGCCGACCGAAGCGGCCCGCCCCGAGCCGCCTCTCACGCAGGACAACGCGGCGGGCAAAACCGAGGCGGCCGCGCGGGCGCCGGTCGAGAGCATGACGCCCGCCATCAACACGACGAGCGCCGAACGGGCGATCGAACTCAACAGCATCCGCGAGCGCGTCGATCGTGAAGCGCAACGCGAGACGGGCCAGGCGGGTCGCGCAACGGCGGCGCATGAGACAAACGCCGCGACCAGCAGCGAAGCGACTCCTTACCGCACCGAGCAGGAAGCCCGGACGGCGCGCGAGGCCGAACGCGCCGTTGACAATAACCCCGCGCGTCCCATTCCCGCCGATCCGACGCAAAGCGAAGCCATTCAAACGCTACGGCACGAACAGACCAAGGTCTTGAAGCAGGCCGAGCAGGACGCACAACGTCAGATCGACCGCGAGAATGTTGAAAAATTCCGCGCCGAAGAACGCAATAAGGACCGTTCCGAATCCGAGGGCGAAAGCCGTTGACCTGCCAGCAGCCTCGCGCCCGTCAAGGCCGCTTCGCGCCGCCTATGGCGGTCGTGGAGCCTTGACGGCCGCCGCGAATGCTGGCGGCGCTTGAGCCGTCGGGACGAAGGGCGTCCCGGCTTTTTCTCCGGGCCTGCGGCGCGTCGAACCAAGGGCGATTTAATGGGGAATACGCGCGACGCGCTCGAAACAGCGCTCAGTGGAATAATTAGCGTCCCATAAATCAGCCGAGCGATGCACTTTACGAGCGAGTTTGTGCACGAAAAAGAAATTTTGGGGCGTATCAGGATAGACGGCAACCGCCTCATCTACCTTTGTGCCATACGACACAAGAATAAATCGGCCGCCGTTGACAGCTCCTATGATTGTCAACGACGCCAATTCTTGATCCGTAAGCGTCAGCCGGGTTGCCGCGTCTAAGCGTTGCGCAAGAGAGAGTGGAGCCGAGATCATGCCTATTATAATAAAATGGCGGCCTCTAAGGCCCAATTATAAAATAATGGCGATTCTTAACAATCACGCTTACCGTTCGATAGGCGGCGGAAGATCGCGCTGCGAAGGCAGATAAAACGCGGGGAGATCGGCCAGCCAACCGAGCACCGGCCAAGGCCGCAGCGCCCGCGCCCCGCCTGGCCCGTATTCCCCCGCCCGCGATCGGCAGACGACCGAATTGATGGACGCCAGCGATAAAATCGTGACGGCGAGCACGCTCGCCGCTCCCCCGGCCGAGGACGGCGCGAACAAGACGGCGATCGGACCAGCAAGGGCGAGCGAGCCGCAGATCGCAGATCGCGGCCGAGATCGAATTGAGCGCGCCCCGCCGCGACAAAAGGGCAAGAACCAGCCCTGTAATGGCCCACGCCGCCCCGCTCGCAGCCGTCAGCATGAAGAACGGGTTATGGGGGTCAGGCAGGGGCAGGCGCGCCGGGACGGCCGCCCACGCTCGCCAGAGGGCCGCCGCAAGGGCAAGCGCCCCGATCAAAACAACGGTCGAAATGACGTTGGCGACGGCGGCGTTCGCCTCGGGCGGCGAATAGCGTTCGGCGAGAAAATAGCAGCGCAGATTCACAAAGACCGGCAGACGCCCGAGGCCGTCGAGGCCGAAGGCGAGCGGTGTTCCTGCGTCTAGCCGTGCGCTTCGACGCCGCGCAGCCTCAAAGGCCGCTCGCGCGCCGTCAGGCGGGGACGTGCGCGTGAAGATCATCGGGCGTGTCCTGAAACAACGACGCATGATTTTGGAAGGCGGCCAAACCTTCAATCATCGCCGCACGTCCGACCGCGTCGGGCGCCGCTTCCAGCGCGGCGTCGATCACGGCCGACAGCCCGGCCGCGCCGTCGTCAACGTCGGCCATCATGGCCGGCATATCGGCGCGCAGCTCGACCTGGCCGCCGTCTCCCGATCCTCCCGAAGCCGTCTCGGCTGACGCCGACGCCGGCGCCGGCTCGACCGACGTCGCCGGCGAGATCATCATCGGCGCGGGCGAGCTGGCCGGCGTCGAAGGCGCAATCGTAGCCCGCTCCGCCCGATCGGCGTTCAAAAGATGGCGCGCCGCGATGATTTCGCCCCGCAGCGCCTTTGTCGCCTCGTCCGCGCTCGCGCTTCCGAATATCTTGCCGCGCGCGCGCTTGATCGGCGCGACTGATTCAGGATCGACGCGAAGTCGCTTACACAACTCCGCGACCAGCTCGTTGCTCGGTTCGTTCATTGCGTTCACGAACGCCAAACGAAACGGCGCAACATCGGCGAATACGCCTTCGGCTTCCGCCATCACGCGCGAAAGCGCCGCCTCATGGCGCGCGCCGGTCGCGCCTGATGCGACCAGCTCCGTCGCGCCCGCAGGGTCCGCCCACTCGACAGCGGGGCGCGAGCCAGTCACATCAGGCACGGTCAGTTGTGCTTTGAACGGTTCGGCGGCTGCGGCCTTCCGCTTATAAGCGCCGTCCGTGAAAAAATTCGTTTTGTCCAAAACAGCCGCATACTGACTACGGATGAGCAACACGGCCTTTTTTGCATCGAGACGCCGTAGGGATTCGGCCGCCATGATCGGCTCCAATTCCCATCGCCCTTGCGTCGTGCGGCTTGCGCGTGGAGCGCCGCCGATAAAGCTGCCGCCGCCGACCGAGGTTCCCCACCCTTCGCGGCGGACATATTGCTTGCCAATTTCATCGGCGCAGTATTTCGCCGTCGTTTCGTCACCGACGCCAATCAGCAATTTCACGTCCATGTTGCCAACCAGCATGTCGCGGGTCGGCTTTCCATAGCGAACGTCCAATTGCGTCAACCCTTGCGCGATAACTGCGATTTGAAAGCCGTATCCCGCAACGAGCGGGGCGCGGTCTACAATTTCCGGCATCCGACCAAACTGATAAAATTCGTCCAACAGCAAGAGCAGCTTGTGCGGCTCATCGAGGCCGGGAAGCTGTTTCAGCAGCACGTCGTGCACTTGTTGAACGAGCAGACGCACGACCGCTTCGACCGAGCCGAAGTTGCCGATTGGCGTTCCTATCAAGATTGTGAACGGTGCGCGCCGCAAATCGGCGATATTGAAATCGCTGCGGCTTGTCGCATCATCGACCAGCTTGTTGTTCCACGCATCGAGCGCCGTCACCACATGCGCCTCAAACGACATACGTTGTTTTTCTTCGCGCCCTAGATGCTGGCGAAATTTGTCCAAGACGAACTCGTTCAGGTTCGGTTCGCTTGCGATAATTTCCGCCATGACGGCGGCAAGGCTTCGACCGCGGCTCATCATTTTGAGAGCCGCTTTAATCGTCCGCTGGCCGCGCATTTCGTCGCTATCCAGTACATAGGCTAGCAAGCCTGCAAACAGACCGCGCGCCGTTTCCGCCCAATAGGAATCGCCCGTTTCAGGGACAGGGATCAGGCTTCGCGCGATGTTGGCAACGTCGGTGGCGCGTTCCGGCCACGGGCTCACGAGATCGAGCGGATTCCAGCAATGCGATTCCGACGAACCGGGCGAATACATATAAACGCGCTGGCCCATGCCAGCTCGCGCCGCGCCGATTTCATTCCACATTTCGCGTTTTATATCGAGGCCGATCAATGAACCGCGCCATTCGAGCGCGTTCGGCAGCACGAAGCCAACGCCTTTACCCGAACGAGTCGGGCCGTTCACATAAATATGGCTATCGCCGCTATAGCGAACGTCCTTGCCGCCGGAGCGGCCGAGGAAGATCGAATAGCCGGGCTTGCCGTTAAACAGATCGGCTTTTCGCAAGTCTGCCGCCGTGGCGAGCCGCGATCCGCCAGCAGGCGGGTAGATACCGCGCAAATTCTGAACGATTTGCATCACCGCCACGCTGATGACGACGACCACGACAACCGCCCCAAGAGTTGCGCGCGCCACGAGCTTTTTGACGACCGGATTCGCCCATTCGTTGACGGCGGAATGCACCGGCAGCAGCCATTCGAGACCGCGCGTAAAGCGGGTCCACAGCGTCCAATTGTGTGTCTGCCATCCGACTAACAAAGCGAACGCCGCTTCCCACACGGCAAAGGCCGCAGCAAGCGCCACAGCCACAGCAAGAATAATCGCCGCGATCCGCATGGCCTGCCTTTCCCTTACGCCGGGTTTGTGAAACCCCGGAAATAAATTTCGGCGACGCCGCGCGTCGGACGGCGGCGCAATTGAACGACGAGCGGCACGACCGATCGAACGTAATCCATAATCTCAGCCTTCGTCAGTTTCAGATCCGATTGCAGCGTCATCAGCGCAAGCCGCTCGAATGCGCCGAATGAACTGTCGGCGTGTAACGTGGTCAGCGAACCGGGATGGCCTGTGTTGACCGCTTGCAGGAACGTGGCGGCTTCCGCGCCGCGAATTTCGCCGAGAAAGAGGCGGTCCGGCCGCAGGCGAAGACTGGCTTCGAGCAAGTCCTGAATCGTCACCAGCGCCATGCCCTGCCCGCCTTTCGAGGCGAGCAGCGACAACCAATTCGGCTGAGGCGGCTGCAATTCGCGCGTGTCTTCAATCGAAACGACCCGTTCAGTGTCCGGCACCTCCTTAAGCAGCGCGTTTAAAAAGGTTGTTTTCCCCGACGACGTTCCGCCGGAGATAATCATCGTCACATGGTTTTTGACGGCGAACGAAAGCGCCTTGTGAACGCCTGTCTTCGTCGTGTCGCGCAGAAGCGCCGCAAGTTCGCTTTCGACTTCGGGATAATGATTCAGGTCCGGTACACGCGGCCCCTTGACCTTCACATGATCGAACGCGCCCATGTCCGCGTAACTTTGCAGATCGAGATTGGCGATGACTTGCTTGCGGATCGAAAACGCGCCGCCCGAGGGCGCCGCCGGGGCCAGGACGCCTTGAAACCGTTCCCCGTGCGGCATCGCCGCCGACAGCAGCGGCGTTGAAGCGTTGACCGATTGATGCGTTGCGCCGGCGACATGCTGCGCAAGCCGTTCAACGGTTTCGGGAGTCAGTTCGGGAACCTCAAACCGCTCCATCGCGGGTTTTCCCAAACTTTCGACCCATACCTCTCCCGGCTTGTTGACGCAGATTTCGATTACGTCAGGGTTTTGTAACCATTCGCGGATAGGCGTCGCTGCTTGCCGGAAGAACACCGGGAGCGACTCCCATAGCGGTATCTTGATCGCTCCGCGCTCGTTTATGGGGGTGCTTGAGTTCATACAACGCCTCTTTCACAGGGTCCGGGTAGAGGTCGGAAAAATCGAGATCGCGCTTCACAAAAACGATGATGCGCGTTCCCTGATCGACATAGATCGTCGGCGGAATATGAATCTCGTCTTTCAGCGCTTCCTCAGCCATGCGCGAGATCGCTTGCGACGATGCTTGCGCGCCGACCTGGCGCGCGTTCGCCATCACGTAATTTTGCGTTCCAGAAACAGGAATTAGCGTTCCCGTTGTGGGGTCGAGCGCATAAGTCGCGCTTGTGTTATTCTGGCCGAGACCCGCGACGAATTGCGCCGCGCCGCCCGTGATCGTCAACAAAGCGGCGTTGCCGAAGCGATCGAGGAAATGCTTGTCCACTTCGCCCGTCAGGCCAGAGCGGCCGAGGCCGTCAGTGCCATACGAGCCGAGCATCATCGACACGCCGTCCGAGCGCAACATGCGCGTCCACACGACGAAGACGCGCGTCTGACCGCGCGTAATGCCCGACCGATATTCGCCCGTCAGCATCGTTCCCTTGGGAATGAGAATACGGCGTCCGTCAAAAGACCACACGTCTTCCGTTGTCGTCGCACGAACCATGCCGGGCAGATCGGATTGAATGCCGGTTTCAAGAATGCCACGGATCATAAAGCCCTGCGGCACGAGCGCGTCGATACGTCTATGCTTGACAGCGTGCGCGCGAGCTACATCCTGTTCGGCGTTTGCGAGAAAACGACGATTTGCGTCGTCGTCCTTGTCCGACGCCGTGACTCTGGCGGCCGGATCGACGCTCGCATTACCCTCTTTGTCGTTGACAACGAGCATTGGCGAGCGCATCCGCGCCTCGCGTTTGGCTTCTGCCTCCTTGCGCAACCGTTCGAGTTCAGCCAGACGGCGCGCCTCGCTATCGTCAACCGGCGTCGGCTGGACGGCCGCTTGCTCGACCACGGGCGGCGTCGGCGGGACCGCCGGAACGACCGGCGCCGCAACCGCCGCAGGCGGCGTCGGCGGCGGGGCCGGAATCACGAATCTGTTGTCTTCGGGCTTGGGCGGCAGCCTTTCGGGCGCGAGGCCCGGTTGCATTCGCGCCGTGGCGAAAGATTCTTCGCCGACATTTTGAACGCGCGTTTGTTTGCGCGAAGACGTATACCACATCAGCCCAAGAATGACAGTCGTCACAGCGAACGCGACGGCAGCCAAGCCAGCAGTCGGATTTGAGCTTGCGCGCGTAACCGTTTCATTCGCCAGACGGCCTTCTTCTTCAAAATCGGCGGCCATTGTTAACGCTCCGGTGAAAGTGATGGGCCGTTGCCGGCAATGAACCGCGTCAGCCAACCGCCTTCGGGCGCGTGGGCTTCCTGCAATTCGGGTTGCACGTCAGTTTCCCTTTGCTTGGGCGGCGGCTCCGATTGAGCGCGCATGTTGAATACGCAAGCCGTGTCGGCGCCATTTCGCATCGTCCATTGGCCCGTCACTTTGTCCACCACGATCATTTCGCCTTCGCGCCGATAGTTCATCAGCGTTTCAGACCGATCCGTGTTCACAACGAAAATGCCGGGGACTTCGCCCGCGAAGCGGAAGTAGGTTTTCGTGCCGTCATCGAAAACATGTTGGGGCTTTACCGTCACATGCCCTTTGTAGGAATAATCGAAATTCCTGATGCTCGACTTTTCGGCGCGTCGCTTGTTCGGCATTGACGCCATTTCTTGGGCTTTCGCCATTAGGCGCGCGTCCGCTTCATCCTCTGGATAAGTGAACCGCACCTTGAAAACCACCCGTTGCGCGCCGCCGCCTGTGCGCAAAACGAAGCTGTAAATGCGTTTTTTTGTGACGACGGTCATATTCGTGGCGGCGTCTTTTTCCAGCGGCTTGATGAACAAAAAGCGTTTCGATTGGTCTGGCACCGCCTGCCACGCAAGCGAGTCGCCAAGCGCAACCGTTTCGATCTTCTCGTCATCGCCGAGAACGATGATTGTCGAAATGCCGCGCGTGCCCCACACAGTTACGACATTATCGCGCTGGTAGGGCACCGTGCGAATGCGCGCATCTTCATGGCCCGGCGCGGGCGCTATTTCTGCCCGCGCCGGCGCGATCAGCGCGGCCATAGCGATAACGGCTATTGCGAAAAGACGTTTCATTGCTGCGGCGCTCCCGTCGTCGCCGCTTGCGGCGCGACCGTCTCTTGATCTTTGCGATACTCGATGACCTGAAAGCCAAGCGGATTGTCGAAACGCCATTCGTTTTTCATCGGCTCTTTCGTATAGCGAAAGCGCACATTCGCAGCCCAATGCTGGATAATTTGCTCGCGTTCAGTCGTCCGCGTCGTCATAAATCGAACGGCGGCCGTCGCCGGCGCGCCGGGATTTTGCAGCCAACCATTCGTTAGAAAGTTGACGCTTTTCACATAGACCTTGATGCGGCCGGCCACGCCCCAAAGTTTGACGGGATTTTCCGGATTGCCCGGCGCGAACAAATCCGACAGGTCTTTGCTCGCCTGACCCGCCGAAAGCAGAGACGCAAGCTCGAAGTTGTCGCGCAGCGCCGGAGGATCGTAGGTCTCGCGGGCGCGAATGTAGCGAACGATGTTGGCTTGCGTCACCGCTTCGCGCTCGGAGATCGGACCGCCTTGTTCGAGCGGACGACCGATCTCGACAAAGCCGGTCGCCTTATCGACAACAAGCGTCACCACTTCCGTTGATTTCAGCGGCACCAGTTGCCACAGCGTCGCCAGTCCGATGACCAGCCCGAGACCGAGCAGCGCCGCAACGACGCGCCACGCATTTCGCGACAGTTCAAGACGGCGATAAATGTCGCGCTCCCACCGCGCGCCATCGTCATAATAAGAGCCCTTCACAAAGGGTTTCGATTCAGAATCAGCCTCCGTCGGGACTGACGCCCCGTTGCTCGGATCATTCGACATACGACATTCCTTATTTATTCTGCGACATTTCTTTTAGCTGCGCACGGCGGCTTTCGATCAGCGCAGCGGCGACCTGTTCGGCGCGCGGATCGCCGCCCTGTGCGCCACCGCCCTGCATTGTGTTTTGCCCACTCGACATGGTGTTTCCACCACCGCCGCGATTACTCAAAAGCCTATAGCCCAAGCCTGCGCCAGCGAGCGCAGCCATACCGCCATAAGCGGTCCCGTAACCCACGCCACGCGCGACCGTTCGAGTAGCAACACCCATAGGCCCAAGCGCCCAGGGCCTCACATTTTGCAGAGCATGGCCCCCCGCGATAGAGGCGGCCATCGACAGCGCGAGCGGCAGAAGCGCGCTCCCGACGCCGCAGAGGATCAGGAACGGCGCGATGACGGTCATGCCCGACGTTACGTCGGTGATCGTCCCGAGATTCGTGATCGTCTGGTTCATAAGCGTCAGCAGAAAACCGAGAATGCCGTAAACGATGACCGGCACGATCGAATATTGCGCGACTGTTCGCATCCATCCTGTGAAAAGAACCGATGTGAAATTAAACAGCGCCATTGCGATAAATATCGGGGCGAGGCCGAGCAAAACAAAGAGCGCGACCTTGCCGATCATGACAAGCGTCACGGCGGTGGTTACGAAAATTACCGTCGCGAACAAAAGGACGATAGCGAGCAGCGATAAACCGATCGCAGCGCCCCAGCCGCCCGAAGCCGCAACTATCTTCCCGGCGTTCATCGCGTTTGTGAAAAGCGTCGAGAGCGTGGAGGCGACGGAGGTTTCAGGTGTTCCGCAGCTCGTGCCGCCAACGGCCGTGCAAACGGCCGTCGCGACTCCATCCGCCCCTTTGGTAAAGGTGCCAACGACAATTGTCGAAAAGTCAGACCAACCGAACGCAAGGGCATAAATGAGCGCAATGCGCGCGATACGCCAGATAAAGGCGCCCGCCGTCAACGGCGCGCGCCCGTAGAGCATTTCATATCCCCAATAAGCGACATAAATCGTCACGCCGAGTGTGAACACCGGCAGCAGCCCTTGCGAGATCGCTTGGTAGATTTGCTGAATGGCGGAAGCCGCCACTTGATCCACCTTCTGGAAAAGCTGCGTGATAATGTCCATCGCGGGACACGCCTTTCTATCTGTTCACAGGAAGGAGCGGCCCGCAATCACTCGCCGCAGCATACGCAGAAGCAAACGACCAAATTGAACTATCGCGCGTGCAAGGCGCCATAAGGTCTTTATGAGCGCAAGCCGACAGGCTTACGATTCCAACAGCAAGGGCGGCGACAACTGCCGCCCTCTTGATCGACGTTTTCATGCGGTCCTCTCACATCAGTTGCCTATCAGCGTCGCCTTGGTGGGGTCGTAGGTCCACATATTCGACAACTTTGATTGCGCCGCTAGGTCTTGCTGTTGCTGCGCGTTCAAAGTCGCATTCGTCAGATTCACAGTTCCGATCAATTCATTGATCGTCTGCCCCGTTTGCGTCTGCAATTGCGAGTTTTGGTCGATCGAACCCTTCACGTCCTGCGCCGTGCCGATTTGTCCGCTCGCGCTCTGGAACGCCGACGAACGCGCTTGCTGCGCCGCCTGACCGCCGGCGACGGCAGCCGTCAACGCTGCCGCCGTATTGACCGCGCCGGTATAGGCTTGATCGGTCGGGCTCGACGTTGAACCGGTCGTTCCCGTGAGCGTTTTCACAAGATTCAGACCATTGATAATGCTCGACGCCAGAGAGCCGTAAGATCCAAGGCCAGACATGGAAATGCCGCCGCCGCCGAGCAGCGACGATAGCCCCGGAACGCTCGACATGGAAAACCCGCCGCCAAGGCCGATGCTCGACAGACTTCCCGTCGTGCGATTGCCCGTGACAGCGTTATACGTCAGTTGCGTATATTGAAGGATTTGCTGATTGGTTTGCATGATTTGCGCGGTCTGCTGCGCGGTCTGCGTCGCCTGTGTCAGTGTGGCGCTGTCGATGACCGGCACTTGAGCCGACGCGCCCGCCGCCAGCAGCAGCGAACCCGTTAAAATGACCGAATGGAGCGTCTTTTTCATAGTGTCTCTCCTTGCGTTGCGACGCGATCAGTTGTTCGGAATGACAATGGCGTTGGAATCGGACGTTTGCCGGTTGCCGACAAACGTCGCCAATGACGGATTGAAGGTGAGCGCGTTCGCTCCCGTGCTCGCGCCGGCCGCCATATTCAGCGTCCGCTGATTTAACAGTTGCGCCGTCAGGCTCGACGTTGCGATGACCTGGTTCCAGAGCAAGCCGTTATTGATGCGAGCGCCGCTATTTTGGTTCCACGCAAGTTGCGTAAGACCGAGAACGCCCATCAAAGCGCTCGCGGCCGCGTTGTTATTTTTGTTGCCCTGAATCGCGGTCGTGATCGCAGTCAGGCTCGCGACCGCTTGCGCGACGGTATTGAGATTGAGCGCGCCGACACCCTGCCCGCCGCCCGGAGCGACCATCGGCACCTGGCTAAAATCAATGCCCGACACCATGCCGGAGGATGGCGCCGTCGTCCCCGCGCCCGACACATCGGACGCCCCAGTGACCGGGACGCCGGACGCGCCCGGCGTCGCCATGCTCTGCTTAATGCCTTGTTGTGGCGAAACCTGTTGCTGCTTAAGAACGCGAGATTTCGTCATGCAATCGGCAATGCTTCTCTCTTGCGTGTTCCGTGCGGAGTCTTGCACAGGAACGTCCGCGAGCGCGCCGGTCGCGCACATCGCCGTCCCTATGCTCACGACAAGGGCTTTACGCAGCATGGGCTACCTCCCGACGTTTTTGCTTCCATCCGCAGAAAATCGGCAACCAAACGCGCGGATCGTCTCCGACCCTTGCGCGCAGGTCTTCCAATTCGTGGACGCTATCGACGTTGCCCGAAAGCACTTTCACAAAATCGAGCATGTTCGAGAGATCGAGCCGCGCGATGACAGAATCTTGATCGTGTTTAATAAGAAACTGCCGTGAGTCGGGATGAGTGTTAATGACCCATTCGAACTCGCGTTCAGACAGCTTGAAGCCGTCGATATAGCTTGCTTCGTCCGCCTTCGGGTTCGGGAAGAAGATATTTGTGGGCGTCTGCTCAAGCAGCGTGTGACCCATTGGCGACGAGACAATATCCTTCGCCGATTGCGTTCCGAAGCCGACAATCCCGTTCAACTTACGAATGGTTTTCAGCTTGTCGTTGAGGAAGTCGGAAAACTTGTCGTCTGTAAGGATTTTCCATCCTTCATCGATAAACAACATCATCGGCCGACCATCCATCATGCTTTCGATGCGATGGAAAATGTAACCGAGCGCGGCCGTGCGAATGTCCTCGTCGTCAAGCACCTTCGTCATGTCAAAGCCGAAAATGCCATTAGCGGCTGACCATGTGTCCAACTCATTGTTAAACAGCCAGCCGCGCGCCTTCGTCCAAACGTCAAACCGCGACGCAAGGTCTTCTTGGCCTTGCCGCTCGGCGCCGCGCAGCAAATGCGCTACATCGGCGAAACGCCGATCGCGCATCGGAACGCCGAATATTTGATCAACAGCGCTTTCGACAATCTTGATTTGCTGCGCGCCAAGGTCCGATCCGTCGCGCGGCCGCACCATGAATTTCAGCAAGTCCTCAAGAAACTTTCGATCTTCTGGCGACCCCGGCAATTGCAGCGGATTGAAGCCTGTCGGAACGCCCGGTTGCAACACTTCGTAGCTCCCGCCCATCGCCCGAATGAGCGGGTCCGCGCCGCGATCCTTGTCAAAGAAGGCTACGCGCGGGCGCGGCGAAACGCGCATCGCTTCACACAGCAGGAAGCCCAAGCCAACCGTCTTGCCGGAGCCAGTCGGTCCTGTGACCGTGAAATTGCCGACTTGGCGACGGTGAAAATTGAAATAGTAAGGCGTCTGACTCGTCGTCTCCAAAATGGAAATCGCCGGCCCCCACCGATTGCCGTCTGCTTTGCCAACGGCGAAATTGTGAAGCGAAGCGAAACCCACAAAGTTGCGCGACGAAATCAGCGCCTTGCGCGCGATATACGAGAAATTGCCGGGCAATTGCGCCCAAAACGCCGGTTCCGCGTTCATATCCTCGCGAACGACAATCGTTCCGAAATTCTGCAATTCTTGCGTTGCCGCCATCACACAGTTTTCGAGATCGCGGAGCCGATGGCCGAGCGCACAGACCGTCAGATGATGATAGCCAAGCACCGTTTGCCCGGTGACAAGCTCATTGCGCGCGATATTAATAGCCGTCTCGACTTCCGTGCCGGCTTCGTCGGACGCGGAAATCTGGCGTTGCACTTTGGCGACATGCGTCATGACCGGCGCGCGGTCTTCGAGCGCAAACGATTGCGAGACGATCAATTCATGCGGAATGCGCAACAGTCCATCGAGCATACCCGCGCCCGAATAGGCCGGGTATTCGCGAATCGACAACATGCTCCCAAAGCGCGTTTCGCTTTCGTTCGTGCCGCGCATTTCGAGCGCTTTCTTGCCGAACGTCAGGCGCTTTGTCGGGATATATTCGTCCAAGGCCATGCGCGGCAAAGCCATTGAGATCGGAACGCCGCCGTTCAGCAATTGCGCGAGAAATTCGCCAATCTCAGTGCAAACGACGCCGTTTCGCTTGACGCACGAGAGAACCGTCGCGTCATAGCTCGCCATTTCTTTGCAGTAATTGTTGACCGCATCGCGCAATTCGCGCTTTGCGTCTTTTTCGATTTCGGCGGGATCGACGCCCATGCTCTTGCGAAAAATGTTCGTGGCCTTGTCGGCCATCCCGACTTTGCCCTGAAAGCCTCGCCGCAAAATCGTGACATAGAGATCATTCACAAACATGCGTTTGTGAACCTGATTTTCCATATATCGGCGATCCAACTCGCCACAAAACCAGTTATCGAAATGGCCGCCGATATGCGGCCTTACTTCGCGACGAATGATATGCGACCACAGCGCAAACCGGCTATCGTTCATAGACCGAACAAGCGTGTTGCGGCTTGAGAGCCGCATGTCGATTTCCGCCTGGTCCGCCGTTTGAAAGCAGAACCCGCCAATCTTGACCACCATCATAAAGTGGCCTTCCTTCGTCTTCACCATGTCCTCTGCGACATGCCGCAGATACGGAACATGCTTCGACACCGACGCTTCTTTCGCGTCAGCGCCACCGAAGGTCAGCGATTGCAGAATGTGCTTTGCCAGCTTCGCCAATGTCTGCCCCCCTTAAGGCTTATAGGAGTCACCGCCCCAAAAGCGGTGATTGCGCGTGACGGGACACTTGCCGAAGCGGACGAGAATTATATCTACAAAGCGATTATCTCTGACCGTCAGCGCATACGCGATTCCGTGGATCGGAATCAGCAGTAAGAACATCAACAGGTTTTTTGTGTTGATGAAGATAAGAACGACGAGGCAAAATTCCACGACGAACAGGGCATATGGAATGCCGAGCATCATGGGCGGCCTTGTCAGGCCACCCACAAGCGGATCAAGTCTTGGCTTCGTTTGCGGTTGCATCAGCCCCCGCCCATACCGCTGGTCAACGACTGGACGATTTGCGCCGCGCCGAAAATCAGCGCCACGCCGATAACGACCGAGAACGCCCAGGACCACGGAATGCGCGAAGTAAGCGCGAGAAAGCCAACAGCCGCCACTGCGACCGTCGCCGCCGTCGTGGCGAACGTGCCCGTCATGAATTGAAGAACGGCGGTCATCGCCGTGTTCAAGGGCTGAAACGTCGCCGACGTGGCGAACGCCATATCCGTGCTGGCGAGCATCGCGATACCGACAAGGGCAACCATCATCACCGTGTCGGACCTTCTAAAGCTCTGCATCACTTGTCTCCTTCTTCATCTGTGCTGACATAAAGAACCGTTCCGCCGATCCATTCTTGCTTCTTCGGAGCGGCGGCTTTTTCGGCGGCTTTCTCGGCGACAAAATCGACGGACGGCGCCGCATCGCGCGCCTTGCCGCCGCCCTTCGCGCGCCGCGTCGCGAGCGCGCTCAGCCCATAATATTTGTTGGTCGCGTTGGCGACGTAACGAACCGTCTCGGAGATCGGCGGAACGCCGTTCGCCTTGTAAACGCGCTCGCTCCCGGCGTTGTATGCGGCGGCGATCAGCATCATGTTGCCGTTGAATTGCGCCGACAGGTCTTTCAGATAACGAAGCCCACCCCTGACGTTCTCGACGGGGTTGCAAATGTCTTTCACGCCATATTGCTGCGCCGTCGCGGGCATAAGTTGCATCGGGCCGCGCGCGCCCTTTGGCGAATTGAGGTCCGATCCGTCCTTCGATTCAATATTGAGAATGACCAGCGCCAACTTCTCATCGACGCCGATTCGCTTTGCTTCGTCATGAACCAGCTCGCGAAGGCTTTGATCGTCCATTTCGCCTTCGCAGCGAGTCGCCGCCGAGCCCGAGGCGACGACCGGAGCCCCAGGCGTCACAACGGGCAAAACCGCCGTGCTGCGCTGCGGTTGGACAACCGCCACACGCACCGATCCGGGATCGTCCGAAGTCGGACGTTCCTGTGCAAACGCAGCAGACGACGCTAGGCACAAAGCGAGAACGACAGGTAAGCGCATTGCTAATTCCCTCGTGCGAGAGGGAATCTCTAGCCTGATTATAAAAGATTGGCAATGCGGTTTTTTTGGGCTAGATACAAGTTTGGCTAATGCAAAAATGGGCCGTTGCGCGCTTCGTTTAGACCGGAACTATGTCTTCGGGGGTCGAAAATGAGACATTATGACGACAACCAGCAAATTTACGACGCGCCGGTCCGCTCCTTTTCCTTAAGCGACATAGCATTACCCGTCGTCGCCGTCGTAGGTTTTCTTGTAATCGGCGCGCTTGATGGAGCCACAATACAGGTCTTTGGCTATCTTTTATATCCCATCGAGCGGGCGCTAAACGCCGTTTTCTTTCCTAACGCTGCAACACCGTTGCGCGGAAACGGCACAGCTTTGCTTGTGCTTATCCCGACTATCGCGGTCGCGGGGATCGCTTACTCAATCTGCCGCGCCGTATGCCTTGCGCTGCGGTCAGGCAATCGCGACTTCCCCGGACGCCGCTAATGAGCGCTCGCTTTGCCTTCATCGCTATAGCGCTCGCCTGCGCCCCCCAAGCGCGAGCGCAGACCCCCCAAGCCTCGGCCCCGCCAACCTCCCCCGGCATGGGCTTGGGGGGCGTTGCCGCGCAACCGGCGCCGTCAACGCCAGTCTATACGAACGATCCAGAACGCTGGCGTCCGGTCGCCTATAGCGATCTTACTTTCCCAACCGGCGAAGCGCAGTCCTATGCGTCGATCTGGCAAGACCGGCTGGATGAAAGCAACGGGAAACCCGCCCGTCTTGCGGCCGGTCAAACGCCCGATCCGCGCATGAGCCTTGCGGTCGGCAATCGCGGCGCCTCCGAATGGCATTTTTCGATTAACTTCCAGACGAAACTTGTGGCCGTGACCGTCTTGAACACCCCAAACGTTTGCACAGACGAATATCCTTCGCCCTCACTCGGAACAAAAATCAAAGTCTGTCCGATGCGCCTCGCCACGTTCGAGGGCGGCACATACAACATCGTGGACGGCGCAGCCTGCTTTCTCGAAAAACAGCCG
Source organism: Hyphomicrobiales bacterium (assembly GCA_028869185.1). Lineage (GTDB taxonomy): Bacteria > Pseudomonadota > Alphaproteobacteria > Rhizobiales > Beijerinckiaceae > JAJXWB01. The sequence continues at coordinate 30,828 of JAGWTA010000018.1, forward strand.
AACGCGCCGGTCGAGGATTCGACCGCCACCGTCACCTACGCCGCCTACGATATCGCGACCCGAGCTATCAAATTGCGTTACACCGTAGCGCACACTGAAATTGCTCAGTGCGCACAATCAATCCCGCTGCATCCCCAAGGGAAATAAGCCGAAACGCGATGGAGGCGACAATGCAAATTTCTCCCCGGTTCACGATGCGACAGACAATGCAGCTTGCGCCGTTCGGCCGCTTGCCGCGTCAAGAGAAAGCTACGCCCACGCAAGCGCGGCTCTTGACGCCGCAGCCGAAACGGCGCGGGGCGCTGACATTGACGCATCGAATGGAGAAATTCGTCATGTCCGCCTCTCTGACTCTCGCCCTCCTCGTTCCCTTTCACGGAGCCATCGCCGCCGATTGGGCGCGCATGTCCAACGCACACGCTGGCGCATCAACGGTTCCTGCAAGCGTGTCGTCAATCTGGGCATCGGCAATCGCCGAAAATCGCGCGACCGTCACGCGCAACACGGGCCGTTATCTGCCGCCGAACATCGGCTGGGCGCGCATTCAAACTTCACGCGGTCCCGTTGTCATCACAACGCTTGAAAGCAAGTGCGAGGCGCCGAACGGAGCTTCGGCGTCGAATGCAATGATTTGTTCTTATGTCATCGCTTCCGAAAATCAGGCGTTCTCACCCGTCAAAGTTTCCGGCTGCTATATCGAGCGCGACAAAAGCTCCGGCACTGACATTCGTTACGACAGCGCAAAAGACGCTCTCAACATTCGCATCTTCGGCGCAGGCGCCGCCGATGCGGGTTGCGCATCTTCCGTTCCTCTTCCTCACTAACGGAGCCGCGACATGAGAAAATTCAACTTCGCTCTTGCCTTCCTCGCGCTCGCGTTCTCAGCCGCCTTTGCGCGCGACTTAGGCAGCGGCAATTTTCCGGGCGGCACGACCGTCCAACCATGCGACACCAAAAACGCCTTTTCCAATTCCAGCAATCCGACACTGGCGAACAACTCGCAATATTTCGCCGATATGTCGAAATTCATGGAAGACCCATCGCAACAAACCGGGCTTCACAATAGCTGTTGCACCGGCTTGATGCAGATGAACCAATCGAATTTGAAACAGTTCTGCGGTTGTACGCCCGAGCAATATGCGCAAATGTCGGCGCAACAGCAGATCGACGTTTACACGAAATATTTCAACTCAATTCAAAACACACCCGGCATGACGGAAATGCAAAAACTCGCCGACAGCGGCGGAACGCTTGGCGGTCACAAAATCGATGAGTTCGACGTGATCGCTTGCGCGCAAATGGGACCGGGCAACTGCGCCGCCGCCATCAAGAACGGCTGTTCGTCGCTCGCGCTCGGCCAGGGCGGCGACGGCTCGGTCAACGTTTGCACAATGGCCGACGCCGTTCGCAGTCGCGCCGCGAAAAACGAAAAAACGGCGTTCGGCGACTGCGCTAACGGCGGCACCAAGGGCGGCGGCACGAATTGCCCCGGCAACGGCACCACGCCAGCCGGCGTCATCCCGCCCACACCCGGCAACGCGCCCGTTTCCCTTCCCGCCAATCTCGCATGATCGGCCGACAAATGTTCACAACTTTGGCCTTCCCCTACACCGCATGGCTGGCCGCAACCTTCGTTGCGGCCAGCCCCTCGCCGTCAAGCGCCGTCGAAATCGCCACGCCGCCCGGGCGGCTCGCTCAGGCGACCGCTGCGCCACCCGCCGCTCCCGCAAAAGCCCTGCCTGTGTTCGACATTCCTCAAAGCGGCGTCATCTTCCAAACCGGCGACACTTGGGAGCAAAACGGTCAGACGTTTCGCCTTTACGGCGTTCAATCGTGCATTCGCGGAACGAGTTTCACAAACCCGGCCGGTGTCAAAACCGACTGCGGCGAGGCTTCGCTTGCTTACTTCGCCGCGCTCATCCGCGACACGAAGCCACGATGCACGGCCATCGCCAAAAGCGGCGCGCCGCCCGTTATCTACAGCGTGTGCGCAGCTCATATCGGAAAAACAACCCTTGACTTGGGGACCGCGCTTCTCACGCAGGGCTTCGCCTTCGCCGCGATCGACGCCAACGGCAAACCGATCAATTTTCAATACGCCGTCGCCGAATCCGACGCTCAAAGTCACAAACGCGGTCTTTGGGCGGCAAAAGACATGCCTCATCCGAACGCCATTCTGATGAAGGCGGCAGGCGCCGCCGCGCGCCCGCAATAATCTGTGAAAGCCGACGCGGCCGAGATAGCCAAGATCCTTGGCGGGAAACCCGAAGGAACCGGCTATCTCTGCCGCTGTCCCGTTCCCTCGCACGGGCAAGGCCGCGGTGACTTGCGCCCGTCCCTGGGCGTCTCCGACGGCCGCAACGGCCTTCTTTTCCATTGCTTCGCCGGCTGCAAACCACTCGACATCATCGCCGCGCTGAATCGGCTCAATCTCGACACGCGAGATAGCCCTTCGCCGGCGACCCGGCCGACGTCGCCAAAGACGCCCGGCAAAACAACGACCGCGCTCGCGCGGCGCCTTTGGGCCTCTGGCGAAAAAACCGTCGGAACGCCCGCCGAAACCTATTTGCGCGCGCGCCGTTTCACAGAACAACCGCCGCCCACAATTCGCTTTCTCCGCTCCTATCGCTACGACCGCGCGTCGGGCTTGCGCCTGCCCTGCCTCATGGCGGCCGTGCAATCGCCGACGCGCGAAATCGTCGCCGTTCAATTGACCTTCCTCGACCCATCCGGCCGTCGCAAAGCCGATGTTCCCTATCCTCGCCGGGCCGTCGGGCCGCTCGGCGAAGGCCTTTTGCGCACGGCGCCCGCCGCGCCGCATATCGGCATCGCCGAAGGCTTCGAGACAGCATGGGCGGCGTCCCTCATGCACGACCGCTTGCCCGTTTGGGCGACGCTCGGCAGGGACCGTTTTCCCGTAATCGTTTTGCCTGAAATTGTTCGTCGCGTGACGGTCTTCGCCGATCATGACGCGCCGGGCCTCGCGTCATCACTCGCCTATTTCGAGCAGCATTCCGAACTCGAAATCGACCTCTGCTTTCCCGCGACGCCTGGCTTCGACTTTGCGCGCCTGTGGGAAGACGCACATACGTCCGAACCAGCCGCCTCCCTCACTCCCGCTTGATCGACCGCACTTCGAGGGAAGGCCCCTAAAGCCCCCTTCCCTCGCGCTCCCTTCCCTACCCTGCGGCGGCGAGGGCGCGGCCTTGTCCTTGCGCTCATTACCCGCCGCTCTTTCCCTTACGCCTCTATGGTCCAACAAACTTCGTATTGGACGGCCGCGCCCACATCGCTTCGAACTTCCGATCGAACGTCGCAACAACGTCCTTCTCCGTTATCACGAGCAAGTCGTTATCTTGACGTTCAAGTCCGGTCCGCGATTCGTTAGCCGAACCTGTCCGCAACAACACGCCGTTCACCGAATAGGCTTTCATGTGCATCAAGCCTTCGTCCATCGACTTTATTTTAACATCGACGTTCCGCGTTCGAGCCAATTTCACAAACGGGTGATCGGTCGTCAGATTCAGCCGTTCAAGCTCGCGCGGATCGAGATAAATCCGAACGCGCGCTCCTTTTTCCGCCGCGTTGCGCAACGAATCCATAATTGAATAATCGCTCAGAACGTAAGCTGCGAAATTGATGCGTCCGCCCTGCCCCACCTGATCGAGTATCGATCGATCCACCTCGCCCAAATTCATTTCCGGCGAGTTATATATTTGCACGGTCACAGTTTTTTCCGCCGTTGCGTTATGCGTCGGCAGGATTAGGAGCAGTCCGGCAATAATAATCGGGTTTTTCATGGGTTGATTACTCCGCGATTCGCCTTAGCGGGTTCGTCTTTTTCTCGCAAGATTCACACGTCGATGATGACAATAACGATTACTGGCGAACGCTTCGCGCCGCGCTCTAGTCGCATTGCGACCGAAGCCGCCAGCGGCGGCTTCGCCCTACGGGTGACGATCGCTTTCGCTTCATCGCCCGCGCGCTTCCGCGCGCCCGCGATTCACAAAAAGAGCGCGCCCAGGGCGCGCATCTTGCTTCCTCGTCCTTTCCAATCCGCAAAGCCTATCGTCGGGCTCACGCCGTCAACTGCGCCCAAGGCGCAGTCCTTCACTTCGTTTCGGCGCTCTCGCGTGACTGGCGTTGCGCCCGACGATGACGCCGGCGGCGTCGGGACGAGGAACGTCTTTTTTTTTCGACGGCCTGCGGCGCGTCGAACAAGGAACAGGCGGGCGATGAGGTGTTTTTCGATTCCTTCTTAGTGTCAGAGGCTTGACAGCATAAGGCGCAATTTTGCGCTTGACAATATTTTATAAAGTCCCTATTTTGGGGACAGCGAACGGGATGGCCCGACGCAACCGAGAGAGCCACAGCCATGACCTTCAATTTCCGCAGCGCGACGAGCTTCTATGCCCCCGCAACCGGCCGTTTCGACGGCTCCGCCCGCGCCCTCACCGAAGACGAATTGCGCGAACTCGCTCCGTCAATTTTTGCCGTCGAAGCTCACGCCAGCCGGTCCGAGCGCTTCCGCGTCATTCCGACAATCGAGATTTTGCGCGGGTTGCAGAAGGAGGGATTTTCGCCGGTCGGCGCGAAGCAGAGCAGCAGCCGGGACGCGACGAAATACGATTTCACGAAACACATGATCCGCCTGCGCCGCCTTGACGACGGCAAGACCTATCAGGCAGGCGATTCCGTCGCCGAGATCATCCTAAAAAACGCCAATGACGGAACGAGCGCCTATGACCTCATGTCGGGCTTGTTTCGGATCATCTGCCAAAATTCGCTTGTCGCGCAGACCGCCACGCTCGATAGCGTGAAAGTGCGCCACAGCGGCGACGCCGTGGCCAACGTCATCGAGGGCACCTATCGCGTTTTGAGCGAGACGGAGAAGGTTCTTGCCGCGCCGCAGGATTGGAGCCGCTTGCAGCTTTCCCACGAGCAACGGCAGGCGTTCGCCGAGGCCGCGCATGTTGTGCGCTTTGGCGATGCAGAGGGCAACGTCAAGACGGCGATCAAGCCGGAACAGTTGCTTGAACCGCGCCGCCGCGAGGACGCGGGCCGCGATTTGTGGACGACGTTTAATGTCGCGCAGGAAAACGCCATGCGCGGCGGGCTTCGCGGACGCAATGCGACCACGTTCGAGGGCGGCCGCCGCCAACAGGGACGCCGCGTCACAACGCGGCCAGTCAACGGCATCGACCAAGACGTGAAACTCAACAAGGCGCTTTGGGTTCTTGCCGAACGTCTCGCCGGTCACGTCTCGCCGCTGGCCGCAGCAGCGTAACGCCAGATAGGCCAGCCCCGCGCTGGCCTCTTTTCAAACCCGGAACAGGAGCAAAAGCCGTGATGGACTTTCTGACGCGCAAGGCCCGCGAAACGTTGCGCGCAATGCAGGGCGACATCGACGAATTACATATCGCCGAGGACATTCGCGCTCGCGCGCATCTGGCCGCGCGCGATCTAATCTCCTTGTGCGATAAGGCCGAGGCCAGCGAACAACAGAGAATGCAGCGGCGAGCGCGCCATGTCGCCACGATCAAGAACGCAGGCGATTTTCAAAATCCCGAAGTCGGTGTTCACGCCAACGTCGTCATGCTCGGCAGACGCGAAGCGGCCTTTTCCGACGAGGGAATCGCCGCCGTCGCCGAACGTCTCGCGGGCGCCCAATCGCGACCGTAACCCCGGAAGCCCGCCATGCTCGCCTTTCTCGTCACCGGCCAGACATTCCAGAACCGCCGCGCGCTGCGCCGCGCTGGCGGGATCTGGCATGCTGAAAAGCGCGGCTACCTCATGCACCCCGCCGCCCTGCCTCGCATCGCAGCGCTCATCGAGGCCGGCGCCGTTGCGGCCGCCGAGATCGAGGCCGACGACGAGGCTTTCACGCCGCTCGACGGAGAAGCTTTGCGCGCCCATCGCGAACAGCGCCGCGCGCGTCATCGCGCCCGGCTGCTGAAACGCGCCGAACAGGCCGAAGCCCGCGCCGATAAGGCCCGCGCCCGCATCAGCTCGCATGAGCGCGAATTTCTCGCGCTCGGCGAGCCTGTGAAGATCGGCCACCATTCGGAACGACGCCACCGCAAGCTCATCGAGCGCGCCGACCGCGCTTTCATGGACACCGGGCGCGAACTTGCGGAAACCGAACGGTTGCGCCGGGCGACCGACAACCTTGCCCCCGCCCGGATCGCAGGGGACGCCGCCCGCCAGCGGCAGGCCGAGCGCGAAGCCAAGGCGGCGCAGATCGGCGCTGGCGACCTCGTAAAAGACCCGATTTATGGCGAGGGCGTCGTGAAGACGGTCAATCGCCACACCTTCACAATTGCCTTTATCGCGCGCGGCTTTGTGCAAACTTGCGACAAGGCCCGCGTCGAACTCGTCCGAAAAGGCGAGCCGGAGGCCCTGCCCGCCCCCAAATTCAAACCCGGCGACCTTGTGACCGCCGCGCGCCTCGCCGCCCGGTATGACGGCGTTGTGAGGCGACGCACAACGCGCGGCTACAGCGTCGAGTTTTCGAGCTTCGGCAGAACGTGCCGTGCGGTCTTTTCCGAAAACGCCCTCACCCCGCGCGCCGACGCTTGAAGCGTCGGCGCGCGCAGGAGATCGACCCATGACAAGCGTCTGGCTATCCTACGAACCGGACCGAGGCGTTTTGCAGCAGCCCGCCGGATTTCTCTGCCAATGGCCTTTCGGCTCTGGCTTCGAGCGCCGGGGTTTCTCGCTCTATCGGGACGCGCTGCACTTCGCGCAGCGCAAGGCGACCAAGCGCGGCGCCGTATTTAAGGGGTCATCGCAGAATCTGTTCTAAAACGCACGCTAAGGGTTCAGGCTTTGGAACCGGCTTGGATTTCTCGATAGACGGTTGAACGTCCGAGGCCGGTCTGGCGGGCGGCCTGCGTTGGCGTCATTCCGTTTTTTACGAGAAGCATCGCGGCGGTGAGTTTTTCCTGATCGAGCGTGGGACGGCCTGGTTTGCGTCCTTTGGCGCGGGCGGCGCTCATGCCGTCGCGGGTGCGTTCGGCAATGAGGCGGCGCTCGAATTGCGCGATCGCGCCGAACACGTGGAACACCAGCTCGCCGGCGGCGGACGAGGTGTCGATTTTCTCTTCGAGAGAAAGCAACGCAACGCCGCGCTTTTTGAGCGTTTCGACGACATCGAGCAGTTCGCGGAGCGATCGTCCCAGCCGGTCGAGCCGCACGACGGCGAGCGTGTCGCCGGGGCGGATGTAATCGAGCAACTCCGTAAGGCCGGGACGATCGAAGGTCTTGCCCGACACTACGTCTTCGAAGATGCGCAGCGCGCCGATTGTTGCGAGCCGTTGCTTTTGGCCGTCGAGGTCTTGGTCATCGGTCGAGACGCGGGCGTATCCGAGTATATGGGCCATGGCGGACGCTTGGTTGGTTTCGTTGTCCATAAACCGTTCGTTTTGTGGACGGGTGCGCCTTGAATGGAATGAACAGTCAAAAGCCGTCCACGAAATACGTCCATAAATTATCTTGTGTCCAGAAAATAATCAAACCATTGATGGACATATTTTGACTGTTGAGCCTATCCATGACTCCTCGCAACATCCTCTCCCCGCAATCGCGCGCTGCGCTGTTCGATCCGCCGACAGAGCCGGCGGCGATCGTGCGGCATTACACCTTCTCGCCGGAAGAGCTGGCGTTGATCCGTCAGCGCCGGCGCGCCGCCAATCGGCTCGGCTTTGCCGTGCATCTCGCCTATCTGCATTTTCCGGGCAGACCGATCGGCGTCGATGAAACGCCGCCCCCTGACATGCTTGCCTTCATTGCGGCGCAGATTGGAGACGATCCCAAAGCGTTTGAAGAATATGCAGAACGGCAGCAAACGCGCCGTGCGCATCTCGGCGAACTTCAATCCTATCTCGCCGTGCGTCCCTTCCGACGTGAAGACATGCGCGCGGTTGTTCACGCCGCAATTGAACAAGCGACCGGTTCGGATCGCGGGGACGCGATCGTTTCCGCGATGATCGCGTATTTACAGGAGCAACGCATTCTGTTGCCTGCTCCCGCTGTCTTGGAGAAAATCGCCTTGGCGGCTCGCGCGCTTGCGCGCAAACGCGCTTACAAAGACCTTATCGAAGGCCTGCCCCAAAACACAATCGCAGCGTTGGAAAATTTACTCTCCGTCGACGACGAACATGGCCGCACGCCGTTCACATGGTTGCGCGAATGGCCCGAGAGGCCGATGCTGAAAAACCTCGCCGGGATTATCGAGCGTCTACAAGCCGTGCGCAAACTTCATGTCGCGCCGGATCGTGAGCGGCGCATTCATAAGACGCGCTATGCCGCGATTGCGCGGGAGACGGCCATTCTCAGCGCGCAGCATCTTTCGCGTTTCGACGCGCCGCGCCGGCTGGCGACGCTGATCGTCTTCGCGCGCGAGATGGAGGCCTCTCTCACCGACGCCGCGCTCACAATGTTCGACAAAATGCTCGGTTCCGTCTTTCGCCGCGCCGACAACAGGCACAAGGAAAACCTCCTCGCCCGCGCCAAGACGCTTGATGCGTCGACGCGCGCGCTGCTCGTCATGGCCAAAGCCATGCTCGCCGCCAAAGACAAGGACGAAGACCAGGTTGCCGCCGTGGAGGACGCGCTCGGCTGGGAGCGTCTCAAATCCATTGTCGATGAAGCCGACAAAACTATTACAGCGACGCGCCCGGACAATCTCGGCGAAATCGTCGAACGTCACGTCAGCGTGCGGCGCATGACGCCACTCATGCTGGGCGCGTTCGTATTCCGCGCCTGCAAGGAGAGCGATTCCCTACTCGCCGCTCTCGACGTGCTGCGGCAGCTTCACGCGAGCGGCGCGAAGAAGCTCCCGCCGCACCCGCCGACAGCCTTTCTAAAGCTGGCTTGGCGCAAGTTCGTCAAAACCAACGGCGGCGTCGATCGCAAGGCCTATGAGGTCGTGGTCATGATGACGCTGCGCGAGCGTTTGCAGTCCGGCGACGTGTGGGTCGAAGGCAGCCGCGCTTTTCGCGCCTTCGACGATTTTCTCTTGCCGCCGGACGCATTCGCCGCGCGCCGCAACGCCGGCGAATTGGGGCTTGCCGTCGCCGATCGTTTCGAAGATTGGCGCTCCGAAAAGACGAAGCTGCTCGAAACGCGTCTTCGGGAAGTCGACGAACTTGCCGCGGCCGGCGAACTGCCGGAGGCGACGCTCACTGAAGAAGGCCTGTCGATCAGCCCCATTCGCAAGCAAGAAAACGAGGCGGCCGACGCAATCGCGCGCCGGCTTTACGCCATGGCGCCGCGCTTGCGCGTCACCGAACTTCTCGCCGAAGTCCATGGCTGGACAGGCTTTGCAGAGCGCTTTGGACATTTGCGCACCGGCGCGCCGCCGGACGACAGCCACGCTTTAATGACGGCCTTGCTCGCCGACGCGACCAATCTTGGCCTCGCGCGCATGGCCCGCAGTTCAACGGTTTCCACTCATTCAAAGCTGTTATGGATCGCCGAATGGCATGTGCGCGACGAGACCTATCAGGCGGCGCTCGCCTGTCTCGTCGACGCAATCCATGCGCAGCCATTCACCAAAATCTGGGGCGACGGCGATGCGTCGTCGTCGGACGGCCAGTTTTTCCGCGCCGGCGGCCATGGCGAAGCCCGCGCCGATTTCAACGCCAAATACGGCTCGGAGCCAGGCGTGAAATTCTACACCCACGTCTCCGATCGTTATGCGCCGTTCCACACCAAGGTCATCGCCGCCAACGCCAGCGAAGCCGCGCATGTGCTCGACGGCCTGATGCATCATGAAAGTTCGCTCGACATTCGCGAGCATTACACCGACACCGCCGGCGCGATCGATCATGTGTTCGCACTGTGCGGCCTATTGGGCTACCGCTTCGCGCCGCGCATCCGCGATCTTGCCGATCGAAGGCTTTATGTCGTCGATCCCAGAGCGGAATATAAAGCGCTAAAATCCATGATCGGCGGCGTGGTCGATATGCGCGTCATCGGCGACAATTGGGATGAAATCCTGCGCTCGGGCGCGTCGATCAAGGCCGGAACCGTCGCGCCGTCCGCACTTATGCGCCGGCTCGCCGCTTATCCGAGACAGAACGCTCTCGCCAAGGCGCTGCGGGAAATCGGTCGCCTGGAGCGCACGCTGTTCACGCTCGACTGGATCAGCGACCCTGCCTTGCGCCGCCGCGCCAATGCCGGCCTCAACAAAGGCGAAGCGCATCACGCTCTCAAGCGGGCCGTGTTCTTTCACCGCCTTGGCGAAATCCGCGACCGGACTTTCGAAAACCAGCGCTACAGGGCTTCCGGCCTCAATCTCGCGGTCGCTGCGATCATCCTCTGGAACACTGTCTATATCGGACGCGCCGTCGACGCTTTGCGCGCCCGTGGCGAAGACCTGCCCGACGAGCTTCTCGCCCATGTCGCGCCGCTCGGCTGGGAGCATATCGCCTTCAACGGCGATTACGTTTGGCCCGCCGAACCTCTCGCAACCGCCTTCAGGCCCCTACGAAATCCACGCGCCGACTTCCTCGAAGCCGCTTAGCGTGCGTTTTAGAACAGATTCTGCGATGACCCCTTTAACGACGTTCCCGACGCGCTACGCGGCCGGACGGCGCCCTTGAACGCCGCCGTCGCGCCCAACACGCGCCCGCGCCGCAAGTCCGTCCATAAGCCCCGCTGGCCGCCGTCCTATGCCCCTTACGCCCGGAACTCGTCTGTCATGGACCAGCCTTTCGGCGTGGATCGAGGGCGCGAGCGCCCTCGATCGCCGCCGATGCGGCGCGAAACGTCACAAAGACCTCGCAGCCCATTGGCGCGCCCTGCCGGCCGCCATGATCGAAACCGCGCCCCTGCCCGACCTGGCCCGCTTCATCGCCCTGATCGCAGGCCCCGGAAACGCGCCTTGGCATCCTCCCCGGCGCGGCTTGCGGCGCGGGACGCAATGGGAGGCGTTGAACGTCACCGCCAGAAACCGCCGCTGGCGCCTTGAGCGGGCGGCCGAACTCGCAGAAATCGGCGTCGGGCATAATTCCGCTCCCGCCAGCAGGAGCGCCCCATGATCGTTTATTGCTTCCGTTCCGGCGAAATCGGTTTCGCGGAAAAATGCTCGCAGGGCGCTATTGCCCTCGCCAAGCACGAGGATGGCGGCCGGCTGCACGAAATTGTCGGCGGGATCGCGCGGTCCGAAGCGCCCGACGCGCAGGCCGCTTTGAGTTGCGCTGACCATTTCGCAGATCGCATCGCCGAACGCCTTTAATCGCAATGAGCGTATTTTTCACAAAACGCGCAGTAGCCCGAACAGCGCGCGCCCTGTTACATGCTAGCGAGTCGTTCGGACTAATGGCGATGCGCGTCGATAAAGACGATCTTGAAATAGCCGGCCGCCTGTTGGCAGGCGATAATTGGCAACGGGCGCTAGCGCGTATGCTCGCGCCCTACGCTCCGCCGCGTCTTAACGCCACCGGGCGCGGCGTGGACGACAGTCTTTTGCGAAAATGGAAGCGGGGCGAGCGCAACATTCCCGAATGGGTCGGCCCCGCCCTGGCCGCGCTGTTACGCAAGCGCGCCAAAGACGCCGAGGCGTTTGCAAAACGGATTGATTTATCGACCTAATGACTGGGCGCACGTCGCGAAGCGACCGTGCGAACCGTCGTATCGTCGCCGAAATCGTGCGGCTCGACCCCGAGCAATTGCCAAATTCCGACGTTGACTCGCTTGGCGATTTCCTCAACCGCCAGCAGCGAGGGATTCGAGACTCCGCGCAAGATCAAATAAAACTGCGGCACCGACACAGCGATGAATTTGGCGAACTCCTTGTTCGACATGCCGCTTCTGTCAAACTTGTGTTTGACGACGACCGAAAGCGCCTCGATCATTTCTTCCGCTGTGAGATCACGCCTGTCACCGAGCGGCGCATCCTCAAGCAGCTCATAGAGCGGAATCTCCAAATTGCCTGCGATTGTCGCCAGCATGCGAATGGTCGGGTTGGCGACTCGTGCCCGGATATATCGGAATTGCGATCCCGACATGCCGATGGCGGCCGCAAATTCCGGCTTTTTCAGACCGCTGCGGTCAAGCCTCGCCGTCAAGTTTTTCGATAGACGTTCCAGATAATGCGACGCCAGCCTATCCTCTATCGAAATAATCATAAGCCGAGGCCGCTCTCCTTTTGCCGCCAGCGTCGCGCGTTTGCCAGCGCCGGGGGCCATCCGCCGTTTTATCTTCATTTTTTCACGAACTTAGGAAGACGCCACACTCAGGCGCCAGCATCTAAGATTCTAGGCAGGATTCCAATAGGGAATTTTCTTTTGGCTCTGCCAATATTTTATAATCTTTTTGCCAATGATTTAGAATCACGTTAGCCTGTGCGCGCCAACGTGCAAATCACGTCGGCAATCGCCCTCGCGCGGTTGCCCGACTCGCGCGTCAAGCGCAGACTTTCCGCGTTGCGTAAACGATTCTCTCGAACACGACGGAGAAACACGGCCTAAAAAAGCAAAAACCCGGCTAGGAGCCGGGCCTTACTCGACCAAAGCGCGAAGCGCCGGCCGGGAATGTCTGTATGTCGCAATTCAGACTCTCCCGCAGATCAGAAAGAAAGTCAAGCGAAAACACCGTTTCCGCTAACGCTCTGATTTTGCCTGCATTCTGACCGCTTCGGCCGGGTTGTTTTCCACAACCGGACGGAGAAATATCATGTCAGCGCAATCCCTCGCGCCGCGCCGTCGCGCGCGCCGAGATCGTATCTTTGCGGGCTTTGAAAAGCCTGTGACCCTCGACCGCAACATGCGCACGCGCATTCTTACGCGCGCCCACGCCCTTTCTCGGCGGACCAAGAAAGGCAAGCACTACGGAGCAATCACCGCCAAGGACGTGAACGTTCTGCGGGCGCTCTTGTTCGACTTCCTCAATTGGAAAGACGGACGATGCTTTCCGAGCTACGAGACCATCGCGAGCGCCGCCGATTGCTGCCGCTCGCATGTCGCAACGGCCATCAAGCGGCTTGAGGCGGCCGGGCTTCTGACCTGGGTCAATCGCCTGAAATGGGTCCGCGAGCGTTGCCGCGACCTTTTCGGTCGCGACGGCGTTCAAAAGCGCGCGCTGCGCACCTCGAACGCCTATCGGTTTTTTGATCCGGGCGAGACGCTAGTCATTAAATTTGTGCCTAAGTCCAAATTTACGACGCGAACCGCGAACCAAGATTCATATCTTCATAAAACACGACCCACGCAAAGCCACACCAACCCAGATACGGCCTTAAACGCCGCCCTCTTACGATTTGAAGAGGCTTTCCGCAGGAAAAAAGACGGCGGCCGCGCCTAGCGCGGTCACTCCCCTACGCTCGAATTTCGCGAATTGCGAAATTCGAGCAAAAAGGCGCGGCTGCCGCCGCGCATCGGCTTTGCGAGAAGTTGGGGCGGCGAAAATGCCGCCTTCCGACAACGGCGGCGTGTTCGCTAAAAAGAACGGTTCGGAGCTATTATTTCGTGGCTTTATCCGGCCCGAGTCGAAGCAGGCCACGACTCGCCGCCGCCCGCCAGATCGCAGCGTCTTCCGCCGCGACCACGAGAGCGCGCGCCAGATCGCCTTCGGCTTCGTTCAGCCAGCTTTCGACCAGCTCACGGATTGGTTCCGGCAGATCGGCGCCGGCCTCGGTTTTGATCGTAAATTTAGGGTCGGCGGATTCAGCCATGCGCCCTGCCCGGCTAATCCGTCTCGTAAAAAATTTCGTCGTGACGCAGAACGCCGTCGCTCCCCGCCGACGCCTCCCAATAGGCGAAGCCCGCGATCGCGTCGTCCTCGAACCCATCCGCGAGGTAAAAGATCGTCGGGCCGCCCCAACCTGGATGCGTCGGACATTTTGTCATTGTGAAAATACCGTCCTGATTTTCACAAATCGCGTTCGAGGGCTGATCGCGGAAATGATCTTCCGCCGACTTGGCGTAAAAAATTGCATGGTCCATAGACCAAAAATGATGAATTATCAGAGATGCGTCATCGCCTTGCGACAAGTGATCGATCTCGACGGTGCGGATAACGCCAGCAGCCGTATCTACCTCGGCCGTAAGCGAATAATCGCAAATCGTGTTTCTTTGCAGATCACCCACGCTCACGCCATTGACCCGCGAAATAAGCGCGTCGCGTTTGCGCACGAGCCTGTAAATCTGCGGAAAGTAGATGTTCAACGGTTTGCAAAACACCTTCCCGCGTCGTGCAATACCAATAGGAAATTTAACGACCTCGCCGCGCATGATGACCAAAACCCCCAACTCTTGATGTTCAGCGCCTGTCTCCAAACCAGAACTAATTAATGCCTGGGGCGTCTCTACCGAAAGCCGCCGTTAGTCGAAGACTCGCAATTAATTAGAATCGTCACAAGCCCAGAGTGTCGTTACCACTAATGCCCCCGTAGGTTGCTCTCCCGAAAACGACAGTTGACAATTGGCGCCATCGTTGTTTGCAAGCCGCGCTTGCTTGCATTGATTGCAAGCAACGATAGCTAGCAACGCTTTGCCGATCCCCCAACTGCTTGCTAGCTTGCAGATATTGCAAGCAATGCTTGCTTGCGTTGAATATCTGCAAGCTAGCTAGCCTGCAATCGTTGATTGCTAGCTTGCAGCAGCAAGCTATCCGTGATAGCTTGCAGTGCTTGCAATCAAATGGAGGGCTCCGATGCCCGTAATCGCCTTCGCAAACCCCAAAGGCGGAACCGCCAAATCTACGACAGCCCTTATTCTTTCAACAACGTATGCAAAGTCCGGCGCGCCCGTCTGCGTCATCGACGCCGACCCGAATCGCGCCATTGTGGAATGGGGAAGCGGCGGGGGCATGAAAAATCTTACCGTCGTCAGCACCAAAGGCGCTGACGAAATCATCGACGAAATCGAAAAGGCGGTCCCCAATCACGCCTTCGTCATCGTGGACTTGGAAGGCACCGCCAACTCTATCGTCACGAACACCTTGGCCGTCGCCGACTAC
>JAGWTA010000019.1 GCA_028869185.1 Hyphomicrobiales bacterium
TCGGGCTGCGCGAAGGCCTTGAATCGTCCTATCGCTGGTATGTCGACAATATTGTTTCGGGCCGGCGGATGCGCGTCGGAGCGGCGGCCTAGCAGCCGAAAACGCGGATCGTCATGAGCAAAATGCCTATCGAGCTGGCGCTGGTCGCCGTTGTGCTGCTCGCCGGCGTGGCCGTGGCCGCCTTTTTCGCGCCTGCGCGGCCCTACAATATTCTTCGCGAAAGCGCGCGCATCGCCCTGCGGTTGATCGCACAACGGCCGCTGCTTTATCTTTTCGCTCTGGCGCTTTTCATTGTGCAGCAAGCAGCGCCGCTCGCGCTGGCGCAGGCGTTCGCGCTTGGAGAATGGACGCCGATCGTGATCGGCGCGGTCCTGCAGGGCGCGCTGATTTACGTGCTCGCGCATATCGCCTATCGCCTGCATCGCGGCGTGATCTTCCGCGAATGGAAGCCCGGCGTGACATGGGGCAGGGCTGAAAACCGCATGGGTTTGTGGGTGCTGGGCGGTTGGGCGGCGGTGGCCGCGTTGCGCAACTTTCCCATTCCGCCGCCGCCGGTCTTGTCGCTGACGACAGCGCAGATCGCGGCCGGCATTGTTGTCGTCCTCGTCTTTGTCCTCAAGGCCGCCCTCGCGCTCGTGGGGCCTGCCGCCTCGCTTGGCGATCCCGCGCCTTTGTCGCGGTCTATCGCGAGTTTCCGGCAGGAACCCGCAAGCGTTCTGGCGATCATCATCGGCATCGGTCTTGCGGCCGATCTCGGCGTATCGCTCATTTTCATGCTGCCGCAGCATCTTCCAAAAGACATGCTGGTCGATCTGGCGATCCGCGCGCTTCTGGTCTGCCTGATGACTTTTGTTTTCGTTCTGTCCGAGATCGCGCTTGTGATCGCGTTAACGCGCATCTGGGAGGACCATTACGACAGCGACACGCGCAACGCGGCGCATAATTTCGACTGGTCGTAAGTTCAGCGCGGCCACTCGATCGGTTTTTCCGCGCAATCCTGCGGTTCGAAAACAGCGAGCAATGCTGCATCCCATGCGCTGATTTCGGGGCCCAGGGCGAAGGCGGCGCGCAATTGCCGGGCCAGCCAAGGCGGCGTCACGCTCCAGAACGATGGGCCGGCGACAGGCTCGCCGCGGTAGATGTAGACAGGCGGAGGGCCGCCGTTCTGCGCAGCCATGACCGCCTGTGTGGAATCGCGGTGCAGGGTCGGAATCAACACGATCCGCATCGGCGTTGCGCAGTCGGGCCGGGTGAAGGACATGATATGTTCGCCACCGATCCGCTCGTGCGCGCCTTCCGGCGTGTAGCCTGCGCGCAGCAAGGCTTGGGTGAGGCTCGATTGCAGGTCTGTGGAGGCCGGCGCGCGTTGACGCGTGAACTGCATCCAGAGCGCGCTGGCGAGCAAGGTTGCAGCAAGGGCATGAAACCAGACTTTCACGGGCGTTCGCCTGTCCGCAAGGCGGAATGAACGGCGCCGAGGACGAGCCCTGCGTAGAGAGCTGCAAAGATCGCAGCGCCAGTTCCCTCGTGCCAGAATACGTAGGAATCGTTGTTGCGGCAGATCAGCAGCAAACGCAGCCAGTTGAGCGGCGCCGTGCTGATCGCGATCAACACTGCCCAGACAATGTCCGTTTTGACGAGGCGACGCCGCATGCCCAGCGTGATGATGAAAAAGCCGAACAGATTGGGAATGAGCGTCGTGGTGGTTGCGCAGCCCCACATGATATCGAATCCGATGTTTTGCGCGGGGCGCAGCACATAGGTTCCAGCGCCGGCTATGTCGACGCTTTTGGCGCGGAAAAAAGCGCGCACGAAAAACCCGTCGATGCGGCCGACGAAATTGTGAAATTGCAGGAAGGGCCAGCCCAGCAGCGCAAATTGCGCAATGAAGGCGAGTTGCGCTGCGGCGGCCAGGCGGAAGGCGGGTATGAGGGAAAAGCGCGCGAAGACGATGAAGGAGATCGCGGCCGCCGCCAGCATCGGCTTGCGTGCGCCGGCAATCATGACGGTGGTCGAGGCGAACAGAAGCGCCACGCCTTCGAGCGCGCTGATCTGCGGGAGCGCCGCCTTGTGATCGAACAGGCGCCAGATCAGCGCCAGTTCGATGATTTCGAGCACGGAAAAGATGTCGAACAGTTCGGATGGAGCGCTGACGGGTCCATAGCCTGCGAATTTATACGCGGCCCATTGCGCCGCCACGAAGACAAGCAACCAGCCGAATACGGTCGATGCGCGCATGTTCGCGGCGCGTGCTCGCAGCGCGCTGGCCGCTGTTTGGGCTCCTGAAGCTGCGGGCATGCGCATCACCGCCAGTAGCGCCGCGGCGCCGGCGCGCACGCGGTCGAGGGATCGCCCGCCAGCGATGGCTCGAGCAGCGCGGCGCAGTCGAAATTCTTTTCCAGAGCCGGCTTGGGCGGCGCTGGCAGATCCGGCGCCTTCTCGCGCGAGGGATTGCGCGCGCCGGCGATGATCGCGGCGGGCGGCTCCTCGCGCGGCGCCAGCGCGCCGACTGGCGCTGTGTCGCGCGCGCGCCAGGCCTCGCGCGCATCCTTTTGAACGCGCGCGTCGACATGTGTGTCGCGGTGCAGGATCGAGCGCGCCGAAAAGGTCAGCCCAGCAACGATCGGCGCGACGGCGATATCCCGTTCGGACTTGCGCGTGATGCGGAAGCCCTGTTGGCGAGGCGTGAAATAAAGGCCGGCCTTTTTGCCGCGCCAACCGGCGGCGCCGGAAAAGCCGATCTGGCAGCCAGCGCGAAATGCATGTTCGCATTCTGCGCGCGTGGAAAATTGCGGCGTCTTTTCGTCGAATTCAGCTGCCGCATTGGCGGCGGCGTTTGCGCACAGGTCAGCCGGCACGCGCCCTGCCGCCGCGCAGGCGCTGGCCGATCCGTAGGTGAAGTCGCTGCGGGTCGGCCCGGCAAGGGCGGCGCCCGCGCCCAGGACGCACAAGCCAATCGTGAGGAGGATTGCAGAACGCATGGCGCTTTTCGTCAGACGGCCAAGGGCGCAATCTGACGCAAAGGTCTGAAGCAACCGTTACCCTGCGTCGGGCGGGGCGTGGCGGGCGGTCGATAAAAAGCGCTGTTCCACGCCCTCGAGCACCAGCGCCGTCAGCGTGGCGGTGGCGAAGGCGCCCGTGTCGACGTTGATGCGGTTGGGGAGCACTTCCGGCTCGGGCTTGGGCGTGTGACCATGCACGATCACTTTGCCGAAATCGCCCTCGTAGCCCATGAATTCGCTGCGGATCCACATGAGATCTTCCGCCTTTTGCATGTTCAAGGGCACGCCGGGGCGTACGCCCGCGTGGCAAAAGAAATAATCGCCGTATGTGACGCAGGCGTGCGTTTCCTGCAGGAATTTGAGATGGGCGGGCGGGAGGCGCTCCAGAAAGGCGTCGCGCGCGTCGTCGTAGCCGGCGCGGCGGACGGCTGCGCTGACATCGACGCCATAGGACACCAGAGTTTCCATGCCGCCGAACTTGCGCCAGTTTTCCATGACGTTCGGGTCGCGCAAAAAATTGAGCAGCACTTCCTCGTGATTTCCGCGCAGCGCCAGGATCGGCGTGGGGAATCGCCGGGCGCTGAGGCGTTCGATCACGCCGGCTGAATCGGGGCCGCGGTCGACGTAATCGCCGACGAAAATCGTCACCGCGCGCTGCGGCCTGCTGGTCGCCAGATCATGCGCGATCTGCGCCGCCAGCTCGTCCAGCAAATCCGACCGCCCGTGAATATCGCCGATCGCATAGATGCGCAGGCCCGGCGGCGCGGCCGGCGCCGGGCGGGCGGGGGCCGCCGCTTTTGGCTTGTCCTTGGGCCTTGAAAAGAAGGGCAGGTCGATCATGGCCGAATAGATAGGGCTTTTTCCCGATAAATTGAACTGGCGGCCGCGCAAGGGGTTGCGCGCGCCTTGGCCTGATACAAAATCAACACGACGAATCAGGTCAATGATCGGATTATCATGCGTAAAAGCGCATTGCTGTCTCGTGAAGATTCCGGCGTTGTCGGCTCGCCGGCCGCCGCCGCCGAAACGGTGGCGCGGCAGCAATATGCGGCGCTCCCTTTCCGCAAGGCGCCGACGCTGGAAGTGATGCTGCTTTCCTCGCGCGACACGCGGCGCTGGGTGCTGCCAAAGGGCTGGCCGATGAAGGGCGTCAAGCCGCATGGCGTCGCCGCGATCGAGGCGATGGAAGAAGCGGGATTGACCGGCAAGATCGCGAAGAAGGCGATCGGCAGCTATCATTATGTGAAGCGCATGCGCAATGGCGCGGCGCTGTTGTGCAAGGTGGACGTCTTTCCGTTTCGCTTCGGAAAACAGCGCAAGAACTGGCTTGAACGCGACCAGCGCGCGACGCAATGGTTCACGCCGGAAGAGGCGGCCGAGCTCGTGCATGAGCCGGAACTGCGCGCGCTGATCCTGCAATTTTCGCGCCGTCCCTCGCTGAAGGCGGGCGATGAAACGGTTGTGACGCTGGAAACGGCCGGCCGTTAAGCGAAGAGAAAAATTCTCCCGTAGCGCTGGATTTTAGAACAAAGCGCAGGCCTGCGCGCAACAGGCGAATGCAGCTTTGCTATTTGCGGTCGAGCCATTGAGGGCCGCCCGAAACTGTCGCACATGCAGCGCATGAGCGAGGTTGAAATAGACATCCGCCAACTGTCGTACCGGTTCGATGCGAACCGCGCGCTTGGCCCGGTTAACGTGCAAATCCGCCGCGGCGAGCGCGTCGCGGCGCTGGGCGCGTCGGGCGTCGGCAAATCGACGCTGCTTGCGCTTGTAGCGGGATTGAAGAGCCCGACATCGGGGGAAATTTTCATCGGCGGCGCGCCTGTGCGGGGCCCGAGCGCGCGCGCGACGCTGATGCTGCAACGGCCCGCGCTGCTGCCCTGGGCGAGCGTTTCCGAAAATGTCGCGCTTGGACTGCGCTTCAACGGACTTGCGCGAAGCGAGCCACAACGCGCACAAGCGCGCGTGGCCGACTTGCTTGCCGCGGTCGGACTGGCCGATCGCGCCGATGCGCTGCCGCATGAATTGTCCGGCGGTCAGCAACAGCGCGTCGCACTCGCGCGGGCGCTGGCGCCGCAGCCTGAAGTGCTGCTGCTCGACGAACCATTCTCGGCGCTCGATATCCCGACGCGCGAGGCGTTGCGCGCCGATGTGAGTCGTATCGCGCAAAAGCAGGGCGCCACGCTTGTTCTGGTCACGCATGACATTGCCGATGCCGTTGCGCTCTGCGATCGCGCGATCGTTCTGGGCGGCAATCCGGGCCGTGTGACCGCCGATATGGGCGTTGGCGACGAGGGCGTCGAATATCTGACCGAAGCGCTGCGGGCGGCATAAGGAATCGACATGAAAATATCGAACGACTTCTTGAAGGATCTGTTCGCGCACGAGTGGTCGAGCGAAGATTTTTCACGGCGCGACACGCTGGATATGCTGGCGCGGGGCGGACTTGCGGCATTGCTTGGCGCAACCGTTGCGGGATCCGCCATCGCGCCAGCCCGCGCTGACGATAATTCCGTGCGCATTGGCTATTTGCCGATCACCGACGCCTCGGCGCTGCTGATCGCGCATGCGAAGGGCTATTTCAAGGACGAGGGGCTCGATGCGCCGCGCCCGACTCCGGTGCGATCATGGGCGGCGCTGGCCGAAGGGTTTGCAGCGGGAAAGTTCAATCTCGTTCACCTGCTCAAACCCATCCCCGTGTGGATGCGCTACAACAACAAGCTGCCGGTAAAAATTCTGGCCTGGGCGCATACGAACGGCTCGGGCCTCGTCGTCAACGGCAAATCGAGCATTCATGAATTTTCCGATCTCGGCGGAAAGCGCATCGCCGTGCCGTTCTGGTACTCGATGCATAATGTCGTGTTGCAATATGCGCTGCGCGAGTCGCGTTTGAAGCCTGTCATCCGCGCCGAGGGCGCCATCGGCGCGGATGAAGTGGCGCTGCAAATTCTGCCTCCGCCCGAAATGCTGGCCGCGCTCGCAGCCGGCAAGATCGACGGCTATATCGTCGCCGAGCCTTTCAATGCGCTTGGCGAAATCAAGGCTGGAGCGCGCATGCTGCGCTTTACCGGCGACATCTGGAAAAACCATCCCTGCTGCGTTGTCGTTGCGCATGAGCGCGACACGATCGAGCGTCCGGAATGGACGCAAAAGGCTGTCAACGCGGTCGTGCGCGCGCAAGGCTTCATCCGCGACAACAAGGCGGAAGCGGCGCGCATTCTCTCGCAGGATGGCGAGGGTTATCTGCCAACGCCCGGCGCCGTCGTAGTCAAGGCCATGACCGATTATGGCGAGTCCTATGAAAAGACCGGCGCCATTCGCCATCGCGACTGGGGCAACGGGCGCGTCGATTTCCAACCTTGGCCCTATCCGTCTGCGACAAGGCTGATCGTCGAAGCCATGAACAAGACAATCGTCGAAGGCGATGCGTCGTTTCTGAAAAATCTCGATCCGGCTTTCGTTGCGCAGGATCTGGTCGATTATCGTTTCGTCGAAGCCGCTTTGAAAGCGCAACCCGACTGGTTGAAAGACCCATCGGTGGAAAAGGCGACGCCCTTTGCGCGCACCGAAATTCTGGCGCTGTGAAACAATGACCGACGCGATCGCCCACGGAAACGCGCCTATCGCGCCAGCGGCGCAAGACGCGCGCAGCGCGCTCGCAATTATGCGCTGGCTTGCGCCTCTTGCCGGCCTCGTCGCGATTGGCCTTGTGTGGCAAATCGGCGGTTTGGTTCTGGCGCACGATCCGCGTTTTGCCGCCTTCACCGGCTTTGCGCCGGCGCCGACGCTTGCGGCCTTCATGCGCTTGCTTGGCTCGGGAGAGGCGTGGCGCGCCGCTGCGCCATCGCTTGCGCGCGTGCTGGGCGGGCTCGGCATCGCCTTTTTGATCGGCGCGCCGCTCGGCGTTCTGTTCGGCTCGGTCAAGCTCATCGAGCGCGCGCTGCAACTGCCTTTCCAGATTTTGCGCATGGTCAGCCCGCTGTCGTGGATGCCGATTGCTGTGCTGGCCTTTCCGACATGGGATGGCGCTATTGTTTTTCTCATTGCGGCGGCGGCGGTCTGGCCAATCGTTTTTGCCACCGCTGCCGGCGTCAAGCGCATCGATCCCGCCTGGTTGCTGGTTGGTCGCACGCTCGGCGGCCGCGGCCTTGCGCTCGTGCACCGCGTCGTGGCGCCGGCGATCCTGCCCGATCTTCTCGTCGGTCTGCGCCTTGCGCTCGGCGTCGCCTGGATCGTGCTCGTGCCGTCGGAGTTTCTAGGCGTCACTTCGGGGTTGGGATACGCCATCAACGATGCGCGCGACACATTGTCCTATGACAGGCTCGCCGCGCTTGTCTTGCTGATCGGCCTCATCGGCGCTGCGCTGGATGCGCTGCTGGGGCTCATCGCCCGCCGCGTCAGCTGGACGCACGCTCACTGAATGCTGAAACACAAGGAGAGAACATGACCGCGCATTTCAAAACCATCGACCCGGCCGGGCTCAAGACGCTGGCTGAAAAAGGCAAGGCCGATCCCAAAGTCGTGCGCACCGTGCGTTGCCGCACGGTTGCGGAAGGCAAGAAATACAGGCACCTGAATTACGTGCGCGACCTGCCGGCTCACATCGTCGACGAACCGCCGGGTTTGCTGGGCGACGACACCGCGCCCAATCCGACAGAGGCGTTGCTTGCCGCGCTCGGCACGTGCGTCGCCGTTGGCCTGCAGGCGAACGCGGTTGCGCGCGGCTGGAAGATCAACGCCATCGAAGTCGAGCTGGAAGGCGACATCAATGTGACGTCGGTATGGGGCGTTGGCGATCTCAATCCCAAGCCTGTCGGGCTGACCGATGTGCGCCTCAAGGCGCGGCTCGATGTCGACGGCGCCAGCCCGCAGGAAGTTGCCGAGGTGATTGCCCACACGGCGCAATGGTCGCCTGTTTTCAATACGGTGAAAAATCCCGTGCGCCTTTCCATCGAGAGCGCGTGAGATGGGTGCGGCTGTTCTCGATCATCCGGTCGATGTTGCAACGCTGGCCGCCACTGCGCTGTGTCCGCTGACGCGCCGGATCGACGAGGACGGCTATTATCCCGAAGACGTGCTGCGCGCGCTCGGCGAGGCGGGAGCCTATGGGCAGCATGTCGCTGACGGGCCGCTGGGGCTGGCGGGCGCCGCCGAAGACATGATGCGCGTCGGCGAGGTCTGCGGCTCGACGGCCTTTTGCGTGTGGTGCCAGGATGCGCTCGGCTGGTATCTGGCGGCGAGCGACAATACGGTTCTGCGCGCGCGCCTCTTGCGGCAGGTTGCTTCGGGCGCGCAGCTTGGCGGCACGGGCCTGTCAAACCCGATGAAGGCCTTCGCCGGGCTCGGCGACATAGCGCTCAAGGGCGAGCGCGTGCGCGGCGGCTGGCGCGTTCGCGGACGATTGCCGTGGGTGTCGAACCTTGGGCCCGATCATCTCTTTGCGGGCATCTTCACGACCGGCGCGCGCGCTGCGATGGCCGTTTTCTCCTGCGCGCAGGATGGGCTGAAACTCACGGATTGCGCGCCGTTCATCGCGCTTGAAGGGACGCGCACGTTCGGCGTGCAGATGCGCGACGTTTTCGTGCCCGACGACATGGTGCTTGCCGAAGACGCCGCCGTTTTCGTGCCGAAAATCCGGCAGGGGTTCGTTCTCCTGCAAATGGGCATGGCGCTCGGGGCGGCGCATGCGGCCGCACACTGGATGCGGCGCGATGGCGCAACGCAGACCGCGCTCGCCGTTTTGCCGCTCGGCCCGGACGAGATCGACGCGCGCGCCGCGCTGTTGCAGGCCCGGCTTGCCGAACGCGCGCGCGAGGCGCTCGATCCGGCGCGCCCGGCCTTTCTCGAAACGCTGCGGCTGCGTCTCGATGGTTCGCAACTCGCCCTGGCGGCTGCGCAAGCCTCCCTGATCGCCCACGGCGCACGCGGCTATCTGAAGGGCTCCAACGCCGAACGCGTGCAGCGCGAAGCGCATTTTGCCGCGATCGTCTCGCCTTCGGTGAAACATATCCTCACGGAACTGCATCAGGGCTGAACGGACGCCCGCGACCTGAAAAGGCCTGTTAATTCCGATGTTTGGATAAAAGCAATGGTCGGAGCGAGAGGATTCGAACCTCCGACCCCCTCGTCCCGAACGAGGTGCGCTACCAGACTGCGCTACGCTCCGATTGCCGCAAATCGCGCGCGAAGCGCGTTGCGGGCGGACTTATAGACGCGCGAAGCCAGCGCCGCAAGAGGCCCGCATGCGAGGCGGCGCAGGCCGCCTCGGGAGGCCGGAATGCGAGGCGGCGCAGGCCGCCTCAGGGGGCAGGCATTGGGCATAAAGTCCTGCCCGCCTTTGCCTCAACGCATCTGATCGTGCTTCATGTCGTGCATCTTGTCGGGCATGGCGCCCATCGCCTCGACCTTGAATTCCACCGGCATGGATCCGCCTTTTTCAAAGGTGACAGACCCTTTCACAGCCTCGCCGACCTTCAGCGGCCGCTTCAATCCCTCGAACATCAAATGATAGCCGCCCGGCTTCAATTGCACGGCGCCATGCGCGGGAATGTCCAGCCCCTGAATCTGGCGCATTTTCATGACGCCGTTTTCCATCTTCATTTCGTGAATCTCGACATGATCGGCGGCGTCGGCTGTTGCGCCAACCAGTTTGTCGGCGCTCGCGCCATTGTTGCGGATCGTCAGATAGGCGCCGCCGACGGGCGCCGCCGGCGGCGTTGCGCGCGCCCAAACATGCTCAAGCGCAATATCGCCAGCCGATGCTGCGCGGCAAGCCGCAAGAGTGAATATGCAGCCGAAGACGGCGTTCAAAAGCTCTCGTTTCATGGCGCAAACCTTTCGAAAATGGACGCGCACCATGCCGCTGCGATCGGGCCCTGTCAAAAGCGTCTTGCGTCACAAAAAATCCTATATTATAAAATTCGCATGTAATAATATAAGGGGATCGCATGCAGACCGAAAACTGGCCCGACCTCGCCAAATTTCTCTCGGGCGAATTGAAGAATTTGCGCCTTGGCGCACCCGAGGTGATGAAGTCCTTCGGCGCGATCGCGCAGGCGGCGCTGGCGCCCGCCGCGCTCGACACCAAAACCAAGGAGCTTATCGCTCTTGCGATTTCGGTGGCCGTGCGCTGCGACGATTGCATCGCGTTCCACGCAAAATCGGCTGCCCAGCAGGGCGCCAGCCAGCAGGAGGTGCTGGAGACGCTGGGCATGGCCATCTACATGGGCGCAGGGCCCTCGGCCATGTACGCCAGTCATGCGCTTGGCGCGTTCAACCAGTTCGCGGCGGAGCGGGCCGCCAAGAGCTGAGCGCCAGCCCCGATCAAGCGAGCGCTGGTTAGCTCGCAGTGAATCGGGAGTGCGCGGTGAAAACAGAAAAAGGCGGCGTCCTTATCGAAGCGCGGCGCCTGTCCGCCGCGCCGCAAGATTTCGGCTGGTTGCGCAAATTGCTGCTGCCGGCGCCGCGCGGCGCCTTCTACTGGATTATTCCGCAAAACGAGGACAATCGCATCGCCGTGCGCCGGCGCGTGCAATTGCGCCGCGCCGAAATCTGCGATTTGCGCGCGCGTCCGCTCGCTGAATGTTTCATTCAGGATACGTCCGACAGAGGCGCGCGGCTGAAGCTGGCGCAGGGCGCTGCGCTATCGCGGCAATTCCTGCTTGTCGAGGACAATGGCGCCCACGTCACGCTGGCCGAACTCGCCTGGCGGCAGGGGCGTTTTGCAGGCGTGCGGCGCCTGCGCGCGATGCGGCGGCCGGCCTGATCTGATTGCTGCTTATTTGCGCACGTCGCCCATCGCGACGTAATTGAATTCCTGAACCATGATGTCGCGAACGGCGTCGCTTTTCATGCGCTCGCCGACGCGTTTGCGCAGCTCGGCGGTCATTTTCGCAATGTCGAATTTCTCGAGCTTGCGAAAGTCGAGCTTTTCGTCGGCGTAAAGCAGGCGGAACGCTTCGTCGAGCAGATAGGCGTCCGGGGGCGTTGGCAGCGCCTTCAGCGCTGCGCCATCGGCGGTATAGGAGAATTGCGCGACGATATAGCCCTGGACGCGGCCTTCGGCGATCATCGGCACGTTTATGACGCGCGTCTTGCGTGTTTCGATTTTTGCGGGCTCGGCGTCGTGATGGGCTTCGCCACTCTGGCGCGCGCGCAATTGCCCCGCGCCAATCGAGGCGCCAAGCGTGAGGGCGGCGCTGAGCAGGGCGATGATGACCGTCTTGATCATGGCTCAGGGGGTTCTGCGAAGAGCGCGGGCGGCGTCGTATGTGCGGTCGGATTCCGCATCCGCGACGGCGCGCATGATCATGTCCGAAACATCCTGAGCTGCTTTCATATGCAGACGCAGAACGGCGCGATTGTCGTTCAGCGCGTCGCGCAACTCCTCGACCGCGCGCGCGAGTTCGCTTGTTGGTTCGAGTTCGTCGATCATGCGCGTGCGCCGCGTGAGATCGAGCAGGATCATGTCCTTGCGCCGCAAGGTTTCTGAAATGTCGGCGGTCTGGAAAGTGCGCAGCGCGCGCGTCTCGGCTTCGATTTCATGCCGCGCATATTCGAGCGCTTCGATCATCGCGGCTGTGGGGATGTCGAGATTGACGCGCGCTGTCATGCCTTTTCTCCGCGCCGCAAGGCGGGCGTGGCGGGAAAGATGCGCGGCGCGACCGCCTGGGCGACGTGCTCGGCGAGCATCGATTTCCAAGTCGAGCCTGCAAAGCCCTTGCCGAACATGGATCCGCCGTGATCGGGCATGGCGCCTTCGATCATCTTCTGCACCAGCAATGCGCCAAGCTGGCTGTAGGCGCTTTGCGACGCAGAAGCGCGCAGCTGTGGCTTTGGCGGGCGCACGAGGGGCGGCGGGGCCGCAGAGGCAAGCGTCTTGCGAAAGGAATTGTCGGGCGTGGCGGCGACCGAGGCTGGCGCGATGGACGATGCGCCCAGAATTTTGGCCGCTGCGGCCGCCCGCGCGGGATCGGCTGCGCGCGCAACGTCGAAAACGAGATCGGAAAGCGGCGCTATGGACATCGGTCACTCCTGCGGAAGCTTATCGCATCTCTCGCTTGCGGGAGACTGACGCGCCGATAGCTGAGCCCATTTCCTCGAGAAACGCGCTGCTGGCGGCGGCGGCGCTGGCGTCATCAAGCCGCGTCACGAGCTTTTCGAGGCCTTTGAGGGCGCCCCGGGACTTCGCGAGTTCGGCGCACCGACGCTCCGCCTCCTCGTCCAGCCGCGCAGCGGCCCGATGCAGCAAGGGCAACGATTCCTGCAGCTTTTGCGCCAGCGCATTGGCCAGAACATCGGGATCGGCGATGCAGTTTTCGAGCGCGGCGCGGCGCCTGGCGTTTGCTGCGCGCTCGGCCTCGGTTTGCGCAAGGCGCGCTTCGGCCGCGCGCGTCAGCGACTGGCTGACGGAGAGGACGCGGCGCAAGCGATCGATGCGGTTCATCGTTCACAACCGTTCGATGAGAAATGCCTGAAAATCGAGAAACAGCGAAAGCATGGTCGGCGCCAGCAGATAAAGCGCGCCGAGACCGATCGCCATGACGAGGGGCGCGGCGACGAAATAGATCGCCACTTGCGGCGCCGCGCGATTGACCAGCCCGATGGCGAGGTGGGTCAAAAGCGAGAGCACGAAAAAAGGCGCTGCAATGCGCAAGGCGACCAGCGAGGAGTCGCGCAAGGCGACGGTCATGCGCGACAGGAGCGCGCCTGCCGAGAAAGCCGATCCCGGCGCGACGGCGGAATAGGAATCAAATATGGCGCGTGTCAATTCGACGTGAAATCCCGCCACGAAGAATAATGTCGTCG
The DNA here is from genome assembly GCA_028869185.1 of Hyphomicrobiales bacterium. Classification (GTDB taxonomy): domain Bacteria; phylum Pseudomonadota; class Alphaproteobacteria; order Rhizobiales; family Beijerinckiaceae; genus JAJXWB01. The sequence continues at coordinate 12,810 of JAGWTA010000019.1, forward strand.
CTCCCAGCGTCAGGAATGCGGTCAGCGTCGCGGCTTGCTCGTTGTCGTCGATGCGCGGCGCGAATGACGAGGAGAGGCCGATCGCTTGGGATATTGCGGCGGCGGCCATCTCGAAAGTGAAAAACAGCGCCCGCGCCGTCAGGCCCAGCGCGGCGCCGGTGAGCGTTTCGGTCGCGATCAGCCCGATGAAGCGGTCCTGTCCGCCCTCGACGACGAGCGGCTGGACGATCTGCATCAGGCTGGGCGCCAGCGCCGCGCTGAGCGAAAGCGCGGCAAACAGACGGATGCGCGGCGTTATGCGCGCCGAGGACAGGCCGGGCGCAAGCATGAAGCAGCCGCCGATGCGGCAAAAGATGACGAAATACGAAATCAGGGCGTTTTGCAGCGCCGGCGTCACGACGAGGCGCCCAGCGATCTCAGATCGACGCCGCGCGCGATTTCCAGATGCGAGAGCACGGGCAAGGACGGCAGGGCGCGCTCGATGACCATACGCACGTAGGGGCGCGCTTCCGGCGTCGTCACCAGCGCAAAGCGTTCGCCCTTGTCGATTCGCTGACGCAAGGGAGGCGCAGTCTCTTTCAGGAATTGTTCGATCATCGCGGGGTCGATGTCGAATTCGGCGACCTCGCCCTTCTGGTCGCGCCGCAGGCACTGCTGGAACGCCTGATCCCATTTGCGGCCAAGGCGCATGATCGACAATTTTCCGTCGACGATCAGATCGTCGCAAATCTGCGGGGCAAGGCGCATGCGCACATGTTCGGCGATCTGTTCTGGCCTGCGCGCGAGAGGCGCAATTTCGGCGACCGCTTCAAGGATCAGGGGCAGGTTCCGGATGGATACCCGCTCAGCCAGCAAGGCTTTGAGGATGCTTTGCAGGCCGGAAAGGGAGAGGTGGGCTGGCGAAATATCCTCGAGCAGCTTCTTGTATTCCGGCTCAAGCCGATCGAGCAAGGCGCGCATGTTCTTGTAGGACAGCAATTGCGCGAGATTGCCGCGCAGCGTCTCGGAAAGATGCGTCAGCATCACCGATGCGCCGTCCACGGGATCGTATCCAAGCCGGCGCGCTTCGGCGACGTAGGATGGCGAAATCCACATCGCCCTCAGGCCGAAAGCCGGCTCAACCGTATCGAGCCCCGGCAGATCGGGCTTTTCGCCTTCGCCGTAGATCAACAGAAAATCATTGGCCGGCATTTCCGCGCCGCCAGCCAATGCAGCGTGAATGCGGATTTGATAGGTGCGCGGCGCGATTTCCATGTCGGCGTTGAGCTTGATGTCGGGAATGACGAAGCCGTAATTGGCCGCGAATTTCCGGCGCATCTTGGCGACGCGGCGCGAGAGATCGTCATAACCGGGCATCATGCGCGCGCCCAGCATGCGGCCGAGACGCAGCTCGATTTCGACGGGCCGCAAATGTTCGCGGACCGAATCCTTTTCGTTTTCCGCAGCCGCAAGGCGCGCCTGCTCGTTGCGCGCGGCCTCTTCGCTTTGCGCGCGCGCGAGGCGACGGGGAATGATATAGGCGGCCGTGGCGAGCAACGCGCCCAGCAGCGCAAAGGGCAGGAAGGGCAGGCCCGGCACAAGCGCCAGGCCGCTGACGAGCGCGCCGGCGACGAAAAGAGCGCGCGGGCGCCGGCCGAGCTGTCCCAGCACCGCCTGGTCCGCCGAACCATGCGTTCCGCCTTTCGACACGAGCAGGCCGGCGGCCAGCGAAATGATCAACGCGGGGATCTGCGAAACGAGGCCATCGCCGACGGAGAGCTTGATGAACACATCGGTCGCGGCTGCAACCGACATGTTGTGCCGCGTGACGCCGATGACAACGCCGCCGAAAATATTGACTGCGAGAATGACGAGACCGGCGACGGCGTCGCCGCGCACGAATTTCGAGGCGCCGTCCATCGAGCCGAAAAACGCGCTTTCCTCTTCCAGTTCGCGCCTGCGCGCCTGCGCGCCCTTGTCGTCGATCAACCCTGCCGAAAGATCGGCGTCGATGGCCATCTGCTTGCCGGGAATGGCGTCGAGGGTGAAACGCGCGCCGACTTCGGCGATGCGGGTTGCGCCCTTGGTGATGACGAGAAAATTGACGGTGACGAGAATGGCGAAAACGATCAAGCCGATGACGAAATCGCCGCTCATGACGAGGCGCGAGAAGCCGCCGATCACATAGCCGGCCGCCGTGACGCCCTCGGCGCCATGCGAAAGGATGAGGCGCGTCGTCGCGATGTTGAGCGCAAGCCGCAGGATGGTGGCGACCAGCAAAACGGTCGGGAAAGCCGAGAGTTCGAGGGGCTTTTCAATCCACAGCGCGACCATGAGAATCAGGACCGACAGCGAGATCGAGAAGGCAAGGCCGATGTCGATCAGGACCGGCGGCGTCGGCAGAAAGAAAATCGCCAGGATTGCGACAATGCCGAGCGCGAAAATGACGTCGCGCGAGGGCGCGCGCGTATCCTGTTGTTGCGCGGGGATATCGCTCATTTTGGCGTCGGAAATCCAAGTGTTGCAGCCATGAACGCGAAAGCGTCGTTTTGCGGCCCGTCCTCGGGGCTTTGCGCGAGGGCTGCGTAAAGGCGCGGCGTCAACGCCACCGCCGCGTCCAGCTCAGCGTCCGCGCCGGGTTTGAAGCCATTGATCGCGCGCAAGTCGCGCGTGTCCTCGAAGCGCGCAGCATGCGCGCGCAGCATGCGGACGAAGGCCGTCTGGTCCCGGCTCCAGACCTTGTTCGACAGGCGCGACAGCGATTTCAATATGTCGACGGCCGGATAACGCCCCTGATCCGCAATCGCGCGCTCCAGAACGATATGGCCATCGAGAACGCCGCGCACGGTGTCGGCGATCGGGTCGTTATGATCGTCGCCATCCACGAGAACGGAAATGACGCCGGTGATCGAGCCTGCGCCGGAAACGCCGGCGCCGATGCGTTCGAGCAGACGCGGCAGTTCGGAAAAGACGGAAGGCGGATAACCGCGCGCCACGGCCGGCGCGCCGGCCGCTATGTCGATCTCGCGCAGCGCATGCGCGAAGCGCGTGATGGAATCCATGATGAGCAGCACGCGCATGCCCTGATCGCGCAGCCATTCCGCGGCGCTGAGCGCCATGAATGCCGCGCGCCGCCGCAAGAGCGCGGATTCATCGCCCGTGGCGACGATTGTCACAGTCTTTTGCCGCGCAGCGGCAAGCGGCCCCTCGAGCATTTCGCGCACCTCGCGGCCGCGCTCGCCGATAAGGCCGACGACGACAGCATCGAAAGAATCGGCGCGCGCCAGCATCGCGAGCAATGTCGATTTGCCGACGCCGGAGCCGGCAAAAACGCCGATGCGCTGCCCGAAGCAGAGCGGGGTGAAAATATCGATGACGCGCACGCCGGTTTCGAGCTTCTCGCCCAGCGGCGGGCGCTCCAGCGCAGGCGGCGCGCTGGCGTCGAGGCGCACGGGCGTGAAGCCAGCCTGCGGCGGCGGGCCGCCATCGATGGGGAGGCCGAATGCATCGAGCGCGCGCCCGAGCCAGTCCATGCCGGGGCGGATAATATCGCCTTCCCCAGTCATCAGGGCGGCGCCGATCGGCACGCGCGCGTGCAGCCGGTACGGCGCCACGAGCGCGCGCCCGCGATCGATCCTGACGATTTCGCCGAAGGGTTCTTCGCCAAGGCAAACGCGCGCGCCGAGCTCCACGCCTTGCGCAAGGCCTTCGACTTCGAGCGCGGCGGGCGTTGCGCCCGCGACATGGCCGCCGAATTGTACGAAACGGTGCGGCGCGCCACATTCGGCGGCAAAACGGGCAAGCGCCGAAAGCGGCTTTGCACGCGCAATCATGAGGGCGAGCCGAGCGTCTTGATCGCGTCCTGCGCGAGCGTATCGCTCATGTCGATGGCGCCGGCCACCGCTTCGAATGCGCGCTGAATTTCGATCAGACGCCCCATTTCGATCACGGGATCGGCGTTGCTTTGTTCAATATAGCCCTGCAACACGCCGTTGCGCGAAAAATCGACGACCGGTTCGGCCGGCAGGCTGCTGAACAGCGAGGAATTGTCGTAACGCGTGAGGCGCGTATCGTCGGGGAGCTTGAACAGGCCGACCGCGCCGATCTGGCGCGCGCCTTGCGTCATCATGCCATCGGGCGCCACGGAAATCTCGCCGCCGCCGGGATCGGCGAACATGGGCGAACCGCTGGCGTCGAGAATCGAATAGCCGTTGACCGAGAGCAATTCGCCGGTGTTGGCGAGCGTGACGCGCCCGTCGCGCGTATAGGTTTGTCCCGCGGGCGTCATCAGGGAGAACCAGGCGTCGCCCCGCACCGCAAGATCAAGCGGCGCGCCCGTGCGCAGCACGCCGCCGGAGGCGCGCGAAATATAATCGACGGCGCCGCTGGGGTAGGTTGTGCGATCGCCGCCGCGCGTCGCTACAAGCGCGTCGAATTTTACGCCGTCCGCACGGTAACCGGGCGTCGTTGCGTTCGCGACATTGTTTGCAAGGGCTTCCAGGCGGCGCGTCAACGCGATTTCGGCGGCGGCGCCAAGATGAACGGCAGTCGACATGAACAGGCTCCGCGCCGCGACAGCGGCGGCTTGCCGGCAGTTAACGCCGCGGGACTGGCGCGGACCTTGTGCGCAAGGCGGCAAGTTCAAGGCAAGGCCGGGCGCGCATCGTGCGGGCCGTGAAGCCTGAGGAGCGCTCGTTTGAATTTCGTTATCGGCCTTGTCGTCGCGCTTGGGTCCATTCTTGGCGGCTTTACAGCGCTGGGCGGCCATCTGGCAGTTATCTGGCAGCCCTGGGAATTCGTAATCATCGGCGGTTCCGCGTTTGGCACGCTGATCATCGCCAATACCGGCAAAGTGCTGAAGGACACCGGCAGCGCCGTCGTCGAGGCTGTGCTCGACAAGAGCCCGAAGCCGCGCGATTTTCTCGACGTGCTCGGCGTATTGTTCGCGCTGATGCGCGAATTGAAAACGAAATCGCGCGCCGAGGCGGAAAGCCATGTCGACAATCCGACGGAATCGGCAATCTTCCAGCAGTTTCCGAAAATTCTCGCGCAGAAGGAACTGACAGGATTCATCTGCGACTATTGCCGCCTGATCATCATCGGCAATGCGCGAACGCATGAAATCGAAGCGCTGATGGACGAAGAGCTGAACACGATTTCCCGCGACAAGATGAAACCCTACCTCGCCTTGTCCGCCGTTGCGGAAGCCTTGCCTGCGCTTGGCATCGTGGCCGCCGTTCTGGGCGTCATCAAGGCGATGGGCGCGCTGGATCAATCTCCCGAATTGCTCGGCCATCTGATCGGCGCGGCGCTCGTCGGCACATTCGCCGGCATTCTCTTGTCTTACGGCGTCATCACGCCGCTATGCGCGAAGATCAAGGTGACGCGCGAGAAAAAGCTGCGGGCCTATATCATCGTCAAGCAATCATTGCTGGCCTTCATGAACGGCGCCATGCCGCAAATCGCCGTCGAACACGGCCGCAAGACTGTTCCGCTGTCGGAACGTCCCTCTATCGATGATGTCGAGAACGAAACCCTTTCGGCCGGCTCCAAGACAGCGGAGGCGGCGTGATGCAGGCGGCGGCCAAGCCACTCACGCGCGACATTCTGCGCGAACGCCTTGCGCGCAAGGACGATGGCGCCGACGCCCAGCGCACGCTGGCGATGGGCGGCGTGAAAGAAGCGCTGGAACGCGAACTGAAATCGGCGATCGGATTTTCCGGAAAAATCGCCGTGGTCAAGGGCGTCGAAGCGACAGACGCCAGTTACAAGGCGTGCTACCGCGACGAGAACAGCGGCGCGACGCTCGATCTGTCTCTGGCGCGCGCCGATGCGGAATGCCTAGTGGAAGCCGCCTTCGGGGGCTCGTTGCAGAGCGAGCCCAATGCGCAGCGGTTGTTGACGCGGCTTGATCGCAAGGCGCTGTCGCAGGTTTGTGCTGCTGTTTCGCGGGCTTTTGCGGAGGCCATCTCGCGCTATGCGCCGGAGAAGCCGGTGTTCACGCCCGACAAACCCTCCGAAGAGAGCGATGCGCCGCTCTGGGAAATGACCACGACATTGCAATGGGGCGGCGGGCGAACTGCGCGCATGTTCCTGCGTGCGCCCGAAACGCTGCTGGCCAATGCCGAAACAACCGGCGAGGGCGCGCAGAAATGGCGCCACGACATCGGCTCGCGCGTGCGCCAGTCCGCCGTCGCGTTGACCGCTGCGCTGCCGGCCGAGAAGGTGGCCTTGTCGACGATGGCGCGGCTGCGGCCTGGCGATCTGCTGCCGCTGCGCGCCCATGTCGATTCGCAAATCACATTGTCAGCCGATGGCGCCCCGGTGTTTCTCGGACGGCTCGGCCGTGAGAACGGCGCACTCGTGGTGAAGGTGGAGGAAGGCAAATGGCGGAATCCGGAATGAGCGAAACTTTGAAACCGACAGCCGAACCCGGCGCTTTCCGCGAGGAAATCGTGCGACGGATCCCCGTCTCGCTGCAGATCGTTCTGGGGTCAGTCGCCCTGTCGGTTGCAGAACTCGCGCGGCTCGACATGGGCGCAGTGCTCAAACTCGACAGGCGCATCGGCGAACCAGTCGACCTCCTCGTGAACGGCGAGCCGTTCGGCAAGGGCGAACTCGTTGTGCTCGATGGCGATGCGAAGAATTTCGCCGTTTCGATCACGACCATCCATGCGAGCAATTGATTCATGAATCTCGTCGCCGCGCCAAATGTTCCCGGCATCGACGGCGTACAACGCGCCGCATCCCTGCTGCTGTCGATGGACAAGGAGGCGGCCGGCCGGCTTTTGAAATATTTCGATCGCGACGATTTGCGCGCCGTTCTGAAAGCGGCCGAGCGTATGGCCTCGCTGGGCCCCTCGGCGCTCGAAGGCGTGCTGGCGCAATTCGAAAGCGAAGTCGACGAAGGCCCCGGCGTCGTCATCTCGCAGGAAAAGGTCGAGGATCTTCTGGCGGCAACGCTCGATCCTGCTGAAGCGGCGGCGCTTGGCGGCAATCTTGCCAAGCGAAAGACCCGCGATGTCTGGGCCGAACTCGGCATGGCGGCGCCCAAGCAGATCGCCCAGTGGCTTTCCACCGAAAATGCGCAGGCGGCGGCTTTTGTCGTCAGCAAATTGAGCCCCGATCTTGCCGCTGAAACGCTGGCGCTCGTTTCGGTCGATCTGCGCGGGGGCATTCTGGCGCGAATGCTGCGCGCAAGGCCGCCGGAAGGGCTCTACATCGGCCTCATCGAACGCGAATTGATGCGCTTTCTTGAGACCAAGGAAGACGACGACAAGGAAGCGCCGGCGCGCATCGGCAAGATCATCAACAAGATGGATACGGCCGATTTCGAGGCGACGCTCGAGGAGCTGGCGCGGCAAAATCCGGCCGATGCGCAGCGCGTCAAGAAGCACGTTTTCAAATTCGAAGATATTGTCAAACTCGACGCGCCGGCGCGCGCCGCCCTGTTCGATCGCACTCCGACCGAACGCACCACGCTTGCGCTTTTCGAAACGGAAGGCGATTTGCGCGAGGCCGTGCTCAGCGCGCTCTCTGCGCGTGGACGGCGCATGGTGGAATCGGAACTGACGTCCGGCGTCGCGCCGGCCCAAAAGGATATTGCGACGGCGCGGCGCGCGATCGCGGACCTTGCGTTGCAACTTGCCGAAAGCGGCGAGCTCGTCATGCCGGGCGAAGATCTGGATCCGGACGAATCCTGATCCATGTCGGGCGACAGCGACAAAACCGAAGAGGCAACCGAGAAAAAAGTTCAGGACGCGATCGAGCGCGGCGAGACGCCGGTGTCGCGCGATGCGGCGACGGCGGCGCTTTTCATCGTGCTCGCTCTGTCTTTGCCCATGATTGCAGCCAATGCGCGCTTGCTGGCGCTTTCGCTCGCAGGGCTTTGGGAAGGCGCGGGGTCGCTCCGGCTCAATGCGTCGGCGGATTTTTTCTCGCTTGGGACTTTTATCGGGGGCAGCGCGTTGTGGGTCATTGCGCCTGCCATTCTCGGCGGCGCGCTTGCAGGCTTGTCGGGATCGCTCGTGCATGGCGCGCCGCGCGTCGTGCTCAAACGGATGAAAATCGATCTGTCGCGGCTCGATCCGTTTCAGGGCGCTGCGCGCGTTTTCGGCAAGAAGGCGTGGCGCCGGTTTTTCGTCTCGTTGATCAAGCTTGGCGTCCTGTCGGCGACGGCCGCTGTTGTGTTGCGCGGTCAATACGAGCGCATGCTGTCTTCCGCTGCGTCAAATGCAGGCGCGCTTGCGCCACTGACGCTTGAACTGTGCATCGAGCTCCTGACCGTGCTGGGGCTGGTCGCCAGCGTGATTGCGACGCTCGATATTATCTTCGTCAAGATCGACTGGCGCAAGAACTTGCGCATGACGCGCCAGGAGGTGAAGGAGGAATACAAGGAAGCGCAAGGCGATCCGCTGCTGAAGGCGCGCCGCCGTTCGCTGGCGCTCGACAGGGCGCGCCGGCGCATGATCGCCGATGTCGACAAGGCGACAGTCGTGCTTGTCAATCCAACGCATTACGCGATTGCGATGCGCTATGTGCGCACCGAGGGCGGCGCGCCGCTCATTCTGGCCAAGGGCCTCGATCATCTCGCGCTGAAGATCCGCGCCCGCGCCGAGGAAAAGCAGATTCCCATCGTTGAAGACCGCGAGCTTGTGCGCGCAATGTACGATCAGGTGCAGATCGAGCAGATGATTCCGCCGCAATTCTATCGCGCGATCGCCCATATCATCAATCAGATCGCCCATGCGGACGCGGGCGCGCGCCGGCCAGTTTGAGGCAAGCGCCGGGCGCTATTGCTGAAGCTCAGGAGCCGCCATGCAAACCCCTGCGCTTTTTCAACTTGCCGCGCGCCAGGCCGACTGGCTTGCGTTACGGCAGAAGACGATTGCGGAAAATGTCGCGCAAGCCGATACGCCAGGCTATGGCGCGCGCGATGTCGCGCCTTTCGCCACGGCGCTCGGCAGCGCCGGATTGGCGATGACGCGCACAAGCAGCGGGCATATCGCAATGTCCGGCGAGCAGACTGCAAAAAGCCCGGGCCTGCGCGAGAGCGGAAGCTGGGACGTGAGCTACAGCGGCAATAGCGTCAGTCTGGAACAGCAGATGCTGAAGGCCAATGAAGTGCGGCAATCCTACATGATGAATACAAACATCGTGAAGGCGTTCAATCGCATGCTGCTCGCCAGTCTGAAGGGTTGACGATGATCGACGCTCTGACCGCCGCCATGCGCACCGCCGGATCGGGCCTTGCCGCCGAAACGCAACGCATCCGAATCGTTTCCGAAAATCTCGCCAATGCGAATTCGACAGGCGCGACCGCCGGATCGGACCCCTATGTCCGGCGAACGATCACCTTTGGCGAGCAGCTGTCGCGCGAGGATGGCGTTCGCTTCGTGACGGTTCGATCGATCGGTCGGGACAGCGCGCCGTTCAAGCTCGTCCATGACCCCGGCAACCAGGCTGCGGACGAAAATGGAAATGTGAAGACGCCCAATGTCCAGCCGATGATCGAAATGGCGGATTTGCGCGAGGCCAATCGTTCCTATCAAGCGAACCTTCAGGTCATTCGGCAGGCTCGCGATCTCTATTCGATGACCGTCGATCTCATGAAGCCCTGAGGAGCCGCCCATGCTGCCCGCACTTGCCGCAATCGGAGAACTGGCGGCGCCATCCGCCATCCAGAAAACGACGCAGACAGCTGTCGGCGCAACGCAGGAATTCACCTCCATGCTCGCCAGCGCCGCCGGCAGCGTTGCGCAATCGCTGAACCATGCGGAGCAAACCTCTGCTGCAGGGCTTACCGGATCCGCCGGGCCGCGCGCGGTGGCCGAAGCCGTGATGGAGGCGGAGCAAAGCCTGCAAATGGCGATTGCGGTGCGCGACAAGATCGTCGCGGCCGTTCAGGAAATCTCGCGCATGTCGATTTGAGGGTTTGTCATGAGAGTACTCGCCATAGCGGCGACCGGTATGAGCGCGCAACAGCTCAATGTCGAAGTCATCGCCAACAATATTGCGAATATCAATACGACCGGGTTCAAAAGGGCTCGCGCAGAGTTCACCGATCTCATCTATCAGGCCGAGCGTTTGCAGGGCGTCTCCAATCGCGGGCGCGACGCCACCGTGCCGCAAGGCGCGCAGGTTGGCCTTGGCGTCCGCGCTGCGGCGATCCGCAATCTCAATCTGCAAGGCGCGTTGACCAACACCGGCAACAGTCTCGATCTTGCAATCAGCGGACGCGGCTGGTTTCAGGTGCAGGGCGGCGACGGCCAGACAGTCTATACGCGCGCGGGCTCCTTCAGCGCGAATGCGACGGGCCAGATGGTGACGGGCGACGGCTATGCGATCATACCCGCCATCCAGTTTCCGCCAACGGCGACGGCGATCAATGTCAGCGAATCCGGTCTCGTCACGGCGACCATTCCCGGACAGAATGCGCCGCAGCAGATCGGCCAGTTGACGATTGCGAATTTCGCCAATGAAGCCGGACTTGAATCGCTGGGCGGCAATCTGTTCCGCGAAACGGCGGCCTCCGGCCAGGCGACGACGGGCGCGCCGGGCGATCCCGGCTTTGGCGTCGTGCGGCAAGGCTATCTGGAAAGCTCCAATGTCGACCCCGTGAAGGAGATCACCGATCTCATTTCCGCGCAGCGCGCCTACGAGATGAATTCCAAAGTCATTCAGGCGGCTGACGACATGGCCAGCGTGGTTTCGAAGGGTCTGCGGTAATGCGTTCGCTGTTGGCGGGTCTTATCATCATGCTGTCGTTCCCGTGCGTGGGCGCAGCAGAAGATCTCGCGCCAGCGCCCGTTGTCACGATTTATCCCGGCGACATCATCACGCCGGCGATGATCGGCGCAGGGCCGCCTGTTTCAGAAGCGCCTGGCGCCATCGCCTCGCGCGATGAATTGATCGGCCGCGTCGCCCGGCGCACGTTGTTTGCGGGCCAGCCCGTTCCGCCCGGCGCTGTCGATGATCCGAAGGCGCTGGCCAACGGCGCTGGCGTGCAGCTCATTTTCCAGCAGGGCGGCATTACCATCACAACGCGCGGCCAGATGCTGCAGTCGGCGCGTGTCGGCGATGCTGTGCGCGTGCGCAACAGCGAGACCGGACTGGTTGCAACCGGCGTGGTGCAGACCAACGGCTCGGTGAGGGTGAGCGAGTGAAGCGCGCGTTCGCCTTTCTGCTTGCGCTCATGTTCTGCCTGCCCACTGCGGCGGGCGTGCGCGTGAAGGATATCGCATTCGTGCGCGGCGTGCGCGACAACCAGCTGATCGGCTACGGGCTTGTCGTCGGCCTGCAGGGAACCGGCGACACCTTGCGCAATTCGGTATTCACCGAGCAGGCGCTGCAATCCATGCTGGACAGAATGGGCATTGCGGTTCGCAATGGCGTTTTGCGCACGCGCAATGTGGCGGCCGTGCTTGTCACGGCGGATGTGCCCCCCTTTGTCGGCGTCGGATCGCGCATCGACGTCACGGTTTCCTCGCTTGGCGATGCGACATCGCTGGTTGGCGGCACGCTGGCGATGACGGCGCTCGCCGGCCCGAATGGCGTTTCCTACGCTTCCGCGCAGGGGCAGATCGCCATCGCCGGATTTTCCGCAGCGGGGCAAACGGAGCAACTTTCGCAGGGCGTTCCGACGACGGGGCGCGTTGCAGCCGGGGCGTCGATCGAGCGCGAAGTGCCGTCGGCTTTCGACCCGCTTGGCCCGGTGACGCTGGAATTGCGCAATGCCGATTTCAAGACCGCGACGCGCGTCAGCGATGCGATCAACGCCTATGCGCGCCGCCGGTTCGGCCTGGCCATCGCACAGGAGCGCGACAACCGCACCGTCGAGATGCGGCGTCCGCAAAATATCTCCTATTCGCGATTCATGGCGGAAATCGGCGACCTTGCCGTGCAGCCGGATACGCCGGCGCGGATCGTGATCGATGCGCGCTCTGGAACGGTGGTCATTGGCGCCGATGTGCAGATTTCGACTGTCGCAGTGACGCATGGCGCCCTTTCGGTGCGCATTTCCGAAACGCCGGAGGTTTCGCAGCCGGCGCCCTTGTCGCGCGGCAAGACGGTCGTGACATCGCGCACATCGGTCGATGCGCGCGAGAGCGGCGGCCAGTTCGCCATCATGCGCGGCGCCAGCCTGAAGGCGCTGGTGCGCGGCCTCAACCAGATCGGTCTCAAACCGGCGGGCGTGATCGCGATCTTGCAGGCGATCAAGACGGCGGGCGCGCTGCAGGCCGAAATCGTCGTTCAATAGTTCAGTCTGACGCAAGCAGCGCGCGCCAGTGTGCAGCATGAACCGAAAGTTTCTCGCGCAGGCGTTGGCTGTTCTGGCTGCATTGGCGGCCGCAAGCGGCGCGCGCGCGCAAGCGGAAAAGCCGCTGCGTAAACCTCATATCGCCAAGGCGCTTGCGCACAAGCCCGCCAAGGCCAAAACGGCGCATCGCGCAAAAGGCAAGGCTGCGCCGCATGTGGTGAAAACAAAAACCGTCACCGTGCCGCAGCGCGCAGACGCGCCGGTTGTTGCGCCTGGCGTGCAGGATTCCGCAGCGGCGACCCTGGCGCAAAATTACTGCGGCGCCGTTGCCAAAAGCGCGGAAGAAGCGCGCAACGCTGCAATCGCCGCGCAGTTGCGCGGGCTCGAGGCGGCCCTCGCCGAACGGGAGCAGAAGCTTGCCGCGAAAATCGACGAATTGCGCAAATTATCGGAACGGCGCGCCAAGGCGTTGGCCGCCACGACGGAGGGCGTAATCGCCATCTATGCGAAGATGAAGCCGGACGCCGCAGCCGCGCAAATCGCGCTTCTGGAAGACGAGATGGCGGCGGCTATCATCGCGCGCCTGCCGCCCCGCCTGTCCAGCGCCATCCTGGCGGAAATGCCGGCGGCGAAAGCCGCAACGTTGACCAATGTCCTGGCGACGCAGCGTGCGGAGAAACGCCCCTCATGAAACGTATCGTTCTGCTTTTTGTTTGCGCGTTGGCGGGCTGTGCGGCCGATGTTCGCGATATCGGCGTCGCCCCGCACATGACTGCGGTGGGGGCTGGCCTCAGCAGCGCTGCGGAAATCCCTCCAACGGTCGCTGCGCCCGCTGCGCCGATCGATTCTGCGGGCTCGCTCTGGGGCCCAGGGGCCGGATTTCTGTTTCGAGACGCGCGCGCTGCGCAGGTCGGCGATCTCATCACCGTCACCATCGCCATCAACGACAGCGCGCAGCTCGGTAATTCATCGAATCGTTCTCGCGAATCGAAGATGACCAATGCATTCGACGCTGCGGTCTCGCTTCCCAGCCGATCTGCAAAAGCGAACGGGTCGGCCAATGTCGACGCGCTTTCCTCGACGACGGGGCAGGGCGCGATCGACCGTTCCGAGAAAATCCAGCTGTCTGTCGCAGCGGTCGTCACGCAGGTTCTCCCCAACGGCAACCTCCTGATTTCGGGTTCGCAGGAAGTGCGCGTGAATTTCGAACTGCGTGAATTGACCGTGACCGGCATCGTGCGTCCGCGCGATGTGAGCCGCGACAACACCGTCTCCTACGACAAGATTGCCGAAGCGCGGATCTCATACGGCGGTCGGGGCCGCATGACCGAAGTGCAACAACCCAGTCTCATTCATCAGGTCATCGATCTGATCAAGCCGTTCTGAGGCGCGATGTTCGGAAAGATCATTCCTTTCATTCTGGCCGCGGTTCTTTCGGTCGGCGTCGGCGGCGCCTATGGCTGGTTTGCCCCACGTCCGAAGCAGGAGGCGGCGGCGCAATGCCAGCCTGCCGAACAGGCCGCAGAAGCGGCGCCGGCCGGGGTCGTCCGCGAAATGAAGCCGATTATCGTCAATCTGGCGGCGCCGCCCGGCGCCTGGGTTCGCCTTGAAGCGGCGGTTGCATTCAAGGCGGACGCCAAAAAGATCGACGATGTCGTCGTGCATGAGCTGGGGAACGATTTTGCAGCTTTCCTGCGCTCGCTTTCGGCAAGCGACCTCGAGGGGCCACAGGGCCTTGCGCGGCTGAAGGATGATTTGTTCGACCGCGCCACGATCAGGTCTGACAAGAAGGCTCGCGAGGTTCTGATCGAAACGCTGGTGGTGCAATGAAGCTGGCGATTGCGCTCGTCCTTCTCCTTGCTGCGGGCGACGCCGCAGCGCAAACGCTCGGCCTTGGCGATCTCGGAAAGCCCGGTCCGCTCGTCTCCGGGCGCATCATCCAGATTGTTGCGGTTCTCTCTGCGCTATCGATTGCGCCGAGCCTGCTTGTGATGTTGACGAGCTTTACGCGGATTGTTGTCGCCTTGTCGTTTTTGCGGAGCGGGCTTGGGCTGCAAAGCACGCCGGCCAACATCATTATGGTGTCGCTTGCGCTCTTCATGACATTTCATGTGATGGAGCCGACATTCGAAAAAGCATATGCCGACGGCGTTACGCCTTTGATGGAAGCCAAAATCGACGAAAAGGAAGCGTTTTCACGCATCGTCGAACCTTTCCGGGCCTTCATGATGAAGAACGTGCGCGACAAGGACCTGCGCACGATGGAGGAGCTTGCGGCGCGCGGGACGACGCCTGCGCCAACCGACAAGCCGGAATTGCGCAACCTCATTCCGGCATTCATGATGTCCGAATTGCGGCGCGGTTTCGAAATCGGGTTTCTGATCGCATTGCCGTTTCTTGTCATCGACATGATCGTCGCCACGCTCACGATGTCCATGGGCATGATGATGATGCCGCCAACTGTCATCGCTTTGCCGATTAAGGTTTTGTTCTTCATATTGATGGATGGATGGAACCTGCTCGTTGCGAGCGTCATTCGTTCGTACTCTTGATAGACCCTGTTAACGCGGCAGTAATCCGCCACTGATACGAACGCATCAACGACGGGTTGTGGACCAAGTCCCAAAGGCATGACGCCGAACCGTCGAACCGGCCGATCCGGTATGTCCCCCAAAAACTGAATCTTTCATAGGGACATACAATGTCTAGCCTTCTCACTAACGCCTCTGCGCTTACCGCCCTGCAAAATCTCGCGATGACGCAGAAAAACCTCCAGACCGTCCAGAACCAGATTTCGACGGGTCTGAAAATTTCGTCCGCCGCCGACAATGCCTCGGCCTGGGCGATCGCCACGACGATGAAATCCGACATTGGCGCTCTGGGCGCGGTCAATCAGGCGCTTGGCCAGAGCTCCTCGATGATCGGCGTGTTCTCCTCGGCGATCAACAACGCGATCAACGTGATGAACAACATCAAGAACGATCTCGTTTCGGCCAAGCAGCCTGGCGCCGACCTGAACAAGATCGGCACGGACATTGCGCAGCAGTCCGCGCAGTTGCAGTCTGTCGTTTCGTCCTCCTCCTATAACGGCCAGAACTGGCTCGACGGCTCGAATTCGACGATCAACGTCGTCGCTTCGTTCAATCGCTCCTCGGCTGGCGCCACGTCCGTCGGCACGCTCGCGATCACCGCGCAGGCGCTGATCGGCACGGCGACGGGCACCACGGGCTTCGGTCTGCTGGAAGGCGGCACGGGCTCGGCCGCCGGCACGGGCACCAACTTCGTGACGGCTACGGTCAGCTCTTCGACGACGAGCGCCCAGCTCGACACGATGATCGCCGACGCCGACAAAACGCTCGGCAATCTGCAGACCTACGCCGCCAACCTCGGCGCTACGCAGTCGCGCATCGGCCTGCAGCAGACCTTCGTTTCGAACCTGTCGGACGCGCTCACCAAGGGCGTTGGTTCGATGGTCGATGCGGACATGAACGACGCTTCCACCCGTCTGCAGGCCTTGCAGACGCAGCAGCAGCTCGGCGTTCAGTCTCTGTCGATCGCCAACCAGAACACCCAGCTCATCCTGAAGCTGTTCGGCGGCTAATCTGTCCGACCGCTCCGCAGACGGCCGCGCGAAAGCGCGGCCGTTTTCGTTTTGAGGCGCGCGCACGCGCCAAGCTGGCGCAAGGTTGAATTGCGAGGATCGCGGCGACGCTATCAGGGCGACAGCTGTGTCCGTATTGAAGATTCTGGAAGATCCACAAAAAATCGTGCGCTCGATCATGCAATTGGGCCCGCGACGTTTGACCATTCTCGGGGTCGCCGGTCTCATCACGCTGGCGGGCGTCGCCGCTATCGCCTGGATGATGAATCGGCCGCAATATGAAACGCTTTACGCCGGGCTCGACCATAATGACGTGGCGGCGATGAGCGCGGCGCTGCGCGAAGCCAATCTCACGTTCGACGTTGCGTCGGACGGCGCGACGGTGCTCATCGAAAGCGGCCAGGCGGCGCGCGCGCGCATGCTGCTGGCGGAACGCGGATTGCCGCATGGCGCAGGCTCCGGCTACGAGCTGTTCGACAAGATGGGGTCGCTCGGTCTCACCTCCTTCATGCAGGAGGTGACGCGCGTGCGCGCCCTGGAGGGCGAACTGGCGCGCTCCATCCAGGCCATTCAGGGCGTGCGCGCCGCGCGCGTTCACATCGTCATGGCGGAAGACAGCGGGTTTCGCCGCACGAAGCAGGCGGCCTCCGCCTCTGTCGTCGTGCGGCTTTCTTCGGCCTATGAAGTGAATGTCGCCGGCGCCATACGCCATCTCGTCGCGGCTGCTACGCCCGGCCTCACAGTCGACGCCGTGACCGTGCTCGACACGGACGGACGCGTTCTGGCTTCCGGCAGCGATAGCGACAATGGCGGCCCGGTTCGCGAAATGGCGCTTGAAAATTCGATTTCAAACGCCTTGTCCGACAATATACGGCGCGCGCTCACGCCGATTGTCGGGTTGCGCAACATGAATGTATCGGTCGCCGTCCGGCTGAACACGGACAAGCGCCAGACGAATGAAACGATCTACAACCCCGATGCGCGCGTCGAGCGTTCCGTGCGGGTGGTGAAGGAAAGCCAGACATCGCAAAATGCGCAATCGCAAGCGGCTTCATCGGTCGATCGCAATATCCCCGGCGACAAGCGCGCGCAGGACAGCGGGCGCGCCAGCGAGGAAAACCAGAAACGCGAAGAACTGACCAATTACGAGATTTCGACCAAGACGATCCAGACAACCAGCGGCGGCTATTCCATCGACCGGATCAGCGCCGCCGTCGTGATCGATCAGGCAAGCCTTGCCGGCGCCGACGCAGCGCCGGGCGCAGCGGATAAAAAGCTCGCCGAACTCTCCGATCTTGCCGCATCCGCCGCGGGAATCGTCAAGGAGCGCGGCGATACGATCAAACTGACCGCCGCCAAATTTGCCGATGAAGCGCGCGACATGGATGCGGTTTCTTCGCCGGGATTCGTGCAAATGCTGACGCGCCAGACCGGCGCTATCATCAATGCGCTTGCCGCGCTTGGCGTTGCCGCGCTGTTTGCGGCCTTCGGGCTGCGGCCTCTTGCGCGCTCTTTCGCCGATGCTGCGCCCCCGGCTCTGCCGCCAGCGCAGGAAGCGCCGATGATGGCCGATACGTTCGATGCGGGGCCAATGGGCGATCTTGCGCTGGGGCCGATGAGCGAGTCGCCGCGCGAGGCGACGCAACGACGCTTGCAGCAGACGATCGATTCCGATGAGGAACACGCCGCTGCGGTTCTCAAGCGCTGGATCCGTGAAGGACAGCCGACATGATGCGCGCGCACAGGCTGGCCGATCACCTGCAGCGATTCGACCTGCCCGAAATCGCCGCGCCGCCGGCTGCGCCATCGCTGCCGGCGCCCGAACACCACGCCAATGACGAGCCGCATTTTGTTGAGGCCGAAGCGGGGGAAGCCGTTGACGAGTTCGCGGCGCCGACCGCGCCCGCTGCGCCCCCGGAACCGGATTGGCGTGGCCTTGGGGAGCAATTGCTGCATCGACTGGATAAAAATATCGATCAGGCGCTCGCGCTGCTGGTCGAGATGACAGAGACAATCCTGGCGCCCTTCGTCACGCAGGCCGCCCGCGCGCCGCTGATGGCCGCTTTTGCCGAATCCGTACGCGCCGTTGCTGATGCGCGCGATGCGCGCGCGCTGAAAATCAGCGCGCCGCAAGCCATGATCGAGGGGTTGAAGAGCGCCGGCGCCTTCGGCGATCTCGACGTGCGTTACGAAGAATCCGACACGCCAGACGTCGTGGCGAGCATCGATAAATCCGTCGTCGTGTTGCGCCTTGCGGCGTTTGCGAAGGCCCTCAACGAGTACGAGCAGTCCCGCCATGTCCGATGAAGAACACGACACACATGAAATCGTTATCGTGAAGCGCCATCATGGCGGCGCGCATGACGAGCCGCATGGCGGCGTCTGGAAGGTGGCTTTTGCCGATTTCATGACAGCGATGATGGCGTTTTTCCTTGTGCTCTGGATCGTCAACTCGACTTCCAAGGAAACGCGCAGTTCGGTGGCGCGCTATTTCAATCCGATCCGCCTTTCGGACACGACGCCCGCGCGCAAGGGCCTGAACGATCCGAAGGAAGAGGATTTCGACGCCTCCGATTCAAGCGAAAAGGCCGAGCCGAAAAAGGACAAGCAGGCCGGCGCCGAACATGCGGCGGAATCGAAAGACAAAAAGGAAAAGGACGCAAAAAAGGAAGGCGCAAAGGCCGAGGCGCAGAAAGCCTTTCACGATCCGTTCGACGGTATGCGGGCGGCAAGCGCCGCGATGCAGGAGCAGGATCAGGAAGCGCAGGCGCTTTACGCCGAAGTGTCCAAGGCGCTTGGCGCCGAGGACATGGCGAAAACGCCGGGCGCCTTCGCGGTCAAGGCCGACAAGGACGGCCTGCTGATCAGCCTCAGCGACGGGCTTGATTTCACGATGTTCGCTGTGGCTTCCGCCGAGCCGGAGCCGCGACTGTCGCAAGCGCTCATCGCTCTTGCGCAGGCTTTGCAAAAGCGGCCGGGCGCGCTGATTGTGCGCGGCCATACGGATGCGCGCCGTTACAAGAGCGGCGATCTCGAAAACTGGCGCCTTTCGTCGGCGCGCGCGCAAGCTGCGCTCGCCTTGCTTATTCGCGATGGCTTGCCGTCGGCGCGTTTCGAGCGCGTCGAAGGGCATGCCGATCATGATTTGCGCAATCCAAACGATCCGCTGGCGCCGGAAAACAGGCGCATCGAAATCCTGTTGCGCAAGGATACGAAGTGAAACACGGGGCGCACCGGCTTTCTCTTCTTCTTCTGCTGTGGCTGGCGCCGCTGGCTGCGCGCGGCGACACGCCTTCGCCTGCGCAGGCGATGAGCCTGGTGGCGCGCGGATATCAGGCGCTGCTGAAAGGAACGGCGGGCGCTGATGTGGACAATGTGCGTCTGCTTGCGCGTGCGGGACTTGCGATGCGCCAGGCGCCGCATGCGGCCTGGAGCGTTGCAGCCCACCGACGTGCGCTCGTTCTTTATCTTCTGTCGGGCGGCGATGGCGCGGCCGCGCGCGATGCAGCGCCGCTTTTTCCCGCCGACGAGGCGCCGCTGGTCAAGGCTGCGATGGCCTATGCTTTGGCGCCCGATGGCAAGGACGCGCGCGCGTTGTTGAATTTCGATGCGCTGACGGCGCCAGCCGAAATCGGCGGCGCGTTGGCCTTTGCGCAGGCGCGTGTCGCCGGAAAGGACGATCCGGGCAGGGCGATGCGCTTGCTCGACACGGCGCGGTTGCTGGCGCCGGGCGGCCTCGTCGAGGAGGCGGCGTTGCGGCGCGCGGTGTTTCTCGCCAGCGAGACGGGCGACATTAAAGCCTTTTCACTGCGCGCGCGCGACTATCGCGCGCGATTTCACGCGGCTGTTTTCGCGGCGAATTTCGACGAGACGTTTCGCGGCGCTTTCGCCAAATTCTGGCTGGCGGGGGATGCAAAAACCCGCGGCGTTCTCGAAGACTCGCTCGATCAGGGCGGGGCAGGCGATCGTGCGACGCTTTATGACCATCTGGCGCGTTCAGCGATGGCGCAACGGGATCTGGAGGGCGCGCGCCGCGCCATGCACAAGGCGGCGGAGGCGGACGCGCGCTTTGCGGATCGCGCGCGCCTTTGGGATATTGCCGCGCAAGCGCCGCACGACCCGAAGGCGGTTGCCGCAAAACTTGCGGAGGCGCCGCAGAGCGCGCTTGCGCTCGAGGATCAGGCGTTGATGGGCGCCGCGCGTCTGGTTGCTGCGCGCATTCAGGCGCCGACCCCGCCGGGCGATGCAGCGCAAGCGCCGCCGTCGCCGGGCGCGGAAAAGGCCGAGCAGATGATGCGCGAGGCCGATGAAGTGCTGCGGGGAGCGCGATGAAAACGGACATGACGAGGGGCGCGACGCGCTCTCCTGCGCTCGCCAGGAACGGCGCGGCAGGCGCAGCGTCGCCCGCGGCAGGCGCTTTCGACGCATTGCTGGCGGCGTGTGCGCCTGTTGCGCGGCCGTTGCCCAAAAAGCCGTCGCAAGCGCTTGCGCCTGTTTTGTCCAACGGCGGCGGTTCCGGATCGCAGCAAAGCGATAAAAAGGACGCAAGCGCTCCTGCGGCGCAGGGCGATGCGGACAAGACAGCTGCGCCTGCCGCAAGCGCAGCGCCGCCGCTGGTTTCCTTTGCGCTCGCGGTCGCGGGCGAACCCGGATTGTTTGCGCAGGCCGCGCAAGCCGTCGCGTCGCCGCGCGGCGCGACGGCGTGCGACAATGCGCCGCAAGGCGCGCCGTTGGCTGCGCGTCCGTTGCACGCGCTCGCAACGCAGGGTCTGAGCGATGCAGCGCCCGATCGTGCGCGCAGCGCAGCGAGCGGCGGGTCGTCGGCTGATTTTCCTGTGGCGCCGCGAACGGGCGCCATGGCCGCTTCGTCGGCGACGACGCATCGCGCCGCAGCGGGCGAAGACAAGCCAGCGCTGGCTGCGCCTGTTCTTTCTGTTCAGGTCGAACACAGCGCCGCGCCGCAGGCTGATGTCGCGCAGCAGATCGCGGCCGCCGCACGCGGTTTGATCGATGCGGAGAAAACGTCCGCGCAAACGCGCAATCTGCAGCCAGCGCTTGCAACCGGAGATGCGGCTGCGCCGCCGCCGCGCGAGATCTCGAAGGTGACGATCACGCTGGCGCCCGAACATCTCGGCAAGGTGACGGTCGAAATGAAATTTGCGCAAGGCGAGGTTCATTTGCGCATTCTGGCGGATGCAACGAGCGGCGTTTCGGCCATCCGCAATGAAGCGCCGGCGCTGGAGCGGCTGCTTGCCAGCGACGGGCTGAACATTGGCGCGCTTGTGATCGCGCCATCTTCGGCCAGCGATGCGCCGTCCAGCCAGATGGCGCCGGATTTTTCCAACGGCGGGCAGTCGTTCGGGCGGCGCCACGAGAGCCGCGCCGCGCCGCATGGCGATGGATTCGGCGAAGATGATGAAGTCTCACAGAGCAACGATCGCAGCGGCGGCGCTGTTTTGTAGCGCAGCGGCGCAGGCGGCGGTCGATGGCGCATGCGAACGCGAAATGGCGCAAGCTTCCGCGCGCCACGGCGTGCCGCTCGGCGTGCTTTATGCCGTCGGCCTCACGGAAACGGGGCGGACCGGCGCGCTCGATCGTCATGCGATCAATGTGGAAGGCGCGCCGTATTTTCCGCGCGATCTTGCAGCGGCCATAAAGATTGTCGAAGGCGCGCAGCGGCGCGGCGCCAAGCTGATCGACGTTGGCTGCATGCAGGTCAACGTGCATTTTCACGGCGCGCATTTTCCCTCGCTTGCCGCGATGTTCGACCCCGCCGCCAATGTCGATTACGCGGCGCGCTTTCTCAAACGGCTGCGCGCCGAGCAACTGAGCTGGACGCTCGCCGTGGCGCGCTATCACGCCGGACCCAACAACAATCCCGCGCAGAAACGCTACGTGTGCGCGGTCATCGGCGCGATGGTGCGGTCCGGCTTCGGCGCCTGGACGCCGGCTGCTCGAAGCTTTTGCCGCCCTTAAGTAATGCGCTGACTTATAGTAATAATAGCTTACGTATAGTAATAATATTACCAAGTGTCGTATATAAATTTAAAACATCAATTAACCAAAAGATAATAGATGATCTTTATTGTGCCAACGTGACGCGAACGCCAGCGTAGCTCTTGGGCGGATGCGGTTGATCTCGACAAATAGACTGGAGCAAGACGCCGATGTTCATTCTCATTGAGGCGCGGTCTGCCGTTACGGAAGTATTCGCTACACAGTTCGGGCGCGAAGGCGTCGCGCTCACCGCCTTCTCGCCGGCCGAGTTCACGATCTGGGCCGAAGGCGCGACGCGCACAGAATTCGGCGCGGTCGAGGGCTTTCTGATCGGCGATGCGCCGGAGCGGCCGCAGCTTGTGCGCGCCATTCGCGAAAAGGGCGCTGCGCCCATCCTGGCGCTCGCCGATTTCGGCGCGCTGGCCCAGACGCTCGATCTGTTCGCCTGCGGCTGCGACGATGTCGTGCGCAAGCCCGTTCACGTGCGTGAAATCCTGGCGCGCGCACGCGCCATCCGCCGCCGGGCGGAAAATTCGACGGGCGTCGCCACGATCGGCTCGCTGCGCGTGTTCTTCGACGGCCGCGATCCGGAAGTGGAAGGCGAGACCATGCTGCTGCCGCGCCGCGAGCGCCGCATCCTGGAATTCCTTGCCGTCCATCGCGGTCGCCGCGTGACGAAGCAGCAAATCTTCCAGTCGATTTACGGCCTGTTCGACGACGAAGTCGAAGAGACGGTCGTCGAAAGCCATGTCAGCAAATTGCGCAAGAAACTGCGCCGGCGCATTGGCTACGATCCGATCGATTCCAAACGGTACCTTGGCTACTGCCTCGTCGCCGGCGCGCAAGGCCAGGCGCGCGCGGAGGCCGATCTGGCTTCCGTGTGAACGGCGT
This sequence comes from Hyphomicrobiales bacterium, assembly GCA_028869185.1. GTDB lineage: Bacteria > Pseudomonadota > Alphaproteobacteria > Rhizobiales > Beijerinckiaceae > JAJXWB01. Next base: position 35,537 of record JAGWTA010000019.1, read on the forward strand.
CTTCCTCCCCCAGCGAAACACCTGATCTTCTCACTTCGGAGCCATCCATGTCTGTTTTCAGCGCAATGCGCACGAGCGTTTCTGGAATGTCCGCGCAAGCGGCCCGCATCAGCACCTATTCCGACAATATCGCGAATGTCGATACGGTCGGATACAAGGCCGCGAGCGCGCAATTCCAGACCATGCTCGTCAATCAGAATGTCGACGCCTACACATCGGGCGGCGTCGACACGAAAGTGCGTTACGCGATCAGCCAGCAGGGCGTCTTTACCGCGACGAACAGCCCGACGGATATGGCGATTTCCGGCCAGGGGTTTTTCGTCGTTTCGGACGCCGCCGGCGCAACGCATCTGACGCGCGCCGGTTCGTTCGTGCTCGATGCTTCCGGCTATCTCGTCAACACCGCCGGCTTTCGCCTGCGCGGCGTGGATGTTTCGGGCTCCACGGGCGCGACGACCAGCGCGGCGCTGTCCAATCTTTCCGACATCAAGATCAACACGACGGGCCTTGTCGCGACGGCCTCTACGAGCGGCGTGCTGACCGCCAATCTTCCGGCCGGCGCGACAGTGGTGGCCGCCGCGAACCTTCCCTCCGCAAACGCCGCCTCTGCAGCGCCGACCGACAAGACTTCGATCGTCGCCTATGATTATCTCGGCCAGAAGGTGACGCTCGACGTCTACATGACGAAAACGGGCCCGAACGCATGGGAAGTTGCGGCCTTCGACAGTTCCACGGCATCGGCTGGCGGCGGCTTTCCCTACAGCGCGGGCCCGCTGGCCACAGCCAATCTGCAATTTGATCCAACCACCGGCGCACTTGCGGCGGGCAGCGCCAACAGCCTTTCGCTCGCCATCCCCGGCGGCGCAACGGCCACGCTCGACATGAGCGCGATGTCGCAGCTGGGGGCCGGCTTCTCGGTCGCCAGCGCATCGTTCGACGGGAATGCGCCGGCGCAATTCAGCCAGCTCAAGGTCGACAGCAACGGCGTCATCTCGGCGGTCTACCAGAACGGCAAGACGGTGCAGATGTTTCAGGCGCTGCTCGCCAATGTGCCGAGCCCGGACAATCTGACGCCGAACAGCGGCGACATTTTCGACATCAATTCGAAATCGGGCCCCGCCAGCGTTTCGGCGCCGGGCGCGGGCATGGCGGGAACGATCCTGTCGGCGACGCTGGAAAATTCCACCGTCGATGTCGCGAACGAACTGACGGGCATGATCGAAACGCAGCGCGCCTACACGGCGAACTCAAAGGCGTTCCAGGTCGCGTCCGACATTACAGACGTGCTCGTCAATCTGAAGGTCTAACGGCGGCCGCAAGAGGCACAAAGTCATGAACCTGCAATCTGCATTTTACGCCGCGCGCTCGGCGCTTTCCACGAATGCTGCGCAAACAGCGCTTCTGTCGCGCAACATCTCGAGCGCAGGCGACGCCACCTATTCCGTGCGCACATTGCGCACGGAAAGCCTCGGCGAGGGCGGTGTGCGCGCGGTGGGGGTGCAGCGCGCAGCCGATGCAGCCTTGCAGGAAGCAGCCTTGTCGTCCGTTTCAGTTTCCGCCGCGAGCCAGGCGGAGTCGGACGCCATCGCCAAACTGGCGCAGACGATCGGCGATACGCAGGGCGGCGCGTCCCCGACAGCGCAGCTGGCCGCATTCCAGACCGCGATGGTGACGGCGAGCGGCGCGCCGCAGGATGCTTCAGCCGTGACCGGCGCGATTACGGCGGCGAAAAATCTTGCGGCAAGTTTGCAAGGCGCCAGCGCGACGACGCAGCAGACGCGCGCCGACGCGGACAAGGCGATGGCCAATTCCGTTGCAACCATCAACAGCCTGCTCTCGCAATTCGACGAAGCCAACAAGGCGGTCGTGCGCGGGACGGCCAGCGGCTCGGATGTCGCGGATGCGCTGGACCAGCGCGGCGCGATCCTGCAGCAACTGGCGCAGCAGATCGGCGTCAGCGCCGTTTCGGGACGCAATGGCGATGTTGCGCTCTACACCGACAGCGGCGTCGCGCTCTATCAGGACGGCGCGCGCTCTGTCTCGATGGCGCCGACGTCCACCTTCACGGCGGGGCAGACGGGGCGCGCGGTTTATGTCGACGGCGTCGCCGTGACGGGCGCGAGCGCGGCTGCGCCGTTGCAATCGGGCGCGCTGGCGGGGCTGGCGCGTGTGCGCGACGTGACAGCGCCGGCCTATCAGGCGCAGCTCGACGAGGTTGCGCGCGGCCTCATCAATGCGAGCGCGCAGAACGATCCGGCAGGCGTCGCGCCGGCGCGCACCGGTCTTTTCACCTGGTCGGGCGGGCCGGCTTTGCCGGGCGGCATGACGCGTGGGCTCGCAAGCGATCTCTCGGTCGATCCTGCGGTCGATCCCGCCAGAGGCGGCGACTGGACGGCGCTGCGCGACGGCGGCATCGGTTCGGCAACCTACAAGACGAACACGACCGGCGCGGCGTCCTATTCGGACAATCTCGTTGCGATTTCCAATGCGCTGAATGCGGCCCAAACGTTCGATGCGCGCACGCAATTGCAGAGCGCCCAATCTGTCGCCTCGCTGGCGACGGCTTCGGCCTCATGGATTTCCGCCGCCGACAAAACGGCAAGCGACACGGCGACGCAGAAAGCCACCGTCGCCACGCAGGCCGCAAGCGCGCTGAGCGCGGCGACCGGCGTCAACATCGACGACCAGATGTCGCGCATGCTCGATATGGAGCATTCCTATCAGGCATCGGCGAAAATATTGTCGTCCATCGAGCAAATGTATACGGCGCTGTTCACCGCCGTTCCGGCCACGCCATGATCCCCTCATCCCCCTCATCCTATTCCGCGAGCGCGATCATGCGCGCCGCGATCGCCAAAACGCAGCGCGATCTTGCGACCGTCGGCGCAGAACTCAGTTCGGGGCGGCTCGACAATATCGGGCGCACGCTCGGCGGCGGCGTCGGCGCAGCTTTCGATTTTCGCGCAGCGGCGGCCAACGCCAACGCTTATGCTCAAAATTGCCAAAACGCCGGCGATTCGCTCTCGGCGGCGCAGGCTGCGATGGGTTCGATCACATCGGTTGCGCAATCGCTGCAACAATCGCTGACGCAGGGCATGTCCGGCTCGTCAGCGCCCTCGGCCCTGCAGACGCAGGCGCAGCAGGCGCTCTCTCTCATCGCCGGACAGCTCAACGCCAGCTACGCGGGCGCCGCGATTTTCGGCGGCGCCAATACGGGGCGCGCGCCGGTTGCAGACTACACGCAGGCGAGCGGCGCGAGCGCGCGCGCTGCGACAGCCGCCGCCTTTTCGGCCGCCTTCGGCGTTGCGCAAGGCGCGGCCGGATCGTCGTCGATCACGGGCGCGGCCATGCAGTCGTTCCTCACGGGGCCCTTTGCCGCGCTGTTTTCCGGATCGTCCTGGAATGCGAACTGGTCGAGCGCGGACAATGGCGGCGTGAATGTCGCAACGGGCGATGGCCAGACGACAAACGTCGCGCTTTCGGCGAACAATACTGCGTTTCGCGATATCATGCAGGCCGCCGCGATGGTCGCCGACACCGGTATTTCGACGCTCAATGCGGATGCGCGCAGCGCCGTGCTGCAACAGGCCTCGACGCTTCTGGGCTCCGGGCTCGGCGCGCTCGCGCAATTGCAAAGCGCCGTCGGCTCCACGCAAGCCCAATTGTCTACACAATATACGGCGCAAACGACGAATGCGAACTTTCTGAAAGCGCAGACCGGAAAACTGGAAAATGCCGATCCTGCGCAACTTTCGTCCAGTCTTGCGCTGCTGACGACCCAGCTGGAGCTTTCCTATTCGCTCACCAACCGGATCAGCAAACTCAGTCTCGTCAATTTCATTTGACGCATCGGAGACACATATGCCGCAGGCTCTTTATCGTGAAATTTCCGACGACGACCAGACCAGCGCGCGTCGGCGCGAACATGACGTTCTCGATCGCGCAGTCGCCATGCTGGAAGCGGCGCGCGAAAGCGGTTCGGCCGATCCCGTTCGCGAGGAAGCGCTCGATTGCGTTGATGCAATCTGGGGCGCGTTCATGACAGACCTTTCCGATGACGCCAATGCGCTCGATGCGGCGCTGCGCGCGCAGCTCATCTCAATCGGGTTGTGGAATTTCCGCAAGACGACGGAACTGCGCCTGGGCGCCGGCGATCTCGCGCCGCTCATCGAAGTCAATGCGATCGTGCGCGACGGATTGAGGTGAATCATGCGCATCTCGTTGCGGGCGGGTGAGCGCATCTACCTCAACGGCGCAGTGTTTTCAGTCGACCGGAAAGTGTCGCTCGATCTGCTGAACGACGCCACCTTTCTGCTCGACGCCCATGTGATGCAGGCGCAGGACGCCAACACGCCGTTGCGCCGGCTTTATTTCGTGCTCCAGACGATGTTGATGGACCCGGCGGACGCCGGCGCCACCCGCATCCAGGCGCGCGACATGTTCGAGTCCATCCAGGCGGCGGTTCAGGGCGACGTTCTTGCTGAAAAGATCGCCGCCGTGCGCCGCTCGTTCGACAACCGGCGATTGTTCGAGGCGCTCAAGGGGCTTCGCGCGGCTTTTCCGGATGAAGCCGAATTGTTGCGTTTTGCGCCGCCCGCGCCGTTGAAGGAGATTGCATGATGCAGGTCACATCCGCGACATCGTCGGCGCAGGCGGCCAATGCCGCCACTTCCGCCGCTACGACGAAAACGACAGCGCCGACGCTCGATTACAACGCGTTCCTGCAACTTCTGCTCGCGCAGATGAAGAATCAGGATCCGACCAGTCCGACCGATTCCACGCAATGGGTCTCGCAGCTGGCGACTTTTTCCAGCGTCGAGCAGCAGGTTCAGGCGAATGCGAAACTCGACAGCCTGCTCACGAGTTCGAACTTGCAGGACGCCGAAGCGCTGGTCGGACACACGCTCACATCGGCGGACGGGCAGACGACGGGCGTCGTGGCTTCCGTTTCGGTGACCAGCTCCGGCTCGACCGCCAATCTCGTCAACGGCGGGACGATTGCGATCACATCCGGCATCACGGTCAGCTAGCGATGAATGAAGCCGACGCGCTGGAGTTGATGCGTCTTGCTGTGTGGACAATCGTCGTCGCCTCGGCCCCTGCGGTGGCCGCCGCGATGATCGTGGGTCTTGGCGTGGCTGTCTTTCAGACCCTGACGCAAATTCAGGAAGCAACTCTTACATTCGTTCCAAAAATCATCGCTGTGTTTCTTGCGATGATGCTGTCGGCGTCTTTCGTCGGCGCACAGGTGTACGCGTTCAGCGAGCTCGCCTATGCGCGGATTGAACGTGGCTTCTAGAAAATCAAAAAAACGCGAAACATTCGATGAGGAATTCCGGGCGCAGATCGCGATAGCGATCGTGGGATCGGTTTTCGTCAGTACGGTCGCCGCAGCCTCCTGGTGGGAGACGCGCCGTCGCGGCGGCGCCCCTGCGGTCAATGCGGGCGAACATCTTGCATTGTTCGCGCAGCCTGCGCGACATCGCGTCGCGGTTGTCGCTGCGGCGGTCGCTCCGCCGCGCGAGGCGCCGGCGCGGCAGGAAATCGACGATACGCCGACAGGGTCGATTGCGCCGCAACCGGCGCCTGCTGGCCCCGGCGGCCTGCCGCCTGCGGCCCTGCAGAATTTCCGTCTGGTCTCGATTTCAGGGCCAGACGCCATGTTCAACACGCTGTTTGGGCCGATGACGCTGAAAGTTGGCGAGGAGGCGCCGGGCGTCGGCGTCGTTGAGGCGATCGAGACCTCGGGCGCCTTTGGCAAGGTCGTCCTGCGCAGCGGTGACAAGGTCACCGTGTTCGAGCTTGGTGGACAGGCGCAGGCGCGCTGATTATAAGCGCCCGCGTTGCAGACAGCCGCACGCGCGGCGCCGCGCATGGGCAGGCGCCAGGCTGGCCGCGCGATCAGGCAGAGACCGGCATGACGCATATCAATTCCAACTACAACGAAGAAACGGTGCTTACGGTTCATCACTGGACGGACACGCTGTTCACCTTCACGACGACGCGCGATTCCGGGTTCCGTTTCACCAACGGGCAATTCATCATGATCGGCCTGCCGGTGAACGGAAAACCGTTGCTGCGCGCCTATTCGATCGTCAGCCCGAATTACGAAGAAGACATGGAATTCTTCTCGATCAAGGTGCAGGACGGGCCGCTGACGTCGCGGCTGCAGCATCTCAAGGTTGGCGACAAGATCATCTGCGGCCGCAAGGCGACCGGCACGCTGGTCATCGACAATCTTCTGCCGGGCAAGCATCTTTATCTGCTGGGCACGGGCACGGGTCTTGCGCCCTTCATGAGCATCATTCGCGACCCTGCGGTTTACGAGCGGTTCGAGAAGGTCATTCTCTGCCACGGCGTTCGCACGGTTGCGGAGCTGGCCTATGCCGATCTCATCAAGAACAAGCTGCCGAACGACGAATTTCTCGGCGAGCAGATTTCCAGGCAGCTGATCTATTACCCGACCGTCACGCGCGAAGCGTTCCACCATCAGGGGCGGCTGAACGATCTGCTGGATTCCGGCAAGTTGTCGCAGGACGTGGGCTTGCCGCCGTTCAGCGTCGCGGATGATCGCGTGATGTTGTGCGGCAGTCCGGCGCTGGTGTCGGGCCTGCGCGAATTGCTCGCCAAGCATCATTTCACGGAAGGCAATATGGGCGAGCCCGGCCATTTCGTCGTCGAGCGCGCTTTCGTCGAAAAGTAAGGCCTATTCCGCGTCCGGCTGATGTTCGGGCGCAGCCAGCGCGAAGGCGGGCAGGGCGCGCGCGGCCGTCTCGGCGGCGAGCAGGCGCGGGAACGCTGCGACATCCACGCCGAAACGGCGCGCATTGCCCAGCTGCGGCATGAGGCAGATGTCCGCCAGCGTGGGCGATGCGCCGAAACAGAAGGGGCCGGGTTCGCTGGCGATCAGCTTCTCGCAGGCGGCGAGCCCCTCGCGATTGACATCGGCGGCCCAGCGCTGGCCGGCCTCCTCGCCGGCCGCCGCCTTGACGCGGCCGAGCACGCGCAAATTCTGCAACGGGTGGATATCGCAGGCGATGGCCAGCGCGAAAGCGCGCACCCGCGCGCGGTCGTAAGGGTCGGACGGCAGGAGAGGCGGTTGCGGCCAGGTTTCATCGAGCCATTCGATGATCGCAAGCGATTGCGTGAGGATGCGGCCGTCGTCGAGCTGGAGCGCGGGCAGCAATCCTTGTGGATTAAGCGCCAGATAGTCCGGCGCATTGTGTTCGCCGCGCCGCAGATGGCGATGGACATGCGTCACATGCAGGTTTTTGAGGCCGAGCGCGATTCGCACCCGCCAGGCGGCCGAGGAACGGAAATAGCCGTAAAGCGTCATGAATCCGTTCTGACAGGCCCGCCCGGCCGAGGCAACGCGCAAAAACCTTTTTTCGGGCGCCCCGTGGACAAGATTCCGTTAACCTCTGGCTATCGAAAGGCCATCGGTTGGGATAAGAACGGCCCAGCTGGCGATGCGCCGTCTTTTGCCGGTTGGCGCGCATAATGCGAGGTTTTTGTGGGACAAAGGCGGCTGGCCTGCATTGCGGTTGCAATTTCTGCGATCGGTCTTTCCGGCTGCGCCCACGATTGGGTGAAGCCCGGCTCGGCTGTTGAAGTCGCGGGCCAGTATCGGGCAGCCCGCACGCAGGCGGCGCCGCCGGTCACGCCGCGCTGGGCCGCCACATTCGGCTCGCCCGAGCTTGCGCGCCTTGCCGAGGAGGCGCTCGACTTCAACGAGGACATCGGCGCCGCGCTCGGCCGCATCGAGCAGGCGGATGCGCAGGCCGGCATTGCGAGCGCCGCGCTTTTTCCGGCGGTCAACCTGTCGAGCGCGGCAACGCGCACGCAAACGCCGGGCACGGCCACAAGCTCGACCGGGCCGTTTACGCCAACGCGCCGCACCGCCCTGTCGCTTGGCCTGAACGCCAGCTACGAAATCGATTTCTGGGGCAAAAATCGCGACGCTTCCGCTGCGGCGCGCCTGCTGGCGCACGCCAGCCGGTTCGACCGTTCGGTCGTCGCGCTGTCTTCGCTCGCGTCGCTGGTCAATTCCTACTTTGCGGTGCTGGCGGCGCAGGACCGGCTGCGCATCGCGCGCGAGAATGTCGCCATTGCAAGCGAGGTGCTGCGCGCCATTCAGGCGCGGCTCGCCGTGGGCACCGCCACAGTGCTCGACACGTCGCAGCAGGAAGCGGTGCTGGCGACGCAGCGCGCCAACATTCCGAGCCTCGAGCAAACCGAACTGCAAACCAAAAACCTGATCGCCGTTCTCGTCGGGCGCACGCCGGAAAGCATTTCCATTCGCGGGGGCAGCCTTGCGCGCCTGCGCGCGCCCGTCATCAAGCCGGGCCTGCCCTCGCAATTGCTGCTGCGCCGTCCCGATGTTGCAGAAGCCGAGGCCAAGCTCGTTTCGGAAGAATTTTCCGTCGAGCAGGCGCGCGCGGCGTTCTTTCCCAGCATTTCGCTGACGGGGCAATTCGGCCTGCAGAGCATGGCGCTGAAGAATTTGCTGCGGCCTGAAGCGATTGCTTACGAAATCGGCGCGCAACTCGCAAAACCGCTTCTCGACGGCCACAACCTGCAAAGCCAGTTGCTGTTGCAGAAGGGCAAATATCTCGAACTTGCGCATCTCTATCGCAAGCAGGCGCTGACCGCATTTTCCGATGTCGAGAATGCGCTCATCGCCGTGCGCAAGACGACCGAGCACGAGCGGCTGACGATGCAGGCGGCGGCGGCCTCCCGGCGGGCTTATGACGCTTCCATGCGGCGCCTGCGCGAAGGCACGATCGACATCGTGACGCTTTCCACGGTGCAAACGACGCTGTTTCAGAATCTCGATATGGTCGCGCAATCTCGACTTCAGCGCTATCAGGCCTATGTAACGCTCTACCAGGCGTTGGGCGGGGGCTGGTCGGAAAGCGACTGGCAGGCGGCCGTCGCCGGCGAACAGGCCGCTTACGACAGCAAGGATCCCATTCCGTGAACCGGTTCCTGATTTTTCTGGCTGCGGCGCTCGCGCTTGCTTTCGGCGCCTGGCGCATGGGGTGGATCGGCGGCGGCGCCGGCGTGCAGCATGCGCAACAGCAGGCGAGCGGCGCGCCGGCCGGCGATGCGCGCCGCAGCGGCGGCCCGGGCGCAGGGCCCGGCGGCGGACCGCCGGCCGTCGGCGTGACGGTCGCCGAATCGCGCACGGGCGACATGCCGGTCACGCTCGACGCCATCGGCACCGCGCAGGCGCTCAACACCGTGACGGTGCGCACGCAGGTCGACGGTCGCCTGATGCAACTGCTTTTTGCCGAAGGTCAGGATGTGAAGACCGGCGACGTGCTCGCCATCATCGATCCCACCGTCTATCAGGCGGCCTACGATCAGGCGGTTGCGAAAAAGGCGCAGGACGAAGCGCAACTCGCCAACGCCAAACTCGATCTCGTTCGCTATTCGAAACTTGCAGTCGGCAATTACGGCACCAAGCAGCAGGCCGACACGCAGCGCGCGCTCGTCGCGCAACTGACGGCGCAGGTGAAGCAGGATCAGGCCGCCATCGACAATACGAAGGCGCAGCTCGGCTACACGACGATCCGCTCGCCGATCGACGGGCGCACGGGCATTCGCCTGGTCGATCGCGGCAATATTCTGCACGCTTCCGACCAGACCGGCATCGTCGTCATCACGCAGATCAAACCGACTGCGGTGATCTTTTCCATCGCGCAGCAAAATCTCGCGGCTGTGAACGCCGCGATGGCGCGCGGACCCGTCAGCGTGCAGGCTCTTGCGCAGGACAATGCGACCGTGATCGGCCTCGGCAAGCTCGAAGTCATCGACAATCAGGTCGACGCCACGACGGGAACGGCAAAGGCAAAGGCGATTTTTCCGAACGATGACCGCTCCTTGTGGGCCGGCGCGTTCGTCAACGTGCGCATTCTCGTCGACACGCTCAAAAATGTCGTGATTGCGCCGACGGCGGCGGTGCAGCGCGGCCCCTCCGGCGCATTCGTGTATGTGATTGGCGACGACAATGTCGCCCATCAGACGAGTGTGCAGGTGGGTCAGCAGAACGAGCGCGAGGCGGTCATTGCATCGGGCCTTGCGCCGCCGGCGCGCGTCGCCATATCCGGTTTTGCGCGGCTGACGGACGGCGCGAAAGTGCGCATCGTGCAGGGCGAGACGCCGCAGGCGGCGCCGGGCGCGGCAGCGCCGCAAAACAATGACGCGCGGCCTGCGGGCGAGGGCGC
>JAGWTA010000020.1 GCA_028869185.1 Hyphomicrobiales bacterium
CGGCCTCGAAAAGTCAATTGCCTTCGCGGGCGCCATGCCGGCGCGCGCCGCTTTCAAACTCGGCCGCATGATGGTTGTGCCGAGCCGCGCAGAATCCCTGCCCTACGTCGTTCTCGAGGCGGCCGGGGCGCAGATACCGCTGATTTCCACCAATGTCGGCGGCATTCCGGAAATTTTCGGCCCCTACGCCGATCGCCTCATCCCCAGCGATGACGCCTGCATTCTTGCCGAACGGATAGCGGCAATGCTGGCTCGTCCACCGCAGGAAAAAGCTGCCGACGCATCGGCGCTCGCCGATTTCGTCGGCAAGAAATTCACGCTGCGAAACATGGGCGACGCGGTCATCGCTGGATATGAGGACGCGCTCGCGCACAAACGTTCGGCCGAAACCGGATCGGCCCATCCCACCATTGTGAAGGTTTAGGAATCAGTTCGCCATGGCTTATTCAGCTGAAGACATGCGCCGGATCGAAGTCGCTCCCGCTGTTGACGATGCGCCGCAAGCCCAGCGCGAAGGCGAACGCCAGCGCCGCGCCTTGCTCGCCGAGAGCCTTGCCGGGCAGACGCCCGCAGCGGCCTATTCGCCAATCGTTCTGACCGGTCTCGTGCGCGCCGCCGACTTCATCCTTTTGACGGTCAGCGCGCTTGTCATCCACACGCTTTACGTCAATCCGCCGTTGACGCTGGAATACGCCGTCGCCATTCCCGGCGTCGTCCTGCTGACGCTCGTCGTATTTCAGGCGCTCGATCTTTATCGCGTCGGCGTTTTTCGCGATCCGCTCTATCAGGGCTTCCGCGTCGCCGGCGGATGGTCCTTCGTGTTGCTGCTCGCGCTTGCCTGCGTTTTCTTTCTCAAGCTGGATTCGGTTTTCTCGCGCGTCTGGCTGACAAGCTGGTATGTCGTGGGTCTGGCCATCCTCAGCGTCGAGCGCATCCTGCTTGCCGCGATCGTTCGCCGCATGTCGGATGCCGGCCGTCTCGAGCGCCGCACCGTGATCGTCGGCGGCGGCCCGCTCGCCGAACAGGTCCTGCACGACCTGTCCACGCAAAAACATAGCGATGTGCGCATTTGCGGCGTTTTCGACGACCGCACGGACGATCGCTCGCCCGATGTCGTCGCGGGCTTCCCCAAACTCGGCACGGTGGACGATCTCGTCGAATTCGCACGCCACACGCGCATCGATCTCGTCATCTTCACGCTGCCCATCACCGCCGAAACGCGCCTTCTCCAGATGCTGCGTAAATTGTGGGTGCTGCCGATCGACATTCGTCTGGCCGCGCACGCCAACAAGCTGCGTTTTCGCCCGCGCTCCTACTCCTGGATCGGCAACGTTCCCGTTCTCGATGTTTTCGACAAGCCTATCGCAGACTGGGACGTCGTCCTGAAATCGGCCTTCGACAAGATCATCGGATCGGCTGCGTTGCTTCTCCTGTCGCCTGTGATGCTGGCGATCGCCATCGCAGTGAAACTCGATTCCAAGGGGCCGATCCTGTTCAAGCAGAAGCGGCACGGTTTCAACAACGAGGAAATCGAGGTCTACAAATTCCGCTCGATGTATTCCGACAAGCTCGACCATACAGCGGCAAAGCAGGTGACGAAGGGCGATCCGCGCGTCACGCGGGTTGGGCGCATCATCCGCAAGACGTCGCTGGATGAACTGCCGCAGTTGTTCAATGTCGTGTTCAAGGGAAACCTGTCGCTCGTCGGCCCGCGTCCGCATGCGCTGGCGGCGCGCGCCGCCAACTACCTTTACGACGAGGTCGTCGACGGCTATTTCGCGCGCCATCGTGTGCGCCCCGGCATCACCGGCTGGGCGCAAATCAACGGTTGGCGCGGCGAAACGGACACAGAGGAAAAAATCCAGAAGCGCGTCGAATATGACCTGTTCTATATCGAAAACTGGTCGTTGCTGTTCGACATGTACATTCTCGCCATGACGCCCTTCGCACTTTTGAAGGCGGAGAATGCGTACTGATCGCGCCATGGCCGGCGCCCGCGCGCTAGCGCTGGCGCTGGTATGGTTTGCGCAATCTGCTGCGCATGGCGCCGATGCGCCCCGCCTGCGCATGACGCTTGCAGGCGCGCCGCAAACCCTGTTCGATACACGCACTGACCGCTGCGCGCCGGAGGACATGCCCGACATCAACGCGCGCGCAATCCGCACGCGCACGGGCGTTGCATTGTTCGCGCTGCATTACACAGCGCGCGCGATGCGCGGCCCCGACCTCGATCATCTCAAACTCGATTGCGCCCCTGCCCTTCAGTCGCATGAGAGCGACGATCCCGCGCTTTATGACGGGCGCCGCTATATCGCATCGCTCTGGACGCGCGATGGCGTGAACGTCGCAGCGCTCGTGCACAATGAATATCACGCAGAAATACATGCCGGACGCTGCGCGACCAGCGATGCAATGTCTTGCTGGTGGAACGCAATCGTCGCCTTTCGCTCGCACGACGGGGCCCGCCACTTCGAGCCCACGGGCGACATCGTCGCCGCAACGCCCTTTCGGCAAAATTTCGATCAGACGCGTCACCGCGGCTTTTTCAACCCTTCCAACATGATCGCCAAAGGCGCCTACGTTTATGCTTTTGCATCGACGACGGGATGGACGGGTCAAAATTACGGCGCCTGCCTGTTTCGCAACAAGGATCCCCTGAACAGCGCAGGCTGGCGCGGCTGGGACGGACGCGAATTCACGGCGCGCTGGGACGACCCCTACCGAACCGATGCGCCGCGGCAATCGACCTGCGCGCCCATCGAGCCCTTCGCTTTGCCGGTCGGTGCGCTCGTGCGCCATCGCGCGAGCGGCCTTTTCGTCGCCGTCTGGGAGGCCGGCGTCTGGGCAGGCCGATACGAGCGTTCCGGGTTTTACTACGCCACCTCGCCCGATCTCATCGACTGGAGCGCGCCCGCGCTGCTGCAGGCGGGCGGCGTTTCGCATCAGCCCTGCGGCGAAAAAAACCGCTATCGCGACGATGTGACGATCGCCTACCCGTCCATCATCGATCCCGATGCGGAGGGCGAAAATTTCGACAATATCGGAAACGAGGCCTGGCTCTATTACGCGCGCATCCGGAACGAGGGCTGCAACGCTGCCGGCGAACGCACGCTGGTGCGCGAAAAAATCAGGCTGTCGCCAGCGCGATAGCGGCTTCGTTCTGCTGCGGCGCATCGCGTCGCAACCACAACAGGCGGGCCGATTCCATTCCCCAAACCGCGCCGATCATGAGGTAGACAAACCGCCAGTGATCGATGTCGATCTGCAGCGCCTGCAGAAAGAAGCCGATCATCGCAGGCGCCACGACTTGCGCGGAACGCATGAAGGGCGATCGCGTGAAGGCAAGCCGCACGCCAATGAAGCAACTGGTCAAGGCCAGAAGCAAAAAGCCAAATCCGCCAATCCACCCCGCGTCTGCAAAGGCGCCGATATAGGAATTGTGCGGAGCCAGGCCGAAATATTCGGGGAAGCGAAACGGCCCGAAACCGAGCGGTCTCTCCAGCAGCATCGGGATCGAACGCTTCTGATTGCCGAAACGGCCCGTCTCGCCGCCGTCATATTCCTGCTCGACCTTGGCGCGCATCGTAATATTGTCGCGCATATCCTTGTTCGTCGCCGCTGCAGCCGCGCCGATGCCGATCATGACGAACAGGATCATCAACGCATTGCCCATTCTGCGACGGATCGGCTTTTGCGCTGTTGCGTAAGTCGCGGTCAGCATGAAGGTCGCGGCAAAAATCATCGCGCCGATCGAGCCCCGCGACATCGAGAAGAAGACGCCGCCGATGGCTGCGATGCACAACCCGACGATTTTCATCAGCGTAAACCGCTTGTGAAGCAGCGCCGACTGTCCCAGATAGAGCACGCCCATGATGCAGTAAGACCCCAGCACGTTGGGATCCTTGAACGGTCCGGCCACACGGCCGACGATTGGCTCGTTGTCGCCGATGCCGCCGACATTCAGAAACGAAAGAATGCCCCAGGCGCCGGCGAAAACGCAGCTGAAGGCATAGGCCTTCAAAACGACGTCCATGCGCTCCTGCGTCCGCGTCGACAGGATCATGGCGAAAAGAACCGCGCTAAGATAAAGATACGCGGAATAGACCGTGTACATGGAGGGCGTGATTTGGTCTGCGACCGCCCAATATCCGAAATACGGAACCAGCGCGAAAAGCTGCGCGACGAGAATGGTCGTCAGGATGAAAAAGAGCGTCAGATTGACGCGCGTGATCGCGATCCTGAAGAACGGCGTCAGCGGCAAAAGCACGAAGAACAGCAATTCGTAGGGCGACGGCTCAATGAACGAAACGCAGCTGAGGCCGATCATCGCGCCCAGCAGCCAGCGCAAAATTCGCTCGCGCGAAATTGTCAGGGAGCGCTCGTGCATCGCCAGCTCGGTTGAAAGTCCTGTCCCTGTCATCTCATAAATCTCGCTTCATTAAGATTTCGCAAACCAAACCGCGCCCGCCATAAGCGGGGATTAACAAAACGCCCCTACATTCGCCTGCGGAGGCACCATGGTTTCCCCACAGGCGGCAGGTTCATTGAGCCAATGGTTCGGCAAGGCGCCGTCCCTGTTTCGCAGGCGCATGTCCGGCGGCCATTACAGGCCCGAAATCGATGGACTGCGCTTTTTCGCGATCGCCATTGTCATGATCGGCCATGCGAACGAACGGGCCGTGCGCTTTTTTCCCTCGGCTGAGCGCCTGACGGCCGACCACCCCGCACTTGCTATTCTCGAACGTGGCGGCCTCGGCGTTTTGCTCTTTTTCGCCATCAGCGGCTTCATCATCGCCACGCAATCGCGCAAGAGCGCAGACAATCCGCTCAGCGGCGCGTTCCTGTCGAGCTATTTCAAGCGCCGCATCCTGCGTATCGAACCGCCCTACATGCTGCTGCTGGTGGCGACATGGCTGGCCATCACGCTGACGGGCTTTCGCCCCGCGGGCGCGCCCCATTTCGACTCGCAGCCGCAATCGCTGACGCTGAGCCTCATCGGCTCGCTGTTCTATCTGCACGACACGATCTGGGGCTCTTATCCGCGCCTTTTCCCGCCCGGTTGGTCCCTGGAGGCGGAAGTGCAGTTCTATGTCGTCGCGCCGCTCTTGTTCTGGGCGTGGTTCCGCGCGCCCGGCAGCCGTTTGCGCGTGGCGCTGGGGCTTGCGGCGCTGGCGCTTTCCACCCTTGTCGCCATCGAGGCGCCCGCCAGCATCGGACCATTCTTCACCGACAAGGGCATTCTGCGGTTCTTCCCGTTCTTCTGGGTAGGCATTCTGCTCGCTGACTTGCGCCCGGCCATCGCTGCAGCGATGCAGAAGGCTCCATCAGCGGCGGCGGCCGCCATCGGTTGGCTTGGCCTGATCGTGTTCGTGACCCTGCCTTCCCCGCAAGCATTTGCAGCCGATATGGCCGCGCATTTCGCGCGGTATGCGGCCATCGCGGCGATGTTCGCCAGCGCCTGGGCCGCGCAGGGCGCCTTCGCCCGCTTTTGCAGCCGTCCCTGGATCAGCCTGGTCGGCGGCGCATGTTATTCGCTGTATCTGGTGCATCTCCAGACATCGCAGGTGATCGCGAGCGCGGCGGCAAAAATTCTCGGCGACGCGTCGCTGCCGGCGGTCGGCGCGCTGATCGTTCTGCAACTCACAGCGATGACGGTCGCCGGTCTGGTGTTTTACGTGACGATCGAGCGCTTTTTCATGATCCCCGACTGGCCCGCGCTCGCGCGGCGCACGCTCACCGCGGCCTGGAAGCGCGACAAGAGCGCCGACGTGTCCGGGCGCTTTACATCGCGCGCGCCATAACGCAAGACGCGGCCATGTTTGGTCTGCTCCCCGTTTTCAGCGGCTTGATGGGCGCAGCCGGCGTCGCCCTCGCCGCCGCCGCTGCGCACGCCAGCGCCGATCCGCGCCTGCCCGCCGCCGCGCAGATGTTGATGGTTCACGCCGGCGCCGTCCTCGCTGTCTGCGCCTTTGCGCGCGGGACCGAGCGCCGCAAACTGTGGGGTCTCGGAGCCGCGCTGCTGGTTGCCGGCCCCGCTCTTTTTTCCGCCGATATGGCGGCCCGGGCTCTGGCGGGCGCAAGCCGCCTTTTCCCGATGGCCGCGCCCATCGGGGGAAGCCTGACCATTCTGGGCTGGCTATGCGTCGCTTTCGCCGCGCTCGCCGACCGATTCAGGCAAAACTGAGCCTTCCACCGGCCCACCGCCTTCTGTATTGTGCGGCGCAACCGCCCAGGGCCTCCGGCGGCGTTCAAACGGGGTTATCATGCAGAAAGTCTATTCGGACGCGAAAAGCGCGCTCGCCGGCCTGTTGAAGGACGGCATGACCATCATGTGCGGCGGTTTCGGCCTGTGCGGCATCCCCGAAGCGCTGATCGAGGCGATGCGCGATTCCGGGGTGAAAAATCTGACGGTCGTCTCCAACAATGCAGGCGTCGACGGCATCGGCCTCGGCCAGTTGCTGGAAACGCGCCAGATCAAGAAAATGATTTCGTCCTACGTCGGCGAGAACAAGACCTTCGCGCAGCAATTCCTGTCGGGAGAACTGGAGCTGGAATTCAATCCGCAAGGCACGCTCGCCGAGCGCATCCGCGCGGGCGGCGCTGGCATCCCGGCGTTTTTCACCAAGACCGGCGTCGGCACCCTGATCGCCGAAGGCAAGGAAATCCGCTCGTTCGACGGCGAGGATTACGTGATGGAGCGCGGCCTTGTCGCGGACATCTCGCTCGTGCACGCCTGGAAGGGCGATACCGAGGGCAACCTCGTATACCGCAAGACGGCGCGCAACTTTAATCCGATGATGGCGACCGCCGGAAAGGTGACCATCGCCGAGGTCGAACACCTCGTCGAGCCCGGCCAGCTCGAACCGGACGCGATCATCACGCCCGGCGTTTTCGTCAAGCGCATCGTGCATTTGAAAAACGCCAAGAAACACATTGAACAGCGCACGACGCGCAAACGCGACGCGGCCTGAGGAGCAACAATCATGGCTTGGACCAGAGACCAGATGGCCGCCCGCGCCGCCAAGGAATTGCGCGACGGCTTTTACGTAAACCTCGGCATCGGCATCCCCACGCTCGTGTCGAACTACATCCCCAAGGGCATGAACGTGTCGCTGCAAAGCGAAAACGGCATGCTGGGCATGGGCCCCTTCCCCTATGAGGGCGAGGAGGACGCCGATCTCATCAACGCCGGCAAGCAGACGATCACCGAATTGCCGACGACGAGCTATTTCTCCTCAGCCGATTCCTTCGCGATGATCCGCGGCGGGCATATCGACCTGTCGATTCTGGGCGCCATGCAGGTCGCCGAAAACGGCGATCTCGCCAATTGGATGATCCCCGGCAAGATGGTGAAGGGCATGGGCGGCGCGATGGATCTGGTCGCTGGCGTCAAGAAGGTGGTGGTCGTCATGGATCATGTCGCCAAGGCCAAGGACGGCGCGATCGAGAAGAAGCTGTTGCGCAAATGCACGCTTCCGCTCACGGGCACGCGCGTCGTCGACATGGTCATCACCGATCTTGCGGTCTTCACGATCGACAAAGCCGGCTCGGGCGGCATGAAGCTGATCGAACTCGCCCCGGAAGTGACGCTGGATCAGGTGCGCGCGAATACGGAGGCGCATTTCGAGGCTGCGCTCGGCAAGGCCGCCTAGAAATCGCGGGTAAACCTCCCGGCGGCCACGATTTCGCCGCGCTTGTCGCTTTAGCGAAGAGACCGCCGGGAGTTGCCATGACTGAATCCGCCGCAGACGCCGAACGTAAAGCCGCCGCCGGCGGGCGCGCGCATTTTCCGGGCGCGCGCTTTCTGGGCCAAAGCCGCCGGTCACAAGCCATCCGCCTTGGCGCAGCTTTCGCCCTGTTGCTGGCGCTGGCCGCTGCGCTCGCTCCATGGACCGTCTCGCGCAACGCCCTGCGTTCTGAAATCGTGCAACAGCTCACCGCCGTGTCAGGACTGACCGTTTACACGCGCGGCTCCACCACCTTCTCGCTTTTGCCGCAACCGCGCATTCGCATCGAGAATGTCGCGCTGGTCGATCCGGGTGGCGCTGTCACGATGGAGGCGGCGCGCCTGTCGGGCGCCGTTCGTCTGCTGCCCTTGCTGGCTGGCCGCCTCGAACTGGCGAGCGCGGCGTTTGAGCAGCCGAGCCTCACCATCAATCTCGATGTCCGCCCGACGAAACCGAGCGCGCCCGCCCGCGCGGCGGAAACGCGTCCGGCGACCGCCACGGCCCGCGCCGCCGACGAAGCCCGCGTCGGCGTGATCGGATTCCACGACGGCCGCATTGTCCTGCGGCGCGGCGATGCGACGGTCGAAACGTTCGATCATGTGGACGCGACGCTCGACTGGCGCAGGATTTCGGCGCCAGCTGCGCTCGAAAGCGCCTTTGACTGGCGTGGCGAGCGGGTCGAGGCGACGTTCTGGGCCGGTCATCCGGCCGACCTCCTGCATGGCGAAAACTCGCCCGTCACGCTGCAACTGCGCGCGCCTTCCCTGATGCTTTCCGCCAATGGCTCCGGCGCCGTCTCCCCGCGCGCGCAATTTGATGGGCGCATCGTCGCCTCGAGCGACTTGCCGCGTCGGCTCGCTTCGTTGCTGGGCGTGCAGGCGCCGTTGACGTTCAGCGCCATGAAGATGGACGGCGAAGCGACCGCAACGGCCAATGCCGTCAATCTCGCCAATCTGAAACTGCGGCTGGGGGCCGACGATTATCAGGGCTCCCTCGCCCTGCGCGCCGAAGGCGACCGCCCCCAGCTCAGCGGCACGCTGTCTGCGCCCCATATCAACCTCACGCGCCTGCTGCGCGATGCGCCGCCTCTCGTCGGCGCCGATCGGCATTTCAGCCACGATGCGCTGGATTGGCGCTGGCTGACCGGTCTCGACATGGATTTGCGCCTGTCTGCGGCGCAGGTCGTTCTCAATCGCCTGTCCGCCAAAGACGTCGCTGGCGCCGTTCTGCTCAACGCCGGTCGGCTCGAAATGTCGCTGGCCGATGCGCAGCTCTACAAAGGCTCCATCAAGGCGCACGCTATCGTGACGCCCGACAATCAGGGCCGCTTCGCATTGAAAGCGAACATGCAGGCGCGCGGCGTGGACTGGGGCGCATTCGGCTGGGACCATAGCGGCGATTCCTACGTCAACGGCCGCGCCGATGTGACGGTCAATCTCGACGGCGCCGGCCGCAACATCGACGAAATGGCGCGCTCGGCGACCGGCTCGGCGCAGATCGATCTCGCCGATGGCGAGATTGTCGGTCTCGATGTCGAGCGCGTGTTGCGGCGGATCGACAAACGCCCGCTCGCCAGCCTCGCTGACATTCGCAGCGGCCACACGCCATTCGGCAAGGCCAAGGTCGCGCTTGAGATCGCCGACAATCGCGCGAAAATCGCTGACGGCGTCGTGATGGGCGCGAATTTCGTGATGAATCTCGCAGGCGACGCTCTGCTCGCCGAACGCCAGCTCGAAATGAAAGCCGCTGTCACGCCGCTCGCCGCCGGCGCCGAGCAGCACGCCCACGGCAGGGATTTTTCTTTCGACCTGCTGGGCTCGTGGGACAATCCCGCCATCGTGCCCGATGCGCGCGCGATCATCCTGCGTTCGGACGCCGCGCAACCCTTGTTCGGCGCCAGCGCCCCGCGGCGCTAGGATTCAAACGCTCTTTCCGCGCCGCAGGATCGAAACCAGCCCCAGACCAAGCGCCACCACGGCGAGCATGAGGCTCGACAACGCGTTGATCTCCGGCGTCACGCCAAGACGCACCTGACTGTAGATGCGCATCGGCAGCGTCGTCGATCCTGGCCCGGATGTGAAACTTGCGATGACGAGATCGTCGAGCGAGAGAATGAACGCAAGCACGAAAGCGCTGACCAGCGCCGAGGCGACTTGAGGCGCGATAATCGAAAAAAACGTGTCGATCGGCCCGGCGCCGAGATCCATCGCCGCCTCTTCCAGAGACCGGTCAAGTTCGCCAAGCCGCGCGCGGATCAGCACAGCGGCAAAACACATGGTGAAAGTCGCATGCGCGACGACGACGCTCCAGAAGCCGCGTGGAAAATCGACGGCCACGAAAATCAGCAACAGCGACAGCCCAAGGATGATTTCCGGCATGACCAGCGGCGCGTAGATGAGACCGACGAACAGCGTGCGCGTTCTGAAAATGCGGAAACGATCGAGCGCATAGGCGGCGATCAGACCGAGCGCCGTCGCCAGACATGCCGAAGCGAACGCAATCGTCAGACTATTCCAGGCCGCTGCGCCAATCTGTTCGTCATGCAGAAGCTTGCCATACCATTGCGTCGAAAACCCCGCCCAGACCGTCGCCAGTTTCGATGCATTGAAACTGTAGAGAACGAGCAATGCGATCGGCGCATAAAGAAAGGCGAAGCCGAAAAACAGCATGCCGAGGCGCGCAGCTTTCATGCAACGCTCCGGTTCTGGCGCTTCTCGAAATAGACGATTGGTCCAACAAGCACGATCAGCAACGCCACGGCGCCCGCCGCCGCTGCGGGCCAGTCGCGATTTTCGAAGAAATCGTTCCACATGACCTTGCCGAGCATCATCGTGTCCGATCCGCCGAGCAGATCGGGAATGACGAATTCGCCGACAGCGGGAATGAACATCAACAGCGCGCCCGCCATGACGCCGGGCAACGACAGCGGCAGGGTGACATGCAGGAATGTGCGCCAGGCGTCGGCGCCGAGATCGGCCGCGGCCTCGCGCAATTGCACATCCTGTTTTTCGAGCGCATTGGCGATCGGCAGAATGACGAAGGGAAGGTAGGAATAGACGATGCCGATCACGACAGCGACATTGGTGGCGAAAATGGCGAGCGGCGCCTTGATGATCCCCAGCGCGATCAGGGCGTGATTGAGAAAGCCCTCGTCCTTGAGAATGGCGATCCATGCGTAAACGCGAATGAGAAAGCTGGTCCAGAACGGCGCCATCGCAAGACCGAGCAACGTCGGGCGCCATCGCGCGCTTGCGCGCGCGATCGCCAGCGCGAACGGATAGGCGATGATGAGCGCGATCAGCGTCGAAATTGCCGCAAGCGCGATCGACGTCGCCCAGGCGCGCGCATAAAGCGGATCGGCGACCAGACCGCGCCACGCCTCGAGCGAGAATTTCTGCGCACCGTCCCACCAGGCCGACCATCCGCCGCTCCATGTGAACGTCGGCTCGTAAGGTGGACGCGCAATAACCGTCTTGGACAGGGAAATCTTGAAAACGAGCAGTAGCGGCGCAAGAAAAAACAGCAGCAGCCAGAGATAAGGCGCCGCCAGCGTCGCCCGTTCGCCCCAGGACAGCGATCGCGATTTTCTAGTCATCGACGATCACGCAATCCTGCGCGTCGAATGCGACGGATACCGCAACGCCCTGCCCGATCGTCTCGGCGCCGCCGCTGCGGGCGACGCGCAACATCTGCCCGGAAGGCAAGGCGACGCGATACAGCGAGCGGTCGCCGCGAAAGGCTGCATCATGCACGATGCCGTGCAGAACATTCACGCCCTGCGACTGCGGCGCGACAAAGCGCAGCTTTTCCGGACGCACGATGGCGCTCGCCTTGCCGGCATGCGGCGCCGGCGCGCCAGCGCGCAGCACGCCGTCCTTCGTCACGATGTCGGCGCCCTGCGCCTCGCCTTCGAACAGATTGCACTCGCCGATGAAATCAGCAACGAAACGCGACCGGGGCCGCGCATAAACATCGGCCGGCGCGCCGACCTGTTCGATGCGTCCCGCGCGCATCACCGCCATCCGGTCGGCGAGCGCCATGGCTTCTTCCTGATCATGCGTGACGACGACGAAGGCCGTCCCAAGACGCTTTTGAATATCCATCAGCTCAAATTGCGTCGCTTCGCGCAACTTGCGGTCGAGCGCGGCAAGCGGTTCGTCGAGCAGCAGCAGCTTGGGGGCCCGCGCAAGGGCGCGCGCCAGTGCGGCGCGCTGCCGCTGGCCGCCGGACAATTGCGCCGGCTTGCGGTCTTCCAGCCCTTCGAGACGCGCCAGCCGCGCCATCTCGGCAACGCGCGCGGCAATGTCGGCCCTGCTCATTCCTGCGCGTTTCAGACCGAATGCGATATTTTCCGAGACGCTCATATGCGGAAACAGCGCATAGGACTGGAACATCATGTTCACCGGCCGCCTGTGCGCAGGGATCTGCGTGACGTCCTCGCCGGCGATGAAGACCTTGCCTTCGTCGGGCGTCTCGAAACCCGCCGCCATCCGCATCAACGTGGTCTTGCCGCAGCCGGACGGACCGAGCAAGGCGAAAAACTCACCCGGCGCGACAGAGAGCGACACGCGGTCGACAGCCAGCGTCGCGCCGAAACGCCGGGATACATTGTCGAAAGAAAGGATTGCGGTCATGCGCGCAGGATGGCCGCGCCTGCGCGCGGAAGCAATGATCAGCGATAGGCGGCGGCAATGCCCAGGAAATCGGCGGCCTTCAGGCTCGCCCCGCCCACCAGCGCGCCGTCGACATTCTTGACGCCCATCAGTTCGCGCGCGTTCGAGGGCTTCACCGAACCGCCATAAAGGATGCGCACACCGGCGCCCGCCTCCTTGTAGAGTGCGACAAGACGATGGCGGATGAATTCGTGCATCTGCGCCACATCGGCCGTTGTCGGCGTCAGGCCCGTGCCGATCGCCCAGACCGGCTCGTAGGCGACGACGATTTTGGCCGGATCGAAAAGAGCGTCCAGCGAACCGTCGATCTGGCGGCCCACAACCGCTGTCGCCTCGTTCGCCTCGCGCTGCGCCCGCGTCTCGCCAACGCAGACGATCGCCGTCAGGCCTGCCGCCAGCACGGCTTTCGCCTTGGCGCGCACGGTTGCATCGCTCTCGCCATGGTCGGCGCGGCGTTCGGAATGGCCGACTATCACGAAAGTCGCGCCGCAATCGCCCAGCATCTGCGCCGAAACATCGCCCGTATGCGCGCCGGAGACGCCGGTGTGGCAATCCTGTGCGCCAATAGCGATGCGCGCGCCGTTTGTCGCGTTCGCTGCGGGGCAGACCAGCGTCGCAGGCGGACAGACGAGGAGGTCGATCTTGCTCTTGAGCGCGTCGTCGAACCCTTGCGCCAGTTCGGTCAGCTCCTTGAGCTGGGCCTTGAGCCCATTCATTTTCCAGTTCCCGGCGACAAGCGGACGCGGCGCAGTCATGCAGTTTCTCCCTCGGCTGCGCGCCCGATACCAGAAACGGCGCCCAGGGCCAATGCGACCGATTGCGCGGCGCCCGGATTGGCGAAACAATGCAGGCTGAAAAATCTGGAGGGATTCGATGAAAAACCTTGCGATCGCCACGCTTTGCCTGCTAACGACAAGCGTCCTCGCAAGGGCCGAACAGCCTTTGCGGATCGGCGTGCTGACGGATGAAAACGGTCCCTATGCGGACTCCGCCGGGCCTGGCTCGGTTCTGGCCGCCGAAATGGCGGCCGCCGATTTCGGCGGCGTGGTGAAAGGCCGCAAGATCGAGATTGTCCACGGCGACACGCAAAACAAGCCCGACGTCGCCGCCGGTCTTGCCCGGCGCTGGTTCGACAACGAAGGCGTTTCGGCGGTCGTCGATCTGCCGGTCACGCCGGTCGCCTTCGCCGTGCAGCAGATCGCCAAGGAGAAAAACAAGACCGTGATGATCACGGCTTCGGCGACGTCGGACCTGACCGCCAAGGCCTGTTCGCCCGTTTCCACGCATTGGGCGGACGACAGCCACGCGCTGGCCGCCGGCACGGCCAAAGCGATTGCGGCCTCGGGCCCGAAAAGCTGGTATTTCGTCACGGTCGACATCGCCTTCGGCCAGGCGCTGCAGCGCGACGCAACGGATGTCATCGAGGCGAGCGGCGGCAAGGTGGTGGGCTCGGTCAAACACCCGGTCAACAATCCCGACTTCTCCTCGCTGCTCGTGCAGGCGCAGAACTCGGGCGCGCAGACCATCGGTCTGGCGAGCGTCGGCGGCGACCTCGTGAACGAAATCAAGCAGGCGCACGAATTCGGCATCGGCATGGACGGCAAGCAACAGCTGGTCGGTTTTCTGGTCTATATCCAGGATATTCACGCGCTCGGCCTCGAAACGGCGCAGAATATCAATGTTACATCAGGTTTTTACTGGGATCAGAACGACAAATCTCGCGCTTTCGCCAAACGTTTCATGGAAAAGCGCAAGATGATGCCGTCGAAAAATCACGCCGAAATCTACACCGCCGTCACCCATTACCTGAAAGCAGTGGCAAGCGCCGGCGCCGACGACGCGGTCGCCGTCAACAAGGCGATGCGCGCCGCGCCCGTCGATTATTTCGGGCGGCCAGCCACCCTGCGCGCCGACGGGCGCGCCCTCTATGATCTGACCCTCTATCGCGTGAAAAAGCCGGCCGAAAGCCGCGGCCCCTGGGACTATTACGCCCCCGTGCGCGCCATTCCGGCGGCGGAAGCGTTCCTGCCCGCCAGCGCCGCCTGTCTCCACTGAAACGGCGGCCTTTCGCTGCGTTGCATCCCTCCCGGCCGATGGCTATGGTCCGCGCGCATTAAAAGGGATTGGGATTCATGCTCGACGGCATGCGCGCCGCGTCGCAAAACTGGGTTGGACGACTGCTGATGGCGGTCGTGATGGGCGTTATCGTCGTGTCCTTCGCCATCTGGGGCGTCGGAGACATTTTCCGCGGCTTCCGCCAGGACCAGCTGGGGACGGTCGGCTCGACCGAGATTTCGGCCAACGCCTTCCGCTTCGCCTATCAGAACGCCCTGCAGCGCGTGCAGCAGCAGGCCGGGCGCGTGGTGACCAATGACGAGGCGCGGATAATGGGCCTCGACCGCCAGACGCTCGGCAAGATGGTCGCCGAAGCCGCGCTCGACCAGAAGGCGAAACAGCTGGGACTCGCCATTTCCGACACAGCCGTCGCGCAGACCATCGCCAACGACCCGACATTCCAGGACGCAGGCAAATTCGACAAGCTGCGCTTCGACGCATTGCTGCGCGAAAACGGCTACAACGAACGCAGCTTCGTGGCCGTGCAGCGCGCCGTCTATCTTCGGCAGGAACTGGCCGATGCGGTCGCAGCCAAGGCCGAACCGCCGGTCGCGATGATCGAGGCGATCGAGCGCTACCGCACGCAGACGCGCGCTATCGATTATGTCGTGCTGTCGCCCGCCGCCGCCGGAACGGTCGCCGACCCGGACGCAGCGGCGCTGAAGGCCTATTACGAAGCCAACAAGTCGGCATTCCGGGCCCCCGAATACCGCAAGCTCGTCTATCTCTCGGTCAATCCGGCCGATCTCGCAAAACCCGATCTCGTTTCCGACGCCGACGCGCAGAAGCTCTATGACGAGGTCAAGGAAAAGCGTTTCGGCTCTCCCGAAAAACGCGAAGTGCAGCAGATCGTGTTTCCCGACGAAGCCGCCGCGAAAGCCGCGGCCGACCGGATCGCTG
Organism: Hyphomicrobiales bacterium; assembly: GCA_028869185.1. Classification (GTDB taxonomy): domain Bacteria; phylum Pseudomonadota; class Alphaproteobacteria; order Rhizobiales; family Beijerinckiaceae; genus JAJXWB01. The sequence goes on from JAGWTA010000020.1 coordinate 15,416, forward strand.
CAGGCGCGACATTCGACGCCATCGCCGCCGAACGCAAATTATCGCCGAAGGACTTTGATCTTGGCCTCGTGACGCGCGACGCTATCGCAGACCCCGAAGCGCGCGCGGCGATCTTCGCCGGCGCGCAGGGAGCGCTCGTCGGGCCGATCAAGGGCGCATTCGGCTACACAATCGCGCGCACGACCAAGATCGTCCCCGCCTCCGTCAAGCCATTTGCGGACGTCTCGGCCGAACTCAAAAAGGAACTCGCGCTCAAGAACGCCACGCAAGCGGTGAAAGTGTTGCACGACAAGATCGAGGATGCGCGCGCCGCCGGCAAGAATTTGACCGACGCCGCGCGCGCCGCCGGCCTGGAAGCGCGCTCGGTTGAAGCCGTCGACGCGCGTGGGCGCGGCAAGGACGGCGCGAAAATCGCCTTGCCCTCGGAGTCCGATCTGCTGAAGGCCGCTTACGCCTCCGACATCGGCGTCGACAACGACACCGTGGCGACGCGCGACAACGGCTATGTCTGGTTCGAGGTGGCGCGGATCGATCCGGCCCATGACCTTTCTTTCGACGAAGCGAAAGACAAGACGCTCGCCGCCTGGCGCGCCGAGGAAACGCAAAAGCGTCTGACGCTGCAGGCCGATGCAATTCTCAGGAAATTGCAGGCCGGCGAAAAGCTGACGGCGATCGCCGCCGCCGAAAAGCTCGAGCTCAAGCACAAAGTCGACGTGAAACGCACCGGCGCCGAAGGCCTTAACGAAGCGCAGACGGTTGCGATCTTCAATCAGCCGAATGCGGGCGCCGGCGTCGTTTCGGCCGATGGCGGCAAGATGATCTTCCAGATCGTCGACGATCGCACGCCCGCATTCGATCCCAAGTCCGACTTCGCCCGCCAGATGGCCGACCAGCTGAAGCCACAGGTTGCCGACGACATCCTCACGCAATATGTGCAGAAGCTGCAGAAGGATTACGGCGTCCACATCAACGAGGCTGCGGTGCGCGCGGCGGCCGGCGGCGCGAGCGAGCCGTGAGCCTGGACCGTTCCTTCGACGATTTCGCCCGCCGTTACGACGCTGGCGCGCCGCAGCTGCTTTCGACGCGGCTGGTCGCCGATCTCGAAACGCCGGTGTCCGCCTTTCTGAAGCTTTCGCGCGGACGCGCCGGCAATTTGTTCCTGCTCGAATCGGTCGAGGGCGGCGCAACGCGCGGTCGTTACTCGATGATCGGGCTCGATCCCGACATCGTATGGCGCGCGCACGCCGGCAAGGCGGAAATCAATCGCGACGCCCTGCGCGACAAGAACGCCTTTACGCCCTGCCCGCAAAAACCGCTCGACGCCTTGCGCGCGCTGATCGCCGAATCCGCGATTGCGCATGAAGAAAATCTGCCCCCGATGGCGGCGGGCGTGTTCGGGTATCTTGGATACGACATGGTGCGTGAGATGGAGCATCTCGCACCCGCCAAAGCCGATCCGATCGGCGTGCCGGATGCCGTGATGATCCGCCCGACCGCAATGGTCGTTTTTGACGCGGTGCGCGATGAAATGTGTGTCGTCGCGCCCGTCCGCCCGGCGCCGGGCGTTACGGCGGCCGCAGCCTATGAGCGTGCGCAGGCGCGCATCGAGGCGCTGGTGCACACGCTCGAAGGCCCGCTCGATCACGACGCCGGCGCCGATCCGCATCTGCTCGCCGCCGAACCCGTGTCGAACACGCCCGAACCGCGCTTTCTCGAAATCGTCGAGAAGGCAAAGGAATATATCCGCGCTGGCGATATTTTTCAGGTCGTGCTGTCGCAGCGCTTCACCGCGCCCTTCGCATTGCCCGCCTTCGCGCTGTATCGCGCGCTCCGCCGCGTGAATCCTGCGCCGTTTCTCTGCTACCTCGACTTCGGCCCGTTTCAGGTCGTGTGCTCGAGCCCTGAAATTCTGGTTCGCGTGCGCCACGGGCAAGTGACGATCCGCCCCATTGCCGGCACGCGCTGGCGCGGCCAGACGCAGGCCGAGGACGAGCGCCTTGCCGCAGAACTGCTCGCCGATGAAAAAGAGCGCGCCGAACATCTGATGTTGCTCGATCTTGGCCGCAACGACGTCGGCCGCGTCTCGTCCATCGGCACCGTCGAGGTGACAGAGCAATTCGCCATCGAGCGCTACAGCCATGTGATGCACATTGTCTCGAATGTCATCGGCAAGCTGGACGGGCGCAGGGACAACATCGACGCATTGTCGGCAGGGTTTCCAGCCGGCACTGTTTCCGGCGCGCCCAAAGTGCGCGCCATGGAAATCATCGACGAACTGGAAACCGACAAGCGCGGCATTTACGGCGGCTGCATCGGCTATTTCGGGGCGAGCGGCGAAATGGACACCTGCATCGTCCTGCGCACGTCGATCGTCAAGGACGGCAAGATGCATGCGCAGGCCGGCGCCGGCATTGTCTATGATTCCGATCCCGCCTACGAAAACCGCGAATGCGTCAACAAGGCGAAGGCCCTGTTCCGCGCGGCCGAGGAAGCGGTGCGGTTTGCCACAACAGCGAAACGCGGCCAATGACCGGGGCGCTGCGTTTCGTTGTGCTGAAAAAGGCCCCGCTGGACAACGTCGCCTTGCGGGCGAACGAGGGTTGAAAACGGAACGATCCATGCCGACCGTCACGCTGATCGACAATTACGACAGTTTCACCTTCAATCTGGTGCATTATCTCGGCGCGCTCGGCGCCGATGTCGCTGTCTGGCGCAACGATGCGCGCTCGGTCGCAGATCTCGTGGCCGATCAACCGGACGCCATCGTGCTGTCGCCTGGCCCCTGCACGCCGCGCGAAGCCGGCGTCTGTCTCGATCTCATCAAGGCGGCTGCGCAGGACATTCCCATCATGGGCGTCTGTCTTGGCCATCAATCCATCGGCGAAGCATTTGGCGGCCTCGTCGTGCGCGCGCCAACACCCGTGCATGGCAAGATCTCGCAGGTCCATCATCACGGCGAAACGATCTTTCGCGGCGTCAATCAACCTTTCAACGCGACGCGCTATCACTCGCTCGTCGTCGACCGCGCCACGCTGCCGCAAACCCTGTCGGTGACCGCGCAGACGCAGGACGGTCTCATCATGGGCTTGTCGCACAAGAGCCTGCCTGTGCACGGCGTGCAATTTCACCCCGAAAGCATCGCCTCCGAACAGGGCAAGGTCATCTTGAAGAATTTCCTTGATCTGGCGCAGGACTGGAACGGGCGCCATCGGCGTAAGGCGGCTTGATATGGAAGCGTTCAAACCACTCATCGCCAAGGCCGCGACCGGCGCACGTCTGAGCCAGGACGAAGCGCGTGAGGCCTTCGACGCCATGCTGTCGGGCGAAGTCACGCCCGCGCAGATGGGCGGCTTTCTGATGGCGTTGCGCGTGCGCGGCGAAAGCGTCGACGAAATCGTCGGCGCCGTATCGGCGATGCGCGCGAAAATGCTGCGCGTTGTGGCGCCCGACGACGCCATGGACATTGTCGGCACCGGCGGCGACGGACACGGCACGTATAATGTTTCGACGCTCGCGTCCCTGATTGTCGCAGGCGCTGGCGTTCCTGTCGCAAAGCACGGCAATCGCGCAGCGTCCTCCCGTTCGGGCGCGAGCGATGTTCTGTCCGCGCTCGGCGTGCGCATCGGCCTTGCGCCCGAAGAGGTTGCGGCCTGCGTGAAGGAGGCTGGCGTCGGTTTCATGATGGCGCAAAGCCATCATGCGGCGATGCGGCACGTCGGCCCCGTGCGCGTCGAACTGGGCGCGCGCACCATTTTCAACCTGCTTGGTCCCCTGTCCAATCCCGCTGGCGTCAAAAGACAATTGCTTGGCGTGTTTTCGCGCGAATGGCTTGCTCCGCTCGCCGAAGTGCTGCGCTCGCTGGGCTCGCAGCGCGTGTGGCTGGTGCACGGATCGGATGGCCTTGACGAAGCAACGACCACCGGCCCGACCCACGTCGTCGAGCTCGACGGCGGCGCCATCCGCTCTTTCGACATCAAGCCCGAGGACGCCGGATTGCAGCGCGCCAGCCTGGGCGATCTCAAGGGCGGCGATCCCGAATACAACGCCAGCGCCTTGCGCGCGGTGCTGAAAGGCGCCCATAATCCTTATCGCGACATCGCCGTGCTCAACGCCGCCGCCGCTCTGGTTGTCGCCGGACGCGCGCGCGATCTGTCCGAAGGCGCGGCGCTGTCCGCCCGATCGCTCGATGAAGGCGCAGCACAGCGCGCTTTCGAAAAACTGGTCGCCGTCTCGAACCGCAACGCCGGGAACTAGGAACGACATGCCCGACATTTTGCGCAAAATCGAAACCTACAAGCGCCGCGAAATCGCCGAAGCAAAAGTGCGTATGCCGTTCAAGACGCTGGAGCGGCAGGCGCGCGATCACGATCCCCCGCGCGGTTTCATCAAGGCGATCGAACGGCGCCTTTCGGAAGGCCGTCTCGCATTGATCGCGGAGATCAAGAAGGCGAGCCCCTCCAAGGGCCTCATCCGCGCTGATTTCGATGCAGGCGAACTGGCGAAAGCCTATCACGCCGGCGGCGCGACCTGCTTTTCGGTGCTGACGGACGGCCCTTCGTTCCAGGGTTCGCTCGCCGATCTGGAAGCGGCGCGCAAGGCCGTGCCGCTGCCTGCATTGCGCAAGGATTTTCTGTTCGACCCCTATCAGGTTTACGAGGCGCGCGCCTTTGGCGCCGATTGCATTCTCATCATCATGGCCTGCGTCGACGACGCGATGGCCAAGGCGCTCAACGCCGCCGCGCATGACCTGCGCATGGATGTGCTGGTCGAAGTGCATGACGAGAAGGAACTCGACCGCGCGCTCGCGCTCGAGACCCGCATGATCGGCGTCAACAATCGCGACCTGCGCACGTTTGAAATCGATCTGGCGACGACCGAACGTCTCGCCAAACGCATCCCCAAGAACAGGATCGTCGTCGGCGAAAGCGGCATCTTCACGCATGAGGATTGCTTGCGTCTCGAACGCTGCGGCGTCGCGACGTTCCTTGTCGGCGAATCCCTGATGCGCCAGCAGGACGTAACCGCCGCAACGCGCGCGCTGATGGCGGGCGCGCCCGCGAAAGCAGCGAGCGTTTCGTGACGCGACTGACGCATCTCGACGCCGCAGGCCAGGCGGCGATGGTCGATGTTTCCGACAAGGACGCGACGACGCGCGTCGCTCTTGCAGATGGCGCCGTGGTGATGGCGCCGCAGACGCTCGCGCTGGCCCTGTCGGGTCAAGCCAAGAAAGGCGACGTGTTCGCCGCTGCGCGCATCGCCGGCGTGATGGCGGCGAAGAAAACCGCCGATCTCATTCCGCTGTGCCATCCGCTGGCGCTCTCGAAAGTCGCCGTCGACATCGCGCCTGACGAAGCGCTGCCGGGATTGCGCGTTTCCGCGATGGCGAAAGTGACGGGCCAGACCGGCGTCGAAATGGAAGCGCTCACGGCCGTCGCTGTCGCGTGCCTGACGATTTACGACATGCTGAAAGCCGTCGACCGGGGCATGCGCATCGAAGGCGTGAGCCTTGTCGAAAAGCGCGGCGGCAAATCCGGCGACTGGAAGCGGGACGCCTGATGGCCGGCCCTCTCCTGCCTGTCGCCGATGCGCTCGCCCGGGTTCTGGCGCAGGCGCGCCCCATCGCCGATGTCGAGACCGTCCCGCTGCGCGAAGCCTTCGGCCGCACGCTGGCGCGCGACCTCGAGGCGACGCGCATGCAGCCGCCTTGCGATGTCTCGGCCATGGACGGCTATGCGCTGCGCGCCGCCGACCTGCCCGATGAGCGCGCGCGCGTGCTCAAGATCGGCGAGAGCGCCGCCGGACATGGGCTGACAAAGCCGCTCGGCCACGGCGAATGCGCGCGCATTTTCACGGGCGCTCCCGTGCCCGCCGGCGCTGATACGATCCTGCTGCAGGAAGACGCCATCGTCGAAGGGCGGATGATCGGCGCGCGCGAGCCCGTGCAGCCTGGCCGACACATTCGCCCCGCCGGCCTCGACTTCCGCCCCGGCGTTGCGGGCCTGCGCAAGGGACAGCGCCTTGGACCAGGCGAAGTCGCGCTCGCCGCCGCCATGAACCACGCGCATGTGCCCGTCGTGCGCAAGCCGCGCGTCGCGATCCTTGCGACGGGCGACGAACTCGTTTTGCCCGGCGGCGCGCCGCGCGAAAACCAGATCGTCTGTTCGAACCCCTATGCAGCCGCAGCCTATGTCGACGGCGCGGGCGGGCTCCCGATCGACCTTGGACTGGCCGGCGATACATTCGCCGCGCTCGAAGCCGCCATCGCCCGCGCGCGCGCCGAACAGGCCGATGTGCTGGTCACGCTCGGCGGCGCTTCGGTCGGCGACCACGATCTCGTGCAATCGGCGCTCGCCAAAGAAGGCATGACGCTCGGCTTCTGGCGCATCGCCATGCGTCCGGGCAAGCCGCTGATCCACGGCGCGCTGGGGGCGATGCACATTCTCGGCCTGCCCGGCAATCCGGTCTCCTCGATTGTCTGCTCGATCCTGTTTCTGGTCCCGCTGGTGCGCGCCTTGCAGGGCGATCCCGACCCGGCGCCCGATCGCATCGAAACGGCGCTGCTCGGCGCCGACATGAAGGCCAATGACCAGCGCGCCGATTATCTGCGCGCAACGCTCGCGCGCAATGCGCAAGGCGCGCTGGTGGCGACGCCGCAACCGCTGCAGGACTCCTCGCTTCTCTCGGTTTTCGCCCGCTCGGACGCACTCCTCGTGCGCGCGCCTTTCGCCCCGGCCGCCAGAGCCGGCGATCCCTGCCAGATCCTGCGCCTGTCGCGCGGCGGCATCTAAACGCGGCCGGAAAGACCCGAAAGATATCGTCGCCCACGCTTGCGGAACAGGCCAAGAACATCTATGGTTTGTTCATGCTTTGTTTAAGGAAGCGATTCACATTGCGTCCAACAAGGCTGGATCGCGCTGATTCGGCGCGACAAGCACAGGAAAGCCGATGCTGACCCGCAAACAGAGCGAATTGCTGCGCTTCATTCACGAGCGCCTCAAGGAGACCGGCGTGCCGCCCTCCTTCGACGAGATGAAGGACGCGCTCGACCTGCGGTCGAAATCGGGGATCCATCGTTTGATCATGGCGCTGGAAGAGCGCGGCTTCATCCGCCGCCTGCCGAACCGCGCCCGCGCGCTGGAAGTGCTGCGCTTGCCTGAAAGCGCAACGCCCGGCGGCGCTCCTGCCCGCTCCGGCAAGTTTTCGCCCTCTGTCATCGAGGGAAATCTCGGCCGCATCCGCGCCCCCGCCGTCGCCGACGATGGTCCGGCCCACGTGTCGATCCCCGTCATGGGCCGCATCGCTGCGGGCACGCCGATCTCGGCCATTCAATCGCGCAGCCACACGATCCCGATGCCGCCGGATTTTCTGTCGGGCGGCGATCATTTCGCGCTGGAAGTGCGCGGCGACTCGATGATAGAGGCCGGCATTCTCGACGGCGACACCGTCATCATCCGCAAGCAGGACGTCGCCGACACCGGCGATATCGTCGTGGCGCTCATCGACGACGAGGAAGCAACCCTCAAGCGGCTGCGCAAACGCGGCGCAAGCATCGCGCTCGAAGCGGCCAATCCCGCGTTTGAAACCCGCATCTTCGGCCCTGACCGCGTGCAGATTCAGGGCAAGATGGTGAGTCTGCTGCGCAAATATTGAGAGGCCGGCGCCCGGCGGCGGGCGCCGTTCACTCCAGAGGCGCGTTCAATGTCGCCGCATCGTCCAAATCGCCGATCGGGTGCGCCCGCGTCTGCGCAGCCTTCGCCCTGAACCGTGGGATGCGCGGCGCGGGCGACCACGGACGGTCCTCGCCCTGCGCGCGCGCCATGCGCAGGATCGGCTTGTCGCCCGCAAAGCGCAGCGTCACGGCGCCGGTTTCACGCAGCCGCTCACGATCGAAAACCAGCGCGGCGGCGCATCCCCCGGGAACGCGAAACGGCGCGACGACGACAGCAGCGCGCCCGCAATCGGCCAGCAACGCTTCGCCCTCGCGCGCAACAGCAACCGCGCGGCCATCTGGCAGAAGCGCAACGCACCCGGCGCTGTCGCACAAGGCGCCATTCGCCGCACGCGGATCGCGCCCGTCGGCGTCCGCGCGCAACCATTGTTCGGTCGCAAACAGCGAGACGCGCCCGAGCGCATTCAGCCTGCCCTCGCCATCGCGCACAACGGCGCTTTCGCCTGTCGGCTGGATGGCCACGTCCCAGGCCGGCCCCTGCGTCGCGCCGAAAAATCCGATCAGCGCCAGCGGCGCGGCGCTCAGCCGCAAGAAGCGCGTACGCCAGATGACCGCCGACAGAACAGCCAGCGTCAGAAACGGCAATGCCCAGGGCGCGAAATCGAACACGTGCACGGCAGCGCCCGGCGCCGCCGCGATCTTGCGCGCAATCCACAGAACAAGGTCGATCCCCAGTCCGAGCCACGCCCACACCGGCCCGTCGAGACCAAACGGATAAAGCAACGCGCCAAGCAGCGCAGAGGGAATGGCGAAAAATTCGATCATCGCCAGCGTCAACGGGTTGCCGATCAGCACATAGGGCGAAAGCTCGTGAAAGTTGGCGGCCATGAACGAAGCCGTCGCCGCCGTCGCGCAAAACGTCGCAAACAGGGCGCCCCCGATCCCGCGCCAGCGCGCCGCCGACAATTGCGTCAGCACCGCGCGCGCCCTTCCCGGCGCGCCTTCGAGCCCGGCCGGCGCGGCCACCGCGCGACCGCGCGCTTCCCACACCGCGATGAGCGCCGCGACAGCAGCGAAAGACAACTGAAAGCTCGCGCCCAGCAAGGCTTCCGGCTCGAAGACGACGACCAGCATCGCCGCCAGCGCCAGATTGCGCATCGACAGCGAGGGCCGGTCGAATATCACGGCGGCGAGCAGGATCGTCGTCATCGCGAGCGCGCGCTCCGTGCCAACGCGCGACCCCGTCGCCAGGTCGTACAGCACGGCGCCGCAGATCGCCGCGCCCGCAGCCCATTTCTTGATGGGGTAATTCAGCGCCAGCGTCTGCGACAGCGCGAGCCCGCGTCGCAGGCCGACGAAAAAAATCCCGGCGACCAGCGTCATCTGAATGCCGGAAATCGTGATGATGTGAAATATGCCCGCCTGCTTGATGAGTTCGCGCGCCGAGCCCGACAGCAGATCGCGCTTGCCCGCCACCATTGCGGCGGCAATAGCCCCGGTGTCGCCGGGCAAGCTTTCCGCAACGCGCGCGACAAGCCTGTTGCGAAAACGGTCGAGCGCGGCGAACGTCGAAAACCAGAGCGACGGCGGCTCTGGCGGCTCGGTGGTTTCGATCCGCCCGAGCGCAGTCCCCACGGCGCCGATCCGCGCGAAATAGGCCTCGCGCGCAAAATCATATCCGCCGGGCAAGGCGGCCCGCGCCGGCGCCATGAGCCTCGCTTTCAGCGCGACATGCGCGCCAGCTGCAATGTCGGCCGCGCCGCGCGTTGTCAGCCGCACGCGATAGGGCATCGCGTCATCGGCCATCCCCTGCGCCGAGGTCAGACGCAGCACAAAACGCGCGCCTTGCCTGCGTGGATCGACCTGCTCGACAAAGCCGGTGAGCTGCGTCACCTGCGTGCGTTGCAAAACCGGCGCGGCCACGCGCGCAATGCGCCATTGCGTGGCGACGAAGCCAACCGAAAACGCGCAAGCCATCGCCGCAAATGCGAATAATCCGCGCCGCGCCCGCAATGCGAACGCCAGCGCGCAACTCAGCAAGAGCGCAACAAGGCCGGCTGGCAAGGAGGGGTTTTTCGGGGCGGTCAAACAGACGATCGCGCCGGCGCCGGCCGCAACCGGCAGCCAGAGCGAGGGACGCCGCCAGGCGAATTCCTCCTCGATCGACACAGCGAAACTGGCGCGCAAAACCGCTGCGCGTGCGGCAAGGCGCGTGAAAACGCCTGCCCCTTCCCGTCCTTCCGCCGCGCCGACAGCAACCTTCACGCAACGCCCCGAAACCGGGCGCCTTCAAAAAACGCCCCCGGCCATGCTACAGGGGCCCGCGGCGCGGCGCAGCGCCCAATTCATCCCGGAAATGCAAAAAATGACCGCCCCCGTCGTCACCCGCTTCGCCCCCTCGCCCACCGGTTTCCTGCACATCGGCGGCGCCCGCACCGCGCTGTTCTCTTGGCTTTACGCACGTCGCCACGGCGGCAAGATGCTCCTTCGCATCGAGGACACGGATCGCGAGCGTTCGACGCAGGCGGCCATTGACGCCATTCTGGACGGGCTCGACTGGCTCGGCCTTTCGGGCGACGGCGCGCCGCTCTACCAGTTCGCGCGCGCCTCCCGCCATCGCGAAGTCGCCGAGCAATTGCTGGCGCAAGGTAAGGCCTATCATTGCTACGCAACGCCCGAAGAATTGACTGCGATGCGCGAACAGGCGCGCAAGGAAGGCCGCCCACCCCGTTATGACGGACGCTGGCGCAACGCCACGGTCGACGAGATCGCGCAGGCCCGGGCGAAAGGCCTGAAGCCTGTCGTGCGCCTGAAAGCGCCTGACGAGGGCGAAACCGTCGTCGACGACGCCGTGCAGGGTCGCGTCGTTTTCCCCAACAAGGATCTGGACGATCTCGTCCTGCTGCGCTCGGACGGCACGCCCACCTACATGCTCGCCGTCGTTGTCGACGATCACGACATGGGCGTGACGCAGATCATCCGCGGCGACGACCATCTGACCAACGCTGCGCGCCAGACGCATATTTATCAGGCGCTGGGCTGGGACGTTCCGCATATGGCGCATATTCCGCTCATTCATGGCCCCGATGGCGCCAAACTGTCCAAACGCCACGGCGCTCAGGGTGTCGAGGAATATCGCGCCATGGGTTATCTGCCCGAAGCCCTGCGCAATTATCTCGTGCGTCTTGGCTGGAGCCAGGGCGATCGCGAGTTTTTCACGACCGAAGAAATGATCGAGGCTTTCGATCTGGGACAGGTGCACCGTTCGCCCGCCCGTTTCGATTTCGCCAAACTCGAGAACATGAACGGTCATTACATGCGCGCGATGGATGACGACGCATTGACGGAGCGCCTCATCGCGACCCTGCCCTATCTGCCGGGCGGCAAGGCCGTGCAGGCGCAACTGAACGAGGAAAAGCGCGCGCAATTGCGCGCCGCCATGCCCGGCCTGAAGCAACGCGCCAAGACGCTCGTCGAACTCCTGGCCAGCGCCGATTACCTGTTCGCGCAGCGCCCGCTGCCGATGGAGCCGAAAGCCGCCGAACTCATCGCCAGGGGCAAGGCGCATCTGCCAGCGTTGCGCGCGCGTCTTGCAGCGCTTGCAGACTGGAGCGTGACGTCCACTGAGGCCGCTGTTCGCGCCCAGGCCGAGGAAAGCGGCGCGAAACTCGGCGATCTCGCACAACCGTTGCGCGCAGCTCTCACCGGCAAGACCACTTCGCCGCCGATCTTCGACGTGCTCGGCGTTCTTGGCCGCACCGAAAGTCTCGCGCGCATCGACGATGCGATCGGAGCGGCCTGAAGGTCAGGCCGCCGCTTGCGCTGCGGCGCGCGTTTCAACCGCGCGCCGGCTGTAGAGAAACAGCGTCGCCAGCAATCCGCAGACGGCAGCAAAGCTCATCCAGTAACCCGGCGCTGCTTTGTCGCCGGTTTGCTTGATGAGCCATGTCGAGATGGCGAGCGACGAACCGCCGAGCGTCGTCGCCAGACTATAGGCGAGCGAAAAACCGGCCGTGCGCACTTTTGCAGGCACGACTTCCGTCAGAGCCACGACCATTGCGCCGTTGTAACAGGCGTAGATGAAGGACAGCCAGAGTTCGACCGCAAGCATCTTGCCGAATGTCACGTCTTTCACGAGCCACGATAGCGCGGGATAAACAGTTGCGAGCGCCAGCAACGTGCAGAAGATCAGGATCGGCTTGCGTCCGATCCGATCCGACAGCGCGCCAGAAATCGGCAACCAGAAAAAATTCGAAAGACCGACCGCGCAGGTGACCAGCAACGCGTCGCTTTCTGCAAGCTTCAGCACGTTCTTGCCGAAGGACGGCGTATAGACCGTGATGAGATAGAAGGACACGGTCGTCATCATCACCATCGCCATGCCGCCGAGCACGATCTGCCAATTGGCCGCGAGCGTCTGAAAAATTTCGTTCGTCGTGGGATGATGCTGGCGCGCGGCGAATTCCTTTGTCTCCTGCAACGAACGGCGAATGAAGAAGATGAACGGAACGATGAGGCATCCGATGAAGAAGGGAATGCGCCAGCCCCAGGCCGCAATGTCGGCTGGAGCCATCGTCTTGGACAGCGTAAAGCCGATCAGCGCCGCGACGATGATGGCCACTTGCTGGCTTGCCGATTGCCAGCTCACGTAAAAGCCCTTGTGGCCCGGCGTCGCCATTTCCGACAGATAAACCGAAACGCCGCCGAGTTCGACGCCTGCCGAAAATCCCTGCAGCAGGCGCCCGATCAGCACCAGAAGCGGCGCCGCGACGCCGATCGTTGCATAGCCCGGAACGAAGGCGATGAGGATGGTGCCCATGGCCATGATCGACAGCGTGACGATGAGCCCTTTGCGCCGTCCGATGCGGTCGATGTAGGGGCCGAGCGTGAGGGCGCCGATCGGCCGCATGACGAAGCCGGCGGCAAACGTCAGGAATGTCGACATCATCGACACAAATTCGTTTTCTGCCGGGAAAAACGTCTTCGCAATATGCGAGGCGTAAATGCCGAACAGAAAGAAATCGAACATTTCAAGGAAATTGCCGCTTGTGACGCGCAGCACGGTTTTGATTTTTTCGGAACGGCTCTCCATGGTCCCCTCGTATTTTTGTTTTTTTTGTAAGCGTTATTTGCCGCGCGGGTCGAGTCCGCTTTCGACGATGGCGGCGCGCGCGGCGGGCGAAGCCAGAAACTGGATGAAGGCTGTCGCCGCTTTGGGCGCCGCCGACCGGCTGCTGACTGCGGCGGAAAACGGCGTTATTTTCTGCACGGCTTCGGGGATGAGCCCGACAATCTCCGCGCCCTTGGAGGCTTTTAGTTCGCTCAGTTGCTGAAAGCCGATCTCGGCCTGGCCACGCCCAACCACATCGCCGACGCGCTCGGCGACAATCATCCGGCTCTTGGGCTGCAATTCGGCGGCGAGCCCCAGCCGCTGATACATTTCGCGCTCGATATAAACGCCGCTGGCGCTGTCGGAATAAGCGATGCTTTTGGCTTCGCGCAGCGCCTTTTTGAAATTCTCGACCGTGCTGATATCGGGTTTGGCCGCGCCGGCCTTCACCGCCATCGCGATCCGGGAATCGGCGAGATCAACGCGCGTCGCGGCGATCACGACGCGGTCAGCCGCAAGCGCGTCCAGCGCCGAGCCAACCATAATGACGACATCGGCCGCTTCGCCACGACGCAGCCGTTCCGGAATAGCGGTCGGCGATGTTCCCATAGACGGCCCAAGCACGATCCGCACACTGTCGCCGAACTGGCGCGTATAAACAGGCGTCAGCGCTTCGAGCGCGGCGGTGAACCCTCCCGAACACATAACGGTGATGGCCTCGGCCCGCGCCGGCGCCGTCGAGATCAGGAGCAGCAACGCCAGCAGTCTCAAGCCCAATTTCCGCATCCTCGCGCCTCCCCGCCCGCAGCTCTTGCGGCGGCGATGCCCGAAAAATTTAGCCGCAAAAGCCGCGCGCGACAAACCCCGCCTCACCTTAAAGTCGAGCCGCCGGGTCGCTTGAACGAAAAACGTGGATAAGGTAGCTAGTGCAATGCACAAATGGCTGGTCGAGCGCCCCGTCCGATTTCGTCGGAAACGGCTCGCAAAGGCCCAAACGCTTGCGAGGAAAAACTCATGACGGCGAGCTCCGGCACGATCAAAGTAGGCGACAAAACGGTCGATTTGCCCGTCAAGACGGGAACCATCGGCCCCGACGTTCTGGATATCGGTGCCCTCTACGGCAAGACGGGCATGTTCACCTACGATCCGGGCTTCACGTCGACGGCGGCTTGTGAATCCCAGATCACCTATATCGACGGCGACGAAGGCGTTCTGCTTTATCGCGGTTACCCGATCGAACAGCTCGCCGAGCACGGCGACTTCCTCGAAACCTGCTACCTGCTGCTTTACGGCGAATTGCCGACGGGCGCGCAAAAGGCCGATTTCGACTACCGCATCACGCGCCACACAATGATCCATGAGCAGATGGTGCGCTTCTTCCAGGGCTTCCGTCGCGATGCGCATCCGATGGCGGTCATGGTTGGCTGCGTCGGCGCGCTCTCGGCCTTCTATCACGACTCCACAGACATCTCCGATCCCAACCAGCGCATGGTCGCCTCCATGCGCATGATCGCCAAAATGCCGACGCTGGCCGCCATGGCCTACAAATACAACGTCGGTCAGCCGTTCATGTATCCGCGCAACGATCTCGACTACTCGTCGAACTTCCTGCGCATGTGCTTTGGCGTGCCTGCCGAAGAATACAAGGTCAGCCCTGTGCTCGCGCGTGCGCTCGACCGCATCTTCATCCTGCACGCCGACCACGAGCAGAACGCATCGACATCGACCGTGCGTCTGGCCGGCTCCTCGGGCGCCAATCCCTTCGCCTGCATCGCAGCCGGCATCGCGTGCCTCTGGGGCCCCGCGCACGGCGGCGCCAATGAAGCGGCGCTCAAGATGCTGTCGGAAATCGGCTCGGTCGAGAACATTCCGAAATTCGTCGCCAAGGCGAAAGACAAGAACGATCCCTTCCGCCTGATGGGCTTCGGTCACCGCGTTTACAAGAACTACGATCCGCGCGCGAAGATCATGCAGAAGACCGCGCATGAAGTGCTGAACGAACTTGGCATCAAGGACGATCCGCTGCTCGACGTTGCGGTCGAGCTCGAGCGCATCGCGCTGCATGACGAATATTTCATCGAGAAGAAGCTGTATCCGAATATCGATTTTTATTCGGGCATCACGCTGAAGGCGATGGGCTTCCCGGTGTCGATGTTCACGGTGCTCTTCGCACTCGCGCGCACCGTCGGCTGGATCGCGCAATGGAGCGAGATGATCAAGGATCCGCACCAGAAGATCGGCCGTCCGCGCCAGCTCTATACCGGCGCGCCGCGCCGCGACTACGTGCCGGTGAGCAAGCGCTGAACAAAAGACAGCGCATCGCACGCTCAAAAACAAACCGCGCATCTTCGGATGCGCGGTTTTTTTTATTCCAGAAGTTCGCAAATCGCGCGCGCGGCGGCCTCGCTCGGAGCGCCTTGCGCTGGCGTCAGCAATTGCGGCAAGCCCGCGAAAGCCTGCGTCTGCGCTGAGCGCGCATCATCCGTCAGCAAAAGCGCGCCCAGCGCGCGCGCCAGAGCCTGCGCTCGACACTCTTCCTGCAGGAATTCCGGCGCTGCATTTTGGCCGACGATCAGATTGGGAAGGATGATCGAGGGCGTTGCGATCACGCGCCGCGCTATAAAGGCTTCGATCGGCGCGACGCGGTAGGCCGCGACGAAAGGCGTCTGCGCCAGCGCCAGCTCCAGCGTCGCCGTGCCGGAGGCCGCAAGCGCTGCGCGCGCAACGCGAAACGCCGCAAATTTTTCCGCCTCGTCCGTGACGATATGCGGCTTGACCGGCCAGTCAGCGACTGCGGCGCGCAGCAGGCTTTCGGCGGCAGGCGGCGTCGGCGCGATCACATGGATCGGCGTTGCGCGCGCAACGGCGCCAAGCGCTTCGCCGAAGACAGGCGCAAGGCGCAAAATTTCCGAACGCCGCGAACCAGGCATCGCCAAAACCGTGAACGGCTTTTGAGCGCGACGATGACGCTCCTCCTCATTCGGCCGCAACACGTCGAGCTGCTCGACCAGCGGATGCCCGACGAAAACGCAAGGCGGTCCACCGAGCCGTTGATGCGCGGCGGGCTCGAACGGAAACAGCGCCAGCACGCGATCGACATAAGCGCGCATGCGCGCCGCCCTGCCCGGCCGCCAAGCCCAGACCGTCGGGCTGACATAATCGACGATGGGGATGGACGGCGCCGCCGCACGCACACGGCGCGCGACGCGATGGGTGAAATCCGGCGCATCGATCAACACAAGCGCATCGGGCCGCGTTGCAATCGCGGCATGAGCGGTTTCTTCGAGCCGCGCGCGCAAGCTGCGCACACGCGCGAGCACATCGAGAAAGCCGTTCGCGGTAATCTCTTCCAGCGGGAATAAACTGCGCAGGCCAGCGCGCCCCATCGCCGGCCCGCCAACGCCGAAAAACGCCACATCGCCCCGCAGCGCGCGCAGCGCATCCATCAGCCGCGCGCCCAGCGCATCGCCCGATGGTTCGCCCGCGACCAGAAAAATCTTCATGCTTCACGCATCGCGCCGGGCCGGCACAGCGGCCGCTCGCCGGCGCCGCGCACGAAGGCGGCCATTGCGCGCGCGTGCCCGTCGCCGCCCGCCGCATCATCCGCACGGCTCAGCTTGTCGGCGAAGGGCGCATCCGTTTCAAACAGTTCCGCATAGACGCGCCGCAGCGCCTCGATGGTTTCGCGCGAAAATCCGCGTCGCCGCAAACCGACGAGATTGAGACCGGCAAGGCGCGCGCGGTTGCCGAGCGCAACGCAATAAGGCGCAACATCGCATTCAACGCCGGACATGCCGCCGACAAAGGCATGCGCGCCGATGCGCGCGAACTGAATGACGCCGGCGCCACCGCCAAGAATGGCGTGATCGCCAATCGAAACATGCCCCGCGAGCATGACATTGTTGGACAAAACAACATGGTCGCCCAGCCGGCAATCATGCGCGACATGCGCCTGCGCAAGCAGCACGCAATGATCGCCGATACGCGTTGTCCCACCCCCGGCCGCCGTGCCGGGATTGATCGTTACGCCTTCGCGCACGATACAATCGGCGCCGATGGCGAGCGCATTGTCCTCGCCGCGATATTTCAGATCTTGCGGCGCATGGCCGATGGAGGCGAAGGGATAAATTTGCGTCCGCGCGCCGATGCTCGTGCGGCCGGTGACAACGACATGCGAATGCAGGACGCAATCATCGCCCAGCGCGACAGCGCCGTCCACGAGACAAAAAGGACCGATGCTGACGCGCGCGCCCAGTTTCGCGTCCGGCGAAACCACGCTCGATGGATGAACGCCCGCGCGCACGAGCCGTTACGCGGACGGCGCGAGCATCGCGCTGATTTCCGCTTCGCAGACGAGCTGCCCGTCGACCATCGCGCGGCCGGAGAACCAGAACATGTTGCGGCGCTGGTTTGTGCGCTGCATATGATATTCGAGCCGGTCGCCCGGCGTCACCGGCTTGCGGAACTTCGCCTTGTCGATCGTCATGAAATAGACGAGGTCGGGCTTGGCGCTTTTGGCGGCCAGAATGCACATGGCGCCCGCCGTCTGCGCCATGCCTTCGATGATGAGCACGCCCGGCATCACAGGCCTTTCCGGGAAGTGTCCCTGGAAATGCGGCTCGTTCATCGTGACGTTCTTGATGCCGACGCAGGATTCATCGCCCTTCACATTGACGATGCGATCGACGAGCATGAACGGATAGCGATGCGGTAAAGCCGCCAGCAGCTTCTGGATGTCATAGGCTTCAAGCGTAGTTTCTGTCACCGATCGCGCTCCCGTTTGGCCGCGCGCCGGTCGCGCGCCGCTGCCTTGAGAAAATCTTTCATCGCCATGGCCGGCGCGCCGCCGACTGTTTCGCCCGCCGCCACATCGCGCATCACGCCCGCTTGCGCTGCAATGCGCGCGCCACGCCCGATGCGCAAATGCCCCGCAATTCCCGCCTGCCCGCCGATGGCGACGAAATCGCCGATCTCGGCCGAGCCCGCGACGCCGACCTGCGCGACAATCACGCAATGCCGTCCGATGATCGCGTTGTGGCCGATCTGCACGAGATTGTCGATCTTGGTCCCTTCGCCGATCATTGTATCGCGCGCAGAACCACGGTCGATTGTCGCATTGGCGCCAATCTCGACGTCGTCCTGAATGACGACGCGGCCCATTTGCGCGACCTTCGCATGGCCGCGCGGGCCGAGTGCGAAACCGAACCCATCCTGCCCGACGCGCACGCCCGGATGCAGGATCACGCGGTCGCCGATCAAGGCGTGCAACACGCTGGCGCCGGCGCCGATCGTGCAGTCGCGCCCGATGCGCACGCCAGCGCCGATCACTGCATTGGGGCCGATCAGCGTGCCAGCGCCGATCTCGGCGCCCGCGCCGACAACCGCGCCTGCATCGAGCCGCACGCCCGTTTCGATCGTCGCCGAGGGATGCGCATAGGCCGTCGGCGCATGGTCCTCCTCGCTGAGCGGCGCCGCGCGCAGGCTGTCGGGACACAGCGTCGCCGCAAGGCGGGCGAAGGCGCGGTAGGGATCCTCCACCACAAGCGCAGCAGCGCCCGGCGCCAGGCGCAGCGCATCGCGCGCGCGCAAGAGGCAGGCGCCTGCGCGCGTGTGCGCCAGCGCGGCGGCGTAACGGGGGTTGTCGTAATAGGCGATGTCGCGCGGCCCGGCCGTCTCGAGCGGCGCGAAGCCCTCCAGCACGAGGTCCGGCGCTCCGTTCCGCACGGCGGCGCCGGCAAGGCGCGCCGCCTCGCTGAGGCTGAGCCTTATGGCGGGAGAAAAGAAAAACGGTTCGCTCATCTCGGATCGCACGGCGCATAAAGCAAAAATACGGGCGCGCCAAATAAAAACGGCTCCCGAAGGAGCCGTTTTTGCAAAGCGGTTGGGATCAGAAGCTCGTGCCGCCCGAGAAGCGGAAGACCTGAGTCTGGTCGTATTTGCCCTTGGCGATCGCCTTGGCGAGATCGAAGCGGATCGGGCCAAGCGGCGAGTTCCACAGGATCGAGCCGCCGACCGAAGCGCGAATACGCGCGGTATCCGTCTCGATGCCGTTGGCGTAGGTCTGCAGGCAGTTCGACGGGCCATAGTAAGGACCAACGCTGTAACCCGGCAGGCACCCGTTGACGAACGCCGAAGCCGGATAGAGCGATGCGTAAGTCGGCGCATAGAAGGCGCGCGGCCCCTTGTAACCCCAGACCGAACCAGCGTCCGCAAACAGCGCGCCACGGATTCCGAGATCGCGCGGCAGGCCCCAGATCGGGAACTGCGTCTCGAGCGAGGCGCCGATGTATTTCGTGCCGCCGAGGCCGTTGCCCTGATACGAGAACGGGTTCGACATGTCGCGCGGCCCGATGCCGCCCGGCGCAAAGCCGCGCACCAGGCTCGGGCCAGGATTGAACATGTCCGTCACGTGCAGCGTACTGCCAAGACCGGTCATCCAGCCGCCCTGGAAGCGCGCGATGCCGACGACGTCGTCGAAGATTTCGCGATAATATTTCACATCGGTGGTCAGGCGCAGGAAGCGCGAATTGCCGCCGAGGCCCGCCACGTCGGTATTGAACGCGCCGTAGATGCCGTTCATCGGCTTCTTCGGATTATCGAGCGTGTTGTAGACCAGCGAATAACCGATCATCGAGGTGACGGTCGTGCCCTGCTGCGCCTTGATCGCGACCGAAGCTTCGCCGTTGGTGGCGCAGTTGAACAGCGGGCTGGCCGCCATTGCGCCCGCCGCGCCCGGCGTGAGAACCGGCCACGGATACCAGCAGTCGTTATACGGATGCTGCAGCGTGTTCGGAATGTTCAGATAGGTCGAGTAGAGCGAATAGCGCGGCGCGAACGTCAGTTCGTCTGTGATCGGAACGCCAAGGCGCAATGCGCCGCCGAACACGGTCGTCTCATACATGTTGTAGGACGACACCGAGTTCTTCTTCGCATAGAGGTCGAAACCGGCCGCAATGCGCGAGTCCATGAAATAGGGCTCGGTGAAATTGAACTCGAGGCCCTTCGTGCGCTGGCCGAGCGAGGCGGCGAGGCGCACATACTGGCCACGACCCATGAAGTTCGATTCCGAGACCGCAACTTCGGAGATGAAGCCATCCGAGGTCGAGTAACCGCCCGAGATCGAGAAATTGCCCGTCGGCTGATCTTCAACGTCGACGTTCACAACAACGCGGTCCGGTGCAGAGCCCGGCTCGTTGGTGATGCGCACCTTCTTGAAATAGCCGAGCGCATTGAGACGGCGTTCGGCGCGGTCGATCAGGACGCGATTGTAGGCGTCGCCCTCGCCGATCTCGAATTCGCGGCGGATGACGTAATCGCGCGTGCGCGTGTTGCCGCGCACGTTGATGCGCTCGACATAGACGCGCGGGCCTTCGTCGATCACGAAATTGACTGAAACCGAATGGGCGGCGGGATTGCGCTCGCCACGCGGGCGCACCTGCGAAAAGGCGTAGCCCTTGCGCGCGATCTGCTTCGTCAGCGCTTCAATCGTCTTTTCGACATCGTCGCCATTGTAGATGTCGCCCGGCGCAACGCGCACGTAAGGCATCAGCGAGGGGCCAGGAACGTCGCGCAGGTGGGATTCCACATTCACGCTGGAGACGCGATATTGCGGGCCTTCCTCGATCGCGACATTGACCAGATAGCCCTTCTGCGCGGGATCGTAGTGGGCTTCGTTCGAAATGACGCGGAAGTCGGCATAGCCGTTCTTGAGATAGTAGCGGCGCACGAGTTCGAGATCGGACGAAATGCGGTCCGGGTCGTAGACATCGCTGTTCTTGAGGAACGACAGGAAGTTCATTTCCGTCGTCGTCATCAGATCGACGAGCTTGCCGTTCGAATAGACGTGATTGCCGGTGAAGGTGATTTTCTTGACGCCGGTCTTGGAGCCTTCCTTGATGGAATAGACCACGTCGACGCGCCCGTTCGGCAGCGCGACCGTGCGATAGGAAATTTCGGCGGCGGCGTTGCCGGAGCGGCGATAGACCTCGCGCAGACGCTCGACGTCGCCCTGCGCGGTCGCTGCGCTGAAGGCGCCGCGCGAATGCAATTGCACTTCGGGAAGCAGGACGTCGCTCTTGAGCTTGCTGTTGCCCTCGAAAGCGACGCGGTTGATGGTCGTCCCCTGCGCTGCCTGCGCGGCGGCCGGGCCAGCCGAGGTGATTGCGCCGACCGTAAGGCCGCCCAACGCAAAAGCGAACAGAGCCGCAACAATGGTCCGGCTCACCGTTCTCTTGACCTGCATTACGCCGTTCCCTGTTTTCTTGAGCCGCCGCCGCTGCGACCGGCTTTTTCTTATGGAGCCCGAACCGGGCGAAATTCGCGCCGCCCGGAGCTCGGAGGCTCTGGACGACGTAACGCTTCTACAAGGTTTAACAAACCGTGCAAATCGCGATTCACCCTATTAGGCGCCTTTTCAGGCCGGCGTGGCAGCGGCGACACAAAACAGGGTAAGTTTTCCGTTAACCGCGCTGAATCCACTGCAAAATTTGTGGCCCGAGGCGCGTGACGTCGTTGAAGGTCGCCAGCAGCATCAGGCCACCGACCACCGCGATGCCGATCCTGAACCCGAACTCCTGCGCCCGTTGCGGCAGGGCCCGGCCCCGAATCGCCTCGAAAACGTAGAACAGCAGGTGTCCGCCATCGAGCAGCGGAATGGGCGCCAGATTGAGCAGGCCGATCGAAATCGACAGAATGGCGATCAGGTTGAGCAGCGCCGAGGGGCCATGCTTGGCCATTTCGCCCGAAACCTGCGCCAGCCCGGCCGGGCCGGACAGGGTCTTGGTCGATTCGCGGCCCGTCAGCACGCCGGCGATGCCATTGACCGTCTGGCGGACGATGAACCAGGTCTCGTGCGCCCCGAGGCGCACCGCGTCGACCGGGCCGTATTTCTGGATATGGAAGTCCTGCGCCTTCGATTCGATGCCGAGCACGCCCTTGCGCACCGGTCCAAGCGCGGTGTCCTCGTTCACGACCGCCGGTTGAGCGGTCATCCGCACGAGCTTGCCCGCGCGATCAACGACGAAATGCAGATCGACGCCCGGCGAGGTCATCACGATCCGTTGCAGGGATTCGAAACTGTCGATCGCTTGCCCGTCGATCTCCACAACCACGTCGCCCTGCTCGAAGCCGGCGACAGCGGCCGCCCCGCCCGCCCGCACGCCGTCGACGCGCGGTGTCACGATGGGACGCCCGATGATCATGAACAGCCCGGCGAACACGACGAGCGCGAGCACGAAATTGGCCGCCGGACCCGCCGCGACCGTCAGGAAGCGCTTCCAGACCGGCTGGCCGGCAAAGGTCACATCGCGCTCGTCCTGCGGCATCGCCTCGATGGAGGCCTCGTCCGACATGCTCGCGCCATTGGCGTCGCCGTGGAACTTCACATAGCCGCCGAGCGGCAGCGCCGCGAGGCGCCAGCGGGTGCCATGCTTGTCGATGTGATGGAAAAGCTCCGGTCCGAAACCGATGGAGAAGGCGTCTACCTTGATGCCGCACCAGCGGCCGACAAGGAAATGCCCCAGCTCGTGGATGAACACCACGACGGTGAGAACGAGCAGGAAAGGCAGCAAATAGCTGCCGAGCGAAGAAACAACTTCCGCGAACATCTGGCCTCCGCCGCCGCCGACGGCGCCCGGAACAGCCGAGACCCGCAGACGAATGGTTACTGAAAAGTTACCTTGCCCGAGCCGCCGCGTCCGGCCAAGACGGTCCGGCGCCTTTCTCTCGCAATATGGTCAACGGCCAAGGCCTCGCCAATGGTCGCCGGTTCGCGCAGGTTGGAATCGCGCGCAGCTTCCGCACAGGCTTCTTCAACGATTTCAGCGATTTGGCCAAAACCAATGCGGCCCGCCAGAAAGGCCTCGACCGCAATTTCGTTCGCCGCATTCAGAACGGTCGGCATGGCCCCGCCCGCCCGCAATGCGTCGATGGCGACGCGCAGCGCCGGAAAACGGTCGAAATCGGGTCGTTCGAACGTCAGCGAGGCGATTTCGGCCAGATCCAGCCGGCGCGCATTGGTCGTCAGCCTGCGCGGATGTCCAAGGCAATGGGCGATCGGCACGCGCATGTCGGGGGCGTAAAGGCTCGCGGTCACCGCCCCGTCCGAAAAGGCCACGAGCCCGTGCACGATCGACTGCGGATGCACGAGCACATCCAGCTTGTCGGGCGCAACGCCGAACAGGTGATGGGCCTCGATCAGTTCGAGCCCCTTGTTCATCATCGAGGCGGAATCGATTGTGATCTTCTGGCCCATCGACCAGTTGGGATGTTTGAGCGCCTGTTCGCGCGTCGCGCGGGCGATGTCGTCCCTTTTCCACGTGCGGAAGGGACCGCCCGACGCCGTGATGATCAGCTTTTCGACATCGTGCGGCGAGGCGCCGCCGAGCGCCTGCCACAGCGCGTCATGCTCGCTGTCGAGCGGCAGGATGGTCGCGCCCATCTGCGCCGCCGTGCGCATGAACGGCGCGCCCGCGCACACGAGGCATTCCTTGTTTGCAAGCGCGATGGTGCGGCCCTCGGCCAGCGCTGCATAGGTCGGCTCGACGCCGGCGGCGCCGGAAATGGCCCCAACGACAATATCGGCGGGATGCAGCGCCGCTTCCACGACGGCGGCGCTCCCTGCCCCCGCCTCGATCCCCGAGCCCGACAGCGCGTCTTTCAGCGCGCCATACAGCGTTTCGTCGCGCACGGCGGCAAAGCGCGCGCCGACCCGGCGCGCGATCTGCGCGAGTCCCGCGACATCGCGCCCCGACGCCACCGCCTCGATGCGAAAAGCGTCCGGCGTCTGCTCCACAATGTCGATCGTAGAGGCGCCGATGGAGCCCGTCGCGCCGAGCAGGACAATGCGGCTGACGCCGTTCACGGCCATAACAACAAACCTTCCGAAGGTCGCAGCGGATATCGGGCGTAACCCAGAATTGCGGCGAGAACGGCGGCGGCGACGAAACCGTCGAGCCTGTCCATGAACCCGCCATGGCCCGGAATGAGATTGCTGGAATCCTTCACGCCGAAATGGCGTTTGACGGCGGATTCGAAAAAGTCGCCCATCTGCGATCCCGCCGAACAGACAAGGCCGAGCAGGAACACCGGCGCAAAGCGGACCGCGACGACAGGATCGATGGCCACGACAGCAACGCCGAGCGCCGCGCCGACGGCAATGCCGCCGAGCGTGCCCGACCAGGTCTTGCCCGCCGAGAGCGCCGGCCAGACTTTCGGGCCGCCGACGATCCGCCCGACGAAATAAGCCGCGATGTCGGTTCCCCACACGACTGCAAACAGCCAGATGATCGCGCGAAGAGCGAAGGGCGTATCGATCATTTCATGGATCGGCGGCCGCAGCGCGCAGATCGCGATGATGAGCGCGGCGGCGTAGAACACGCCCGCGCCCGCCCACAGTTTGCGCCCGCGTTCTGCGAGTGCGCCCGTCGCCAGCGCGGCGATCCCGGTAAGCACGAGCGCGATGTCGTAACCCAGTTGCGCGGCGAAGGCCGCCGCAATGGCGATGCCTGCTCCGCCAGCCAGCAGCCGCGCGCGCCCGTTCTTTTCGGCGACCAGCGACTGCCATTCGAAATGAATCGCAAGCGCGGCCGAAAGCCAGAACAGCGTGAACGGCATCCCTCCCGCAACCAGCGCGCCCACCGCCAGCGCGATCATCACGATCGCCGACAGGATGCGCGTGCGCAGATCGCCGAACTTGCGCTCGCTCACGATGCGGTTTTCTGGTTGATGGCGTTCACGCCGCCAAAACGCCGCTCGCGCGTGGCAAATTCAGCGAGCGCATTCTCGAAAGCCGCGCGGTCGAAATCGGGCCAAAGAACGTCGGTGAAAACGAATTCCGCATAGGCGCTCTGCCAGGGCAGGAAATTCGAGATGCGCCGCTCGCCCGACGTGCGAATGACGAGATCGGGATCGGGAATGCCGCGCGTCGTCAGGCGGCTCTCGAAAAGCGCCGCGTCGATCTCTTCGGCGCGCAGCTTTCCGGCCGCCACATCCTGCGCAAGCGCGCGCGCGGCGGCGATGATTTCCTGCCGCCCGCCGTAATTGAACGCGACCACCAGCGTCAGCTTCGTGTTGTTGCGCGTGATTTCCTCGGCTTCGGCGAGCAGCGGCGCAATGTCGGACGGCAGTCCCTCGCGCGCGCCGATCACGCGCACGCGTACGCCATTGGCGTGCAATTCGGCCAGATCGTTGCGGATGAAACGCTTCAGCAGCATCATCAACGCGCCGACCTCGTCCTTGGGCCGCGTCCAGTTTTCGGACGAGAAGGAATAGACCGTCAGATATTCGACGCCCAGATCGCTGGCGTTGCGCACGGCGCGCCGCAAAGCCTCGACGCCGCGCCGGTGGCCTTCGGCGCGCGGCAGCGAGCGCTGCGCGGCCCAGCGTCCATTGCCGTCCATGATGATGGCGACATGGCGCGGCGCCGCCGGGGCGGCGTCTCTTGCGCGGCGCATGTCGCTCTCGCTCATATCGTCAGCCTTTTCATGCAGGCTTACACCTGCATGATCTCCTTTTCCTTGCCCGCCAGCACCTGATCAATCTCGGCGATGGCGGCGTCGGTCGCTTTCTGCACCTCGGCCTCGTGACGCTTCTCGTCGTCCTCGCCGATGGCCTTGTCCTTGAGCTGCTTCTTCACGATATCGAGACCGTCGCGACGCACATGGCGCACGGCGACGCGCGCCTCCTCGGCGTATTTATGCGCGATCTTCGCCAGTTCCTTGCGGCGCTGCTCGTTGAGTTCGGGAATGCGGATGCGCAGCACCTGCCCCTCGATGGCTGGCGTCAGGCCGAGATTGGCGTTGCGGATCGCCTTGTCGACGGCCTGCACCATGCCCTTGTCCCACACCTGGATCGAGATCATGCGCGGCTCGGGCACAGAAACGGTGGCGACCTGATTCATCGGCATGGCCGAACCATAGGCCTCGACATGGATCGGCTCCACGAGGCTGGCGGAGGCGCGTCCGGTGCGCAATCCGCCCAGTTCGTGCTTCAGAGAGGCGATGGATGCCTGCATCCGGCGCTTGAGGTCGTTGATGTCGAAAACTGCGGTCATGTGGTTTGTCCGTTTTTCAGGCGGGCGTCACGAGCGTCGAACGCCCCCTGCCCGCCAGCGCCGCCTGAATGGAATCTGCGCCCGCGAGCGAAAACACGATTATCGGAATCCGGTTCTCGCGGGCAAGGGCGAAAGCCGCAGTATCCATGACCGCCAGCCGCTTTTCGATGGCCTCGTCATGGGTCAGGCGCTCATAGCGGCGCGCGTTGGGGTCTTTTTTGGGATCGGCGGTATAGACGCCGTCGACCTGCGTGGCCTTGAGGATGACGTCGGCGGACAATTCGGCCGCCCGCAGAGCGGCGCCCGTGTCCGTCGTGAAGAAAGGGTTGCCTGTGCCCCCCGACAGGATGACCACGCGGCCCTTGTTCAGGTGGTGCAAGGCTGCCTGCCGGGAAAACGGCTGGCAGATGCTCGGCATCGGGATGGCGGACAGGCAGCGCGCGGCCTGTCCCACCTGTTCGATGGCGTGTTCGAGCGCCAGCCCGTTCATGACCGTCGCCAGCATGCCGATGGAATCGCCGCGGGCCCGTTCGATGCCTTTGTCGGCGCCCTGAATGCCGCGAAAAAAATTGCCGCCGCCGACCACGACCGCGATCTCGACGCCCGTTGTGGCGGCCCCCGCCACATCGGCGGCGATGCGATGGAGCGTTTCAGGATCCAGCCCGTGCGACAGGCCTCCCATGAGCGCCTCGCCCGAGAGCTTGATCAAGGCGCGCCGCCATTGCGTGGAATTCGTCGCGCTCATGAATCATCGCTCCTGATTTTGCGGCGTTCTTATAAGGAGCGCCGGCATATGCCGGCAAGCCGTTCGGCAGATTTGCAAGGGGATTGCAGGGAGGGAAAAGAGGAGCGGCTTTGGGGGGTCGCCGCTCCTCTGCTCACCGGCGTTACCGCCGCTCTCGCGGGTTCGTCCCCGCCCGTTCCGGCCAGAAACGGGATGAGCCGACCGATGGAGCCCATTGCAGCCGCCCCGTGGGGCCAACTGCTTTCTGCCCCCTAACTAGTTCGGATGATTACCTTTTTTCAGTGAGGAACGGCATGCGGGGTCATGACTTTGGTCATGAAAAAGGCCTCTCCGGAACCGGAGAGGCCTGATTCTGTTCGGGCTTCGAGGCGTGAAAAATTCGCGTCACTTACTTCCGCAGGGACTCGACTTCCGCAGCGAAATCGTCGACCGGCTTTTCGATGCCTTCGCCGAGCGCATAACGCACGAACCCCTTCAGCACGACAGGCGCGCCCGCCTTGCCCTCGGATTCCTTCACGACCTGCGCGACCGACTTGCCGGCGTGATCGGCGTGGATCGAGGGCTGATCGACCAGCGTCACTTCCTTGAAGAAGGTCTTGATGCCGGAATCGACGATCTTTTCGAGCACATGCGCCGGCTTGCCGGCGTTCTTGTCGGCCAGCACCGCCTTCTCACGCGCGATGACCGCCGGGTCGACGCTCGCGCCATCGAGCGCGATCGGCGAGGAGGCGGCGACATGCATCGCGATCTGACGGGCGAGCGGCGCCAGCACGGCCGGATCGCCCTTCGATTCGAGCGCGACCAGAACCGCGATCTTGCCGAGGCCTTCGGAAATCGGCGCATGCACATAGGAGCCGATGACGCCGTGCTCGACCGACAGGACCGACGCGCGACGCAGCGTCATGTTCTCGCCAATTGTGGCGATCGCGTTCGACAGCGCATCGGCGACCGAGCCGGACGCGCCCGGATAATGGGCGGCCTTCAGCTTTTCGACATCGCCTTCGCCTTTCTCCAGCGCCACGGCGGCGATGGAGCGCACCAGCGCCTGGAATTCCTCGTTGCGCGCAACGAAGTCGGTTTCCGAATTCACCTCGACCAGAACGCCGCGCGTATCGCGAACGGCGGCGGCGACGAGGCCTTCAGCGGCCACGCGGCCCGATTTCTTGGCGGCCTTCGACAGGCCCTTCTTGCGCAGCCAGTCGATGGCGGCCTCGATGTCGCCATTCGTCTCGGTCAGCGCGGTCTTGCAGTCCATCATGCCCGCGCCGGTTTTTTCGCGCAGGTCTTTCACCAGTCCGGCGGTGATCGCAGCCATTGGAATCGTCCTTCTAAAGAAGCGGCCCGCGCCGATGGCGCGGACCATTCATGTCCGAAAAATGCGACAGGCGTTGCGCGTCGCAACGCGCAGCAAATCAGCCGTTCAGCAGCGCGCGGGCCTGGTTGACCCAGCCATCGCGCTGGATGCGGCCGTTGAGCTTCAGCTCGCCGTCGACCTTGGCGATGTCGGCGTCCGTCATGGCCGCAAGCTGCCAATAATGGAAAATGCCGCCATCGTTGAGCTTCTTGACCATCTGCGGGCCAACGCCGTTGAGCTTGGCGAGATCGTCCGGAGCGCCGCGCGGAGCGGACAGCAGCTCGAACGCCTCCGCCGGCGCTTCGTGATGCGTTTCGGCGGCGGCCGGCAGCTCTTCGGCGGCGGGAGCTTCGGAAGCGCCCAGATCGACGCCCGAGGCGCCCTGCGAACGCGAGATGCCGTCGATGGCGGCGCGCGCGACCAGATCGCAATAAAGCGCAATGGCGCGGCCGGCGTCGTCATTGCCCGGGATCGGGAAAGCGATGCCGTCCGGATCGCAATTGGTGTCGAGGATCGCAGCCACCGGAATGTTGAGGCGGTTGGCCTCCTTGATGGCGAGCTGCTCCTTGTTCGTGTCGATCACGAAGATCAGATCCGGCACGCCGCCCATGTCCTTGATGCCGCCGAGCGCCTTTTCGAGCTTCTCGCGCTCGCGCGACAGCATCAGGCGCTCCTTCTTCGTGAGGCCGGACGCGCCCGAATCGAGCTGCTCGTCCAGCTTGCGCAGACGGTTGATCGAGCCCGAAATGGTCTTCCAGTTGGTCAGCATGCCGCCGAGCCAGCGGGAATTGATGTAATATTGCGCCGAACGCTTGGCGGCGTCCGCAATCTGCTCCTGCGCCTGCCGCTTGGTGCCCACGAACAGCACGCGACCGCCCTTGGCGACCGTATCCGACACGGCCTTCAGCGCCTGATGGAACAGGGGCACCGTCTGGGCGAGGTCGATGATGTGAATGTCGTTGCGGGCGCCGAAGATGTAGTTCTGCATCTTCGGGTTCCAGCGGTGAGCCTTATGGCCGAAATGCGCGCCGGCCTCGAGCAGGCCACGCATGGAAACGTCAGGAAGCGCCATGATTCATTCTTCTCCGGTTGAACCTCGGCGGACCGTAGAGGCTGGAAAATCAGCCACCGGAGCAAGTTCCTTCAAATCAGGAACCGCAAAAGCCCGCCTGTGGAATGAGCGGGCCTATACAGGAAGGTCGGGATTGGCGCAAGGCCGGCCCATTTTGCCCGATTGAGCCCGCTTGCGGGCGCGTGCTCACGGCGTAATGCTGCAATGGATCTGCTGTGGGCTGACTGGCGTCGGATCGCCCCCATTGGCCGGCGTATTCCACGCCACCAGGCCGTCGTTCCACCAAAAGCCCCACGATCCGATCGGCGTTCCATCGCTGGGCCTCGGCACCGTCAACAATCCGGGCGGCAAGGAAAACTCCTTTTTGCAACGCCCATCGGCGGTGACGCCGCCCATCTGATTGTTCGTATTCGAGCGCCAATCGCTTTTGCACTGCACGACCGGCGTCCGGTGAAACGTATATGTTTTACCCGTATAGGTATTGGTATTTTCGCCGAGCCTGGAAAAGA
>JAGWTA010000063.1 GCA_028869185.1 Hyphomicrobiales bacterium
CGACGCGCATATGGGCCGTCGAAGAGATCGGAAGCAGCTCGGTTATCCCCTGGACCAGTCCCAGCCACGCGACCTTGGCATAACCGAGGGACACGAAGCCGGTATCGACGCCAGGCGAGCATGTGGCGGTCATCGACTATCTTTCCTTCGATGGAGCTGACTGCGACCGCCGCCGATTGAACGAGAAACCGATAAATATCGCGGCGGCCATCGCAAGCTGCGTCAGGATTGATTGCCAGGTCGGGAAGATGCCGAGCATCGACAGCCGCGGTGCGGCGGCCAACGGCGCAATGTCGATGATGCCGGCTTCCTGGAGCGCGGCCACGCCCTTCCCGGCGAGGACGACCGTCAGCCCCGCCATCAGCCACGAACTGTAGGAGAAGAATTGGGCGATCGGCAGTTGACGGCTGTAGCTCAGCATGGCCCAGGCGATCACGCTCAGCAGCAGCACTGCGGCGCCGGCGCCTGCGAGCAGCGCCCCGCCATTGCCCTGCGCCCAGAGCGCCGCGTAGAACAGGATCGTCTCGAACACCTCGCGGTACACGACCACGAACGCGAGGCCGCACAGGAGCCAGGCCGAGCGACCCGACAGAGCATGCGCCATCTTGTCCCGGATGTAGCGTTGCCACTGATCCGCCTGCGCCTTGCCGTGCATCCAGATTCCGACCGAAAGCAGGACCACCGCAGCGAACAGCGAACCAAACCCTTCGGTCAGCTCGCGGCTCGCGCCGCTGATCCCGATCGCGTAGGTGGCGACGAACCAGGTGAGCAGTCCTGCCGCGAGGGCGCCGACCCAGCCGCCATGGACATAGGGAAGAACTTCCGTCCGGTCCGCCTTCCGGAGAAAGGCGATCATGGCGACAATGATGAGCAGGGCTTCCAGCCCCTCGCGCAGCAGGATCGTCAACGCGCCCAGGAAAGTCGAGGCTTGGCTGGACGCGCTCGGCGCTAAAGCTGCTTCGGCGTCGTCGAACAGACCGTTGAGGACAAGCACGCGGTTCGCGAGATCGTCCGCCGAGACACCCTGGTCGATCGCGGCGCGATACTCGCCCATCGCGCCTTCGATCCGGCTGAGCAATGTCGCATCGCGCGCGCCCAGGGTCGGCTCGACCGGCTCGAATCCGTCGAGATAGGCGGAGAGCGCGATCTCTTTGGCCGCGCGACGGTCCCCTTTGCGAAACGCGTCGAGACTGGCTGCGAGCTTTTGCCGAACCAGCAAGAGCGAGGCAGGCGCCTGCGCGTCCACGGCTTCCGGATGACGGCGCAGATAGGCCATCACCGCCAATGCCGGCTGTTCGCCGATGCTCGATGAAAGCGTGGCGGGCGTGAGCGAAACCAGCGTCTTGAGGTCGGGTATGCGCTGCCGAAGCGCGGGGTCGGCTTTCCACAAGCGCTCGCCTTCGCGTGCCTGGGCATCGGTAAAAGCAAAGGTTCCGGCGCGGAGCGCAAGCGCCCAGCGATCGTCGCTCGGCAGGTCCGCGAAACTTTGCATGGCGGTGCCGTCAATGCCCTGACTGATGACCTGGTACAGCGCGAATATGCTTCGCTGGCGGGCGCGGGTCAGATCGGTGAAGGCGATCGGCGGCGTAGTGAGCTTGGCCGCATTCGGGCCGTGCCCATCGCCCGTCGCGCCATGGCAGGCAGCGCAGGTCGTCTGGAATAATGCCTCGCCTTTCGCAAAACTCGGCGGTGCAATGGGGGCGAGCGGGACGGGATAGGCTTGGAGAAGGTCTGCTGCCAGTCCATGCGCGAGTGTCGCGACTTCTTCGGGCGATCCCTTGCGAGCGATGACGGCCTGGAGACGCGCGGCCCCCGCCGTCAATGCCGCGCGCTGCGGTGTCGGCGGCAAGGTAGCCAGCCGCGCCGACAAGGACGCAGCGAATTCCGTCATCTCGGCATATTCAGACGCGCTCTTGATCCGGCCCCCATCGACCGCGCCGCCATAGTCGACGGCCATATAGTCGAGCAGCCGCCAGGCGGTTTGCACGTCATTGGGATCGGCCGTCGGCGCGGCGCTCAATCCGGCGGGCACCGCCGTCAGCCA
>JAGWTA010000048.1 GCA_028869185.1 Hyphomicrobiales bacterium
CGGGCAAAACGCTCGCGCGCGCCTTGCTGGAGCCGACGCGCCTTTACGTCAAACCCCTGCTCGCCGCTTTGAAGGCGAGCGACGGCCTCGCAGCGCTCGCCCACATTACCGGCGGCGGTTTCCCCGAGAACATTCCGCGCGTGCTGCCCAAAGGGCTCGGCGTCTCGCTCGACCTTGCCGCCATTCCCGTTCTGCCGGTCTTTCAATGGCTCGCCCGCGAAGGCGCCGTAGCGGAAAGCGAAATGCTGCGCACCTTCAACAGTGGCGTCGGCATGGTGGCGATCGCCGAAAAGGCGAAAGCGTCCGAAGTCGAGCGCGCGCTGAGCGAGGCTGGCCTGTCGCCCGTGCGCATCGGCGCTGTGGTCGCAGCGCAAGGGGATGCGCGCGTGACAACGCACGGCAAGCTGGCGCTGTGAGGCCCGCAAGCAGAAAGCGCGTCGCCGTCCTGATCTCCGGACGCGGCTCGAATATGAAGTCGCTCGTCGAGGGCGCGCGCGTCGCCGATTATCCCGCAGAAATCGCGCTGGTGCTCTCCAATCGACCCGATGCCGCAGGCCTCGCCTGGGCCGCCGCGCAAGGGATTGCGACGACGGTCGTCGATCACAAGGCTTTCGGCAAGGACCGTGAGCATTTCGAACGCGCGATGCAGGCCGTGCTCGGCGATCATCGCATCGACATCGTCTGTCTGGCCGGCTTCATGCGGTTGCTGACGCCCTGGTTCGTCGGTCAGTGGCGCGGCCGCATGCTGAACATCCATCCAGCGCTCCTGCCCGCCTATCGTGGATTGCACACGCATGAGCGCGCGCTCGCCGATGGCGTGAAACTGCACGGCGCCACCGTGCATTTCGTCGTGCCGGAAATGGACGAAGGCCCCATTGTCGATCAGGCCGCCGTGCGCGTCGCCGACGCCGATACGCCCGAGACTCTGGGCGCGCGCGTGCTCGAACAGGAGCACATTCTTTATCCGCGCGCTTTGGCGCTGGTGGCCAGCGGGCGTTTTCGCATCGAGGGAAACCGCGTATTGGCCGCGTGAAGAAGCTGAATCAGCGCGGCAGCTTCTGACGCCAAACGATTCTGACGCCTAGCTTTTTTCAAAAGAGAGTTCTCGCATGATCGCGCTTTTTCTCGCCGCCGCGCTGCAGGCGCGCCCGTTCGAAACCAAAATCATCGCCAACCCCGCGTCCGTTTATTGCATCGAACAGGGAGGCAGGATCGAGATCGAGAAAACGCCCGAAGGCGAGCGCGGCTTATGCATGCTGCCCGATGGCCGGCGCATCGACGAGTGGGAGCTGTTTCGCGCGAACCACCCGGTCGACGACGCGCCGCGCCGCTAACCCGAGCGAGCGACGCGCGCGTTCAGAACGGCAACCAGCAAAACCATCATCGCCACCGCCTGGTGGGCGAGCGCAATCAGCAGGGGAACGTTGAGGACCAGCGTGGCGACCCCGAGCGCGGCCTGCAGAAGCGCGACCGCCGCCAGCGCCCGCGCCGTCCCCTCGTTGACGCTTTTTCGCCAAGCTAGCGCGCCGATGGTCGCCAGCGTGACGAGCAGATAGGCCGTCATGCGGTGCTGGAACTGCACCGTGGTCGGATTGTCGAAGAAATTGCTCCACCAGGGCGAAAGCTTGAACAGGTGCTCGAACGGCGGAATGAACCGCCCGTCCATGTCGGGCCAGGTGTTGTAGACAAGACCCGCGCGCAAACCCGCGACGAGACCGCCGAGGAATATCTGCTTCAGCACCAGCGCGACGAGAAAAAAGGCCGCCAGTTGCGAGCCGAGGCTCCCCGCCCCGCGGCTCGCCCGCTCGCGCAAGCCGCTGGCGAGCCAGACCAGCGCGCAGAACGTGACGCTGGCCAGCAGCAGATGAATGGCGAGCCGCTCCTGAGCGACCTCAACACGTTTGGCGAGGCCAGACGCAACCATCCACCAGCCGACGAAGCCCTGAAGCGCGCCCAGCGCCAGCACGCAGGACAACTTCCATTTCATGTCGCGCGACAGCGCGCCGCGCATCCAGAACCACAAAAGACCGCCGCCAAAAACAAGACCGATCAGCCGCCCGAGCAGCCGGTGGCTCCATTCCCAAGCGTAAATGACCTTGTATCGCGCCAGATCCATATCCGGAAAAAGCTCGCGATATTGCGGGATCTGTTTGTATTTCTCGAAAGACTCCCGCCAGTCCGCATCCGATAGCGGCGGGATGACGCCTGTCACGGGCTTCCATTCGGTGATCGAAAGGCCCGATTCCGTCAGTCGCGTCGCCCCCCCGACCACGACCATGCAAAAGACCAGCGCTGCGCAAAGCCAGAGCCAGATGCGCAAGCTCCGTTGGGCGGATCGCTGCCCGGCGGCTTGCGTCCGGTTGGCGGGGTCGGGAAAATGCAGCCAGTCGGTCAAGGGCGCTCCGTTTCCATTCGGCGGCCAGACTGATAGAGGCTTGCAGGCGCGCCGTCCACGCGCGCTTTTACATCGGGGAAAACCGCATGCGGCCGCGAAAGCTCATCGGCGCGCTTATCACGATGATTTATGTTCCCGTCTATGCGCTGGTTGCGATGGCGCTTGCACAGGCGCATTTCGTTCAAAACGCCTCTGGATGGGCACAGCCCTTCATTTACGCCGTGCTCGGCATGGCCTGGATCTTGCCGATGATGCCGCTGATCGCCTGGATGGAGCGCGACACGCCCCGCTCTTGACGGCTCCTCCCGCCAGGCTCGATGCTCACGCGACAAAAGAGCGCATCGCGCGCCGGGAGGCTTTCCTTGAAACGCACAATCTTCGCCGCTGTCTGCGCGGCTTCCTTCGCCGCGCTCGCCCACGCCGAGGACGCGCCCAAACTGCCGGACGCCAAGGCCAGCGACCCGAAGACGTTGGGGCTCATGCAGGGCTCGCCGCCCGCCCCGGACAAGATCGTTCGATTCGAGAACTCGTACCGCTTCCCCGCCACGCGCTGGTCGTTCAGCCATATGCGAGAACTGACGCCCACGGCCAATGTCTGGCGCGGCGAGGCTCAGGCGCACGCGTTGAAGCGCGCGATCCGCCCCGATCTCGAACGCGTCGCCTTCAAGACGACGAACGGCGTCGATATGACCTTCGGCGACCTCTTCGACAAAACTTACGCCGACGGGCTGATCGTCCTGCACAAGGGGCGGATTGTTTACGAGCGTTACGGCGGCGCCCTGACGCCGGAGCGCCCGCATATGGCGATGTCCGTCACCAAAAGCTTCGTCGGTTTGCTCGCAGCAATGGCGGTCGCCGCCGGCAAGCTCGACGACAAGGCGCTGGTCGTCAAATATCTTCCCGAGCTCAAGGACACCGCTTACGGCGACGCCACGGTGCGCGATGTCATGGATATGACGGTCGGCGTCAAATATTCCGAGAATTACGCCGACCCCAATGCGGAAATCTGGTCCTATGCTCGCGCCGGCGGCATGATCGCCGCGCCGGCCGATTACAAGGGCGCCCGCAATTTCTACGATTATCTCAAGACGCTCCAGAAGGAAGGCGAACACGACAAGGCCTTCGCCTACAAGACCGTCAATGCCGAGACGCTCGCCTGGATCCTGAAGCGCGCCACTGGCAAATCCCTGTCCGACCTGCTCTCGACGGAGATCTGGCGCAAGCTCGGCGCCGAGAACGATGCTTATTTTCTCGTCGATTCCACCGGCGTGGAAGCCGGCGGCGGCGGGCTGAACATGGCGCTGCGCGACATGGCGCGCTTTGGCGAAATGATCCGCAATGGCGGCTCGTTCAATGGCCAGCAGATCGTGCCACGCGCCGTCGTCGACGATCTTTTCAAGGGCGCAGACAAGGCCAAATTCGCCAAGGCTGGCTTTGCGACCTTGCCGGGCTGGTCCTATCACAACATGTGGTGGGTCAGTCACAATGATCACGGAGCCATTGCAGCGCGCGGCATTCATGGGCAGGTCATCTACATCGATCCCGCCGCCAAAATGGTCATCGCGCGTTTTGGATCGCATCCGATCGCAGCCAATGGCTTCAACGATCCGATCTCCCTGCCCGCTTACGCTGCCATGGCCAATGCCTTGAAGTGAGGCGGACCACTGGCTTTTTGCGCCCGCAAACCCCATCTTTGCAGGCGCAGGAGCATGTCATGACCGGTTTCATTCTTCGGACCCTTGTCGCCGCGCTTGGCCTCTGGATCGCCTCGAACATCGTGACGGGCGTTTCCTTCGCCTCGACGACGAATTTGCTGCTCGCCGCGCTCGTTCTGGGCGTGGTCAACGCCATCGTCCGGCCGATCCTCTTCGTTCTCACACTGCCGATCACGCTGGTCACGCTGGGACTTTTCCTGCTCGTCATCAACGGCCTGATGATCGAGCTGGTTGGATGGCTGTTGCCTGGCGTCTTCGTCGCTGGCCTTTGGCCGGCGATTTTGACGTCGATCATCGTCAGCCTCGTCAGCTGGGTGATGTCCGGCTTCATCGTGTCGCAAGGGCGGATCGAACCCGTGACCCGCGAACGCATCATCGAGATGCGTCAGGGCCGCGACGGCACCTGGCGCTGATCAGGCGACCGAGAGGCGTCGTCCCCGGTTCCACAGCATGAAGGGCGCGCCCGAGAGCAGGACGTCGAGGCTGTCGAGACTTTGCTGTGTTCCGTTGATGGAAACGCGCGGCAAGGCGTGCAGATGGGCGCCATGTTCGGGAAAGAGCATCCCGGGCCGCGTGGTGACCGCGCTCGCAAATCCTGCATCGCGCGCCATCGCAAATTCCCGTGCGCCCGCAGCGGAAGCATCGCCGACCGGGTAGGCGAAATGGCGCACCGCTTTGCCGATCTCGCGCGCAATGACGGCGCCGCTTTCGACGATTTCGCGCCGGCAAAAACCAGGGTCGTGTCTGGCCAGCATGGGATGGGTCAACGTATGGGCGCCGATCGTCGCCAGCGGGTGAGCCG
Organism: Hyphomicrobiales bacterium; assembly: GCA_028869185.1. GTDB lineage: Bacteria > Pseudomonadota > Alphaproteobacteria > Rhizobiales > Beijerinckiaceae > JAJXWB01. Next base: position 4,913 of record JAGWTA010000048.1, read on the forward strand.
CGAGCCGCCGGATGCCGTCCCAGTCCAGGCAAAGCTCGTCCACCAGCGCTGGCGCTTCGAGTCCCGCCATCTGCGCGAGCGCCGCACAAACGCGCCGCAACTCGGCCTCGGGCCCGGGCCGCAGCGACCAGTAAAGCGCTTCGAAAGCCGCCTGCTTTTCCTGCGGCGTGCGCGCGGACATGTCGACGAGCCGCCCGCCCGCCTCGATCCGCACACGGTCGAGCCTGCGGATCGCCTCCTCCAGCTCGACCCACCACATCCCGGCGCTTCGGTCGGCAAATCCGGGAACCGCATAAACAATGAAAGGCGCTTCGTGGCGTTCGAGGATCGGCAGCGCGAAGGCGACATTGTCGCGATAGCCGTCGTCGAAGGTCACGACGGCGAAAGGCCGCCCCGGCGCAGGCGAGGCCAGCCGCTGCAAGGCCTCGTCCAGCGTGACGAGGTCGAACGATCGCCGGATATGCGCAAGCGCCGCATCGAGAAAGGCCGGCGTGATTTCCAGCCCACGGTTGGGCAGGAAACTGTCCGCCGGCGCCGGGCGGACGCGATGAAGCATCAAAAGCGCGCCGCGCCCCCGCGTGAAGGGCGCAGCCGCCTTGTGCAGCGCGGTCGTCCTGAAGGCGCGCATTCCCAGTTCGATGGCAGACGCTTTGAGCCGCATGGAAACCTTTACCAAGCCGGCAGAATGACAACCTTCTCTTGAGCCTTCCTTGCTAAAAAGGCCTGACGAAGCGAAAAATCCGATGAATCGTGACTGAATCCTGCGACAAAACAGGTCCTGCGGCGCATTTTCCGGCGGCTGATCGCGTGATCGTCCACCGCGACCTCGATTCGGCCGCAGCGCACTGGAGCGCCCTCGAACGCTTCGCGCCGACCGTTTATCAGACCCGCGCCTATCTGGGCGCCTGGTTCCGCCATCTGGCGCGCGACGCTTCGCCCTTCATCGTCGTCGGGCTGGATGATGCAGGAGAGCCAGCCTTCATGCTGCCGCTGGCGCTGTTGCCGCGCGGGCCGCTGCGCACCGCCGTTTACGCGGGCGACCGCCACTCGAACGCCAACCTGCCCATTTTCCGCGACGGCTTTACGCTTTCGCCCCGGCAGGCGCGCGAGGCGCTGAAGGCCGCCGCCCGCGCCGGCGCCAATCCCGACGTTTTCGCCTTGCTGAACCAGCCGCGCGAATGGAGCGGGCGCGCCAATCCCTTCGCCGCCCTGTCGCACCGGGCGAGCCATCACAACGCCTATGGCGCAAACATCGCCGGGGATGCTGAAGCCTATCTGCAACGCGTCGATTCCAAGGCGACGCGCAAGAAGCTGAAATCCAAGGCGAGGCATCTCGAAGATGTCGGCCCGGTGCGCGCTTTCCGCGTCGTGGCGCGCGCTGAGGCCGCACAGGCGCTCGATACGCTGATCGACCAGAAAACCGAGCGCTTCACCGAGCAGAAGGGCGTCGATCCGCATTTGTCCCGGCCTGCGACGCGCGCGTTCTTCCGCGAGCTCGTCACGCCCGTCGACGACACGCCCGCCCTGCTCGAACCATATGTCCTGCTCGCGGGCGATAAGGTCTGCTCCGTTTACGCTGGCCTGCCGCATGGCGATCATTGGCACGGTCTCGTGAATTCGATCTCGACCGATCCCGATATTGCGCGCAGCAGCCCTGGCGAATTGCTGCTGCGCTTCGTCATTCGCGATCTCGCCGCGCGCGGCTTCAAGTCCTACGACCTCGGCATTGGCGAGGCGCGCTACAAAAACGCGATTTGCGACCAGACGATCGAAATGAATGATGTCGTTCTGGCGACGAGCATGGCCGGCAAGATCTGGGCGGCTGGCGAGATCGCCATGCTCGACATGAAGGCCGCCATCAAGCAACGGCCGGCGCTTTACCGATTGGCAAACCGCCTGCGCTGAGGCGTCACGCCGCGCTTACGGCGCTTTCGTCGGCAAGATCGAAAACCTCGACGCGCGGCACGCCGGCGCTCGACAAGGCGTCCGCAATCGCCTGCGCGTGCGCGGGCGCAATGCCCGCGACAGCGGCGAACGCGGCGCGTTCGGCGAGCGCCTGCGCCTCGAAAGGATCGAGCGTGCGCGGCGCCGCGACAATCACGAAATCATAGGTCGCAATCAGCGCATCCAGCGAAACGCCGAGCTTTTCGCCCGAATAATCGCATTCGCCGGGGCCGATAAAATGCAGCCGCGACATCGGATCGCGATGGATGGCGTCGAAAAATGACGACTGGCCGGCAAGAATTTCGGCAAGCCCGTGATCGACCGGATGAGGAGCCCGCGCGCCGCCATCCATGACCGCAAGCACCGCGCGGCCATGGCGCGACAGCGCCCTGCCCAGCGCCAGCGCGAAGCCGTGATCATTCTCATCGTCGCGCGCGACCAGCGCCAGCGCTCCGCCGCGCGATGGCCGCGCAGCGTTGACGTTTTCGGCGGCCCGCTCTGCAGCAGCCGCAACTTGCGCATCTGAAACGCCGCCAGCGTGCCGCGGCGCTGCGCTCTCCACCGCTTCGGCGACGATTACAGGGGCGCCGACCGCCACGGGCGCAGGCCGCGGCGCGATGCGGCGCGGCTCCACGCGGCGCGACATCAGACGTTGGGTCAGGATGACGCCAAGGGACAGAACGAAGGCCGCCAGCGTCGAAAATGCGATGGTCGGAACTTTTTTCGGGAAGGTCGGCAGGCTCGGCGCCAAAGCGCGCGATATCACGCGCGCGTCGGCCGGCGTCGCTGCGGAATTCTGCGTCGCCACCGCGTCCTGATATTTTGCGCTCGCCGCTTCAAGCTCGTCCTTCAGCAAGCGCGCCGACCGGTCCAGGTCGCGCATCTGCACTTCATCGGCGTTGGACGCCCCGATGACCTTTTTCTGAGCGGCCAGCGCAGCCTGCAGATTGTCGACGCGCGCGGCGGCGACCTTCGCCTCCCCTTCGAGCGTGCGCGCAGCCTTGACGGCGGCGTCGCGCAACTGGCGTTCGAGATCGGCGAGCTGGGCGTTCAATTCCTGCATGCGCGGGTGGCCCGGCAACAGCGTGCGCGATTCCAGCGCGATTTGCGCCCGAACGCTCGCGCGCTGTTCGGACAGACGGCGGACGAGATCATTGTTCGCGACTTCGGCGATTTCGCCGATTTGGCCGGCCTGCGCCTTCTCGCGCAACAGGCGCGCCTTGGCGAGCGCATCGGCTTGCTGATTGCGCGCGCGCGCAAGTTCCGCGTTCACATCGCTCAATTGCTGCGCGTTGATCGTCGTGTTGTTGGAGCCGACCAGCAGGCCGGCGCGCGAACGGAAATCCTCCGCATTCGCCTCTGCCTGCGCGACGCGCGTCTTGAGATCGCCCACGAGCGCGCCAAGCGAAGCGGCCGCGATCTTGGCCTGCTCGCGTTTGGCGGCCTGCTGGAACGCGATGTAATCGTCGGCGATCGTATTGGCGATCTTGGCCGCAAGATCGGGATCGCGCGACTGGAATTCGACATTCAGAACGCGTGTTTTCGACGGCGACAGCACCGTCAGATTCTCGAAATATTTCTCCAGAACCCGGTCTTCTGGCGAAAGCGATGTCGGATCGCGCTTGACGCCAGCCGCCACCAGAAAGCGCGTCAGCGCCCCGACGCCGTCGGCCAGCGGATCGAACTCGGACTTGCCCATCAGACCCGCGTCGCGAATGACGCGCCGCGCCAGATCGCGCGACTGCAAGACCTGCAGCTGACTGCCGACGGCTTCGGCGTCGAGCTGCTGCGTCGCATTGGCGTCGCTCTTGTCGGCGCGTGGCGAAAAGCTGTTCTGCTGCTCCATGATCAGGCGCGCTTCGGCGGTGTAGCGCGGCTTTACGATCGTGACGAATGCGGTGCTGGCGAGCAAGGCAAGCGCCGTCGGTCCGATCACCCACCAGCGCCGGGACGCGACGGTCCGGGCGGCTTCGCCCAGATCGATCTCGTCATTGTCATCAAACTCGCGCGACTCGCCCGACATTCGCTCTACTCCTGCAACGCGGAGCATTTGACTCATTTATGGTTGAGGCCCGGTTAATCGCATCGATCAGCTTTTATTAACCATAACAGCATAATCACTAGGGAAAGCGGCGTGTCCGCCGCGAGACATTGGTGATTCCATGCGGCGTTCCCTGGCGGTTTTTTGCCTTCTTCTGGCCTCTCCTCTTGCCGGCTGCGCAACGCGCGCGACCGCGCCTGCGGAATTATTCGCCACCGCCGCCGAGGCTCCCTATCAGGTCGATGCGGGCGACCGGCTCCGCATCATCGTTTTCGGCCAGGATTCGCTGTCGAACTCCTACACGGTCGACGCGTCCGGCCATATTTCCATGCCGCTGATCGGCCAGGTCGCCGTGCGCGGCCAGACGCCGGCGCAAATCCAGCGCAATGTCGAGTCGCGCTTGCGCGCCGGCTTCCTGCGTGATCCAAAAGTTTCATGTGAAGTAGAGGCTTACCGCCCTTTCTTCATCCTCGGTGAAGTCAACGCCGCCGGCCAGTATCCTTACGTCAACGGCATGACCGTGCAGACCGCCGTGGCGATTGCGGGCGGCTATACGCCTCGCGCCCAGCAATCGAGCGCGACATTGACGCGCACGCTCGACGGGCAGCCGTATGTCGGCGAGGTTTCGGTGGGTCAGCCTGTGCGGCCGGGCGACACCATCAAAATTCGTGAACGTTTCTTTTGAACTTTTAGGACAATCTGACGAGGCGGGCTTTCCCCGCTTCGGGTTTTTTCATGGCTGCGTCACAGCACCGTCCATTGCGGATCATCCATGTTTTTCGCGCGCCTCTCGGCGGCTTGTTTCGTCACGTTGTCGATCTGACGCGCGAACAGGTCGCCCGCGGCCACGCCGTCGGCGTCATTTGCGATTCGACCACGGGCGGCGACCGCGCGACGCAGACGCTGGCCGAGCTTTCGCCTGGCCTGTCGCTGGGCGTCTGGCGCACGCCGATGCGCCGCCTGCCCCATTTCAGCGACCTCGGCGCCTTTGCAGGCGCCGAAAAGCGCTTTGCAAAACTGCGCCCTGACGTCATCCACGGCCACGGCGCCAAAGGCGGCTTTTATGCGCGCGCCCCTGGCCTGTTCGGCCTGAACCGCGCCGCCATCCGGTGCTATACGCCGCATGGCGGCTCGTTCAATTACAAGCCGGGCTCCTTCGAACATCGCATTTTCATGGGCGTGGAATCGACGCTGGCGCGCGCAACGGATCTCCTGCTGTTCGAAAGCGCCTATATCGCCAACCGTTACGACGCCTATGTCGGCATCGACTCGCCGATGCGCCGTGTCATCGTCAACGGCGTCAGCGAAGAGGAAATGCGGCCCATCGAGCCAAATCACGACGCGACGGATCTTCTGTATATCGGCGAGTTGCGCTCGGCCAAGGGCATCGACACATTGCTCGACGCCATGGCGTTGGTGCGCTCGGAATCCGGCGCAGCGCCAACGCTTACGCTCGTCGGCTCCGGCCCCGACCAGCAGATGCTGCTGGAGCGCGCACGCCTTCTCGGCCTCGAAAAGTC
>JAGWTA010000021.1 GCA_028869185.1 Hyphomicrobiales bacterium
CGCGTGAAGGAATTCGGCCTCAAGGAAATGTGGAAGTCGCCCAACGGCACGATCCGCAACATTCTCGGCGGCACGATTTTCCGCGAGCCGATCATCTGCCGCAACGTGCCGCGCCTCGTGCCGGGCTGGACGCAGCCCATCGTCGTCGGCCGCCACGCCTTTGGCGACCAGTATCGCGCCACCGATTTCAAAGTGCCGGGCAAAGGCCGCCTGACGCTGAAATTCGAGGGCGAGGACGGGACCGTTATCGAGCGCGAAGTGTTCAAGTTCCCGTCGGCGGGCGTCGCCATGTCGATGTACAATCTCGACGATTCCATCCGCGATTTCGCGCATGCCTCGCTCAATTACGGGCTGATGCGCAAATACCCCGTCTATCTCTCCACCAAGAACACGATCATCAAGGCGTATGACGGTCGCTTCAAGGATATTTTCCAGGAGGTCTACGAGGCGGACTTCGCCGCGAAGTTCAAGGCCGCCGGCATCTGGTACGAGCACCGCCTGATCGACGACATGGTCGCCTCCGCGCTCAAATGGTCGGGCGGCTATGTCTGGGCCTGCAAGAACTACGATGGCGACGTGCAGTCGGACACGGTGGCGCAGGGCTTTGGCTCGCTCGGCCTGATGACGAGCGTGCTGATGACGCCGGACGGCAAGATCGTCGAAGCCGAGGCTGCGCATGGCACGGTCACGCGCCATTATCGCGAGCATCAGAAAGGCCACGAGACCTCGACCAATTCCATCGCCTCGATCTTCGCCTGGACGCGCGGCCTCGCCCATCGCGCCAAGCTGGACGACAACACCGCGCTGAAACTTTTCGCCAACACGCTCGAGCGCGTCTGCGTCGAAACCGTCGAATCCGGTTTCATGACCAAGGATCTCGCGCTGCTGGTCGGGCCCGATCAGAAATGGCTTTCGACCACAGGCTTCCTCGACAAGATCGACCAGAACCTCCGCAAGGCGGTGGTTTGAGCAAAACGCAGCGACCGATTAACGCGCTGTCAAACATGTTGATGACGCAGCGGCCGGCGCCGATCCAAACGGCTTCATAAGAAAAAAGCGCCGCTTTTCATTAATCTTCGCGTCATCGTTTGCGACGACAGTCTCTGGCGAAGGGCAGACCTATCCATTCGCTTGGAGATTTTTAATGCGTCGATTTTTCGCCTTTTCCGGCAATGATAGCGGTTCGACAGGCGTCATTTTCGCTGTCGCCGCCCTGCCGGCGTTGCTGATGGTGACGACGGCGCTCAACGCCTCGCACGCCAATACGGCGCGCGCCGAACTGCAAAGCGCCGTGGACGAAGCTGTCCTCGCAGGCGCCAGCGCGACGAGCGGTCAACAGGCGGTTGCGCAGCAGACTTTTGCGAAAATTGCGACCAGTTCCGGTTTTAATGTCCTCTCCACCAACAATTTTCCCTACGATACATCGACGGGAAAATTGTCCGGCAAGGCGGATATTTCCATCAAGACGCTTGCTTTCGGAGCGAGTACGATAACGATAGGCGCAGCCGCGACGGCCACGGCCAAGCGCGGCGCCGACGATTGCGTGTTGGCCTTGGGAAAAACGGGCAATACACTCTACGTCGGCGGCTCGGCGGTCGTGAACATGCCCAATTGCGCCATGCAGGTGAATTCGACGAGTTCGGGCGCCGCCAGCGTGGATAACGGTCTGACGACGCAAGCGATCTACGATGCGGGCACGACGAGCGGGACGCCCGCAGCAGGTTCGGTGTACGACGGTCAGCCGACGCTGCCAAATCCTTACACCGTGTCCATTCCGGCTTTTTCCGGTTGCGATTTCGACGCCAAGAATTTTTCGGGCGGATCGATCAATACAGGTAAAGCCGTTACGGTCGTCTGCAACAATCTCAAGCTCGCCAACAGCGCCTCGGTCCAACTGGCGCCTGGAACCTATATTTTCGACGGCGCGCAAAAGGCCTATTTGCAAATCTAGGGCTCTGCGAGCCTGTCCGGCAGCGGCGTGACGCTGATCTTCGTCAACAGCGCCGGCGCCTCGATCACCGGCACCGGCAACATCAACCTGTCCCCGCCGACCAGCGGCCCTTACGCTGGCATTGTCATGGCGACGGACGGATCCCCCTCGGCGATCACGCTGACAGGCGGCGGCTCGCAGGTCATTACTGGCGTCATGGACCTGCCCGGCGCTTATCTTAAATATGCGGGCGTCTCGTCGAGTTCTGGCGGCAACGCCGGCTGTACGCAGATTATTGCCGACTCGGTGGTCTTTTCCGGCAACTCGCAGGTTGGCAATTCCTGCGCGAGCATGACCGGCGTCAAAAAATTCGGGGCGGCGAACAGCGCGACATTGTCGAATTGACGCGCGTCCTGGCGCAGCCGAAACAAAAAAGGCCCGGCATGCGCCGGGCTTTTTTTATGCGTCGCAGAAGCGCTCGAGGCCGCTCAGGGCGCGAACGCGCCCGCTCCAAAGCGATAGTTGAGGCCGAGGCGCACGAGATCGACCGATGTGCGCATGCGGTGGCCGACCCAGGCGACCGTGCCATCGTTGAGCGGCGCGGCGCCGACGCCGTAATGGGGTCCGAAATCGGCGTGCAGATATTCGGCCTTGGCGGACCAGTTGTGGGACAGCGCGAGTTCGACGCCGGCGCCCAGCGTCCACCCCAGCCGGGCCGACCGCGAGCGGAAGAATTCGTATTCGTTGAACGTGTTGCCGTAGTTGGAATCGAAACGTTCGCCGCCGATGGCCAGACCGCCTGTGGCGTAGAGCAGCGCGCGCTGCACCGGCGAGAAGCCGACCCGGCCGCGCACCGTGGCGAGCCAGTCGAGACCGCCCTGTTGATAGAAGCCGAACGGCGCGCCGACGACCGGCGTCGCGCCGATGACCTGTGTCGCGCCCTTTGCGCCCGTCCAGGCAAAATCCGCTTCCGCGCCCAAAACCAGACCGTTGCGCAGATCCATGTCGTAGCCGGCCGAAACGCCGACGATCGGTCCTGCGCCATTGATCGGATTGGAGCCGGCCGCGCTGGTGACCGGCGAGACCGGCGGCAGCGTGTCGAGCGTTGTGGAATTGATGCCCAGCGTGCCGCGTGTTTCGGTCAGGGCGGCCCCGACGGCTACGCCGACATGCGCCCCGCTCCAGCTCTCCTCCACAAGCGCCGGACGCAGCGGCGTCGGCTCGAATTGCGGGGGCAGATCGGCTGCGGCGGCGCCCGCCGTCGCAACGAGCGGCAGGAGAAACGGCAAGGCGAGGCGAAGGCGAAAATTCTGGGTCATGTCCCGAGTGTGGCCGGTTAAGCATAATAAAATCCTAACGCGGCGGCGTTTTTCCTCCCTTTGCACGCAAGGCTCGCACATGTTTCGCGCCGGTCGGCGCGCGGGCGCAGCAAGCCCCCGCCTGCATTGCCGCAGGTCATTGTGCCGTCACCGTTCGACAGCTATAAGGCCCGCAACTTTGGTCGAGTCTTGGGAGGTGAGTCTCGATGGCTGTCAAAACGGACGCCGAATACAAGCCTTCGGATAAAGAGCCGTTCATGAACGATCGGCAGAAGGAATATTTTCGGCGCAAATTGCTGGCGTGGAAGGAAGAAATCCTCCGCGAAAGCCGCGAGACGCTGAATGTCTTGCAGAACGAGAGCGAAAACCATCCCGATCTCGCCGACCGCGCGTCTTCGGAAACGGATCGCGCGATCGAATTGCGCGCGCGCGACCGCCAGCGCAAGCTGATCGCCAAAATCGACGCCGCCCTCGCCCGTATCGAGGACGGAACCTACGGCTATTGCGAGGAGACAGGCGAGCCGATCGGCCTGAAACGCCTCGACGCCCGCCCCATCGCGACCCTGTCCATCGAAGCGCAGGAACGCCACGAGCGCCGCGAACGCATCTACCGCGACGACTGACCGCGCAGCGCGAGCCGCCGAAAGCCCGGCGCGCCCCTCATGAGAGCGGCGCGCAGGGCTGGCGTGGCGAATAAGCTTGATTTTCTAACCAGTTCAAAGTGCTGGATCAGCTGGCCGACGCGGGCCCGGCGGGTTGGCGGTGCGGGACGAAATCGCGCGACGTCCCGCCGTCAGCGGCGCGCTTGCGTCGCCTTTGCTGCGCAAGCGGCGCGACGGGCGCCCCGCTCAACTCACCCCGGCCGCCCCAGCAGGCGCGCCATTTCTTCTTCCAGCGAGACGGCTGCTTCTTCGTCCGGCGTGCGGGGCGTTGCGGGTTTGGCCTCGGCGCTGGCCGGATGGGGCGGTGCGGCCTGCGCAGGCTGCGGCGGCGCGGGTTTGGGCTCCGGCGCTTTCGATTCGGCCGGCTTTGGCTCCGCCGGTTTGGGTTCCGCCGGCCGGACGTCGACGGGTTTGGGCTCGACCGGCTTCTCGACAGGCCGCGCCTCCGCAGGGCGGATCGATTCGAAGGGCCGCGATTCGGGCCGCGGCGGCAGAGGCGGCGGCGGCGGCGCGGCGGTTGTCGGCGTCGACAGCGGGCGGCGGAAGAACGGCGGCGGCGGCGGACGGTTGGCGAGCGGCGGCGGCGTAGGCGCAGCGCGCGGCGGTGGCGCGATCGGCGGCAGGCGCTCGCCGAGGGAAGGGTTTCGCTCGGCGGCGGAGGGCGGACGTTCAGCCGCAGAAGGCAGGCGTTCGCCGGCTGGCCGCTCGGGCGCCGGCGGTAGCGGCGGTGGCGGCAATTCAATCGCCGCCTCTGATTCGGGCGTCCTTGCCTCGGGCGTGCGCAGCGGCGGCAGTTTCGGCTCGGCTGGCGCAGGCGGCTGCTGCGCCGGCCGCTCGGGCTGGCGCATTCTGGCGATTTCCGGAACCTTCAACCCGCGCGGCGCCGGAGCCTCGTCCTCGCCGACGACGGGCGGCGGAGCTATGGGAGCCCCCTCCTCGCCTGGCGCATCGGCCCAGGCCGGCGCGCTGTCGCGCTCGCGGCTCGAACGCCCTTCGGCGCGCACGATGGCGTTTTCGATGACGACGTCATTGGGGCCGCCGATCATCACCAGATGCTCGGTGTTGTCGCGGCGCACGATCACGAGCTGACGCTGGCCGCCCATGTCGAATGTGTCGACGACGCCGAGCCTTTGCTGGCGCGTCTTGCCGCCGGCCATGCGCACGCGATTGCCGCGCGCAGCGCGCCAGATCAGGTAGAACAGCAGCGCCGCAACCGCGATCAGCGCCAAAGCGACAAGGTAGTTCAACAATTTACCGTCCCCGAGGCCCATGGCAGGATGCTCGTTCTTTTCCCCGCAAACGCGCGGTTAATTTTATATTAACATGCACAATAGCCCGACGTCGCGGAAGGTTAATGCATGGTTAACGGATGAGGCGCTATAATGCGAAGAATCCTGTGAATCGCCGAAAATTTCCGGAAAACGCGGATATGACAGACACGCCGATCGCCTCAATCGACCGCAGCGAACGCACGGGCAGTCCCGGGCTTGTGCTGCTTCTGGCGCTGGCGCTGGTGGGCGCGGCGGCCGGGTTTTCGCTCTTGCCGCACGATTCGGGCGCCAGGCTGATCGTGACGCTGCTCGCGCTTCTGTCGATGGTCGGCGTGCTTTCGCTCTTCGCCTACGCGGTCGGCTTCCTGCAATTTGCCGGGCAGGCCGCCAAGAACGACATCACGAAAAACCTCTCCGACACGGCGGCCGAAGGCCTGCTGGCGACCGAGGGCGACACGCGCGTCATCTACGCCAACGAGAGCTATCTGGCGCTCGCGGGCGCGCGCGATCCGGCCGATGTGCCGACGGTCGACCGTCTGTTTTCCGGCGCGCCCGATGTCGCCGAGGCGATCTACCGGCTGGCGCAGGCTGCGCGCGAAGGGCGCCGCGGCGCCGAGGAAATGCGCCTTTCCCCGCCGCTGAGCGGCGACGGCGCCGTCGGCTGGTATCGCGTGCGCGTGCGCCCGCTCGAACGGCTCGGCGCCAAGCGCGCAACGCTGTGGCAGGTGTCCGATGTAACGCGCGAGCGCGAGCGGCACGAAAACGTGTTTCAGGAATTGCAGCACGCGATCGACTTTCTCGATCATGCGCCGGCCGGCTTTTTCTCCGCCAAGGCGGATGGCGCCATCACATACATGAATGCAACGCTCGCCGGCTGGCTCGATTACGATCTGGCGCAAGTCGGCGTCGGCGGATTGAAGCTGCAACAGATTGTCGCCGGCGCCGGCGCGGCGCTTCTGTCGTCCGTTTCGGGCGGCTCCAACGAAGTGCGCACGGCAACCTTCGACATCGATCTCAAGCGCCGCAACGGCCAGAGCCTGCCCGTGCGCCTGCTGCATCGCCTCGCCTTCTCCTCCGATGGCGCGCCGGGCCAGTCGCGTACGCTCGTCATCAGCCGCGCGGCGGGCGAAGAGCCGGCCGAAGATCTGCGCGCAGCCGAAGTGCGCTTTGCGCGCTTCTTCAATTCGACGCCGATGGCCATCGCAACGCTCGACAGCGCCGGCCGCGTGGGCAAATCGAACGCCGCTTTCGCCAAGCTGCTGCCCGATTGTCTGAAGGGCCCGAACGACAAGCACGAAATCTTCGCAGGCCTCGGCGAACGCGATCGCGCCGCCGTTTCCGCGGCGCTCGATGCCGCGACAGGCGGCCAGACCGAGATTGCGCCCGTCGACGTCAGCCTCAACGACGGCAAGAATTCCGCGCGCCTGTTTTTCTCGGCCTCCGACGACGGCTCCGCCGTTCTCTATGCGCTGGATTCAACCGAACAGCGCGCCCTGCAGGAAAATTTTGCGCAATCCCAGAAGATGCAGGCGATCGGCCAGCTGGCCGGCGGCGTCGCGCACGATTTCAACAACGTGCTGACCGCGATCATCGGCTATTCCGATCTGCTGCTCGCCAACCACCGCCCGACCGATCCGTCCTTTCAGGACATCATGCAGATCAAGCAGAACGCCAATCGCGCAGCCGGGCTGGTGCGGCAATTGCTCGCCTTCTCGCGACGCCAGACGCTGCGCCCGCAGGTGCTGCAGATCGGCGACATGCTGTCCGACCTGCAGATGCTGCTGCGTCGCCTCGCCGGCGAGAAGATCCAGCTCGATCTCAAACACGGCCGCGACCTCTGGCTGGTGAAGGCCGATCTCAACCAGCTCGAACAGGTCGTCATCAATCTCGTCGTCAACGCGCGCGACGCCATGCCCGAGGGCGGCGCCATTTCCGTGCGCACCGCCAATGTCGGCGAGGCCGATTGCGCCGCCTTCAAGGAGCCGCAGCTCGCGCCGGCCGACTACGTGCTGGTCGAGATCGCCGACAGCGGCACGGGCATCCCGCCCGAACTGAAGGAAAAGATTTTCGAGCCCTTCTTCACCACCAAGGAAGTCGGCAAGGGAACGGGCCTTGGCCTCGCCATGGTCTATGGCATCGTCAAACAGACCGGCGGCTTCGTTTTCGTGGACTCGACGCCCGGCAAGGGCGCGACATTCCGCATCTTCCTGCCGCGCCACATTCCCGCCGCCGCAGAACTCGCGCCCAAGGCCGAGGAAGTCGCCAAGCCGGCGGCCGACCTCACCGGCCACGGCGTGATCCTGCTGGTGGAGGACGAGGAGGCCGTGCGCGCTTTCGGCGCAAGGGCGCTCGCCTCGCGCGGCTACACCGTGCTGGAGGCCGCAAGCGGCGTCGAGGCGCTGCAGGTCGTCGAGGAGCAGCAGGGCAAGATCGATCTCGTCGTCTCGGACGTCGTCATGCCCGAGATGGACGGGCCGACCATGTTCGGCGAATTGCGCAAGCGCGGCATCAAGGCCAAGGTCATCTTCGTGTCGGGCTACGCTGAAGAAGCCTTTTCGAAGAATCTGCCCGACGGCGATTTCGGCTTCATGCCCAAGCCGTTCACGCTTAAACAATTGATCGAGACCGTGAAAACAAACATGGGCTGAACCGTGGCGGCGCACATCTGTCCACAGGCCAAGCCCTTGTTGCACGGGCAAAGAACGTGAACAAAAAAAGAACTTGCGAAAAGAACAAAACTGGTACATCGTTGGCTATGGCGTGACGGATTGCCCTTGTCCGTCGGCCCGTGCCAGAAGGATGCGACCCAGTGAGCCAAGCCAATCTCCGCCTCGTGGAAGGAACCTCCGTGGACAAGACCAAGGCGCTTGACGCCGCTCTGTCGCAAATCGAGCGAGCCTTCGGCAAAGGTTCGATCATGCGGCTCGGCAAGGGCCAGAAAGCCGTGGAGATCGAAACGGTCTCGACCGGTTCGCTCGGCCTCGACATAGCGCTGGGCGTCGGCGGCCTGCCGCGGGGCCGCATCGTGGAAATCTACGGACCTGAATCCTCGGGTAAAACCACCCTCACCCTGCATGTCATCGCCGAGGCGCAGAAGCGCGGCGGCGTCTGCGCCTTCGTCGACGCCGAACATGCGCTCGACCCGATTTACGCCCGCAAGCTTGGCGTCAATCTGGACGACCTGCTGATTTCCCAGCCCGATACGGGCGAACAGGCGCTGGAAATCACCGATACGCTGGTGCGCTCGGGCGCCGTTGACGTGCTGGTCGTCGATTCCGTCGCCGCGCTGACGCCGCGGGCCGAAATCGAGGGCGAGATGGGCGAGGTCCAGCCGGGCCTGCAGGCCCGCCTGATGAGCCAGGCCCTGCGCAAACTCACCGCCTCCATCTCGCGCTCCAACACGATGGTCATCTTCATCAACCAGATCCGCATGAAGATCGGCGTGATGTATGGCTCGCCCGAGACCACGACCGGCGGCAACGCCCTGAAATTCTACGCCTCCGTCCGTCTCGACATTCGCCGCATCGGCGCGATCAAGGACCGTGACGAGGTCATCGGCAACGCCACGCGCGTCAAAGTGGTCAAGAACAAGGTCGCCCCGCCGTTCAAACAGGTCGAATTCGACATCATGTATGGCGAAGGCGTCTCGAAAATGGGTGAACTGGTCGATCTCGGCGTCAAGGCCGGCCTGGTCGAAAAGTCGGGCGCCTGGTTCTCCTACGACAGCCAGCGCCTGGGTCAGGGCCGCGAGAACGCCAAGGGTTTCCTGAAGGAAAACCCCGAAGTCGCCCGCAAGATCGAGCAGGCGATTCGCGAGAACGCCGGCCTTATCGCCGACAAAATCCTCGATCATGCCGGTGAGGACGAAGACGGCGACGACGCATGATCGTCATGATCGCGGGCTAGTTTGCCCGGCGTCGTTTCTCCCACCGTTTTCGCAGGGATTGCGGCTGGCGACAGGCCAGCCGCAGCCCCGCATGATTTTCCGGGAAACGGCGCGCCATGCGTTAATCCCCTCGTCGAGGCAGGCATCCGCCATCTTCGCCTTTCCCTCGACAGTTTCATGGCGCGCCGCTAGAAAGGCCCGGCCCTGCCGGGCCTTTCGCTTGTTGAGGCTTTCCCGAAGCAAGACGCCCGGAATCAGGGCCTTTCGGCCGAAGGGCCGGCCGGTCGGGCGGTCCCGGACGGCGCAGCGCGGGAAGTCTGGAAACAATGAGCGGCGTCAACGAAATCCGTGCGGGATTTCTCGATTATTTCTCGCAGGCCGGCCACACCAAAGTCCCGTCCTCGCCGCTCGTGCCGCGCAACGATCCGACGTTGATGTTCACCAACGCCGGCATGGTGCAATTCAAGAACGTCTTCACCGGCGTCGAGAAGCGGCCCTACACGCGCGCAGCCTCCTCGCAGAAATGCGTGCGCGCCGGCGGCAAGCACAACGATCTCGACAATGTCGGCTACACCGCGCGCCATCACACCTTTTTCGAGATGCTCGGCAATTTCTCCTTCGGCGATTATTTCAAGGCCGATGCGATTGAACTCGCCTGGGGCCTGATCACGAAAAATTTCGGTCTGCCGAAAGACCGCCTGCTCGTCACGATCTACCACGACGACGAGGAGGCGCATCGCCTCTGGAAAAAGATCGCGGGCTTTTCCGACGAGCGCATCATCCGCATCGCATCGTCGGATAATTTCTGGTCGATGGGCGACACTGGCCCCTGCGGCCCCTGCTCCGAAATCTTCTACGATCAGGGCGAAAAATTGCAAGGCGGCCCGCCCGGCAGCCCGGACGAGGACGGCGACCGCTTTCTCGAATTCTGGAATCTCGTGTTCATGCAATACGAGCAGGTCGCGCCCGGCCAGCGCGTGCCCTTGCCCAAGCCCTCGATCGACACCGGCATGGGGCTCGAACGCATTGCAGCGCTGCTGCAGGGCGTCACCTCCAATTACGACATCGACCTCTTTCGCGCGCTGATCCGCGCCGTCGCCGACGAGACGGGCGTGGACGCGACAGGCCCGCAGGCCGCAAGCCACCGCGTGATCGCCGATCACCTGCGCGCTTCCGCCTTCCTCGTCGCCGACGGCGTGACGCCGCTGAACGAAGGACGCGGCTATGTCCTGCGCCGCATCATGCGCCGGGCCATGCGCCACGCACAGTTGCTCGGCGCCAAAGAGCCGTTGATGTGGAAACTCGTGCCCGCGCTCGTGCGCGAGATGGGGCAGGCCTATCCCGAACTCGTGCGCTCGCAGCAATTGATCGCCGAAACATTGCGCACCGAGGAAACGCGTTTCCGCGCCACGCTCGCCCGCGGCCTGTCGATCCTCGACGACGAAACGCGCACCCTCGTTCCCGGCGCCAAGCTTTCCGGCGAAACCGCCTTCAAACTGTACGACACCTACGGCTTCCCGCTCGATCTGACGCAGGACGCCCTGCGCGCGCGCAACATCGGCGTCGATGTCGACGGTTTCACCGCCGCCATGGCGCGCCAGAAAGCGGAGGCGCGCGCCGCCTGGGCCGGCTCGGGCGAGGCTGCGACCGAGGCTGTCTGGTTTGGCTTGCGCGAGCAGGCCGGCGCGACGGAATTCCTCGGCTATGACGCCGAAAGCGCCGAAGGCGTCGTTGTCGCGCTCGTGAAAGACGGCGTTGAAGTCGAGACGCTGAAACAGGGCGAGCGCGGCCAGATCGTGCTCAACCAGACGCCGTTCTACGGCGAGAGCGGCGGCCAGGTCGGCGACACCGGCCAGATGCGCGGCGCGGGCCTGTCCTTCAAGGTCGAGAACACGCAAAAAAAGCTCGGCGATCTTTTCGTGCATGACGGCGTGATGGTCGAGGGCGACATGGTCAAGGGCGCAGCGCTAGAACTTGCCGTCGACCATGCGCGCCGCACCGCCATTCGCGCCAATCATTCAGCGACGCATCTGCTGCACGAGGCTTTGCGCCAGACGCTCGGCGATCATGTCGCGCAGAAGGGCTCGCTCGTCGCGCCCGACCGTCTGCGCTTCGATTTCTCGCATCCCAAACCGATCAGCGACGACGAGCTCGCGCGGATCGAGGACATCGCCAATCGCGTCATTCTCGAAAACGGCCCGGTCGAAACGCGGCTGATGGGACAGGAAGACGCCATCGCGTCCGGCGCCCGCGCGCTGTTCGGCGAGAAATACGGAGACGAGGTGCGCGTCGTCTCGATGGGCGCGCCCGCGCCCGGCGCCAATCACGCGTTCTCCGTGGAATTGTGCGGCGGCACGCATGTCGCGCGCACCGGCGACATTGGCCTGCTCACCATCGTCTCCGAAGGCGCGGTCGCCTCGGGCGTACGCCGCATCGAGGCCAAGACCGCCGACGGCGCGCGTCATCATCTCAACGCGGAAGCGCGGCGCCTGCGCGAGATCGCAACGCTCGTGCGCGCGCCCGCCGAAGAAGCGCCGGCGCGCCTTGCCGCGCTGGTGGAAGAGCGCAAGCGTCTCGACCGCGAATTGTCGGACGCCAGACGCAAGCTCGCGATGGGCGGCGGCGGGGCGAGCGAAGCAGCCGCGTGGAAAGACGTCGCCGGCGTGCGCTTCATGGGCCGCGCCGTCTCGGGCGTCGACATGAAGGATCTCAAGGCGCTCGCCGACGAAGCCAAAAAGCAGATCGGTTCGGGCGTCGTCGCCATCGCCAACGCCGGCCCGGACGGCAAGGCCGGCGTCGTCGTATCCGTCACGCCCGATCTCACCGGCCGGTTCAACGCGGTCGATTTCGTGCGCGCTGCGGCCGAAAAGCTCGGCGGCAAGGGCGGCGGCGGCCGTCCCGACATGGCGCAGGCCGGCGGCCCGGACGGCGCGCAGATCGAAGCCGCCATTGCGGCGGTCGAAGATGCGCTGAAAGCTGCGGCGGCCTGACATGCGCCGCGCCCGCATCCTGCGTTGGCGCCGCCGCTTTCACATGATTCTCGATGGCGGCGAGACGACGCCGCTCGCCAACGCCATCGAGGCTGCGCTCGTCGGCCTCATCGTTCTGTCTGTCTGCTCGGTGGTGCTGGAAACCGTGCCTGCGCTTGCCCAACGCTACGACCGGCTTTTCCTCGCCATCGAAATTGTCTCCTTCGCGATCTTCACGCTCGAATATGCGCTGCGCCTGTGGAGTGCGCCGGACGCCGCCCCCTATGCGCACATGAAACCCTTCGACGCGCGCCTCAAATACGCCGCAACATGGCCCGCGCTCGTCGATCTTGCGGCGATTGCGCCGGGCTATCTGTCGCTCGTGCTCAATTCCGACATCCGCATTCTGCTGATGCTGCGACTGCTGCGCTTCTTCAAGCTCGCACGCTATTCGCCAGGCATGCGCTCGCTCGTCGCCGCATTGCACGCCGAGCGCAAGGCGCTGATGGCCACCGGCGTCGTCGTGTTCGGCGTCGTGCTGGTGATGGCTTCGGCGATGCATATTGCCGAACACAACGCCCAGCCCGACAAGTTCGGCTCGATCCCCGAATCCATGTGGTGGGCCATCGTCACCGTCACCACCATCGGCTATGGCGATGTCGTTCCGATCACCGTCGCCGGCAAGCTGATCGCCAGCGTTGCGGCGCTGATGGGCTTCATGCTGCTGGCCTTGCCGGTCGGCATCATCGCAACGGCGTTTTCGGAAGAGATCCACAAGCGCGAATTCGTCGTCACCTGGTCGATGCTCGCGCGCGTACCGCTGTTCCGCATGCTCGACGCCTCCGAGATCGCGGAAATCATGCATTACCTGCGCGCGCAGACCGTGCCCGCCGGGGCCATCATCGTGCGGCGCGGCGAACTGGCGCGCTCCATGTATTTCATCGCCGAAGGCGAAGTGGAGATCGACTTTCATAATGCGCCGACGCGCATCGGCGAAGGGCATTTTTTCGGCGAGCTCGCGGTGCTGCGCCGGACGCGCCGCTCGGCCAGCGTGCGCGCGCTCGTCCCCACCAAGCTGCTCGTTCTGGGCGCTGCCGACCTGCAGACGCTGATGTCGCGCAACGCCGCCATCGCCCAGCGCATCGGCGCGGTCGCCGAAAGCCGCGCTGAACTCGCCAAAGCAGCCCCGCAGGACATGATCCCCGAGGAGCTGGCCGAGCCCGACGAAATCATTCGTCCCCAGCCCGGATAATTCTTCGGGAACCTTTTTCCCCGCCGCTGGTTTATCCGCCAGACCGGGACGGCCGGTTCGGGAAAAAAATTCAGGAGAACGTCATGGGCAACCTTCTTCACTACGCCATTGTGTTTCTTGTCGTGGCTCTCGTCGCGGCGTTCCTCGGCTTCGGCGGCCTTGCTGGCACGGCGGTCGCCGGCGCGAAGCTTCTCTTCTGGGTCGCTATCGCCCTGTTCGTGATTTCGCTGATCGCCGGCGCCATTCGTCGCGCCTGATCTGGCCACCCAAACAGAAACGCCCGGCTCCGGCCGGGCGTTTTTATTTGCGGCCGATGGCGGCGCGCAGACGCACATGTCAGCGCGTCAGCTCCTTCATCGCGCTGTCCAGTCCTTCCAGCGTCAGCGGATACATGCGACCGCTCATCAGGCGCTGCATCATGCGGATCGACTGTGTGTAATCCCACTGGTTTTCCGGCACTGGATTGATCCATACCGCATGCGGATAGGTGCGCGTGATGCGCTCGATCCACACTTGGCCCGGCTCCTCGTTCATATGTTCGACCGACCCGCCCGATTGTGCGATCTCGTAAGGCGACATCGACGCATCGCCGACAATCACGACCTTGTAGTCATGGGGAAACGTATGCAGCACCTGCCATGTCGGCGTCTTTTCCGTGTGACGACGAATGTTGTTTTTCCACACGCCCTCATAGATGCAATTGTGGAAATAGAAATGCTCCATATGCTTGAATTCGGTGCGCGCGGCTGAAAACAGTTCCTCGACCTGTTTGATGTGCCAGTCCATCGAGCCGCCGATATCGAAGAACAGCAGCACCTTCACCGCGTTGCGCCGCTCCGGCCGCAGCTTGATGTCGAGATAGCCCTTGTTGGCCGTGTCCTGGATCGTGCCGTCGAGATCGAGTTCTTCCGGCGCGCCCGTGCGCGCAAATTTACGCAGGCGGCGCAGCGCAATCTTGATGTTGCGCGTGCCAAGCTCCACATCGCCGTCGAGATCCTTGAACTCGCGTTTGTCCCACACTTTCACCGCGCGGCGATGCCGGCTTTCGGCTTGCCCGATGCGGATGCCCTCGGGATTGTAGCCATAGGCGCCGAAGGGCGAGGTGCCAGCCGTGCCGATCCATTTGTTGCCGCCCTGATGGCGCCCCTTCTGCTCTTCCAGCCGCTTCTTCAGCGTCTCCATCAGCTTGTCCCAGCCCATCGCCTCGAGCTGGTTCTTTTCTTCCTCGGTCAGATATTTTTCCGCGAGTTTCTTCAGCCACTCCTCGGGGATCTGCGCTTTCTGCACGGCCTCCAAAAGGCTTTCGATCCCCTTGAACGTCGCGCCGAATACGCGGTCGAACTTGTCGAGATTGCGCTCGTCCTTCACGAGCGCCGCGCGCGAAAGATAATAGAAATCCTCCACCGACTTGCCGGCGAGATCGGCGTCGAGCGCTTCCATGAGTGTGAGATATTCGCGCAGCGTGCAGGGCACTTGCGCATCGCGGAGAGAGGCGAAAAATTGCAGGAACATGGGCCGATTGTGTCACGCCGCGCGGCGCGCGACAATGCGCCATGCGATTCGCATCGAGCCTGTTCGCCCTCGTCCTTCTATCCGCCCCTGCTGCGCAGGCGGCAAGCCGCGCCCAGGGCCGCAGGCTGGTGCAGCCCTGCGCGCATTGCCACGCGATCGGCCCGCAGGGCGCAAGCCCCAATCCGAAATCGCCGCCCTTTCGCACCCTCGGCAAGCGCTATCCCGTCTCCGATCTGCAGGAAGCATTGGTGGAAGGCATCGTCGTCGGCCATGACGGCATGCCGCAATTCGACTTTACGGCCGATCAGGCGCGCGACATCGTCGCCTATCTGAAGTCGATCCAGCGCAAATAACCTGCGCCCGATCGCGGGTTGCGGCATGTGCGCATCAGCGGATCGGGCGTCGGGTCGCCGATTTTCGTCTGCACGCAACGGCCGTTGGATTGCGGATCGATCGATTGCAACGCGATATGATCGACATGGGCCTGCGTGCGTGGCCCCGGCGCCTTGGGCGCGACGCCGCGCTCGCCCTTCCACAAGCCGGCCTGCGGCCTGCGCGAACCCAGATTGCGCAACGTGTCGGGAGCGAGGTTGGCCGGTTCGGCGCAAACATCGGCTGGAGGCCTGAAAAGCGCCCTTGGAAACCTCGCGCGAACACCCTGGGGCGCTTTTCGCCGCGCTTGCGGGCGCTGGAGCCGCCGTCTAACCTGCCCGGCAAACCGACAAGGAACAACAATGCGCTTCACCGGCACCGAAAATTACGTCGCAACCGAAGATCTGAAAGTCGCGGTGAACGCCGCCATCGTGCTCGAACGTCCGCTGCTGGTGAAGGGCGAGCCGGGCACCGGCAAGACCGTGCTGGCGGAGGAAGTCGCCAAGGCCATCGGCGCGCCGCTTTTGACCTGGCACATCAAATCCACCACCAAGGCGCAGCAGGGCCTTTATGAATATGACGCGGTTTCGCGGTTGCGCGACAGCCAGCTCGGCGATCCGCGCGTGAGCGACATCACCCATTACATCAAGCGCGGCAAGATGTGGGAAGCCTTCGCTTCGGCGCAGCGCCCTGTTCTGCTGATCGACGAGATCGACAAGGCCGACATCGAATTCCCGAACGATCTGTTGCTCGAACTCGACCGCATGGAGTTTCACGTCTACGAAACAGGCGAGACGATCCGCGCGGAAAAGCGCCCCATCGTCGTCATCACGTCCAACAACGAGAAGGAGCTGCCGGACGCCTTCCTGCGCCGCTGCTTCTTCCACTACATCAAGTTCCCCGACGCCGAGACGATGCAGAAGATCGTCGACGTGCATTTCCCCGGCGTCAAGAAACGTCTGGTGGAGGAAGCTCTGCGCATTTTCTTCGATATGCGCGAGGTGCCCGGCCTGAAGAAGAAACCCTCGACCTCGGAACTGCTCGACTGGCTGAAACTTCTGCTGAACGAAGACATCGGCCCCGAAACGCTGCGCGAACGCGACCCGAAAAAACTCATCCCGCCCCTGCACGGCGCCCTGCTCAAGAACGAACAGGACGTGCATCTGTTCGAGCGTCTGGCGTTTTTGAATCGGCGGGAGCGGTAAGGAGCCTTAAGCGCCGACTTGGGCAGCCCGATCCCGCAGCAATGAACCGATTGCGCGCAACGTCGCGTCGGCTCAAAGTTCCCGAGTGCATGATAACGTTGCGTGATCGCTCGATCGCATCGAAAATTTGAGTGGCCCATTCGATTGTATGAACGAACGGCTCAAACTCGGAAAAGTTGTTTCGAATAGTGTTTAGGAGATTTGGAGGCATTGTGTAGTTGATGGGGTCCACACCCCATTGCGAGCTTTTCAGGCGAAACCCTCAAATCCCCACCAGAACCGCCACCTTCTCCCGGACCTCGCGCGCGACGGCTTCGCCAACGCGTACGCCGGCATATTTTACGGTGCGCGCCAGCGTGTCGATGCTGCGGATTTGATTGAGCAGGATTTCGCCCTGCACCGGCAACCCGTCCGGCAGAACGACGCTCGTCGGAAACGGACGCACACGCGAAGTGATCGGCGCGATGATGACAAAGCCCGTGTTGTGCGCAAGTTCGGCAGGCGACAGCACGAGCGCCGGTCTGCGCCCGCGTTGTTCGCGCCCGAGCGTCGGATCGAAATCGGTGAAGATCAGATCGCCCGCTTGCGGGACATAGGCCGCCTTACTCATCGACGATTTCGCGGCCGACGTCCGGCCCGAAATCGACGGCGGACTCGCGATAAAGAGCGCGCCACTGACGCGCGCTCTTGCCCGCAAACATCTCGCCAAGCGTCGCCTTGCGTGCGAGCGGCCTGACGACAATCTCACCCTCGCCAGCAACGATCTCGACCGTAACGCCGGCATCGAGCCCGAGTTTGTGCGCGACATCGGCGGGTAAGCGCACACCCAGACTTTTGCCCCAACGCCCGATGATTGCATGCGACATGGTTTCGCCCTCCGGATATCTCAAAGATATCCCTTTTCCCCTGCCCCCGCAACCCTGTCACATCCCCGCAATGAGAATCTGTTTTCTCACGCCGCAAGATGTTGAAAGGCCAGACGTAAAGGCGCCGCCATGACTGAGCAGACTCCCGGCCGGTATCGCTCCCTGTTCCTGTCCGACGTGCATCTCGGCACAAAAGGCGCGCAGGCCGAGCTGTTGCTCGACTTCCTCAAGCACAACGAGGCCGACACGATCTATCTCGTCGGCGACATCGTCGACGGCTGGCGGCTGAAGAACGGCTGGTATTGGCCGCAAGCCCATAACGACGTGATGCAAAAGCTGCTGCGCAAGGTCCGCAAGGGCGCGCGCATGATTTACATTCCCGGCAATCACGACGAATTCGCGCGCGATTATCTCGGCCTGACCTTCGGCGGCGTCGAGGTTTTCGATCGCTACACGCACGAGACGGCGGACGGTCGCAAGTTTCTCGTCATTCACGGCGATCAGTTCGACGTCGTCGTGCGCCATGCGCGCTGGATCGCGTTTCTGGGCGACTGGGCCTACGAAACCGCGCTCGCCTTCAACGGCTGGTTCAATCGCCTGCGCCGCCTGTTCGGCTTCCCCTATTGGTCCTTTTCCGCCTGGGCGAAACTCAAGGTGAAAAACGCCGTGAATTTCATCGGCGATTTCGAGGAAACGCTCGCCGCGGAAGCCGCGCGCGCCGGAGCGAACGGCGTGATTTGCGGCCATATCCATCACGCCGCCATCCGCCGGATCGGCGCGATCGATTACGTCAACACGGGCGATTTCGTCGAAAGCTGCACGGCCATCGCCGAGCGCGCCAACGGCGAACTGATCATCCTCAACTGGCGAAAAATCCTGCAGGACGCGCCCGCTGAAATTCTGTCGCCCCAGCCGCAGGAAGCGGCGGCGGCGGCCTGATGCGCATTCTCGTCGTCACCGATGCATGGCGCCCGCAGGTCAACGGCGTCGTCCATTCGCTGCTGGCGCTGCAAAAGGCCGCCGCCCCGCTCGGCGGCGACATCCGCTTTCTCACCCATCGCGGCTTTGCGACATTCGGCCTGCCGACCTATGGCGAAATCCGTCTGGCGCTGGCGCCGCCCTGGCGCATCGCGCGCCGCATCGAACGGGCGCAGGCAGATCACATCCACATCGCGACGGAAGGCACGCTGGGTCTTGCCGCCCGCCGCATCTGTCTGGCGCGCGGCATCGGTTTCACCACCAGCTACCACACGCGCTACCCCGAATATGTGCACGCGCGCACGCGCCTGCCGCATGCGGTGAGCTACGCCGCGCTGCGCGCTTTCCACAACGCTGGCGGCGGCGTCATGGCGCCGACGCAGAGCATGGTGGAGGATTTGCGCGCGCGCGGCTTTCGCAATGTCATGCTGTGGTCGCGCGGCGTCGATTGCGCCTTGTTTTATCCGCGCGCGGCGACGCTCGATTTGCCGCGCCCGATCTTCCTTTACGCCGGGCGCGTGGCGGTGGAGAAAAACATCGAGGCCTTTCTGTCGCTCGATCTGCCGGGCTCGAAACTCGTCGCAGGCGATGGTCCAGCGCGCGCGCAATTGCAGGCGCGTTTCCCGCAGGCCCATTTCGTCGGCATGAAAACGCAGGCCGAATTGGCCGAACTATACGCTGCCGCCGACGTCTTCGTTTTCCCCAGCCTTACCGACACGTTCGGCGTCGTGCTGCTGGAGGCGATGGCGAGCGGTCTGCCCGTCGCCGCTTTTCCGGCCGTCGGCCCGCGCGATGTCGTTGCCGCCGGCGCCGGCGTTTTATCGCAAGATCTGCGCGCGGCCTGCCTGGCTGCGCTCCGTGTGCCGCGCGCGGCCGCGCGCGCGCATGCGCAGGCGTTCACCTGGGAAAATTCCGCGCAGCAGTTTCTGGACAATGTGCGCTGCGCGCGCGCTCAGCAAAACAGCGCCAGCTTCTCGCGCAGCGGCAAGGCGTCGAGCCGCGCAAAGGCCAGCGAAGGCGCGGCATAATCTTCCTCCGGCGCCGGCGCGGCGGCGGGCGCTTCAACCGGCGCCGCGACAATCACGTCGCCCTCGACGCGCGCCGGCCGGAAGAAGGTCGGCGGCGGCTCCACGGGCGCGGGCTCGCGCAGCGGCGCAACCGCCGCAGGCGCCGCGAACGAAGCGAGCCGCTCCTCGAGCGCCGTGAAGGCGGCCGGCCGCTCGATGGCGGCGGGCGCGGGCTCTTCCGGCAGCGCCGCCATCGTCGCATGCGGAGCGCGCACGGAATCGAGATCGATCTCGACGAAATCGACATCGGGCGCGGGCGCGTGCATCTCGGACATTTCGAATTCGGTCGGCGCGTCCTCGCTGAAAGCGTCATCGTCCAGATCGGCCACGACCTGCGCCATCGTTGGCGTTGGGTCCTGCGCTTCCTGTGCGCTGCGCGCATCGTCCTGCGGCGGCGCCAGTTGCAGCGCGTCGCGCGCAGCGTCCATGCGCATGCGCCGCACCATGCGCGCCATGTCGTCGATCTCGCGGCACAGGCGATCCTCGAACCCGCGCTCGCGCAGGTTCCAGCTCATGTCCGCGAGCCGCTCGGCGATCGTCTCCGCCGTCTGGTCCGGCGCGGCGGCCGGCGCTGCGACGGGCCCTGCGATCGCGCGCATCTGTCCGGCCATCATGGTTTCGAGCCGGTCGATGGCGTCGGCGAGGCGGTGGGTTTCGGCCATGCGCTGGCGACGCGCGAATTCGGCGAGGAACCAGCGCCCGCGCGCGGTCTCCATCACCGCGTCTTCAATCGCGGCGTAATCTTCGAGCGAAAGGCCCTCAGGGGGCGCAAGCAGGGTCATGGGTCCGCCGAATCAATTGCGCTACAATCGCGCGATTGGGCGCAAACGACAATGCGCGCGAGGCGTTTGCCCACGCAAACTCAGTCTTTCTTGTCTCCGAACAGAAACGGCGCGACGTCCTTCACGCTCGGCGCCGCGATCGCCGCGAAGGGCATTGGCCGGCATACCGCCATCGCGGAAATGCCGATGCGCGCGGTCAGCATGCCGTTGAGCACGCCCTCGCCCAGTCGCGCCGAAAGGCGAGCGGCGATGCCATGGCCGACCACTTGCTGCACGATGGAATCGCCGATCGCCATACCGCCTGTGATGGCGAGATGGGCCCCGACCGAACGCGCCAGCCGCACGAAGCCGACGAAGCCCGGGCGCCCGCCGTAGATCTCCGCGATGCGCCGGATGAGCCGCACCGCCTGCGCGGCGACGAAGATGACGTCGACCAGCGCGCGCGGGGAAATGGCCGTCACCAGCGACGTGCGCTTGGCGGCGGTGGCGATTTCGCGCCGCACGGAATCATCGAGCGCGGGCATGAGATTGCGTTCGGCGATGTCGATGAGATCGCGCCCGTCGACGAATTCGCGCGTGAGATCGGCGACAAGCGCGCGCCCGCGCGCCGTGTCGGGCCGGTTGGCGTAGACGCCGGTCAACTCGCTCACCAGCGCGCGGGCGCGCGGCGTGTCGTCGGCGGCGCGCGCATCGGCGAGGCCGATATGCAGCCGCGCGATGTGGCGCTGCCGGAAGATGGCGCGCAACTCGCGCGCCAGCAGCGCCAGCAGCGCAAGTCCGGCTGTCGCCGCTAGCGCCACGCCGATCCAGCCGAGCGTCGCCGAACGCGCGAACAAATCGTCGATGATGCGCGTGAACCAGAGGCCGACGCCCAGCGACACAAGCCCGCTGATCGCCGACCAGAACAATCCGCCCCATGTGAAGAATGCGCGGCGCAAAAGCCCGCGTTTTTGCGCGATCTCGACAGCCTCTTCGTTGTCGCCGGGCTCGGCTGGCTCGTCGTCGGCCTGAAAGGCGTCGGCTTCGGGCGCGATCACGACATTGGCGCCGGTCCGAAACGCCATCGCGGGCGCGTCCTTTTCCGCAACGACGACATTGTCGCCGTCGAGGCGGAAGGCGCGCGGACGCTGCTTGTTTTCGCCGCTCATGTCAGGCGGTCTCCGATGAGAAATTCAAGCGCGCGGTCAAGCCTGATCGCGGGCAGCGGCAAGGCGAGTCCGTCCGAGCCGATCTTTGCAACCGGCGGGCGAAACCGCACGAAGCGATAATCGGCTTCTTCGGCGGGGATCGCCAGCCCGTCGCCGCGCAGCGCCGCCTTGGGATCGGCCGGCAACTCGCCAGGAAAGATCGCGACTTCGCCCGTTCCATCGAAGGTCTGGCCGTCGATCGTCTCGCCCGCCAGCGGCGTGCCGACGATGGCTTCGAGTTCGCGCGTGGAAAAGGCGCCGCCCTGCTTCACCATCGCCTCGCGCGTCGCGCGCACCGCCGCGAGCGCGATCACGTCGACGCGCGCGCCGACATCTTCGGCCCGTGCGATGGCGCGCGCCGTCAGCATGCGCAAGATCGCCTCCAGCCTGTCGTGGCTCGTGCGGTGCAGATGGTCCGCCTTCGTCGCCGCGAAAAGAATGCGGTCGATTTTCGGGCGGAAGATGGTGGACAGAAGGTTGGAGCGCCCGGCGCGAAACGCCATCAGCACCTCGGTCAGCGCATTTTCGAGATCGCGCACGGCCGCCGGACCGGAATTGAGCGCGCCAAGCGCATCGACGACGACGATCTGCCGGTCGAGCCGCGAGAAATGATCGCGGAAAAACGGCCGCACGACGACCGCCTTATACGCTTCGTAGCGCCGCTCCATCATCGCGTGCAGCGAATGCGCCGGCGCTGCGCCTTCCTCCACGGGCAAGGGCGCAAAGGTCAGCGCCGGCGATCCCTCAAGTTCGCCAGGCATCAGAAAACGCCCGGGCGGCAGGGTCGAAAGCGCATAGGCGTCCGTGCGCGCAGCGCGCAGATATTGCGTGAACAGTTCGGCCAGCTTGCGCGCCGTCTCCTCGCTTTCAGGCCCGTTGGCGTCGCTCGCCAGCGTCGCCGCCCGCCATTGCGAGGCCAGAAGCGCGCGCGCAGGCGCAGCGCTCGAATCCAGCGCGTCCTTCGACCATTGCGCGTAGGACTTTGTCAGCAGCGGCAGATCGAGCAGCCATTCGCCGGGATAATCGACAATATCGAGCGTGAGTTCGGCGGGCC
The DNA here is from genome assembly GCA_028869185.1 of Hyphomicrobiales bacterium. Classification (GTDB taxonomy): domain Bacteria; phylum Pseudomonadota; class Alphaproteobacteria; order Rhizobiales; family Beijerinckiaceae; genus JAJXWB01. Next base: position 22,313 of record JAGWTA010000021.1, read on the forward strand.
CCGCGCGCCAGCCCTGCGTGCGCTCGAATTCGATGGTCACGCGCAATTCGGAAATGCGCCGCGTCGATTGCGGCCAGGATCGATCGGCGCCCGCCGTCAGCGCAGCGATATGATCCTCGAACGCAAAGCGCGGAATATGGTCGTCCGGTTGCGGCTCCAGCCGCGCGCGTTTCAGCCGCCCTTCGGCATGCACGCGAAAAACCGGCAGGGTGCGCTCGCCATCGCGCGCCGCCGCGCTTGCGCGGATCAGGTCATGCACCAGCGCGGTGATGAGCACCGTCTTGCCCGCGCGCGACAGGCCGGTGACGCCAAGGCGCAATCCGTTGCCCGTCACATATTCGGCGAGCGCCGAGGCGGCGATGCGGGTTTCCTGCAGAAGATCGTCGAAAAAGGACAAGGCGGGCTCAGCTTTCTCAGGCGCGCCAAGAGATAGGGCTTGCAAGGCCAATTGCCAATGCGCCGGCCGCCGCCTCTCGATTGTCGCAAAGCTTCGCCTATAGTGGCGCAAAGGAGTCGACCATGCTCATCAACCGCGCCGGCGCGCAGCCATCGGGCAAGGGCCCGGCCGATTATTTCACGGGAACCGTCCGGATCGACCCCGTCATCGAAACCGCCGAGCCCGCCCGCGTGCGCGCAGCGACCGTGACCTTCGAGCCCGGCGCGCGAACGGCCTGGCACACCCATCCGCTCGGCCAGACGCTGATCGTCACCGCCGGCTTTGGCTGGGCGCAGCGCGAAGGCGGCCCCGTGGAAGAAATTCGTCCCGGCGACATTGTCTGGTTCGCGCCCGGCGAAAAGCACTGGCACGGCGCGACGCCGACGACGGCCATGACGCATATCGCCATTCAGGAGGCGCTGGACGGCAAGGCTGTCGAATGGATGGAGCAGGTCGGCGAAGAACAATATCATCGCTGACGCAGCGCGCGCTCAGTCGGCCTCTCCGAGCGCGCGCGCCAGGGCGAGGCGCGCATGCGCCCAGCCAACAGTCTCGTAGCCAATCACACTGACGGCTGGCGCAAGCGTCAGCACGCCGAGACAGGCGACGACCGAATAGCCCGCTTGCGCCATCGCAACCGAAAGCGCGATCGCGGCCGCGGTCAGCGCCAGCAACAGCAGGTGAAACAGATCGCGTCCGCGCACCATCCACGCATAGAGCCCGAAGACGCCCAGGATATAGATCGCGAGCGGAACAGCGATGGTCAGAACCGTCTCCGCCAGATCGATATGCGCCTTGTGATCGATGAACAGCGCCGCCACATGCAATCCGGCGCCCACGGCGGCGACAGCGGCGAAAATCGCGATATGGCCATAGGCCCAGACATAGGCGCGACTGCGATATTTGTGCAGGAGCGGCGCTGCGGGCAAGACGAAATAGATCCACCACATGCCGAACGTGACGCCAAGGCCCGCCGCGCAGACCGCGATGGCGCCGCTGCTCCAGCCCGAATTCTGCACCATCGCGGAAACAGCGGCGACCGTGCCGACGACGCCCTCTCCCAGCGTGATGATGACGAGCAGCCCATAGCGTTCGGCAATGTGATGGGCGTGCCATGGCGAGCCCTCGCCAAGCCGTTCGGCAAACACCGGCGCAGAGAGTTCGACGAAAGCCATCGCGATCATGCCGGCATAGGTCGCATGGCGCGACAGGCCGGCGGCAAACAGCAAAACCCAGCCGATCTGCGCAACGAAAATGGCGAATGCATAGATCAGGCATGTGCGCCGGTGACGCGCGTCCTGCAGAGCCGCACGCAGCCACAGAAACACCATGGCGAGCCGCATGATGACATAACCGAACACCATCGCGCCGGTTTCGAGCGCAGCGCCCGTGTCGAGCGATTCAAACAGGCGCGGCACGCCGATCGACAGAACGACGACGCCGACCATCTGCGTCATCACGGCAAGGCGAAACACCCAGTCGTCCGTGTCGTAGGCCGACGAAAACCATGAAAAATTGATCCAGGCCCAGACGATGGACACCATGCAGATGATGAAGGCGCCAGCGCCCGCGCCGAAATGGCCCTCCGCCAGAAGATGCGCGAGCTGCCCGGCCGCATTGCCGATGCCGATGACGAAGGTGAGATCATAGAGAAGTTCGAGCGGCGTCGCCGCGCGATGGGCTTCATGCGGATCGCGCCCGCTCATGGCGACGGCGTGATGGTTGAAAGACGCTTCGTTCACCCTGTTGCTCCCGGCCCGGCGCCGCACGCCAATCCAGCAGCCTCCTTGCCGCAAATCACCGGGTCTGGGAAGACAGGCGCGATCGCCGCATCGGCCGACCGCGCTTGCGGCGGCCGCGCAAGGCCGGATGCTTTGTCTTGCTTTACCGACGCTTGTCGTCCGCCGCGCGCTCGCCCGCTGCAGGCAGCGGCGGCGCGGCCGGAAAGGCCGCCGCCATCGCCTTTTCAACCAGCGCGCGACGCGCGCCGAGCGGGCCGATCTCGACGCCCGCCATGTTGAACAGGACCTGCGCCAGCACCGCGGTCGGCTTTCCGTCGGCTTCGAACAGTTTCAGATCGGCGTCGGGGCCGGCGGCGACGCCGCTGGCCATATTGGTCGCGTAATTGAGAATGCGCGCGTTTTCGCTCGGGCATGAGCGCGCGGGCAGCGCAGGCAAGGGCGGCAGGGGCGCAGCTTTGACGCCCGGCGCTGGACCCAGCGCAACGCCCGGAAACGGCAGCATGGCGAGCCGCACAGGCTCGGCCGAACCGATGCCCGCCGCAATGGTTGGCGTGCGCATGCTTGCGCCTGCAAGCCGGTCCGGCACGACGGAACGGTGCGGGCGCTGTCCGTGCCGCGCCAGCCAGCGCGCGCGCACTGTCGAGCCAAGGCCGCGCGTCGTCAGGCCTTTGGGCTCGGGACCGAGATTCATGCGGCCGGCAAGCGCGCGGCCTGCGCGCCCCCTGCGCGCGACGACGGCGCCGCCGCATTGCGCGGGCGCCCAGCGCTGCACGATGGCGCGCGCGCTCTTGAGGCGATAGTCGATGTAGTAGCGCCGCAGCAGGAGCGCGGCGACCGCCGCCCCTTCGCGCGCAGAGGCGAAAGCGACATGCCCCTCGCTGTCGGAAGCAATTTCGCCGGGCCAGCCGGCCTTCTTGATGCACCAGTAATTGTTCAGCTTCACACAGCGCGACAGGCCCTTGATGTCGCGCCCGGCCAGCAGTTGCGCGGAAGCTTCGAGGCCGATGTCGAGATTGAGGGCGCCCTCGCGCCGCCAGTTGTCGACCGCGCGATCGCTGGCGCGAAACACAGGCGCTGCGGGCGCAATCGCCTCCACCGCGCCACGCCACGGCGCGATCAACGGCGCATGCGCGAGCGTCGCAGAGACAGCCAGTGCGATAATGTCGAACATTCTGTGTCGCGATCAGTCGGCGTCGTCGAGACCGTCGTGCAGCGTGGACGGCGTTACGAAATGGTCGAGCCGTCCCTCGCCCCAACTGATCCTGCTCCACGGCTTGTCGTCGAATGCGACGACCGCGCAGGCGCAGGTTGGAAATTTCACGTCCATGCGCTGGCGCGCCGCCAGATCGCCCGAGCCGCAGATGCGCATCGAAAATTCCGCGATGCCCGGATTATGCGCAACGACGAGCATCGTATGCACGACATCGGGCGTCTTGTGCATCTCGCCGATCAGCGCGACGTCTTCGGCCAGATAGAGCGAGGGATCGATCAGCGTCTTGAAGCTGCGCTGCATCGACGCCGTCAGATTCTCCAGCGTCTCGCGCGTGCGCCGCGCATCGGACACGACCGCGAGATTGGGTATGTAGTGCTGCGCGAGCAGCCAGGCGCCGAGCCTGTGCGCGTCCTCGCGACCGCGTTTGACGAGCGGGCGTTCCCGGTCGCCGCCGCCAGCCTCCCGTGCGGCCTTGGCGTGTCGAAGCAAAATCAATCGTCTCATGCGCCGGAAGCTAGCCGGATCGCATGACAATTGCGAGAGGCTCGATCACGCCCGCCGCCCATCGACGCGCGCTGCCTAGGAAAGGCGCACGCGGCGCCCGGCCATGGCCGCTCCCGCGGCATAGATCGCGCCAATCGCAATGACCGCAAGCGCCAGCAGGACATAGAAAAAATCCTGTGCGACGAAAAGATGGACGGGCGTCGCCGGGCGCTCGGCCAGATGCGCCGTCAACACGCGGAACATCGCCGCGCGTTCGAAAAAATTGAACAGCAGGGCGGCGAGCGCCAGAAAACCGACGCGCTGCAGATGCGCGCCGCTCTCGGCGGCGAAAATCTCGCCCCGGCCATAGCGCGCGCAAAGCGCGCCAACGTCGAGGCAGACCGCTGTCTTCAACAGCCAGCCTGCGGCCGCAAGCGTCGCCGCCGTCGCCTGCTGCGGGACGCTGACGAAGCCAAGATCAATGCCGTAGGCCTGCGACCAGAAATCCGAAAAAGCGGCGCTGCCGGCGCCGAAAATCCCGAGCCGCCACAATGCGACGAGCGCAAAACTCGCCGCCAGCGCTTGCCCGCCCGCAGCTATGATCCGGATGCGGCGGCGCAACAGCCTGAGGTCGTCGCCATGCTGCGTCGAGACAGCGGGCGGCGGTCCCGAAGCACGCGGCGCGCGCAGATGCGTTGTCGATTGCGCCATCATGCGATCCCCCGATGCGCGGATGAAAGGCTACGTAAGGGAAGCCTAAAGTAAATATGATCGAACGCAATTGAATATTCTGATTATTCCCCCATAAATCCGGCCGATGCGCCGCTGGAGAAAGACATGCCGCTCTATGCCTATCGTTGCGAGGATTGCGAAAAAACCTTCGAAACGCTTGCGCGATCAAGCGAAGAGCCTGCCTGCCCGCACTGCAATGGCGTCCGACTCGAACGGCAATTGTCGCTGATCGCGCAGCCTGCGCGCGGCGGCGATTCGGGCGATGCCGGCGCCTGCGACGGCGCGGGCGGCTGCGGCATGTGCCCCGCGATGGCCGGCGCCGCATGCGGGTGAGTCATTCGCCGGTCAGGGTTTTCAGAAAGGCGACCAGCGCCGCCTTCTGCGCCGCAGTAAGACCAAGCGGACGGATGAACGGCGACTTGTTCGGACTTTCGAACCCGCCGGCGTCGTAATAATCGACAACCTGTTCGAGCGCGCCGAGCGATCCGTCGTGCATGTACGGCGCCGTCAGCGCCACGTTGCGCAGGCTCGGCGTCTTGTAGGCCCAGCGGTCGGCCGGGTTTTGCGTCACCTCGAAACGGCCGAGATCGTTGGCCGGCGCGCCCGTGATGGATTGCAGTTGCGCGCGCGTGCGGCGCGTCGCCTGTCCATCCGCCAGCCTGATCTCGATTTCCGCCGGCCCGCCGCCCGCCCGGCGATAGCCGATTCCCGTATCGTGAAAGGCGCCGTCCGAAAACAGCGCGGACGTTTCGCCGATCGTATGGCATTGCGCGCATCCGCCCTTGCCGACAAACAGCGCGTAACCCGCCCGCTCCTGCGCCGACAACGTGTCCTGGCCGCCAAACTTCCAGCGGTCGAAGCGCGAATTGGCCTTCAGCAGCGTGCGCTCGTAAGCGGCGATGGCGGCGCCGACCGAATTCATGGAAACGCCCTGCCCCGCAAAGGCGCGCGCAAACAGCGCGGGATATTCCGGCAGGCTGGCGATGCGCGCCAGCGTCCATCCGACGGACGGCGCGGCCATCTCGTCGGGCGACAGGATCGGCGACCAGACCTGCGTTTCCAGCGTCGTTTCGCGCCCGTCGCGAAACAGCGTCTTTTCATAGGCGACGTTCCACAGCGTCGGCGCGTTGCGCCGCAGGCTCTTGCCCTCCATGCCTACAGATGTCGCGACCTCGTTGGACGTAAGCCCTTGCGTCGCGACATGGCACATTGCGCAGGACATCGTGCCGTTGAACGAAAGGCGTCGGTCGGAAAACAGTTTCTCGCCGAGCGCGACGACAGCCGCCGGCGCAGGCGGCGTCGGCGCCGGCGGTAGCCCGAGCATCGCGTTTTGCCCGGCGAAAGCGCCGGATGCGAAGCCAAGCGCAGCTATGGCGATCGCCGCTTTCACGGCCGCGCGCGCTCCTCTTCCAGCGCCAGCGTCTCGATGTCGCCGAGAATGGCCTTGGGATCGAGAAAGCCGGTTGTGTAGATTTCGCGCACCCAGCCCGCGCGGTCGATGAGAAACACTTTCAGCATGTGGTCGATGACGACGCGGCCATCGTCCCCGTTGCGGGCGGGTGAAATCTCCTGCCCGAAATGCGACAGCGTGCGGCGCATGAAAAAGTCGTTCCAGCCGGTGATGAAGCGCCAGACCGGCGGCGCGCCGGCGCTGTAGCTGGCTGCGAACAATTGCAGCGCCGGCCCGTCATGGGCGGGATCGAAACTGTAGAACGCCAGCCGCGTGCGCGCCGCCAGCGCCGGCCGTTTCTGCAGCGCTGCGCGCACCGCGCCAAACGCCTCCCAGGCGAGCGGGCACCCGAGAGGATCGACGCATTGCGTGTAGAAAAAACTCAGCAGCGTGATCGCGCCTTCCGTATCGCGCGACAACAGATGCGGCCACATGCCCCCTTCGCTCGTCACGCCGAAGGGCGCGCGAAAAATGCGGTCGAGCTTGTATGTGCCCGGCGCCGGCAGCGGCAACCCCTGCGCGCAGGCAGGCGCCGCCGCCGTCAACCAGCAAAGACAGGCCGCCGCAAGCGCAAGGCGGCGCCCTGCGCTCACAGGCGCGTTGGCGCGACGGAAGCCGCTTTTTGCGCCTCGCCCGTGAACTTCATGTGATGGGCGCGCCCGAGCTTCAGCCCATAGAAATCGATCTTGAATTTTTCGGTCAGTTCCTTGCCGTTCCAGTCGAACGCTTTCAGAAACTGCTCGTCGTCGGCGCCCTTCTTGTCCCAATTGGCGAGCAGCGACGTCGTCACATAGACGCGTTTGCCGTCCCAGCTTTGCGAGACCATGTTCACCTGCGAGCCGGTGTGTTTTGAATAGATTTCCTTGGGCTGTTCGGGATTGTTCAGGTCGAACAGGCGCGTCATGCCGTCCATGAACGTGTTGACCCACAGGCTTTTGCCGTCGGCCGCGATGGAAATGTCGACTGGCAGCGGAATCTTCGCCGGATCGCCGATGGCCGCCACGTCCTTGGCGACCCAGGCGCCCTTGTCGTCTTTTTTCACCAGCCACAATTGCGAGGTGAGCGCCGTCGCCGTGATCGCCCAGTCGTCGCCGTCCTTCAGCGACCAACGGATTTCCAGCGGCGCGCCGGGCACCGAAAACACCTTGTCCGGCTGCATGGATTTCAGGTTCCACATCACCATCGTCGCGCCGAAATTCTTCATCGCGGCGGGGTCGGCGACGAGCTTGCCGAAATCCATCATGTAATTGTTCCAACCGGTGAAGCTCGACGTCAGCATCGCGTTTTTCTGCGGGTTGATGCCGATGTCGTAACCGTAGCCGTCGCCGCCGTCGGTCGTCGGCAGCGGATGGGCCGACAGAAATTCGCCCGCATTGGAATAGACGGCGAGCCCTGTCGCGCCGCCATGGTCCTTCGCGTTCGACAGCGCGCCGACGATCATGCGTCCGGGCAGCGCGTAGAACGTATGAGGGCCCACAAAGCCGCTTTTGGGGACCAGATCGTCGATCGTCTTGACGAGTTTCGGCTTGCCCGGATCGGTCCCCACGTCGAACACGAAAATCTTGTTGTCGTCGAGCCGGCCCGCCCACAGATATTTGCGATCGTCGGTGAAGCCCATGTGGTGCGCCTCGCCGCGCCCGCCCACCGACAGCGTGGCGACAACCTTGCCGTAGTCGGGCGATTTGGGATCGACGTTCACGGTGACGAGCTTGTCGCTCTCATCGCCCATGCCTTTCACCCCGAGCGTCCAGACCTGGAGATATTTCTCCTGCCCGCGGATCAGCGCGGCCGTGTAGGGCGACAGGCAGGTTTCGTCCGCGCGCGCCCCCGCGCCCCACAGGCTGAGCGCGACGACGCCGGCGCGCAGCATAGACGGGACCATTTTTTGACGTTTCATGGCCTTCCTCCCGTTTTTGTTATTTGCGATGTTTCTCCCATTCGCTGGCCAGCGCAACCCGAGGAAATCGACGGTCCGCCCGTTCGTTATTTCAAACAAAATCGGCTATTATCCCAAACGAGCGGGAGGAGCCGATGGGCGTTGAAGGTCAGGACAGGCAGAAGGCGCTGGAAGCGGGCGCGGCGGCCGTTTCAGGCCAGCTCGGCCGCACGGTGCAGCGCCTGCGCCGCGCCTATAATCTTTCGCTGTCGGAACTCTCGGAGCAATCGGGCGTCGCCAAGTCGATCATCAGCCAGATCGAGCGCAACGAGACGAACCCGACGCTGGCCACCATCTGGCGTCTGGCGCAGGCGCTGGACGTTTCCATCGAGCGCGTGCTGCAGGGCGCGCAGGACGAGCCCTTCGTCGAGAAATCCTCGCGCGGCGACACGCCCATTCTGATGTCGGAGGACGGCAAATGCCGCCTCGCTATCATCGGCTGGATCAAGACGGTGGAATGGCTGCAATGGTACGATTTTTCCGCCGAGCCCGGCGGCGTGCTGGAATCGGAAGCGCACCAGCGCGGCTCGATCGAATGCCTCTCCGTGCTGGAAGGCGAACTCGAAGTGCAGGTGGGCGATGCAGTCGAAACCGCCAGGGCCGGCGAAACCCTGCGCTACCGCTGCGACCGCCCGCACCTCATCCGCAACACGTCGAAAAAACCCGCGCACGCGACAATGGTGTGCATCCTCAAGGCGGCGGTGATGGAGTAAGGGCGCGCGCCGTTCGCCACAGCCGTCATTGCGAGCAAAGCGAAGCAATCCATCCAGCGGGCGTCGCCGGATGCGGCGTCGCGACGCCGCCCCACATGAAACGCGCACCGGATGGATTGCAGCGTCGGCCATCGGCCTCCTCGCAATGACGGGGCGAAACGTCATCCGCAACACGTCAAAAAACCCGCGCACGCGACAATGGCGTGCATCCTTAAGGCGGCGGTGATGGAGTAAGGACGCCAAGCGCGCGCCGTTCGCCACAGCCGTCATTGCGAGCGAAGCGAAGCAATCCATCCAGCGGGCGTCGCCGGATGCGGCGTCGCGACGACGCCCCACATGAAACGCGCACCGGATGGATTGCCGCGTCGGCCATCGGCCTCCTCGCAATGACGGGGCGAAACGTCATCCGCAATCGCCGCCCCGCGCCGCGCTTATCCCCACAGCGCCCTTTCGGGCGGGAATGCGATCGAGCCTTCGTAGCGCAGGCCCGGTTCGCGGTCGGCCGCCAGCAGCAACGGCCCGTCGAGATCGACAAAGGCCGCGCGCGGCGTCAGCAGCATGGCCGGCGCCATGGCGAGCGAAGTGCCGACCATGCAGCCGATGAAGAGCGCAAAGCCGAGTTGTTCGGCCGCCGCGCAAAGCGCCAGCGCTTCGGTCAGCCCGCCCGTCTTGTCGAGCTTGACGTTGATCGCGTCGTAGCGCGTCCGCAGCGCCGCAAGGCCCGCACGGTCGTGCACGCTCTCGTCGGCGCAGACCGGAATGGGCCGCGCGATGGCGGCGAGCGCCTCGTCCTGCCCGGCCGGCAGGGGCTGCTCGATGAGTTCAACGCCGGCGGCGGCGCAGGCTGCGAAAAACGCCGGCAGGTCGTCCGGCGTCCAGGCCTCGTTGGCGTCCACGATCAGGCGGGCCTGCGGCGCGGCGGCGCGCACGGCGGCGATGCGCGCAGGATCGCCCGCCCCGGCCAACTTGACCTTGAGCAGCGGGCGATGGGCCGCCCGCTCCGCCGCAGCCGCCATCGTCTCGGGCGCGCCCACCGAAATCGTATAGGCCGTGACCGCCGGCGGCAGCCGCTCGAGTCCGGCGAGCGTTGCGGCGGGCACGCCGGAAATCCGGGCCTCGAGATCCCACAAAGCGCAATCGAGCGCATTGCGCGCCGCCCCGGCCGGCAACAGCGCCTGCAGCGCCGCGCGATCGGCGCCTTGCTCCAGCGCCGCCCGCGCGCCCTCGATAGCTGCGCTCACGCTCTCGACGCTCTCCCCATAGCGTGCGTAGGGCACGCATTCGCCCCGCCCGGCCGCCGCCCCTTCGGCGATAGTTGCGGTCACGACGACCGCCTCGGTCTTGGCGCCGCGCGAAATCGTGAAGGCGCCGGCGATGGGGAAACGCTCGATGGCGAGGGAAAGCTTGCGTCGCATCGCCCCTCTATAGCCGATTCCCGTGCGCGGCGCGGCTTGGTAGAATGGCCGCGAATCTGATGGAACCTGCTTTCACCACATCCCGCGCCGGCGAACTGACGCGTCTTGCGCTGTCGGGCGACTGGACTGTGGCGGCGGGCCGCACGCTGGAAAAGCAAGCCGCAGCGCTCGGCGCCGCCGCGCAGGGCGCGCAGCGCGTGGCTTTCGACTTCGCCAACATCGGCAAGCTCGACACCGCCGGCGCCTGGGTGATCGACGCCGCGCGACAGAAGATGGCCGCGCAAAGCGCGAGCGAAAATCTGAGCCCCGACATGGCGACGCTGATGCATGCGGTCGGCTGGCGCGATTTCAACGCAGGACGCGCGCCCCCGCCGCCGCAATCGGCGCTCTACGACAGTTTCGTCGATGTCGGCGAAAGCGTCGTCGAGGCCGGCCACGACGCTTATACGGGCGTCGCTTTCCTTGGCGAAACGGTCGCCTCTCTGTCGCGCGCGGTGCTGCATCCGGCGAAATTTCGCCTGACGTCGCTCGTCTATCACATGGAGAATTTCGGCCTTCGTTCGACGCCGATCATCCTGCTGATCAATTTTCTGGTCGGCGGCATTGTCGCGCAGCAGGGCATTTTCCAGTTGCGCTATTTCGGCGCCGAGACATTCGCGGTCGATCTCATCGGCATTCTGATCCTGCGCGAACTCGGCGTTCTGCTCACGTCCATCATGATCGCCGGCCGCTCCGGCTCGGCCATCGCCGCCGAACTCGGATCGATGAAAATGCGCGAGGAAATCGACGCGCTGAAGGTCATGGGCATGCGGCCGATGGACGTGCTGGTGACGCCGCGCGTGCTCGCGCTTATCCTCGTCATGCCGCTCCTGAATTTCCTCGCAGACATGGCCGCGATTTTCGGCGGCATGGTCGTTTCCTGGATTTACGCCGGTCTCAGCCCCGACGCATTTCTGTCGCGTCTGCAGGTGGCGATCGGCCTCAACACATTCATGGTCGGCATGATCAAGGCGCCGTTCATGGCCATGGTCATCGGCGTCATCGGCGCAATGGAGGGTCTGGCGGTGGAAGGTTCGGCGGAATCGCTTGGCCGGCAGGTCACCTCGTCCGTCGTGAAATCCATCTTCATGGTGATTCTGGTGGACGGCCTGTTCGCAATCTTCTTCGCTTCGATCGATTATTGATCATGACCCGTCAGGCGCCGATCGACCCCGCAACGACCGAAGCGCTGATACGCGTGCGCGATCTCGTGGTCGGCTTTGGCGACCGGTTGATTTTGCGCGGGCTCGATCTCGACGTCTATCGCGGCGAGGTGCTGGGCTTCGTCGGCGGCTCGGGGCAGGGCAAATCGGTGCTCACACGCACGATTCTGGGCCTGACGCCGAAGCGCTCGGGAACGATCGAACTGTTTGGCCGCAATCTCGACGCCGTCTCGCAGAACGAGCGGCGCGCGCTGGAGCGGCGCTGCGGCGTCATGTTTCAACAGGGCGCGCTCTTTTCCGGCCTGACCGTAAAGCAGAATGTCCAGGCGCCGATGCGCGAATATCTCGACATATCGCCGCGCCTGATGGATGAGCTGGCTCTGCTGAAAATCGAGCTGGTGGGCCTGAAAAGGGACGCGGCGGACAAATTTCCGTCGGAACTGTCAGGCGGTATGATAAAACGCGCCGCGTTGGCGCGGGCTCTTGCGCTCGATCCCGACCTCGTTTTTCTGGACGAGCCGACATCGGGTCTCGACCCCATCGGCGCGGCTGAGTTTGACGAGTTGATCCAAACGCTCCAGCGAACGCTGTGCCTGACGGTTTTCATGGTGACGCACGATCTCGACAGCCTTTATTCCATCTGCGACCGCATCGCCGCGCTGGCGGACGGCAAGGTGATCGCGGCCGGTCCGCTGGCAACGATGCTGGCGTCCGATTATCCTTGGTTGCGCGCCTATTTTCATGGCAAGCGTGCGCGCGCGATCGCGCCGCCGGCGGAGGTTTGAACGTGGAGACCCGCGCCAACTACGCGCTGATCGGCGCATTCACGCTCGGCGTCATCGCGGCGGCGTTTCTGTTCGTCTACTGGTTCGCAGGCCCCGCCCGCTCGCAGGCGCGCACGCCCTACGACGTCATCTTCACAGGGTCCGTTTCCGGCCTTTCCAAAGGCGCGAGCGTCAATTTCAACGGCATCCGCGTAGGCGATGTGACGCGGCTGAGCCTGAACAAGGACGAACCGAGTCAGGTGATCGCGCGCATCGATGTCGATCGCTCGACGCCCATCAACTCCGAGACCAAGGCGCGTCTGGAGACGCAAGGGCTGACCGGCGTCGCCGCAATTGCGCTGTCGTCCGGTGGACCGAACGGGATACCGTTGCCTCCCGATCAGGAAACGCATGTGCCCGTTCTTCCCGGCGAGCCTTCGCAAATCCAAAACCTGCTCGAGGTTGCCCAACGCATCGCCGATCAGGTCGGCTCCTTCACCGAAAAGGCGAACTCCTTCATCGACCAGAATTCCGGCTCGATCGCCGCCACCGTGCGCAATGCCGAAACGCTGACCGGTTCGCTCGCGCTTTCGCTCGATCAGCAGAAACTTCAGCAGATCGTCGACAACATCAACCGTTCCTCGGCCAATCTCGACAAGGTCGTCGCCAACGCAAACACCGCCGTCGACAACGCCAACGCGATCCTGGCGCCCGCGCGCAACCAGATCAGAACGCTGAGCGTCGACATTGGCGGCGCAGCGCAATCCATTCGAAAATTGTCGGATAATCTCGACATGCGCTTGAAGGACATTTCGGTCAACATCGCGCGTTTCACAGGCCCTGGACTGCGGCAGTACGAGGCCCTCGGCGTCGATGCGCGCAAGACGCTGGAACAGGTGAACCGCACCGTGCGCTCGCTGCAGAAGGATCCGAGCCAGGTGATCTTTGGCGCCAAGCCGCAAATTCCGGAATATTCAGGCAAATGAAAGCGCGCATCGCCATAGCATTCGCCATTCTCGGCCTGACCGGCTGCGCCACCGCGCCGCGAACCACCTATGATCTGCAAGCGGCCGCGCCGGCTCATCTGCGCGCCGGCGCCGTGCGCGGCGTCATCGCAATCTCCGAGCCGACCGCGCACCTCCCGATTGATTCCGATCGCATCGTCATCCGCACGGGCGCCGATTCCGTCGCCTATCTCTCGGGCGCGCAATGGGCCGACCGTTTGCCTGCGCTCGTGCAATCGCGCCTGATCGCAAGTTTCGAGAACGCCCATCTGGTGCGCTCTGTCGTGCAGCCGGGCATGACGGCAGACTACAGGCTCGAAACCGAAATCCGCCGTTTCGAAATCGACGTCGTCGCCGGCGTCGCGCGCATCGAAATGACGGCGCGCATCCTTTCCGACAATACCGGCCGCGTCCGCGCTGCGCATGTCTTCCAGACGGAGCTTCCCGCCGACAGCACGCGCGATGGACAGGCGGCGCGCACGCTCGACGCCGCATTGCGCGCAATGATGGCCGACATCGTCCGCTGGACGGCTGCCCAAATATGAATGGCCGCCTTTCGGCGGCCATCGTGTTTCTTGAACAGGGTCGCGTTTCTTATTCGAAACGCGCCGCTGCATGGGCAAGCATTGTGTAGACCTTGCCTGTATCCGAGATCAGATAGGATTTGGCCATCGCGCCATCGCGGTCGTCGCGGCTGACTTCCGTCAGCAGACGTTCGAATTCTGCGATGTAGCGATCGACCGTGTCGCGGAATTCGGCCTCGGCGCGATAACGACGGCGGATCTCGTCGAATGCTTGCTGCCCCTGCATGGTGTAGAGGCGGCGACTGAAGGCGCCGCGCTCGCCGCGACGATACCGGTCCCAAAGGTCTGACACGGCCTTCGCATCGACCATGCGCGCAATGTCTGTCGACAAAGCATCGAGCGGATCGGCCTTGCGCTGTTGCGGCGCTGCGGCGCGCGGCGCCTCGTCCTCGCGCGAGGCGCGCTCGAGAAGGTCGGTCAGCCAGCGCCCGCCGCGTTCGGCAGGCGGCGCATCGGCCCGCGCCGGACGCGTGGGCGCGGCAGGCGCGCGCGGACGCGGCGCAGGCTCGGCGCGCGCTTCAGGTTCCGGCCGGCGCGGCGCTGCCGCGACCGGCGGACGCGCAACGCGCACAGGCGCCGAGGCTGCTTCAGCAACATCGAAGCCAGCGCCGCTGCGCGCGACAATCGCCGAAAGCTCGCTGAGCGCCTTGACCTGATCGCCCACCATGCGGCGGATGGCGCTCGTATGCTGCGCCGTTTCGCGCGGCAGATCGACGACGCTGCGCGTCACCTCTTCGCGCGTCGTTTCCAGCTCGCGATTGATCTGCGCGGTCATCCCGCGAATGTCGCCAACCGCAGCTTCGAACCGTTGGGCGGCATCGGCGAAGATCGCGCGCATCTGCTCGCTGGCTTCTTCGTAAGCCGCGCGCATCGTCTCGGTCGTGCGCTCGCGTTCGCGGCCGGTTGCGGCGCGAATGTCTGAGAATTGCTGTTCGACCGTTTCGGCCGCCGATTGCGATGTGTCGGCAAGCAGCGCCGTGATTTCGCGCGCCCGCGCTTCCGATTGACGGAATGCGTTGTCGGTAAACTCCGAGAAAGAGGCGATGACCGATTCAACGTCCATGCGGCGCCGGTCGAGCTGGTGCAGGATATTTTCCAGCGTCTGCATCCGATGTTCCAGCGAATGGTCGATCGCTTGCTGCGATTGCGTCAGCGTGGAGACAGTGTCGTGCAACGACGCGTTATGCGAATCGACGATCGCGGCCAGCGACTGCGCGCCGCCGACCACGTTTTGCGCGGTCGAGGCCAGACGCGAGATTTCCCCGCTCGCGCTTTCGATCGCGCCGCGGAAATCGGCCAGCTTAGCGTTGAGGCCGACATCGACCGACGCCAGCGAATGCGTCGCCTGCTGCACCACCTGCTGCAACGCGCCGTTCGTCTTGCCGAGATTGTCGATGATCGCCTTCATCTCATGGCGCATCTGGTCGTTGAGGCCCGTGAGCTGCGCCACCGAATGTCCCGCGCTTTCATCAAGCGCGGCGTGCAGCGCCTGCGTCGAGGCCTCGATGGTTTGCGCGAATTCGGCCTGCCGCCGATTGAGCGCGGCGACGATCTCGACGCTGTTCTGGCCGAGCGTCGCAGAGGCTTTTTCGCCGGCGGCGGCGATTTCGGTCGACACTTCGGAACCGCGCGCGCTGAGCAGCTCCACGAGCATCTTGCCCTTGGTGTCGATCGTCGTTTGCAGCTCGGTCGAACGCGCCGCCAGAAGATCGGCCAGCGAATTCCCGCGTTCGGCAAGCGTCTTGTCGAGCGCGCCGAGATGGCGCGCAATCGCCGTGTCGAGCCCGGCGAACCGGTCGTCGACAGCGCCATGGATATCGGCGACACGCTGCGTCAGCGCCTGGCCGAGATCGCCGGTTCTGGCGTGCAGCATGACGTCGAGTTCGCGGCGCGCATCGGCCAGCGTCGCGCTGATTTCCTGCACGCGCTGCACGACTGTTTCCAGGATCGCCTGCCCGCGCGTGTCGATATCGCGCGAAACATGATCGAGGCGATTGACGACGCGGTTCTCGAACAGGTCGATGCGCTCGTCCAGCAGACCGCGGATCATGTCGGAGCGGTTGAGCAGCGCATCCGCCGTCGCGCGGCCGTGCTGATCGAGTTCCTTCGACACGCCGGCCAACCGGTCGACGACGCGCGTTTCGAATTCGGCGATCTTGCCGTTCAGCGACTGATTGATTTCAGCGGCCTTGGCATCGAGCGTCTCGGAAACGTTGCGGCCGCCCTCGCCCAGAATCTGCGCGATCTCGAGCGCCCTGCCCGACATGGCCTCGTTGAGGGCGCGCGTGTGGTTTTCGATATCGTTGTCGACGCGCGCGACGAGCGCAGAAATGCGGTCGTTCGTTTCGTCGAGCTTGAGCGACGAGCGCTGCTCGAATGCGTCGACCTGCGCGCCCATCGCTGCGGCGATGGCGGACGCGCGCTCGCCGAGCTGGCTGGTGAGCTTGGCGCCGTTGACGGCGACAGCTTGCTCGATCGTGTTGGCGTGCCGGTTGACTTCGGACGTGAAATGGTCGGCCTGCGCGCCGATCCGGTCGAGCGCTTCGGTCGTGTTGTCGTGCAGGTTGCCGGACGCAGCTTCAAGGCGGCTGGCGAGCGTCGAGGCGATCGCCTCGCCTTGTTCTGCAAGACGGCGCGCCGATTCGCTTTCGTGCAGATTGAGCGCATCGACGAACGCATTCATGCGCGTCGAGATCGTCTCGTTCAACCGGTCGCCATGCGCGCCCATCGCGCTGACGGCTTCGCTGGCGGTCGCAGCGAAGCGGTCATGCATCGCGCCGGTTTGTGCGCCAAAAGCGATGATCGCGTCGCGACGCGTAGCTTCGAGATTGTCGTGCAGCGAGCTGATATGCGCTTCGAAAGCCTGAGCCGCGTCGGCGGCGGAAGCGCCAAGCTGATCCTGCAATGCGCCGGTGCGAACGTTGAGCGCATCCACGGCGCTTTGCGTCGCCTGTTCGAAGCGGGCCTGCAGATCGTTTGTATGGTCGGCGAAAGCCCCCTGCACGCGGCGCGTCGTCGAATCGAGGCGCTCGTGCAGATCGTTCGCCTGCGATTGCATGGCGGCGGTCGCTTCGTCCGCCTTCGTCACGAAAATATTGGCGATCAGCTCGCCATGGTTGCGCAGCGAGGCTGCCGAGCGCTCATGCGCGTCGACCAGCGAGTCCGACAGACGTTCGTGATGGCGGTCGAAAGCGCGCGTCGCTTCGTCGACCCGCGCCGCCAGACGCTGATCGATCTCGCCGGCGCGCGCTGCAAGGGCGGCGTCGAGGCTCGCGCCATGCACGGTCACCGTTTCGTGAATCTTGCCGCCCGTATCGGCGAGGCGATCAACGAGATTCGAACCGTGCCCGTCGAGCGTCTGCGCGATCTGCGCTGTCATCGTCGTCAAGCGTTCGAGAACCTCGGCGCTGCGTCCGTGCATGTCCACGATCAGCGTCTGCCCGCCGGTGTGCAGCTTATCGCGCAGGTCTTCGGCCTGCGCGATCAGGCGCGCGGTGATTTCATCGCCCGCCTGCCCGATGTTTCGGCTCACATGATCGCTGGTCTCGGCGAGCCGCGAGGCGATATCGTCGGTGTGGCTCGTCAGCCCGTAAAGAATGCGTTCGTTGGCGCCGCCGAGGGCCTGCGCGATTTCCTCGCTTTTTGCGCCAAGCGATTGCGTGACGCGCGCGCCGGCTTCAGACACGCTGTCGGCGAGTTGGACGGAGGTTCGATCGAGGGTGTGGGAAAGGTTTTCCTGCGCGCTGCTCATGGCGACGCGCACTTTCTCGGCATTGACGACGATCTGTTCACGCTCGTTGGCGAGATCGTCGATCAGCGAGCGCACACGGCGCTCATTGTCGGAGTAGGAACGTTCGAGCGTCGCGACCTCGGTGCGCACCATTGTCTCGAGTTCGCTCGCACGCGCGAGCGCACGCTCGATGCCATCGCCCATGGAAGCGACTTCGCGGCGGATCGCCTGCGACAGCGTAACCACCTGCTCGGTTGCGATGGTTTCAGGCTCGGCAAGACGCAACGCGACTTCGGTCATCGATCGCGCGGTGATGCGGATTTCCTGCGCGCGGCGCGCCACGGCGGCGAGCGCGAAGAACAGGGCGATCGGGCCAACCAGCGTCAGCAGCGCCAGCGCGGTTTCGATTCGCGCAGCGTCGGCGAAAAGCGAGCCCTCGCGGCGCGAAAATGCGTAGAACAGCCAGAGCGCGGCCCACACGACGGACGCTAGCGCCGCAATATAGAAAGGACCGTTGCTCGGGCGCACCTGCATCGCTTGCAGAATGTCGCCCACGCTGCGGCGATCATCGTTCGCGGGCAGCGTCGATGGCGTGGAAGCCGCAGGCTTTTCGATCTTGCGCGTTTCCGGTTCGCGCAATTCGTCGGCGCGAATTTCCGGCAGGCGGAGCGTTGGCCGCTCCATCGTCGGTTCCTTCGGCTTCGGCGCGGCCTCCGCCTCTTCGGAGAGGTTCAACGCCTCCTCAATCGCCGAAAGCGCAGCCGCCGCCGCTTCCTGGGATTTCGTTTGACCAGCCATGAGGACGCCTCACTCAAACCCGCCCGCCTGACGACGGACGGCCTCCGCCCGCCTGCGGAGAACGTTAACCAATTGTAACTGTAACCCCGCAACGTCCTGATTCAAACAAATGCGCGCGGCTTCTTCCAAACGTCGTTAACGCCGCCTTCACCATAAGGCGCGATTCTAGGCCTCCCATTCAACCGGGCGAAAGCTGCGGAGACCAGCAAATGCCTGATTTTGCTAAAGTTATTTCAAAAGCGCGCGCGCCGCAACAGAACCATTCGGCGGGCGATGCAATTGTTGTGGATTTGGTCCATCTGTCGCGCCAATCGCTGGGCGATCGCGCGCTCGAGACCGAATTGCTCGGCTTGTTCGAACGGCAGGCCGCTCAGATTGTCGAACGCCTGACGTCGCTCGATCTCGAAAACAAATATCGCGCCGACCTCGCCCACACCCTCAAGGGCTCAGCCCGCACGATCGGCGCCTTCGGCGTCGCGGACGCAGCGGAAGCCTATGAAAACGCCGCCCGCCAGAATGCAGCCGATCTCGATCTGGAACTGGAGGCGGTCGACCGCGCCGTGGAAAAGGCGCGCAAGGCGATTGGCGAATTGCTGATGGTCTGAGCGGGGCTCGCCAAGCCCCGTCTTCTTGGGTAAAAAGCGCGACGAAACCGGCTCCCACCCCTGAAAGCGCCATGCCCAAAATCACGTTCATCGATTCCAAAGGCCAGTCCCGCACGGTCGAAGCCGCGCCGAACGCCACCGTCATGGAAACGGCGATCAAACATTCCGTTCCCGAGATTTTGGCCGAATGCGGCGGCGCCTGCGCCTGCGCCACCTGTCACGTTTACGTGGACGAAGCCTGGGTTGAGAAAGCGGGCAAGGCCTCCCCGATGGAGGAGGACATGCTCGACTTCGCCGCAGAGGTGAAGCCGAATTCGCGGCTGTCGTGCCAGATTTCGATGAAGCCGGAACTGGACGGGCTCGTCGTTCGCACCCCCGCCAAGCAGGGCTAGAAGACCTTGCCGCCGGCAAGGTAAATGCCGCCAAAAACGACAACCGCCGCAGCGGCGAGGCACGCCGCTGCAACGCCCCACGAGCCGGGCTGGTCCACAGGCTCGTCCGCAAAGGTTTCGGCAGGCTTGTAGCCCGTCACCATCGCCGTAATGAGCGGTTCACGCTTGACGAACTGGTAGATGAGATTGGCGGCGATATGCGCGAGGATGAGAATTTCCAGCGCATCGAAGATTTTGTGATGCCAGCGCGAAATATAGTCCACCGTGGCGTCGCTGACGGTTCTGGCAAGCGGCCCCTCGATCACCACGCGATCTTCATCGCCGGAGAAGAGCCCGGTCACACCCTGCAACGTCAGGCCGCCGATCAGAGCGAGCACCATGAGGGCGCCCACGGGATTATGGCCGAGATAATGCGGCGCCCGGCCTGCGATCAAGGCGCGCAGCTGCGCGACGGCCTGACGCGGCGAAGGGACGAATGTGGCGAAACGGGCCGTCGTTCCGCCGAAAAAACCCCAGAAAACGCGAAAAACGATCAGCGTCAGAACGGCATAGCCATTCCACTTGTGCCACGCGGGAACGGCCGCCCCGAACTTGTCGCTGACCCAGGCGTTGAGCACGAGCAGGACGAGTGTCCATTTGAACGCACGGGTCGGACCGTCCCAGGCCAGAACCGAACGCTGAACACTCGCCATGGCGGAAATTACTTCTTCTTCGCGCGATAGTCGTCGTGGCACGCCTTGCAATCGCCGAAAACCTTGCCGGCGTTCGCCTTGAAGCTCGCCTCATCCTTGATCGCCGCCAGTGCGGCGGTCGAATCGGCGGCGAGCTTGTCGTAGCCAGCGTTGAATTTCGCCTTCTCGTCCCAGATGCGCGGCAGAGCTTCCGTATCGCCGCCCTCCTTGGAATCGTCGGGGAACAGGCCCGGCAGCTTTTTCGAGCCCTCCGCAAAGGTTTTCAAAGCGTTCTGCACGACAGCCAGATCGAAGGGCGCTTCGCCTTTCGCCATGGCGCCGACCGGCTTGGCCGCCTTGCCGAAACCCTTCAGGATTTCCTGGCGCGCCTTGATGGCGGCGACGCCCGTGGGCGCTGCCGATTCGGCAACGGCCGCGCCGGCGCCGAATGCAACAAGGGCGGCGGCGAAAATGATTTTCGTGGCTTTGGACATGCAATTGCTCCGAAGGCGTGTGCACAGCAATCTATCAGGATTTGCGTCCTGAAAAAGGTCGATCAAAATGAAATTTTAGCCATGTTTCAGCGGGCCACCGGCTCGCCGGCCTGCAACCAGGCGTTCATCGAACCCGAGAAATTCGCTTTGACATCCGTCCTGCCCGACGCTTGGGCGATGCCGATCGCCCGGCCGGACCGGTTCCCCGAACGGCAATAGACCACGATGCGCTGGCCTTCCTTGGCGGCGGGAATCTTCTTCGGGTCGAACGACGACAGCGGCAGGAAATGCGCGCCCGGGATATGCCCTGCGTCCCATTCACTCTTCTCGCGCACGTCGATCAGATAAATCGAACCGTCCTTCA
>JAGWTA010000049.1 GCA_028869185.1 Hyphomicrobiales bacterium
CTCGATGCGGCGCGCGCGATGGCGCAGGAAGATCTTTTCGCCATCGGCATGCGTGTTCTCTCTGGCGCGCTCGATCCCGTGGACGCCGGACCGGCCTTTTCAGCGCTTGCCGAAACGCTCGCTTCGCAAACGCTGACGCGCGTGCTGGCGGACTTCGAAAGTGAATATGGATGCGTCAAGGACGGCCGTATCGCCGTCATCGCCATGGGCAAGCTTGGCTCGCGCGAAATGACGGCGACGAGCGATCTCGATCTTGTCATCATCTATGATTACGACGAACAGCTGCCGGAATCGGACGGTCGGCGACCGCTACACGCGACAGCTTATTATACGCGTCTGACGCAACGGTTCATTTCCGCGCTCACGGTTTCGACGCGCCGGGGCGCCTTGTATGAAGTCGACATGCGCCTGCGCCCCTCGGGCAAGAAGGGGCCGCTGGCCGTGCAATTGTCGGCCTTCCGCGACTATCAGGCGCGCGAGGCCGAAATCTGGGAGCATATGGCCCTGACCCGCGCGCGTCCGCTGTGCGGCGATCAAACGCTGATGGACGCATTGCGCGAGGATATTGCCAGAACGCTGGCGCGCCCGCGCAAACGCAACGAGGTGGCGCAGGCGATTCGGGACATGCGCGCGCTGATCGCAACAGAAAAGGGCGACGACGATATCGATGACGTGAAAACCCTGGCCGGGGGCCTCATCGACGTCGAATTTCTCGCGCAGTTTTTTGCGCTCACATTTGGCGACAAGAACGCCGGCGAGCCTGGAGAAACGCCGCCGGCGATCTTCAGGCGCGCAGTCAAGGCGCGCCGCCTGACCGCGGGCGACGCCGAACAATTGATCAACGCTTACAGGCTTTATGCCGATGTCACGCAGATGCAACGCGTCACGCTGGCGGCCGGCGTCAAACCGATGGACGCGCCGCCGGCGGTGCGCCGCCGCATCGCGCAGGGCGTTGGCGCACCCGACGACGCGCGCCTTGCGCTCGCCATTCGCGAAACGGCTGCAGCTACGCGCGCCTTGTTTGACAGGATATTGGCTTAAGCAGCTTCGCGCATGCGCTCGGCTGCGGGAAGATGCACATGCACGATCGTGCCGCGCCCCTCGATTGAGCGGAAGTGGATGCTGCCGTCATGCAGCTTCACAAGCGAATGGGCGATCGCAAGGCCGAGTCCCGAACCCTTCATGCCATCGTCCATCACAGCGCCGAATTGTTCGAACGGCCGGCAGATGCGCTTGAGCGAATCCGTCGCGATGCCGCAACCTGAATCGGCGATGAAAATATTGTAACCCGATCCGCAGGCGCGCATGCGGATGGAAATGCGCCCAGCCTCCGGCGTGTATTTGATCGCGTTGCGCAAGATGATCGCGAGACTTTTTTCGATCGCATTGCGATCGCCCGCACAGAAGGCGTTTTCGCTGCGCACAAAGTCGAGCGCAATGCCTTTTTCGTCCATCTCGCGCAACAGCCGCGTCACGCAATTGTCGAGCGCCAGCGCCAGATCGATCGGCTTATGCTCCAGTCGCACGCGACCGGCCTCCAGTCGCGACATGTCCAGAACGTCCGAGATAACGGTCATCAGATATTCGCCGCTCTTGCGGATATGGCCGCAATAATCAGCGTAATGCTCGGAGCCCAGCGGCCCGAAAACCTGCGCCTGCATCATTTCCGCAAAACCGAGAATGGCGTTGAGCGGCGTGCGCAATTCGTGGCTCATGTTGGCGAGAAATTCGCTCTTGGAACGATTGGCGTCTTCAGCGCAGGCCTTCTGCTCGTAGTATTTTTCGGCGAGTTCGGCGAGCGCTTGCGTCTGGCGCTCCAGCGTTTGCCGCGATTTGCGCAGATCCGCCACCATCGCCGTGAGACGCCGCTCCGAATCGAGCAGCTTTTCTTCGTGCTGCTTCAGATTGGTGATGTCCGTGCCGACCGAAACAAAGCCGCCGTCGCGCGTACGGCGCTCGTTGATCTGCATCCAGCGTCCGTCATCCAGCTCCGTCTCGTAGCTCGTCGCGGTTTCGTGCAGCGGCGGATGAACATGGCCGAAGCTTTGCGAACCAGCCGCCATCACCTGTTCATAGCTGGCGCCCGTCAGCGGCGCGCGCATCGCTATGCCGTGCAGCGAACGAAACTTGGTATTGCACATCACCATGTGCTTGTCGGCATCCCAGAGGACGAAGGCTTCCGAAATCGTCTCGATCGCGTCGCGCACCAGCGCATCCTGACGCGCATTCTGTTCGACGATTGATTTTTGCTCGCTGATGTCGACCGCAATGCCGATCAGCCGCTGGTTCTGCCCGTTCTGTTCGACTGTCTCGGCGCGCGCGCGAAGCCACACCCATTCGCCCCGCGTGTTGCGCAGGCGAAACGCCTTGTCGAACGAGCGCGCTGCGCCGGACGCAAAAGCCTCGGCGATTTCGGCGACGCCGCCATCGGCCGGATGCATGAGCGCATGGAGTTCGCCGACTGAAATGAAACGATCCTGTGGCTCCATGCCCAGCATTTCGTACATGGAGTTGGACCAATAGATGCGCCCGCGTGCGACATCCCAGTCCCACAATCCGCAACGGCCGCGCGACAGGGCGGCGCCGATGCGCTCGCGCAATCTGTCGGCGGCGTCCTCCGTTTCGCGCGCGCGTCGGGCTTGCCATTGATAAGCGCCCATCGCCAGAACAAGCAGCGCAGCCGTCGCGCCCAGCAACAGGTTGATGCGCGCGGCGATGAAGCTTTGTTCGGCGAGCGCAGCTTCAAGCGGATGAACAAAGGCGATCTGCCCAAGCGGCGCCGGCAGATTGCGCACCACGGCGAAAGCCTCGACGCCGCCGGGCAAGGTAATTTCCATCACGCCGGCCTTTTCGGCAAAAAACGTAACGAGCTGGCCAGGCCCGAGCGTGTCGGCGAGTGTCTTGCCGTGATGCGTCTGCGCTGGCGTCGCTGCGATGATGTCGCCCTCGCCATTGGTGAGGAATGCGACGCGCCCGCGCGCGAATGCGTGGCTCGGCAACTGGCTGGCGATGTCCTGCGTTGCATTGGCGGGCGCCTTGCGCAGCGCGGCTTCCGCAGCGCTCGCAATCAGTTCGAGATCATTGCTCGCCGCTTCGAACGCATCGCGTCGCGCGCGGCTTGTCAGCGTTGCGGCAATGATGGCGAGCGTAGCGACAAACACCATCGCTGCGGCAAGCGCCACACGCGGCATGAACGGCGCGGCGGCAAGTAGTCTGATGTGCGGCGGTCTGATTCCAGACAAGCCGCAACCGGTCGCTCTCGCAGAAGCGAGAACGCTGGCGTCTGTTCGCGCCATGCGATAGGCCCCCTCGAAACCTGGCGACCGGAGCCATGTTGCCGCATCACTCCGAATCAAGCCCAGTTGAATCCGAGCGATTCGTTTTGTCCAGCGAATTAATGGTTCGTTGAGGAATCTTTTTGAAACGTTAACGTCGGAAAAGCGAACGAAAATCGAACATTAAACAGTCGTTAGCGATTTCAGCGGCTCGGCGTGTCCAACGATGCGCACGACATCCGGTCGTTGCGCGCGCAAGCGGCGATCCAGCGTGTCGACGGCGTCGTGCGCGGCCTCGACAGTCGCGTCCGGATTGATGCGGCAGTGATAGTTGACGATGAGTCCGGCGGCGCTGATGCGCACGCGAACATGGTGTACGTCGCAGGCGATCGAACCGGCCGCTGCCGCGCTCAACGCGGCGGCGATCGCCTGCGTCTCCTGCGCGGTGGCGTCGCGACCGCTCAATTCGCGGGTTTCGAGCGGCTCGATATGCGTCTCGACCTCGACATCCTCGCCGAGTTCCTCGCGCACCCCCGCCTCGAGACGGCTCGCCCGTTCATGCGCGTTGGCCAGCGTCAGGCGGCCATCGAGTTCGAGGTCGAGCGAGACGGAGAGCCTGCCGCTCACATCCTGCACCGTGACGTGATGCACCGACACGCGCTGCCGCAGCGCCACCAGGTGAATCCGCTCCAGCGCCGATTCCTCGTCGAGCGCAACCGGCGTCGTGGTCAATGTGAGATCGGCGTTCGGCTCGATTTCGCGCAGCGCCGCTTTCACGCGGTCCGTGATGCGCGCAACGCGCTCGACAGGCGCAGTGCGCGCGACGGCGACGCCAAGTTCGCCCAGAACCTGCGCGCCAGAAGGGCGCAGGCGCAGGAAATCGATACGCACGACGCCGGGCGTCGCCTCCACGGCCGCACGCATTTTTTCAGCCAGCCCCTCGGGCGCCGCATCGAGCAGCGTGTCGATCGTGCGCCGGCCGAGCCGATAGCCCGCCACAGCAATGAAGAGCGCAACGCCGAAAGCCGCCAGCGTATCGGCTTGCGGATATCCGAACGCCGTGAAGATCAGCCCGATCAGGACCAGCGTAGAGGCGACGAAGTCGGACGAAAAATGCAGCGCATCCGCCGCCAGCGCATCGCTGTGCGTTTCCTCGGCAATGCGCGACAGCGACCGCCAGCGAACGACATCGACGATGATCGAGAAAATCAGCACCGCGAAAGCGATCGGCTTTGCCTCGACATGCTGCTGATGGGTGAGAAGCCGATGGATCGCCTCGACGACGACATAGGCGGCAAGCGCGAAAAGCAGGCCTGTTTCGACCAGAGCTGCGAGCGATTCCAGCTTGCCGTGTCCATAATGATGCGTGTCGTCTGCGGGTTTGCCGCCTGCGCGCACAGCAAGCCACGTCAGCACGGTCGCAGCTGTGTCGACGGCGGCATGCCCGGCTTCCGAAAGGAGCGCCAGCGAGCCCGAAACAAGGCCGGCGCCGAGTTTGGCCGCGGTGATAGCGACGCTGGCGCCGATCGAGGCGAGCGCAGCCGCTTCTTTCCTGTCGTGGTGGTCGGCGGTCATGGCCCTCTCCCTGCCCGAATGCGGCTCTAGCGCAAATGCGCCGCCCGGTCTATGACTTGCCCGACTTCGCAAAATTCATCGCAGAGGCTTCCTCATGCAATATCTTCACACGATGATCCGCGTCGGCGATCTCGATCGCGCGCTCGATTTTTTCTGCAACAAGCTCGGCCTGGTCGAGGTGCGCCGGACGGAAAATCAGCAGGGACGTTTCACGCTGGTGTTTCTCGCTGCGCCCGACGATCTGGACCTCGCCAAAGAGCGCAACGCGCCGCTTGTCGAACTGACCTATAATTGGGACGAGCACGACTATGCCGGCGGCCGAAATTTTGGCCATCTCGCCTATCGCGTCGACGATATTTATGCGCTTTGCGCACGTCTTGTGCAGCAGGGCGTGACGATCAACCGGCCGCCGCGCGACGGTTATATGGCCTTCATCCGCACGCCGGACGGCATTTCCATCGAACTGCTGCAAAAAGGCGGCCCGAAGGCGCCGGCCGAACCCTGGGCTTCCATGCCCAACACTGGCTCCTGGTGAGGGGAACCTTTCGCGCCGCCAGACGTTTTCTGTCAATACTCTGAAATCGGAGCAGGGGCCGGTGTGAGCGCGCAAATCAGCGATCTGATGAACGGATCAGCCATGCCGGAAAACGCCGGAACGGCGCCTGCGGGCGATGCAGGCTCCGCAAAATCCCAATCCAAACCGCAACCTTTGCGCGATTTTTTCGGCATGGCGAGCGGTTTTTGGCGTGGCCGCGCCAAAAAGCGCGCGTGGTTTCTGACCATAGCCGTGATTGTTGCGGTGCTCGCTCAAATCAGCGTGCAGGTTTTCGTCAACAGCTGGAACAAGTGGTTCTTCGATTCGCTCGAGCAGAAGAACATGCCGCTCGTTTGGCGGTATGTCGCGATGATCGTCCCGATGGTGCTGGCGGCGGCGACGGTGAACACAGGACTCGTGCTGGCGCGCATGCAGTTGAAAATGCGCTGGCGCGAATGGGCGACGCGGCACCTGCTTGGCTGGTGGATCGCCGACCAGCGCTATTATCGTCTTCCCTTCGTCGCCGAAGAACTCGCAGCGCCCGAGTTTCGCATCGCCGATGATGTGCGCCTGTCGATCGAGCCGCTCGTCGATTTCGCGATCGGCATTTTTACAGCGGGCATGACAGCGGCGACATTCGCCACCATCCTCTGGCGCGCGGCGGGCTCGATCCACTTGCCGATTGGCGCGCACGGCGTCGATATTCCCGCCTATATGGCGGTCGCAGCCGTGCTCTATGCGATTGTCATTTCGTTCGGCGCATGGCGCACCGGCCGGCCGCTCGCGCGCGAAGTCGCGCAGAAAAATCAGCAGGAGGCCGAGTTTCGCGCGCAGATGACGCGCCTGCGCGAAAACGCCGAAAGCATTGCGCTGATCAAGGGCGACAGGGAAGAGCGCCGCGCCCTGCAGGGTTCATACGACAATATCGTTGCGGCCTGGAAAACCATCATCCGCCGTCAGGGCATCATCGGCGTTGTGCTGAACACCAATGGCGGACTTTTTCCACTCATCCCGCTGCTTTTGATAGCGCCGAAATATCTTGCCGGCGACGTCAGTCTCGGCGTCGTGATGCAGGTGACGGCAGCGTTCGTTTCCGTTCAGGCCGCGCTGATCTGGTTCGTCGACAATTTCGTGTCTCTGTCGGAATGGTACGCATCGCTGACGCGCGTCAACGAACTGACGGACGCGCTGGAGGATGTCGACATCGGTTCGCTGGCCGGCGAAAGCGCGTTGATCGAACGCGGCGACAGCGAAGACGGCGCCATTCATGTCGACAATCTTTCGGTTGCTCACCGTTCGGGCAGGCTTATCATCGCGGACGCTTCCGTATCGATTTCGCCGGGCGAGCGCGTCATCATCATGGGCGAAAGCGGGACGGGGAAATCGACGCTCATCCGCGCCATCGCAGGACTGTGGCCCTGGGGTTCGGGCGAGATCAGGCTGCCGCGCAATGCGCAGATCGCTTTCGTGCCGCAACGCCCCTACATGCCGATCGGCAGCTTGCGTCAATTGCTGATCTATCCTCTGGAGACGCCGCCATGCGACGATGCGGCGCTGATCGAGGCGATGAACGCGTGCGGTCTGAATTACATGGCCAATCGGCTCGATGCAGAAGAGGATTGGGATCGCATTCTTTCTGGCGGCGAGCGCCAGCGCGTCGCATTCGCGCGGCTCTTCATACAGAAGCCGCAGATCATCGTGATGGACGAGGCGACCGCCGCGCTGGACGAGGACAGCCAGCAAGCGGCGCTCGCGGCGCTCAAGGAACGCTTGCCGGAAGCGATGGTGATCAGCGTCGGCCATCGCCCCAGTCTCGAAGCGTTCCACGATCGCAAGATCGTGCTTGAACGGCGGAGCGCCGGGGCGCGGCTGCGCCAGCGCGGCGGCTTGTTCAGCCTGTGGAATCGCTGGAGCGGCCTCGAGCGCGAATTTGCGCCGGACGAGGGGCCGATGCCCAAGGCGATTTCCGAGCTTCTGTCTAAAATCGCGGCTGGCGAAGAAACCAAACCGCCACGATAAGGCGCCGTTTGAGTCACGATTAGGCGCCGATTGAGTCATGTGCGCGTCGTGTTTTGCCTTTAGCCATAGGCAAATCATTGCAAATGGCAGAGGAAACAATGATAGCGCACGACATCTTTCACTCCTGTGGCAACTCGCGGATCGCACAGGCGGCCCTGCGTCAAATGGACCGCGCCTTCGTCGCGCGCGTCGAACGAGCCGCGCGCAGCGAAGGCTTGTCGACCGGCGAATTCGTTGCGGAAAATGTGAAGCGTTATCGCATGATCGGCAGTCGCGCTGCATTGCAGAAAGCCATTGCCGGATCCGACCAGCCCGTGCTCAAGGGCCTGCGCCATATTCTGCGCAACGCGCTCAATCCTTCGGCGCTTGGCGCGCACAGCCTGCGATAAACGCTGCAAACTTCCGCCGGACGGGTTATATCTGCAATGTCTGGCAGGGAGAGGCGCCGTTGCATCTGATATTCGGGCACGAACTCATCGCGCATCTGTTGCAGACATACGGATATTTTCTGGTTTTCTGCGCGGTTGCGCTGGAGAGCGCCGGCGTGCCCTTGCCGGGCGAGACGACGCTGATCAGCGCCGCTGTCTACGCGGGCGCGACGCACAACATGCATATCGGTTTCGTGATTCTGGCCGCCGCCGGGGGAGCCATCCTCGGCGACAACATCGGTTATTGGGTGGGGCGCGAGGCGGGCGCGCCGCTGCTCGCGAAAATCGGACCCAGGATCGGTCTCGACGAGCGGCGGCAAAAGCTCGGCGACTATCTCTTCCGGGAATACGGCGGGATGATCGTGTTTTTCGGCCGTTTCGTCGCGGTGCTGCGCGCATTCGCGGCCCTGCTGGCGGGCGTCAACGGGCTGGCGCCGGCGCGTTTCTTTTTCTTCAACGCTGCAGGCGGGTTGGTCTGGGCAACGGTTTTCGGCCTCGGCGGTTATCTCGCGGGCAACGCCTTCGACAAGATAGCCGGCCCCTTCGGCTGGGCCATGCTGATCATTGCAGCCATCGGCGCCGCAGCGCTCTGGACCTACTACAAGAAGCATGAGGAGCTGCTGCTGCAAAAGGCGGAAAGCGCGATGCAGGCGGAGCGCGCGTGAGCATGCTGCACGAATGGGTCGCGCCGCTGGTCGCGCAATATGGCCTTTATGCGGTGTTCGTCGTCGTCATGCTCGAAAGCTCTGGCGTGCCGATGCCCGGCGAGACGGCCCTGGTTCTGGCGGCGATCTTCGCCGGCGCGACCGGTCAGCTTGATATCGGCGCCGTCATCGCCGTCGCAGCCGCCGGCGCGATCATCGGCGACAATATCGGATTCATGATCGGGCGCCGTTTCGGCCTGCCATTGATCGAAAAATACGGGCCCCGGCTCGGGTTGACGCCACAGCGGCTCGCCTTTGGCCAGCACATGTTCGCCCGCCATGGCGCAAAGATCGTCTTTTTCGGACGGTTCGTCGCGTTCCTGCGCATTTTTGCGGCGGTGCTGGCGGGCGTCAATCGCTACCCCTGGCGCGAGTTCCTCCTGTGGAACGCGCTGGGCGGCGTTTGCTGGGCGGCTATTTTCGGCCTCGGCGGCTATGTTTTCGGTGAAGCGATCATGCGCGTCTCCGGCCCGCTCGGCGCCGCGGCCTTCGCGGCCCTGGTCATCGCAGGCGCGATTGGCTGGCGCTACATACGCGTCGCGGAGAAGAACTACGAGGCGCGCATGATGGCCGAAGCCGCTAGAGCGAAATCTTCAGACGATTCGCAATCTCGCCAATGATGCCGCGCCGGAAGGCGAGCACGCAGGCAACAAAAATCACGCCCTGGATGACAGTCACCCATTGGCCGAAACCGGCGAGATAATTCTGCATCGCGATGATGATGATCGCGCCGACCGCGGGGCCGAAAATTGTGCCCATGCCGCCAACAAGCGTCATCAGGATCACTTCGCCCGACATCGACCAGTGCACATCGGTCAGCGATGCGTTCTGCGCGACAATCGCCTTGGTTGCGCCGGCGAGCCCCGCCAGCATCGCCGACAGGATGAAAGCGGTCAGCTTGTACTGGTCGACCTTGTATCCAAGCGAGATCGCGCGCGGTTCGTTTTCGCGGATCGCTTTCAGAATATCGCCGAAGGGCGAATTCACGATGCGGTGGATGGCGAGAAAACTGAGAATGAAAATGGCGACGACGACATAATACAGGGTGTTCTGGTTCGACAGGTCGATGAAACCGAACATCTTGCCTTGCGGCACAGCCTGAATGCCGTCCTCGCCGTGTGTGAACGGCGCCTGCAGGCAAAAGAAATAGATCATCTGCGACAGCGCGAGCGTGATCATCGAGAAATAAATTCCCTGCCGCCGGATGGCGAGCGCGCCCGTAACGAGGCCGAGCAACCCCGCCGCGCCGACGCCGCACAGGATCGCAAGTTCGGGCGACAGCGGTCCGAAATTCACATGCAACGGGCCGATTTCGATATTGCCGACCTTGGCCATATGCGCCGACACATAGCCGCCAATGCCAAGGAACATCGCATGGCCGAACGCCAGCAGGCCGACATAGCCGACCAGCAGATTAAAGGCGCAGGCAAACAGCGCGAAACACAGCGCCGTCATCATGAAGAAGGGGTAGACGGCCATCGGCGCAAGCACCAGCAGCGCCAGCATGATGGCGAAAGCGATCTGCTCGCTGCGGGCGGCTCCAGACGGAGCGCTGACGGGCGTGGCGGGCTGAGCGGCGTCCAGCATCAGGCGGTCCTCCCGAACAGTCCTGCAGGCTTGATGAGCAGCACAATCGCCATGATTACGAAAACCACCG
Organism: Hyphomicrobiales bacterium; assembly: GCA_028869185.1. Classification (GTDB taxonomy): domain Bacteria; phylum Pseudomonadota; class Alphaproteobacteria; order Rhizobiales; family Beijerinckiaceae; genus JAJXWB01. Next base: position 10,194 of record JAGWTA010000049.1, read on the forward strand.
TTGAAGACGCTTCAGGGTAAAAGACCTTCGTGAGACCCTCGACCAGGCCCAGCACGAAGCCGGTGACGATCGATCCCATGATCGAGCCCATGCCGCCGATGACGACCACCGCGAAGAC
>JAGWTA010000022.1 GCA_028869185.1 Hyphomicrobiales bacterium
GACTTCGGCACGCAGCTGAAGGCCAAGCAGAAGCTCAAGGGCTATTACGGCAACATTTCGGAAAAGCAGTTCCGCAAATATTACGCCGAAGCCATCCGCATGAAGGGCGACTCGGGCTCCAACCTGATCGGCCTGCTCGAGCGCCGTCTCGACGCGGTGGTCTATCGCGCCAAATTCGTGCCGACCGTCTTCGCCGCGCGCCAGTTCATCAATCACGGCCACGTGAAAGTGAACGGCCGCCGCGTGAACATCGCCTCCTATCAGGTGAAGGTCGGCGATGTGGTCGAGATCAAGGAAGCCTCGCGCCAGCTCACCATCGTTCTGGAAGCGCAGGGCCTCGCCGAGCGCGATGTGCCGGATTATTTCGACCTCGACCACGGCAAGGGCACGGCCAAGATGACGCGCGTGCCGGGTCCGACCGATGTGCCTTATCCGGTGCAGATGGAACCCAATCTGGTCATCGAATTCTATTCGCGCTGATCGGCTGCGAAACGAACAGAAAAAGCCGCCCGGTTCGGGCGGCTTTTTTGTTTCGCCGTCATTGCGGGGAGCCGAAGGCGACGCGGCGATCGATCCTGTCGTCTGGCCGAAAATGCGGTGTGTTCAAATTCTGCGACGCCCGGCGGATGGATTGCTTCGTCGCTACGCTCCTCGCAATGACGGCTGCTGGCGCGCATTGGCGGCTGTTGGCGCGCAATGACGGAAAACCGTCATTGCGAGGAGCCGCAGGCGACGCGGCAATCCATCCTGTCGTTTGGCCGACAATGCGGTGGGTTCAAATTCTGCGACGCCCGCTGGATGGATTGCTTCGTCGCTGCGCTCCTCGCAATGACGGCTGCTGGCGCGCATTGACGGCTGCTGGCGCGCGTTGGCGGCTGTTGGCGCGCCATGACGGAAAACCGTCATTGCGAGGAGCCGCAGGCGACGCGGCAATCCATCCTGTCGTCTGGCCGAAAATGCGGTGCGTTCAAATTCTGCAACGCCCGCCGGATGGATTGCTTCGTCGCTGCGCTCCTCGCAATGACGGCATGTTGGCGCGCCGTGACGGCTGTTGGCGCGCCGTGACAGCCGCCCATGACGGCTTTGCATCAAACCTCGAACACGTCTTCCAGAGCGTAATGCTGGATTTTCTTGCGGTTGGCGATGAGCTGGTCGACGCTCGGCTCGCCTTTCATCGCGCGCGCGATCGCGAGTTTCGTCGCCTCGTAATTCGTGCGGTAGAGGTCGGCCTTGTCGAGCTTCTTGTGCTTGGCGCAGCGCGGGTCCAGCCAGACCATGATGATCATGCACAGTTCATTGGCCTGATCCTTGGGCAGGATGCCCTCGCTCAGACAATCGACGATGGCGTCGCCCGTCGCCGCCTGCACAACGCCGCCGAGCAATTCGACGAAAGCTTCAGACTGCACCGTCATCTTGGTGGTCATCATCGTGGCGGGGCGCACCTGCTGATTGAGATCGCGGATGACGAACATGCGGGGATGGCCTGCGACCTGGCCGGCCATGCCGGCGAAAGCGTGGCCGACGGGGCCGCGAATGTCGCCAATCATGACTTCGGGCATGGCGTCGGTGTATTGCCCTTCCGCCGCCAGAACCGTCGCCTCGCCTGTCGCCAGCCAGATGTTGCCCATAATGCGCCTCGCGGTGTTTTCCGGTTGAAGACTTTCGATAGCATCGCGCAGCGGGGCCGCAAATGGTGCGACGGAGCGCCGCAGCTTGACCGGCGTCAACGCAGCCATCGGCGAAGGCGTCAGTATGGCGACATAACAACGCAGAGGAATATGACGATGTGGCGTGTCGCCCTGATGATCTGGCTGATTGCCGCCCCTACGCTGGCCGGCATTCTGGTGATGGCGATCCTGACCGTGCCGCAATGGTCGGCGCAGGCGACCAAATGGATTCCGATCGCATCCGGCCTTGCCGCCGTCGTGGCGATCCCCGTCGCGATGATGGTCGCCAAGGCGGTCGCAGGCCGGCGCGCGGCCTGACGTTCACGCCATTTTGATCGCGCTGAGAAAATGCGCGAAACGCAGCAAGCCTTCAGGCCACGGCCCGTGGCCTGAATCGGGATTGATGTGGCCTGCTTCGCCCGCATCGACGAGCGTCGCGCCGAGCGTTGCTGCGCGTTCTTCTGCCTGAACGTAGCTCGACCAGGGGTCGTTGCGGCTGGCGACGAGCAGCGAGGGGAAGGCGAGCTTTCGCAGCTTGCGCTCGGCGAAGGCCGGGTCGATCTGCGCGTTTTCGCGGATCTTGTCCGGCGCGGGCGGCGCGACGAACATTGCGGCGATGACATTGTCGAGATCGGGCGCAGTGAAAGCGCCGGCCAGCGCTCCCAGCGAATGGCCGATCAGCACGACCGGCTTTTTCGCCGCGCCGGCGGCGCGCGCGATATTGCCTGTCCATTCATCGAGTGCTGGATGCTCGAAATCGCGCTGTTCGACGCGATGGGCTGTCGAGAGCTTGGCCGCCCAGCGGGCGTACCAATGATCCGGCGTGCCGCCATGGAAGCCGGGGAGGATGAGGATATCGCATTCGGAAGCGCGCATTCCTGGAATTTAGCAGGCTCGCCGCCCCGCTATCAATCCGTCGCCGGCTCCCGCAGGGAGAGCGATATGCAGATTTTTCAATGCCCTTGTGAAAGCAGTTTCGCGCAAGCCTCGCATTAAAAAATGCGCGTTCTGCAAACTTGGGCTGAAGATGGGCGATATTATCTGCTCGGTGGCCGAACTGACAGGTTTGCGCGACCGCGACGATCTCGAGACGACGCTGGCGCGCGTCATGTTCGACCTTGTCGACGCCGCCTCCATGCGTCTGTGGCGCGTCGTGCGCGGCGAGCCGGACTCGCCGAAACTGCGGCTGCGGGTGCAACTGCCCGACGAGACAGCCGAGCAGGTCGAGGCGCGGCTCGACGATCATCCGCATCTGCAAGCCTGTTACGAGGCCGGGTTGCGCCGGCGCGAATATTGCAGCGAGGCGAATTGCTTCCGGTGCGTTTTCCCCATCGTCAATCGCGATGAAATCGTCGCGCTGGCGGAGGTGACGCGGGCCGAGCCGCTTGGCGAGCAGCAAGAGCGCATCATCTTCGGTCTGCTGCGCATCTACATCAATCATATCGGCGTGCTCGACTATGGCGACAGCGACGATCTGACCGGCCTGTTCAACCGGCGCACGTTCGACGAAAGCTTTCGCCGGCTCGCGCGCACGACCGCGCGCAGGGCGGCCGAAAATGGCGAGCGGCGCGAGGCGCTGACGCCGCAAGCCTACCTTGCCGTGCTCGACATCGATCTTTTCAAGCGCGTCAACGACGAGTTCGGCCATCCTTACGGCGACGAGGTGCTGGTGCTGTTCGCGCGGCTGATGACGCATGCGTTCCGCGATGTCGACAAACTGTTTCGCTTCGGCGGCGAAGAGTTCGTCGTCATGCTCACGCGCACCGATCAGGCGGGCGCGGAAGCGGCGCTCGAACGGTTTCGTGCGCTCGTCGAACGTTTCGATTTTCCGCAGGTCGGCCGCATCACCGTTTCCATCGGCCATACGCGCGTGAAGCCGGCCGATACGGGGTTTGAAGCTTTCGGCCGCGCGGATGCAGCGCTGTACGAAGCGAAGAAACGCGGACGCAACCAGATCCGCTCTTACGAAGCGCTCGTGCGGGACGGCGCGCTCGCCCCGCGCGAAAAGGCCGAATGCGAGGCGGAGCTGTTCTAGAGTGGTTCATTTTCCGTTTGAATCGCCGTTGCAGCAACGGCTGGCCTGACCGTGCGCCTTGGCGCATAGCCGTTCATTCGCCCGTGCAATGAATGAATGGACCTCAATGAGGCGGCCCGTTTGCATCCTACGCGCCAATTGAGTGGATGGCGGCGCGCTTGCGTCTAGCCGTGAACCGCTCCAGAGCGCTTCCTTACGCGCGCTTTGCGGCTTTTGCGGCTGGCGTTTTCGCCTTGGCGGAAGTCGCCTTGGCAGAAGACGTCTTTGCAGAAGACGTCTTTGCAGAGGTCTGGCGCAGGCTCGTTGCGCCGAACACGCGCTTGAAAATCGTGTCGACGTGCTTGGTGTGATAGCCGAGATCGAACAGGGATTTGAGTTCACGGGGCGAGAGTTTCGCCGTCACGTCGCGGTCCTGTTTCAGCAGCGTGAGAAAGTCGCCCTCGCCGCGCCAGACGGGCATGGCGTTTCGCTGCGTGTAGAGATAGGCGTCCTCGCGGCTGACGCCTTTCTGCGTCAGGGCCAGCATCACGCGCTGCGAATGAATCAGCCCGCCGAGCCGGTCGAGATTTTTCTGCATGTTGGCGGGATAGACGAGCAGCTTGTCGATCACGCCCGTCAGGCGCACCAGCGCAAAATCAAGCGTGATTGTCGCATCGGGGCCGATCATGCGCTCGACCGAGGAGTGGGAAATGTCGCGCTCGTGCCACAAAGCGACATTCTCCATCGCCGGCAGGCTCATGCCGCGCACGAGGCGGGCCAGGCCGGTGAGATTTTCCGTCAGCACGGGATTGCGCTTGTGCGGCATGGCGGAGGAGCCTTTCTGGCCTTCGGAGAAATATTCCTCCGCTTCCAGAACTTCCGTGCGCTGCAGATGCCGGATTTCGATGGCGAGCCGTTCGATGCTCGAGGCGATGACGCCGAGCGTTGCAAAAAACATTGCGTGGCGGTCGCGCGGGATGACCTGCGTCGAAACGGGCTCGGGCTTCAACCCGAGCTTTTTGGCGACATATTCTTCAACGGAGGGATCGATATTGGCGAAGGTGCCGACGGCGCCGGAAATGGCGCAGGTCGAGATTTCCGCGCGCGCGGCGATCAACCTTTCTTTCGCGCGCGAAAACTCCGCATAGGCCTGCGCGAGCTTCAGGCCGAAGGTCACGGGTTCTGCGTGAATGCCGTGCGAGCGGCCGATGGTCGGCGTCATCTTGTGCTCGAAGGCGCGGCGCTTGATGGCGGCGAGCAGGGCGTCGAGATCGGCCAGCAGAATGTCGGCCGCGCGCTGCAATTGCACGTTGAGGCAGGTGTCGAGCACATCGGACGATGTCATGCCCTGATGCACGAAACGCGAATCCGGGCCGATGAATTCGGCCAGATGCGTCAGAAAGGCGATGACGTCATGTTTGGTGACGCGCTCGATCTCGTCGATGCGCGCAACATCGAAAGTCGCTTTGGAGCCCTTGTCCCAGATGGCTTTGGCCGCCTTCTTCGGGATGACGCCACGTTCGGCGAGCGCCTGACAGGCGTAGGCCTCGATCTCGAACCAGATGCGAAAGCGCGTCTGGGGCTCCCAGACGGAGACCATTTCGGGGCGGGAATAGCGGGGGATCATCGGCGCTCTCGCAAGGCAAGCGAAAAAGAGCGCCCTGCCTAGCGCCGCCGGCCCGCGCTGGCAACGGCGGCTAGAGCGTGGCGATGGCCTTTTTCAACAGGCCCTGCACATGGGCGGCCGCTTCATGCAGCCGGGGGTTGTCGATCGCCTGCATGGAGGCGATGGGGTCGATGGCCGCCACCTCGACCTTGCCGCCGCCGGCGTCCCGCACGATCACGTTGCAGGGAAGCATGAGGCCGATCTTGTCTTCGGCGCGCAGCGCTTCGTAGGCGAGTTTTGGGTTGCAGGCGCCCAGAATGCGATAGGGCGCAACATCCGCGCCGATCTTGCTTTTCAGCGTCGCCGCCATGTCGATTTCGGTCAGCACGCCGAAGCCTTCCGTCTTCAGCGCCTCGGTCGCGCGTTTGATGGCCTCGTCGAAGGCGCAGGCCAGCGTTTTGGAAAAATAGTAGGTCATGAGAACCCCCACCGGACAGACAACGCCATTGTGCCGACCGATTTGGCGGGAAAAAGGCGGCGGGGCGCGTTAAAAGATCACATGGCGATCAGGGCCGACACAATCGTTCTGGGCGCGGGCATGGTGGGCGTCTCCACCGCGCTCGCGTTGCAGGCGCGCGGGCGCGATGTCGTCATGCTCGAGCGGCTCGGGCGCGCGGGGCGCGAGACGAGCTACGGCAACGCCGGCCTCATCGAGCGCGCCTCTGTCTCGCTCTATACGTTTCCGCATGAGCCTGCGCTGCTCATGAAGACCGTGCTCGGCTTTGCGCCGCAGGCGCGGATCGACTGGGCGCGGCTGCCTGCGATTGCGCCCTGGCTGTGGGCCTATTTCCGCGAAAGCGCGCCGGAACGGGCGCGCGCGCATGCTGCGGCGGCGTTGCCGCTGATTGCGCGTTGCGTCAGCGAGCATGAGGCGCTGGCGCAGGCGGCCGAGGCGGGCGCGCTGTTGCGCCACAAGGGATGGCTGAAGGCCTATCGCAGCCAGAAAACGCTCGCCGCCGCGCTGGAAGACGCGCGCGGTCTTGCCGATTACGGTCTTGCCGTTTCGGCGCTCGATGCGCAGGCGCTGGCGGCGCGCGAGCGCGATCTTGCGGGGTTTGTCGGCGCCATTCATTTTGCCGACCCCGTTTCCTGCATCGATCCGGGCGGGCTCGTCGAGGCTTACGCGGCCTTGTTTGCCGCGCGCGGCGGACGGATGTTTACGGGCGATGCGCGCGGCCTCGAGGCGAGCGGGCAGGGGTGGCGCGTTGGTTCGGACAATGGCCCGATTGAGGCGCGCGAGGCGGTCGTGGCGCTGGGGCCCTGGTCGGATTCGCTGTTGCGGCTGCTCGGATGCGACGCGCCGCTCGGCTTCAAGCGCGGCTACCACATGCATTATGCGCCTCGCCCCGGCGCCAGTTTGTCGCAGCCTGTGCTTGATGCGGACGGCGGCTATCTGCTGGCGCCGATGGCGCGCGGCATTCGTCTCACCACCGGCGCGGAATTCTCGACGCGCGATGCGCCGCCCTCCCCGGTCATGCTGGATCGGGTCGAGCCTGTCGCGCGTAGAACGTTTCCGCTCGGGGCGCGTATCGACGCGGCGCCCTGGATGGGCGCGCGGCCCTGCCTGCCGGATCTTCTGCCCGTCATTGGCCCTGCGCCGCGCCACGCCGGATTATGGTTCAACTTCGGCCACCAGCATCACGGGTTCACGCTGGGCCCCGTCACCGGGAGGTTGCTGGCGGAGATGATGACCGGCGAAGCGCCGTTCTGCGATCCCGCGCCCTTCGCGCCGACGCGGTTTTGATTGCAGGCCGATTGGCAGGACCTTCGGCGCCTTTGCGCGTTACGAGAGCCCTGGCGCGCGTTGCGCAGCGGCTGAGGCGAAATAGACTGTTCCCGTGAAAAGGGCCGCGCGAGCCGCCCTTTTTTGACGCATCAATTGTTGCTCGTCACCCAGCCGGCGTATTCGGCGGCGAATTTTTGCGCCATCTCGTGGACCTTCGTATCGACCGGATCTTTCGCGCTGGCCGCCTGCATGACGAGACCCAGGACGCCCGCGGGTCGATAGACCTCCGATGTGATTTTGCCGGGCGGCGCGCTGACGAGCGTCTGCCCCGTTTTCACATCGACAAGGTCGACGCCGGCGATCAGGCCAGACGACGTGCTTCCGCCCAGGACCGCGGCGACAGCGCCCGGCACATTGAAATATTTGATCGTGATACGCGCGGCGACAGGCCGCGTTCCATTGAGACGCGACCCCACAACGGCCATGAAGTCGGACGACACGACAGCGCGGATATGGCTCTTTTCAACTTCGGCAATCTGTTCGCGCGTGGCGCCGCGCGCGGCCTCCTGATCTTCGATCGGCGAGACATGGACGCGGGCGTCCGGCGTAAATTCGACATGCGCGGCAGTCAGCTGCAGCGCGCGCCGCTCCTCCAGCGAGAGCGTGGGCTTTTCGGCCGTGATGCAGCCGGCGAGAAATGCAGCGAAACCGAATGCGGTCAAAAATTTCAAAAAACGCATGACTTGATCCAAATAAATCACTTTCGAAGGTCGCATTTTAAGCAGAATTGAATATGACGGGCTAGGCGGCGACTCTTTAGAAGGCCGTTTTCGACATTCTGCTTTCGTCGCAGCGCATGCGCGGGTAAGGAAGGCCATGGCGAGCGAAGTCACCCTCTCGGCCGCCGCTGCGGCGGGCGTCCTTTCTTTTCTGAGCCCCTGCGTGCTGCCGTTGGTGCCGCCCTATCTGACCTTTCTGGCGGGCACCAGCATCGAGGAGATCGCCGAGGGTGGGGCGCGGCGGGCGCGGCGCGACGTGCTCGCGGCGGCGGCGCTGTTTGTGGCCGGTTTCACCACGGTCTTCGTGGCGCTGGGCGCGACGGCGTCGTTTTTCGGACAGGTTGTGCGCGCCAATCTCGATATTCTCGCGCCCATCGCCGGGCTCGTCATCATTGCGATGGGTCTGCATTTTCTGGGGCTGTTCAAGATCGGGCTGCTCTATCGCGAAAAGCGCGTCGAGGTGCAAAAGCCGCTCGGGCTGTGGGGCGCCTATCTGATGGGGCTCGCCTTCGCGTTCGGCTGGACGCCGTGCATCGGTCCGATTCTGGCGGCCATTCTCGCCGTCGCCTCGTCGGAAGACACGGCGGGCAAGGGCGCCGGTTTGCTGGCGATCTATTCGCTGGGGCTTGGCGTGCCGTTTCTCGTCGCCGCGCTCGCGCTCGAGCCGTTCATGGGTTTTCTGAAACGGTTCCGCACGCATTTCGGCGCGGTGGAGAAAATCGTCGGCGGGCTGCTCGTGCTGACGGGCATCGCCTTTCTCACAGGCGGCATGCAGAGCGCCAGCTTCTGGCTCCTGCAGACTTTTCCGGCATTGGCGAAACTGGGCTGAGCGCCGCCGCAGCGCAATGCGGCGACGGCGCGCAGGCTTCAGAGCTGCTTGTACGTGATCTTGCCGTCCGCGCCTTTCACCCAGCGATAGACGACATAATCGGCGCGCGTGATGTCGCCTTTCTTGTCGTAGGAGATATCGCCGACGACCGTTTTGAACGTATGGCCGGAATGCATCAGTTTGGCCATGGCCTGCGGATCGGTTGACTTGGCCGCTTCCGCCGCCTGTTTCAGCACCTGCACGGCGGCATAGGCGTAGAGCGTGTAGGTTTCGGGGTTGAATTTCTTCGCCTCGAATTCCTTCACGACGGCGGCTGCGGCCGGGTTGTTGCGCGGGTCCGGCGGGAAGGTCATCAGCGTGCCTTCGACGCCCGGACCGTTCTGCGCAAATTCTTCGGAGGCGATGCCGTCGCCGCCCATCAGGATCGTGCTCATGCCCTGATCGCGCATCTGGCGCACGAGCAGGCCGGCTTCGGTATGTTCGCCGCCGTAATAGACAACATCGGCGCCCGCCGCCTTCAGCTTGGAGACGACGGCCGAATAATCCTTCTCGCCGGGATTGATCGTCTCATACAAAACTTCCTGAACGCCGCCGGCGTTGAGCGCCTTCTTCGTCTCGTCGACGAGGCCTTTGCCATAGGCCTTCTTGTCGTGAATGAAGGCGATCTTCTTGCCCTTCATGTTCTTGATCAGATATTCGGCCGCCACAGCGCCCTGCTGGTCGTCGCGGCCGCACACGCGGAAGACGTTCCATTTCGACTCGCCGGTTTTCGGATCGGGGTCGGTCAGGCCGGGATTGGTCGAGGCGGGCGTGATCTGGAGCACGCCGTTCTCGTTGTAAACGCCGGATGCGGGGATCGACACGGACGAGTTGAAATGGCCGACAACCCACGTCGCGCCATCGCCGACGAATTTGTTGGCGACGGAAATGCCCTGCTTGGGATCGCCCGCATCGTCGCCGACAAAAAGCTTCACCTGTTCGCCGTTGATGCCGCCGGCCTTGTTGATGTCCTCGACCGCCTGTTCGGCGCCCATCTTGAGCTGCGCGCCGAAAGCAGCCGAGCCGCCGGTGATCGGGCCGCCGACGCCCATCTTGATTTCCGCATGCGCGGCGGCCGACACGAAGACGGCGAGCGCGGCGCCGGCCATAAGACTGCGTTTCATCGATTGTTCTCCGCTGGGCGCCCGCCGTCGTTGCGGTTCGGGCGCGAATGCTCCAGTGCGGCGAGTTTGGCGGGTTTCGCGCCGGTTGTCACCCGCGCAAGGCCATCACAGCCAAGGATATTGGCGACGCATCTGCGCGGCGCGCGCCAGACGGTAGCCCGCCAGCGCAAAGCCGGTCAGCAGGGCGAAACACAGCGCGAACCGGGCCGCGTCCGAAGGCTCCTGAAACAGCGCGTAATGCAGGAAGCGCACGGCCAGCGTCAGCGGCGCCATGGCGGCGAGGGCCAGAGCGGCGCTGCGCCATGTCTGCGCCATCGCGCGCCCCGTGACGAAAGCGCCCGCGCCGCCGAGGACCAGCGTGAGGCCGACGAAGGTCCAGAGGTTGGGGATGAGCGCGGTCATGCGCGCAGGCCTCCGGCGTTGCGCGCGCCTTCGCCGTCATTGCGAGCGAAGCGAAGCAATCCATCCAGCGGGCGATGGAGAATGGGCGCCGCGTGCGCCTCGTGAACGAGCGTGCGGGGATGGATTGCCGCGTCGGCCCTGCGGGCCTCCTCGCAATGACGGGGGCGTTGTGGGGCGATGCAGCGCATCAATGCGCGCCCCCCTCGAGATAAGCCGCCCGGATTTGCGGATTGGCGATGAGGTCCGCGCCCGTTCCCGACAGCGTGATGGCGCCGTTGACCATCACATAGCCGCGATTGGCGAGTTTGAGCGCGTGCCATGCGTTCTGCTCGACGAGAAACACGGTCAGCCCTTCTCTGGCGTTCAGGTCCCGCAACGTGTCGAAAATCTGTTTGACGACAAGCGGCGCAAGACCGAGCGAGGGTTCGTCGAGAAGCAGCATTTTCGGGCGGCTCATGAGCGCGCGCGCAATGGCGAGCATTTGCTGTTCGCCGCCCGAAAGCGTGCCGCCGCGCTGGTGCATGCGCTCTTTCAAACGCGGAAAGATCGCGAAAACCTTTTCGAGATCGGCGTCGAAATGCGCGAATTTGTCGATCGCGGCGCCCATCTGCAGGTTTTCGTAAACGGTCATGCGCGGAAAAATGCGCCGCCCTTCCGGCGATTGCGCGATGGAAAGACGCGCGATCTGATGCGTGGGCATGGCGGTGATGTCATGGCCGTTGAAGACGATGGCGCCGCCCCGCGCGCGCGGCTGGCCGAAAATCGTCATCATCAACGTGGTTTTTCCAGCGCCGTTGGCGCCGATCAGGGTCACGATCTCGCCTTCATTGACCGAAAGATCGACGTCCTTGAGCGCGCGGATCGCACCGTAATATGCGCTGACGTTGCGCAGGGAGAGAAGGGCGCTCACGCTCCGATCTCCTGTTCGATTGCGGCGACTTCATCGTCCGGCACGCCGAGATAGGCGGCGATGACGGCAGGGTCGGCGCGCACGGCCGCCGGCGCGCCATCGGCGATCTTGCGGCCGTAATCGAGCACGACGACATGGTCGGACACGTCCATCACGACGGACATGTCGTGCTCGATCAACAGCAGCGACGCATCGTGTTCATCGCGTATGGCGCGCAGCAGCGCGGTGAGATCGGCGGACTCGCGCGGGTTCAGTCCTGCGGCCGGTTCATCGAGACACAGCAGCGCAGGATCGGCGCACATGGCGCGCGCGATTTCGAGTCGGCGCTGATCGCCGTAAGGCAGCGCCCCGGCGGGATCGTCGGCGCGATCGATCAGCTGGATGCGCTCCAGCCAGGCGCGCGCCTTGTCCAGCGCTGCGCGTTCGGCCCGGCGATAGCGCGGCGCGCCGGCAAGGCCGAGCAGCGAAAAGCCCGACGCGCTCATCAGCGGTTCGTGCTGGGCGACGACCAGATTTTCCAGCGCGGTCATGCCGGAAAACAGGCGGATGTTCTGAAATGTGCGCGCGACATGCGCCTTGCGGGCGATTTCGTGGTCGGGCATGCGCTCGAGCAGGAACAGGCCGTTGCGCCCGCGCGCGCCAGAACGCGTCAGCGCATCGATAGCGGCTGTATCCAGCGCGCCCTGCGGCGCCATGGCGATGCGGCCCGCCGTAGGTTTGTAGAAGCCGGTGATGCAGTTGAAAACCGTCGTCTTGCCGGCGCCATTGGGGCCGATGAGGGCGGTGATTTCGCCCCGTCGCGCCTCGAAAGACACGTCATTGACGGCGGTCAGGCCGCCGAAGCGCATGGTGAGATGCTCGACGCGCAGGAGGGCGGTCATGCGCGCGCGCCCTTGCAACCATCATTGCGAGAAGCGTGAGCGACGAAGCCATCCATCCGTGGCGATGCGCTGTCGACGTCAATGCGCGACCCGACTGCGAAGCAACAGGATGGATTGCTTCGTCTCTTTGCTCCTCGCAATGACGGACTTGTGAAGGGCGGGCTCATCCGTGGCCTTCTTTCACCATGTCGGCGCCGATCTGGCGCGCCTGCCCGAAAGAAACGGTTGGCGCGCGCGTTTCGACCAGCCCGCGCGGACGCCAGTTCATCATCGCCACCATCGCCAGGCCGACAAGCAACATGCGATATTGCGTCGGATCGAAATCCGGCCCGAAAATCGTTTTCAGGAAATCGAATTCGCGCAGGATTTCCGAGCCGCCGATGATGGCGACCGCCGCCAGCGCTACGCCGATCTGCGAGCCGCGCCCGCCAAGCACGACAATCGCCAGGATCGTCGCGCTTTCCATGAAGTTGAAACTGGAGGGCGAAACGAAGCCCTGCCGCACGGCGAAAAAGGCGCCGGCGAAACCGCCGAACATGGCGCCGAGCGCGAAGGCCGTGAGTTTCACTTTGGTCGTGTCGAGGCCGAGCGCGCGACAGGCGATTTCATCCTCGCGCAACGCCTCCCATGCGCGGCCGATCGGCAGGCGGCGTAAACGCAACGTCACGAAATTGGTGAGCAGCGCGAGCGCGAGAATGAGATAATAGAGAAACACGATGCGGTGGATGGGCGAGAATTTCAGTCCGAAAAAAGCGGCGAAACCGTTCGGGCCAGCGGTGAAGGGCAGACCGAAGAACGTCGCGCGCGGAATGGAGGCGATGCCGGCGTCGCCATTCGTCAGCGATGAAAAATTCGTCAGGACGATGCGGATGATTTCGCCGAAGGCGAGCGTGACGATGGCCAGATAATCGCCGCGCAGCCGCAGCACGGGAAACCCCAGCAGCACGCCCCAGAATGCGGCGAGGATTCCGGCGAGCGGCAGACAGATCCAGAAGGAAACGCCGTATTGCGTGGACAGCAGCGCATAGGCGTAGGCGCCCACGGCGTAGAACGCGACGTAACCGAGATCGAGCAGACCGGCGAGCCCGACGACGATGTTGAGGCCCCAGGCGAGCATGACATAGATGAGGATCTGCACGCCGTAATTGTCGATCCACTTCAATGCGCCCGACGGGCCGGCGAAAAACAGCGCAAGGAAAGGCCACAGCGCAATCAGCGCCAGGCCTGCGCGCGCAATCCATTTGGTGCGGGCGGGCGGCTCGGCCGTTTGCGCGGGCGCGGCTTTCGGCTTGCGCGCCGGCAGGGCGCCGAGCGCGAGCTTGCCGAAAAAGGCCAGCGCCATCGCCGCCAGCATCCACGACCAGCGCGGCTCGAGAACGAGCTGATTGTCCATGTTGAGATCGGTGCGCAACGCCACGACCGGAAAGGCGAGACCCGCTGCGATCAGCGCCGCGCGCAGGGCGGGCCACAGGGCGTTCATCAGACCTTCTCCACGTCCGGCCGGCCGAGCAGGCCGGAGGGCATGAAGATCAGGGTGATCGCCAGAATCGAAAAAGCGGCGACATCCTTGTAGTCGGCGGAAAAGTAGGCCGACCAGAATGTCTCGATCAGACCGATCAGCAGCCCGCCGAGCACAGCGCCGGGAATGGAGCCGATGCCGCCGAGCACGGCGGCGGTGAAAGCTTTGACGCCAGGCACGAAACCGTCCTGCGAATTCACGACGCCGTAATAAGTCAGGTAGAGCACGCCGGCGACGGCGGCGAGCGCAGCGCCGATGACGAAGGTGGCGGAAATCGTGCGGTCGACGTCGACGCCCAGCAGCGCCGCCATTTTCGCATCCTGCTCGCAGGCGCGCTGCGCGCGGCCGAGCGGCGTCTTCTGCACGATGAACCAGAAGACCGCGAGCAAAGACGCCGTCACGACGACGATGAGTATCTGCTTGTAGGACAGCGTCACATCATAGGACGAGCCGCTCGTCAGCTTGATGACCTTGTCGAACATCGGCGGCGCCGCCTTGTTGCGCGGTCCCTGCATGACGTAGACGAAATTCGACAGGAAGATCGACATGCCGATGGCCGAGATCAGCGGCGCCAGACGAAAGGAGCCGCGCAGGCGGCGATAGGCGAGGCGCTCGATCATGTAGTTCCACAGGCCTGTCAGCGCCATCGCGCCAACGAGAATGATGAGAAACGACAGGACCGGCGCGAAAACACCCAGCATCTGCTGTAGCGCGAGCAGCAAAATCAACGCGATGAAGGCGGACAGCATGAAAACGTCGCCGTGGGCGAAATTGACCATGCCGATGATGCCGAAAACCATCGTATAGCCGATGGCGATGAGGCCATAGATGGAGCCGAGCGTCACACCGTTGATCAGCTGCTGCAGGAAAAGTTCCAAACCCCACATCCTCGCGAAAGGCGCATGGGCCCGCGAACCGGCGCAGCCCGAATTTCCCTAGGTATCAACGCTCCCCGTCCGGGGCAATCGGCGCAGGGCGCGCGCAAGGGCGCAAACCGGCGATTTCAACTTGAAAAGCGGCTTGCCGGGGATCAAGATCGCTCCCGGCTGGCGAAACGCCGCGCTGCTTGATGTGATCTGGCCGGGGGGCGGATCGGCGTTCGGGAGCGTTGTTCCGGGCGCTGTCGATACCTCATCCCCTCTCTGCGCCGGTCGCGGATATGCGCTGCGCTGCGCCGCAAAGCGCGCAGGAGGGGCATCGTGAGGAAGCGCAGCACAATTTTTTCGGGATTGTCGACGATCGCAGGAGCGTCGACGCTGTTTTGCGGGGCGGCGCTCGCCGTCGATTTCGCACCGCTCGAACATTTTCAGGCGCCGGGCTCGGCGCCGTTGCAACTCAAGGCCTACGCGCGCACACGCGATGTCGTGATCGGCGGCTATCCCGTGGCCGCCAACGATACGCTGACGTTCTGCACAATGGGCGGCCGGTGTTCCAATCCTTACGCCGGCGCGGCGATTTTGCTCAATCCGCAGCAGCATCTGACCTTCACGTTGCGCAACATGCTCGCCGGCGGCGCGCCGCCGCCCGACCATTGCATGTATATGGGCAGCGGCGATCGCACGCTGCTCAACCTGCACATGCATGGCCTGCTTGTCGCGCCCTCGCGCGTCAAGGTCGGCGGCAAGATCGTCTACGGCGATTACATTTTCGACTGCACGTCGGCGGGCGGCTCCAATGGCGCCGTCGTCGGCGACAGGATGCGGTTCGATATCGGCGCGCCGCCCGGCGTATCGCATCCGCGCGGCGACAACTGGATCCACCCCCATGTGCACGGCCTCGCCAAGCAGCAGGTTTCCAGCGGCATGGCGAGCATGATCATCATCGGCGCCATCAACAAGCAATTGTGCGCCAAGCCATCGCCGGGCGGCGCGCCGCAGCCTTCGACATGCGCGCAGATACCGGCCAGCGCCGTACGCCATCTCATCCTGAAAGACGCGCAGCTCACGCGCGCAGGGACGAGTGGACCCTGGACGAACATGACAGACCAGAACCCGGATTTTTGCGGGCCCAACAAGAACAATCCGATCACGCAGAACCGTGGCGAATGCGATGCGGGCGCGGGCGTTGCGCCCAGCGGCGGCGAGGGCAAATGGGTGTTCACGATCAACGGCGAGAAGACGCCGCATACTGAAATCGCGCCCAATCAATATCAGGTCTGGCGCATCCAGAACGCTTCGGCCAACGTCACCTACAGCCTCAGCCTGCAGAAAGCGGCCGCGCCCAAGGCGCCGTTCCAGATTCTGGATATGGACGGCGCGGGTCTTGCGCCGTCCGGCGTCGCCGGCCCGGCGCAATTGCCGAGCGCGACCGACATCATCCTCATGCCGGGCAGCCGCGCCGACCTGCTGGTGCAGGCGCCGACGGTCAATGCGAGCGATGAGACCTACACGCTGGTCAACAGCGCGTTTCAGGCGGGTTTTGCCGACACGGACGCGGACACATGGCCGCAAATCGCGCTGGCGGATGTGACGTTCAAGGCCTCCACAACGCAGGTTGCCGCCTACGAGCCGATGCAGTCCGTGATGCATGCCTACATGCGTTACAGCCCGCCGCCGATCAACGCCGTCAAGGTGAAGCAGGATTTGCCCAACCAATGCCTGTCGCTGGACGGCGGCGTGCTCGCGCCGGGCGATGTCGACGCCTATTACGCCAATCTGACGTTGACTGCGCCGCGCAAACGGCGCGTCTACTTCGGCGTCGACGGCAATAATTTCGTGCTCGGCGACACGATCATCGACGATTCCGGCGGCGAGTGGGACAAGCTCGGCCGGCCGATCGACGCAGCAAATCCGGTGCGTCTGTCGACCTTCGCGATGCACGGCATGGCGACGCAGATGTGCGTGCCGCTCGGCGCGAACGAAAACTGGCAGCTGGTGAATGTGTCGAACGAGGTGCACAATTTTCACATTCACCAGATCAAGTTCGCGGTTGCGCGCGATGGCGCGGGCGCGCCGATCATGCGCACGCAGGCCGACAGCGCGGGCGTCGATCGCGACAAGGTGATCTTGCCCAATCAATTGCTGTTCAAGAACGGCCCGGCCGACCTGATGCACGACACGATCGTGGTGCCGCGCGGGCAGAGCGCCTGCGCCAGCAGCATGAAGCCGCCGGCGGCCGGCGCCAGCTATTACACGCTGGACCGCGCCAATCCCGCCAACAAATGCCGAGGCGACGGATCGGCTGACGACATCAGCGGCATGATCGAGGTCAATCTGAAATTCGCCGGCGAGCATCTTTCGGCTTTCGCCGACGGGACGGGCAAGAAACGCCAGCCGAAATTCGTCTATCACTGCCATATTCTCGAACATGAGGACAAAGGCATGATGGCGGGCGTGACGGTTCTGGACCTGCGCAGCTACTGAGCAACCCTGCGGCGGCGCTTGCCGGCCTGTCGAAAGATTGTTATGTTTCATATCAATCGGCGCGAAGACCGATCCGGCCGGCCAAACGGCCGCCTTTCAGGGAGGACAGGATGGACCGCAGACAATTGCTGGGCGGCGCCGCCGCTTTGGGCGCTTTCGCCGCCGCCGCGCCGCGCGCTTTCGCGCAAAACGTCAAGCCGCTGAAGATCGGCGTGATGAACGATCTTTCGAGCGTTTACGCCGATTATCAGGGGCTCGGCTCGAAGATCGGCGCCGATCTCGCCGTCGCCGACTATGCCGCCAAGCTCGGCGTGCCGGTCGAGGTGATCATCGCCGATCACCAGAACAAGCCGGACGTTGGCGCGGGCATTGCGCGCCAGTGGTTCGACACGGGCGCGGCCGACGTCATCATGGATCTGCCCAATTCGGGCGTCGCGCTGGCGGTGCTGGCGGTGGCGAACGAAAAGAACAAGGCGGTCATCGGCTCGGGCGCCGGTTCGTCCGTGATGACGGGCCCGAAATGCTCGAAGAATTTCGTCCACTGGACCTATGACACGTATTCGGCTGGCCATGCGATCGGCAACGCCGTGACGAAAGAGGGCGGCAAGACGTGGTTCTTCATCACCACGGATTACGCTTTCGGCAAGGACCTCGAGCAGAATTGCGCGGATGCCGTCGTCGCGTCGGGCGGCAAGGTGCTGGGCGCTGCGCGCCACCCGCTCAACAACGCCGATTTCTCGTCCTTCCTGCTGCAGGCGCAATCCTCCGGCGCCGATGTCATCGGTTTCGCAAACGCGGGCGGCGATCTCAACCAGGCGCTGAAACAGGCGGCCGAATTCGGCCTTGGCAAGAAGCAGCGTCTGGCCGCGCTCATTCTCAACGTCACCAACGTGCCCCCGCTGGGCCTGGCGGCGGTGCAGAACGTGAAGACTGCGCGCTCGTTCTACTGGGACATGGACGACGACAAGCGCGCCTTTGCTGCGCGTTTCGAAAAGATTCATCCCAAGGGCGACAAGCCCAACGAGATGCATGCGGGCATGTACGCGGCGACCGCGCATCTCATCAAAGCCTATGCGCAGGTGAAAAGCGCCGATGACGGCGTCAAGCTTGTCGATGCGATGAAAGCCATGCCGACCGACGATCCGCTGTTCGGCAAGGGGCAGATTCGCGTCGATGGGCGCCATCTGCATCCCCTGTATCTCTTCGAGACGAAGAAACCCGAAGAATCCAAGGGCAAGTGGGATGTGTTCAAGCTTGTTTCGACCATCAAGCCCGAAGACGCCTGGCGCCCGCTCGACAAGGGCGGCTGTCCGTTCGTGAAGGCCTGAACGGTTTTCGTTTCGCAACAAAAGAGCCGCGACTTGCGTCGCGGCTTTTTTTATTCCCGTATCGTCGCTGTTGGGCGGACGCGCGGGGCGTTAGTTCATCCATTCGGGATGGGCGAATTTCTTCGGCAAGTTCCTGTCTTCGGAAATGATCGTCATCGTGTTCACGGAATTGTCGTGCGCGCGCATCACGATTTGGGCGTTCGAAACGGTGAAGCCGGATTTGCGCGAGACAAAGGCGGCCTGCGCCGTCATGGTCGCGGTTTTCGGATCGAGCGTCGTCGGGCCAAGGCGCATGTGCAGGCTTCCCTTGCCGCGCGCCTCCATCTGTCGCAGCGGCGCCTGCAGCGCAGCGCGCCAGAAGGGAAGCTTCACGAGACCCTTTCGCGTCGCCGATTCAGCGGTTTCATTGGCGGGCAGGCTCTTCATTTCATCGCCCGTCAGCGGCTGCGTGCCCAGTGTGAGTTGCACTTCGCGTTCGCATTTGGGACGCGGGCAGAGATACGGCCCGTTTTTGGCGAAGTCGGCCGCCATTTTCGTCGTGTCGCCGCGCACAAAGCCGGATGAGGCGAGGGCGGCGCGGCCCGTTTCGGTGAGGGTGGGGGCGGGTTCGGCGAAGGCCGCGCCGGCGCACAGAAGCGTCGTCAAAACGACTGTCGGAAAACGCACGAAAAACTCCATGTTGAAAAAAATAAAAATAGGAATGCGGCGTCATTCAACACGCCGCATCCCGTGTCAATCCGTTCGGGACCAACAAATGGGGGCTCTGTTTACCCGATCAATAGAGCCAGGACAGACGCGCATAGCGGCTTGCGACGCCGGCATTCTGCGACGCCGTCGCCAAAATTCGTGCGGAATTGCCGCGCATGACGATCTTCATTGCGCCGTAGAGGCGCCGCCCATGGAGCGATTGCGGCCGGAAATAGCCGCGCACCGTGAAAACAGCGTTCGCGCGGTCCATCGACAGGGATGACACGTTGAAGCGGCCCATCGCGGCGGCGCCGCCGCTCGCGCGGGCATCGATCCCGCGACGGAAGGCGGCGATCAGGCCGCTGCGCGGGATGCGCGTATCGCGGATGGCGCGTTCCAGTGTCACGCCCGCCGGGGCGTTTTGCAGCAGGCTCAGATTGTCAAGCGACATTGAGCCCATGATCGCCACAACGTCGGCGCCGCAGCGCCGGGCAGGGCAGAGATAGGCGCCGTCGGTCGCCACGAGGGAAAAGCCGTCCCGCGTCGTTGTGACGGACGAGAAACCCGCCGCGCGCAATGAAGCATCGGCTTGGGGTGAAATCGGCGTCGCCGTCTGGCAACCGGCAAGCAAAAGCACGCTAAAAAGAGCAAGGAATAACTTGTGCACAGGGCCCCTCCTGTGAATGAAACGAGGCGAGCTAAAGATAAAATCGCAAGCTTGTAAAGTTGAACCGATGAGATTTGGTGCGGACGACGGGGGTCGAACCCGTATGGATTGCTCCGAGGGATTTTAAGTCCCTTGCGTCTACCAGTTTCGCCACGTCCGCGCCGCTTTGCCTTAGCCTTGCCCCTCATCCGAGACAAGTTGCGCGTCGAGCGATTTGCGCAAAGCTGCATAGAGGGCAAGGGCGAGCGCGGCGAAGGCGGCGCTTGCGAGGAAGGTCGCCGATGCGCCGGCGCGCTCCCACAAGGCGCCGGCGACGACGCTGGCGGTCAAAAGCGCGGCGCCGGTGACGAGGTTGAACAGCCCGAACCCCGTGCCGCGCAGATCGGCGGGCGCAGCATCCGCCACCAGCGCGGACAGAACGCCTTGCGTCAGACCCATATGCAGGCCCCACAGCGCGACGCCGGCCGCAGAGGTTGCGATGTCGGGCGCAAAGGCCAGAACGAGATCGGCCATGATCAGCAGCAGCAGGCCGGCCACCAGCATGCGCGCGCGCCCGCCCGGCCTGTCCGACCACGCGCCGGCGGGATAGGACGCCAGCGCATAGACGATGTTCATCACGACAAGCACAGCCGGAACGAGAGCGGGCGCAAGACCGGTCTGCTGCGCCTTCAGGATCAGAAAGGCTTCGCTGAAACGCGCGAGCGTGAAAATGGCGGCGATGGCGATCACGAGCCAGTAAGAGCGCGGCAGGCGCGCAATCTCGCTGCGCCGAAGCGGAAAGCGCGGGGTCGCCCGCGTTTGCGCGCCCGGCGCATCGTCGACGGCCAAAGCAATCAGCGCGAAGGAAATGAAGGCCGGCGCAACCGCCGCCCAGAAAACCAGCGTGTAATTGTTCGCCGTCGCCAGCATCAGCACGATGGCGGTCAGGGGGCCGAGGAAGGCGCCGATCGTGTCGAGCGTCTGGCGCAGGCCAAAGGCTGCGCCGCGCAGATCTTCAGGCGTCGAATCCGCAATGAGCGCATCGCGCGGGGCGCCGCGCACGCCCTTGCCGACGCGGTCGATGAAGCGCGCCGCGACGATCCAGCCGATGCTCGGCGCAAGGGGAAACAGCGGCTTGGTGAATGCGGCAAGACCATAGCCGATCGCAGCGAGCAATTTGCGCTTGCCGATCCAGTCGGAGATGGCGCCGGAAAAGACTTTCGTGAAACTGGCGGTCGCTTCGGCAAGCCCCTCGATCACGCCGACCTGCAATGCAGAGGCGCCGAGAATGGTGACGAGATAGATCGGCAGCAGCGCGTGGATCATCTCGGACGAGAGATCCATGAACAGGCTGACGAGCCCGAGCGACCAGACGTTGCGGGGAATTTTGTGCGTCTTGCGCGCGCTCATCGCCTTACGGCGCTCCGGCGATGGGCGGCTGGAATGCAAGGCCGAGATCCCAGGGGAAATTGATCCATGTGTCCTGCGAGACTTCCGTCACGAATGTGTCGATGTGCGGGCGTCCCGCAGGCTTTGCATAAACGGTTGCGAGATGGGCGTGCGGCATCAGCGCGCGCAAGGTCCGCGCCGTCGCGCCGGTATCGGCGAGATCGTCGACGACGAGCACGCCTGCGCCGCCGTCGGCCAGCAACGGCGCCGATGCCGGCTTCAGAATCGCGACATCGCCTTGCGTTGTTTCGGGCGCGGCCCCGGCCGTTGCGCCGTAGCTCGCGACCGAAATCGTTTCAACAACGCGCAAGCCCAGTTCGCGCGCCACGATGGCGGCGGGAACCATGCCGCCGCGCGCAACTGCGACGATCGCGCGGTAAGGTCCGCGTTCGGACAGGCGCCAGGCGAGGGCGCGCGCGTCGCGGTGAAACTGGTCCCACGATACGGGATACATTTTCGGTTGCATGCCGGGCTGCATCGGGCGCGTCTATTGCTGGCTCTGGCGCTGTTGCGTCAGCCGCGCGACGAGATCGCGCGCCTCCCGGCTTGCGCTCGCCAGGATCGCCGGGTCTTTGGAGCGAACGACGATCTGATTGCGGAAGGCGCCCGTCGCAAAGGAAGGATAGGAGCCGATGGAGGCCTGCGGATATTTCTGCGCGATGGCCGTCAGATCGGCGGCGTAAAGCCCTTCGGGCAGGGCGCCGGCCTCGATCGTCTCCATCAGCATCTTCACGCCCGTCTTCAGGCGCGGCGTCACATTGTCGAGCATCGCCTGCATGATCGAGGGCACGCCGGCCATGACGATGACATTGCCGATCATGAAGCCGGGCGCCGTCGAGACGCGGTTTTCGATCAACTCGCCGCCGTGGGGAATGCGCGCCATGCGGCGGCGCGCTTCGTTGAGGTCTTCGGGCTTGATGCGCGTCAGCAACAGTTCGATCGCGCGGGGATGTTCGGAAATGCCGACGCCGAAAGCCCTGGCGACGCTGTCGGCGGTGATGTCGTCATGCGTCGGGCCGATGCCGCCCGTGGTGAACACATAAGTATAGCGCGCCCGCAGCGCATTGAGCGCAGCGACGATTTCGGTCTCGACATCGGGCACGATGCGCACCTCCGAGAGATCGATGCCGATTTCGCGCAGGTAGTCCGCGATATAGCCGATGTTCTTGTCTTTCGTGCGGCCCGAGAGAATTTCGTCGCCGATGACGAGGACGGCGGCGGTGACGGTGGCGGATTCGGCCATGTGCAAAGTCCTGACTGGTTCGGATGCGATGCTACCAGCGCGGACGCGCCGGGCCAATCGAACGCCAGCGACGCGCCGTGGGGTTTTCAGGGCGCGACGCATCGCCTAAATACGGAGACGCCGCCAGCGGGCCCGCCCCGCGGGCGTTCTTCCATTTCACGGGTTTTCCGCCATGACCTTCGTCGACGCCGCCGCCGCCGCCGGCCGCAAATCCGGGCAGATCAAATTGCACGGGCCGGAAGCCTTCGCGGGCATGCGCAAGGCGGGGCGCCTGACGGCGGAGGCGCTCGACATGCTGGTCGGCGAGGTCAAGCCCGGCGTGACGACGCAGCGGCTCGACGATCTCGCCTTCGCTTTCGCCATGGATCACGGCGCCTATCCCGCGCCGCTCGATTATCGCGGCTATCGCAAATCCATCTGCACCTCAATCAATCATGTCGTCTGCCACGGCATTCCCGACGACAAGCCGCTGCGCGAGGGCGATATCGTCAACATCGACGTCACGCTGATCGTCGACGGCTGGCACGGCGATTCCAGCCGCATGTATGCGGTGGGCGAAATTCCGCGCCGCGCCGAACGGCTGATCGATGTCACCTATGAGGCGCTGATGCGGGGCGTGGCGGCGGCAAAACCCGGCGCGCGGACCGGGGACATCGGTTTTGTGATTCAATCCTACGC
The DNA here is from genome assembly GCA_028869185.1 of Hyphomicrobiales bacterium. Lineage (GTDB taxonomy): Bacteria > Pseudomonadota > Alphaproteobacteria > Rhizobiales > Beijerinckiaceae > JAJXWB01. The sequence continues at coordinate 22,950 of JAGWTA010000022.1, forward strand.
TGAAGCCGAGCGCTGTTCGGTCGTGCGCGATTTCTGCGGGCACGGACTTGGGCGCCTGTTTCATGACGAGCCCAATATCCTGCATTACGGGCGGCGCGGCGAGGGCGTGGAAATCAAGCCCGGCATGTTTTTCACCATCGAGCCGATGATCAATCTGGGCCGCCCCCAGGTGAAAATCCTGTCCGACGGCTGGACCGCGGTCACGCGCGATCGTTCGCTGTCGGCGCAATTCGAACATACGGTCGGCGTCACCGAGACGGGCGTCGAAATCTTCACGCTTTCGCCCAGAGGCCTCGACCATCCGCCCGTGCGCGCGGCATGAGCGAGGACGACAAGCATTATCTTGGTCATCGCCAGAGGCTGCGCGCGCGTTTCATGGAAGCGGGCGGCGAAGCGCTTGCCGATTACGAATTGATGGAGCTTGTCCTGTTTCGCGCCATCCCGCGGCGCGACGTCAAACCGCTGGCCAAAGCGCTCATCAAAAAGTTCGGCTCCTTTTCGGAAGCGCTGACCGCGCGACCCGAACGGCTGCGCGAAACGGGCGAGTTGAGCGAGGCGGCCATCGCCGAGTTCAAGCTGATCGAGGCGGCTGCGCGCCGTCTCGGGCAGGAACAATTGCGCAAACGCCCGGTGATGTCATCGTTCAAGGACGTGATCGACTATTGCCGGGCCGCCATGGCTTACGCCGAGCGCGAGTCCTTTCGCGTGCTGTTTCTCGACAAGCGCAATGGCCTGATCGCAGACGAGGTTCAGGCCGTCGGCACGGTCGACCACACACCTGTTTATCCGCGCGAGATCGTGCGGCGCGCGCTCGAGCTTGGCGCGAGCGCGTTGATCCTTGCGCATAATCATCCCTCCGGCGATCCGACGCCTTCGTCGGCCGACATCCGCATGACCGGCGAGATCGTGAATGTCGCAAACATGATGGGCATTGCCGTGCATGATCATCTGATCGTCGGGCGCAACGGCCATGCGAGCTTCAAAGGCTTGAAATTATTGTAGCGTCTCGCCGGGACTCCTTACCGAAAGTTAACGATTGCACCCTTACCCTCCATGCTTTGAGAGGGATTGTAGGGCGGCATGTTTTTCCGCAGGGGGGCGTCAAGCGCGTCCAAAAACGGCAGTCAGATGGTTTATGCGCTTGCGCTTGCAGGCTGCATCCTGCTGCTCGGCCTGATCCTGACGGCGATGTGGCTGCGCGATCGTCAGAACGAGCAGAGCGCGCTGGCCGAAGAAACAGCCCTTCGCGTTGCACTGGACGATGAACTGGCCGCGTTCGGCGCGCAAACGCAGCATTACGCCGGATCGCTTTCGGCAGCAGCCATCGGCCAGCGGCGCGCGGCGAACGGCCCGATTCCTGCGGCCGGGCCGACCGGCGCCGGCTATATCGTCGATCTCAACGCCGATTTCACGGCGCCGCGCGCCGATGCCGCGCTGGGCGCCATTGGCGCTGTCGCGCGCGCGACGGCGGTCGCCCGTCCTGCGCTGCGCGGGCCGATCGACGACAACACGCTTTCGACCGCCAGCGGCGAATGGGCGGCGGCGCGCACCGGAACGGTCTTTGCCGCCCAGCGCGCCTGGATGGTCGCCATCGTCAAGCGGCAGGACGATCTGGCCCTGGCCGTCGCGCATCCACTGGACAATGTCGCGCTGGCGAAACTGGCGCGCGCCGCCGGGATTGCGCAGGTCGACGTGATGGCGGCGAGCGGAATCGGCGAGCGCGATACGGCCGTGCTGCTGCCGGCTGCGGCCGGCGAAAAGCCGGCTGCGCTCGTCTGGCGCGCCGCACGGCCGGGCGATGAAATGTTCGGCACCGCTGCGGCGATGCTGCTGAGCTTTGCGGGCCTGTTCGTTGCGCTGATCGTGGTCTATTCGCGCCGCGTGACATCCGATCTCATCGAGGCGGAAGCGCGGGCGCATGATGCGGCCACGCAGGATCCGATGACCGGATTGCCGAACCGCATCATTTTCGCGCGGCTGCTCGAAAACGAGATTGCGCGCGTCAAGCGAAGCACGGAAGAGCGCGGACTTGCGGTTCTGTTCATCGACATCGACCGCTTCAAGGAAATCAACGATTCCTTCGGCCATAGCGGCGGCGATCAGCTGATCGTCGCTTTCGCGCAGCGGCTGAACGCGCTCATCCGCGCGGGCGGGCGCGCAGCGCGTCTGTCGGGCGACGAATTTGCGGTGCTGCAGACCGATGTCGTGGGACCGCGCGACGCTGAAATTCTGGCGCGGCGCATCGTCGAGACGATGGCCGAGCCGTTCGAGATCAACGGCGGGCAGATTTTCGTATCGGCGTCGATCGGCGTCGCCTTGTGCCCGCATGACGCCAACGAGCCCAACGAACTGATGCGCCGCGCCGATCTTGCGCTGTATCGGGCCAAGAACGAGGGGCGCAACCGCTTCTGCTTCTTCGAGCCGCGCATGGGCGAGCAATTGCAGATGCGCAAGGCGGTGGAGGACGATCTGCGGCAGGCGATCGACACCGGCGCGCTGCTCGTTCAATATCAGCCCGTCATGTCGATCGACGGCGGCAAGATGCTGGGCGTCGAGGCGCTGGTGCGCTGGCCCCATCCCGTGCATGGTTTGATTTCGCCCGACAGTTTCATTGCGCTTGCGGAAGAATGCGGCCTCATCCTGCCGCTGGGCGAATGGGTCCTGCGGCGCGCGCTGCGCGATGTGCAGCGCTGGCCGGGCCTGAAAGTCGCCGTCAACGTTTCAGCGATCCAGTTCCGGCAAAAGGAATTCGTGCCGATGGTCGAGCGGCTCCTGGCGGAGACGGGCGTCGATCCGACGAAGCTCGAACTGGAACTGACCGAGAGCGTGCTCATCGCCGACGCGGACGGCGCCGAAAACGCCATCATCGATCTGCGCGCCCTGGGCGTGCGGCTGGCGCTTGACGATTTCGGCACCGGCTATTCGAGCCTGATCTATCTGCGCCGTTTCGCCTTCGACAAGATCAAGATCGACAAATCCTTCCTGCAGTCGATGGAGACGACGGGCGAAAGCGCGATCATCGTCCATTCGATCGTCCACCTTGGCCGCGCGCTCGGCCTGACCGTGACGGCCGAAGGCGTCGAGACCAAGGATCAGCATCGCTTCCTGCAGGCGCTCGGCTGTCATGAATTGCAGGGCTACCTGTTCTCGCAGCCGGTGGGCGCCGACGATATCGATCGTCACCTGCGCCAGTTGCAGCAGCCGACGGCGGCGCCGGACGAGGCGCGCTCCGTCGCCTGATCAGTGCAGTCGCAATTCTGAACCCAGCAAACGGATTTCCGCGGGCCTGACGAGACGGTCGTGCGCGACGCGCACCGAATGCAGCGGACCGTCGAGACTTTCGCGCCAGAAATCGAGAAAGCGCCGCAGGGCGGGGTAATGCGGCGCGACATCATATTCCTGCCAGATGAAACTTTGCAGCAAGCCGGGATGGTCCGGCATGCGATAAAGAATTTCCGCGGTGATGAGGCTCCAGCCGGATAGCCGCTTGAGGAAATCGGTGGAAGGGACGCCCGCTTCGCCGTCCCGAACGGTCTCGATCTTCGCCATCAACGCCTCCGGCCTCGTCGTCGGGCTTGCTCGCCCGGCGCCCCGCTCGGGAGCCGTCCGCTCGCGGCGGGATCGCTGGAGCCTATTGCGAAGAAAGATGGTTTCTGGACCGTTAAGGCAGCATTGATTTGCGTCTGCGCAATTGCGCCTTTTCGAGTTTGCGCGCCCGCAGCGCGGCGCTTTGCGCTAAGCGTGGATCATCGCAAGGAGATGATCTCATGAACAATCCATCATTGAACAATGCGGCGCTGCTGGCCGCGCGCATATTAATGTGCGTGCTGTTCGTCGTCGCCGGTTACGGCAAGATCACGGGCTATGCGCATACGCAAGCCTACATGCAATCGGCCGGCGTGCCGGGTCCGCTGTTGCCGCTGGTGATCGCGACGGAGCTTGGCGGGGGGCTTGCCATCCTGCTCGGTTTCCAGACGCGCATCGTCGCCGTTCTGCTTGCCGGTTTCACGGTGCTGAGCGCGCTGTTCTTTCACACCAATTTCGCAGACCAGAACCAGATGATCAATTTCATGAAAAATCTGGCGATCGCCGGCGGCTTCCTGTCGCTGTTCGTATCGGGCGCAGGCGCTTGGTCGCTCGATGGCGCGCTCAGGCGCGGTTGAGTTTTTCGAGCGCCTGCCGGGTATCGACGTCGAAGGCGGAGCCCTCGTCCGCCTCGATTTCGACGACGCTGACGCCCGGCGCTGCGAGCGCGCGCCTTGCGCCCTCGTCGCCGCGCAAGCGCGCGAGGGTCGGGAAAAACCGGCGCGCGATCAGCACGGGATTGCCGCGCCGGCCTTCAACGAGCGGAGCGACGGCGTCGGTCTGCGGCGCGGCGCGCCAGGCCGCCATCAGCGCGCGCAACAATTGCGGCGTGACATGCGGCATGTCCGCCAGCATCACGAGCGCGGCCTGCGCGCCATCCGGCGTCGCCGCAACGCCGGCGCAGATCGATGTGGCGACGCCATCGGCGTAATGCGGGTTGAAAACTTCCGTAAAGGTCAGGCCCGCGAGCGCGGCGAGCACTTCCTGCCGCGCGTGGCCCGTCACCACCAGAACGGGCGCCGCGCCGCCCGCCAGCGCCGTTTCCACCGCGCGGCGCACGAGCGGCGCGCCCTTGTAGCGCGCTGTCAGTTTGGTCGCGCCTTCTGCGCCGCCGGAAAAACGCGTCGCCTTGCCGGCGGCGAGCACGATGGCGGCGCAATCAGACATCGCCGTCCTTGGTCTGCGCCGCGCTGGCGTGCGCGCCATGGTCGTCGCGGCTTTCGCCGCCTTCGCGCGGCTGCGGACGCGAAACGATTTCCATGAGCAGGCCGCCGACGCCCATGGCGCGAATCTCGGCCGATGTCGGGCGCTCCCCGGCGAGCAGGCGGGACAGGATGAAATCGAAACCGTTTTCGCGCGGCGAGCGCGCGCAACCCGGCGCGCCGACGACCGGCTTGCCGTCTGCGCTCTGGCCGATCAGAAGCAGGTTGCCGGGATCGACCGGCATGCCGAAATGTTCGACGCGCCCGCCGGCCCGCTCCAGCGCGGCGGGGATGACGTCGCGCCGGTCGGTGATGGCCGAGGCGCCGAAGACGACGACGAGATCGGCCATGCGCGCAGCCGCTGCAATGGCGGGCGCCAGCGCGGCCGCATCGTGCTCGACGCGCGCGTGATCGACGATGCGCGCATGCGCCGGCGCCAGACGCTCCTGCAGCACGCGCGCCGTCTTCTCGACGGTCTGCGGCTTCAGGCCCGGCAGAAGCGTCGAGACGACGGCGACGCTCATCGCCCTGTAGGGTTTGACGGAGACGATGGCGCCGCCGGCCGCAACGATGGCGCGCCGCAGCAGCGCGCCGGGAACAGCGAAGGGGATGATCTTCACCGTGCCGATCATCTCGCCTTCCACGACAGCGCGGTGCTGTGGAAGCGTCGCGATCGTCACGGATTCATCAAGCCCGTTGACGCGGTCGATGGCTGCGGCGTCGACCTTGAGCAGCCCGGAGCGAACGGCGAAAAGATTGCTGCGCCCGGTGAAGGGCGCCTCGATGCGCAGGCCCTCGCCGGCGATCGCCTGCGCCAGTTGCGCGGCCGCCGCATCCTCGCCGACATCGTCGCTGTCCAGCTGCGCGCCGACGATTTCGGCAACGCCGAATTCCTGCAGCAGGCGCATTTCCTGCGGGCCGATGACGTCGCCTTTTTTCAGCGTGAGGCCGGGCCTGCGCACCGCATGGGCGAGAATGGCGCCGGCGCTGTCAGCAACCGGAATGGTTCCGAATTTCATGCCGCCTTCTCGGCGCGCAGCGGCTTCTTGCGCAGCGAGAGCAGGATTTCGCCGATGATGGAAACGGCGATTTCCTGCGGCGTCACGGCGCCGATGTCGAGGCCGATCGGCGCATGAATGCGCGCAATGGCGTCTTGCGAAAAACCTGCCGCCGCGAGCCGCTCGACGCGTCTGGCGTGGGTTTTTTTCGATCCGAGCGCGCCGATGTAGAAACATTGCGCGCTCAGCGCCTGATGCAGGCCGGGATCGTCGATCTTGGGATCATGCGTCAAGGCGACGAAGGCCGTGTACCGGTCGAGCCCGATGGCCGGCAGCGCCTCGTCCGGCCATTCGGCGACGACGCGCGTGCGGGGAAAGCGTTCGTCGGTCGCAAAGGCCGTGCGCGGATCGACGATGATCGTGTCGAAATCCACCATGCGCGCGATGTCCGCCAGCGCCTGCGAGACATGCACGGCGCCGATCACGACAAGGCGCGCAGGCGGCGCCTGCACGGTCAGAAAATAATGGCCGCCGTCATGCTCGATGCTGGCGCTCTTGCCCATGCGCAATTGCCGGTCGAGCGCCTCGGCCAGCGGATCGGCGGCAAGATCGTCCGCCCCGACAAGACGCTGCGCGCCGGTTGCAAGATCGGTGACGAGCACACAGGCGCGGCGCGCGCGCCGTTCGGCGTTCATCGCGCGCAAAAGATCGAAACGCATCAATCGACCCTTTCGACATAGACCTTGATGCGGCCGCCGCAGGACAGGCCGACGCGCCAGGCCGTTTCGTCGGCCACGCCATATTCGAGCATGCGCGGCTTGCCGTCGGCGATGGCGTCCTGCGCCTGCGTCACGACGTCGCCCTCGACGCAGCCGCCCGAGACCGAGCCCAGAAAGCGGCCCTCGTCGTCAATCACCAGATGGCTGCCGACGGGGCGCGGCGCCGAACCCCAGGTTTCGACCACTGTCGCGATGGCGACGCCGCGGCCGGATTTTTTCCACGCCTCGGCCTGGCCGAGAATGTCTTCTTCCGTAGCGAGCATGGCGTTACTCCATGACCTTTCCATTCACCTTAAGGCCGGCGCCCCGCGAAGGGGAGGGGAAATTGTCACGCTCTTGTGGTACTAAGGCGCCAGCCTTATCTCATTCCAGCCCTTGAGGCAGGAGAAACCTTTCATGGCCAACGCCTTCAGTCAGGGGCTGGCGAAAGTCGTCGATATCGGCGGCCGCGATCCGATTTTTGCGCGCATCCGTTCGGACGCCGAGGAAATCGTGCGCCGCGAGCCCGATCTCGCCGGTTTTCTTTATGCCAAGATCCTCATCCACGACTCGCTGGAACATGCCGTCGTGCATCGCGTCGCCGCGCGGCTCGATCATCCCGACCTTGCCGCCGACATGATCGAGCACGCCTATTGCGGCGTGCTGGAGGCCGATCCTTCGCTGGGCGAGGCGTTCCGCGCCGATCTGATGGCGGTGTTCGACCGCGATCCGGCCTGCACGCGCCTCAGCGAGCCGCTTCTGTATTTCAAGGGCTACCACGCCATCCAGACGCATCGTCTGGCGCATGCGTTGTGGAAACAGGGGCGCAAGGATTTCGCGCTCTACCTGCAAAGCCGCTCCTCGGCGGTGTTCCAGACAGACATTCACCCGGCCGCGCAATTCGGCAAGGGGGTGTTTCTCGATCACGGCACAGGCCTCGTCGTCGGCTCGACCGCCGTCGTCGAGGATAACGTCTCGATGTTGCAGGATGTGACGCTCGGCGGAACGGGCAACGAGACGGGCGACCGTCATCCCAAGATCGAGCATGGCGTTCTGCTGGGCGCCGGCGCGAAGGTGCTCGGCAATATCCGGGTCGGCCATTGCGCGCGCGTCGCTGCGGGTTCTGTCGTGCTGCAGCCCGTGCCGCACAATACGACCGTCGCGGGCGTTCCGGCGCGCGTCGTCGGCGCGGCGGGCTGCGCCGAACCGGCGCGCACGATGGATCAGATTCTCGCGGACAAGGCGGGCGTTTTCGACGTGGCGCCTTGAAGCCGCGGCCGCTTCATGGCAACTCGTCTGCAAGGATGAGCGCGGTGTGGAGCGGCAAGTGAACAAAGACGAAATCGCCAAATTGCAGGCCTTTCTGCGCCGGTCTTTCGGCAATGACGGCATTCGCGTGTCGCCCGATCCGAAAAATGCGACCGAGGCCGCCGCTGTGCAATTCGGAGAACGCCGCATTGCAACGATCACGATCGACGATGAGGACGGCGACCGTTCCTTCGCCTTCGCGATGAAGATTCCGGTCGGCCGCGAAGTGCTGCAGGAATATCTGCGCCGCCTGTTCGAGAACGACAAGCTCAAGCTCGTCGCGCGCGGCCGCAAGACCGATTCCGTCGAACTCAACAATGGCGAGGATTTTCTCGGCGTGATCTCCGCCGATGACGCCAAGGGATCGAGCTTCACGCTGCAGATCGCCATTCTCGATTTCGATCTCGAGGACGACGAATTCTAAAGTCTTGAACCGCCGTCAGCGCCCGAGCATCGACTGGACGAGCGCACGCGCGCCGTCCGCAATGCGCTCCCATTGCGGAAGCAGATCGCGACTGAATCGCACATCCACGTCGAGCGGGCCGATCTCCGCCGCATAAAGACAGGTGTCGGGCAGGCCGTCCGGTTTTGCCGAAGGATGCGGGCAGCGCGCGGCGAAACTCTGGCCATCGGGCGGCGCGAAAAACAGATCCTCGCCCTCGTAGGCGCTTCCGTCCTGAAAGGAGCGCATGACGAGGCCCGAGCCCTGATCGACGACATCGGGCGAAAGCATGCTGGCGTAGAGCTGCGCCGTCCGGTCCTGCGGCGCCACCAGATTCTTGTCGTGCGGGCGCAAGCTCAGAAAAACGATGGGCGCGATATCGCGCGCGCCGGAGGCGGGCAGCGCCACGGCGAGCGCGCCGGCGGGCGCGAATTTCGGGAAGGTCGCGGCGAGTTCGAGCGCGTTCAGGCGCCCGCCCGCCTGTCCTGCTGGAAATCGCGCATAGGCGGGCGCATATAGAAGGCGCGTGTCGTCGAGCAGCGTTTCGACTGCGGCGGGCGGATCGCCGGCGCGGCCCGCCAGAAACCAGTAGAGGCCGGCCGCCGCCGCGACGACGGAGGCCAGCATTGTTATGATGCGTGCGAGCGAGATCATGGCGCGGCGATTATGACAGATTCGCACGCCGAACCGGCGGAGCTATTCGTGAGTGGATCGGAATTTCCCAGTCTGGCCGACAAGACCATGCTCGAAGAGGGCGGCGTTTTTGCGCCTAAATTCGACAAGGACGGCCTCATCGTCTGCTTCGCCATCGAGGCGCGCACGCGCGAACCGCTGATGGTCGCCTATATGAACGCCGAGGCGTTGCGCCTCACGCTGGAGACCGGCGTGGCGCATTACTGGTCGCGCTCGCGCAAGGCGCTCTGGCGCAAGGGCGACACATCCGGCCAGACGCAAAAACTGATCGAAATGCGCGTCGATTGCGATCAGGACGCCTTGTTGCTGATGGTTGAGCCGCAAGGCGACGGCGGCGCCTGCCACACGGGCCGCAAATCCTGTTTCTATCGGGCGGTGGAAGGCGGCGCGTTAGCTTTTCGTCAAACTTAATTCAAATTAGCGCGGGATTTGGTCGCATTTTAGGTGATAATGACGTTGCGGACATCCGCACCGGGATGCGCCGCAGGCCTGAGAGGCCGGTTATGTTGCGTCGTGTGCAAAACCTGTTCGCGGAATCGAAATCATCGGGCAAGGGCGCGCGCCCGGTTCGCGTTGGTCTGGCGCTCGGCTCGGGCGTTGCGCGCGGATGGCACCACATCGGCCTGTTGCGCGAGTTCGACGCAGCCGGGCTGAAGCCGGATGTGATCGCGGGAACATCCATCGGCGCACTCGTCGGCGGTTTTTACGCAGCCGGCAAACTCGACGATCTCGAAAGTTTCGCGCGCGCCATGAATCGCGGGCGCATGTTGTCGCTGCTTGATTTTTCGTTGCGCGGCGGGGCGCTTTTCAGCGGGGCGCGCCTGCGCTCGCGGCTCGAAAATCATCTGCGCGGCCTCGATATCGAGGCGTTGCCCATTCCCTTCGCCGCGGTGACGACGGAAATTGCGACCGGCCATGAAGTGTGGGTCAGCAAGGGTTCGCTCTGCCGGGCCATGAATGCGTCCTACGCCTTGCCTGGCCTGCTCGAGCCCGTGGCGATCGACGATCGCATGCTGGTCGACGGCGCGCTGGTCAATCCCGTGCCGGTGTCTGTGGTGCGCGCGATGGGCGCCGATGTCGTGGTGGCGGTCAATCTGGTTTCGGACACGATGTTCCGCGGCACGGCCATCGGCGACCGCCAGGTGGGCGAGGGCGCTGCGCGCGCGATCGAACAGAAGGTGCAACGCGAAGGCGACGCGTCCTGGTTCGGCGGCATCAAGGGGCGTCTGACGCGGCGCAACGACGCCGGCCATTCGCTCGCTCAGGTGATGCTGGACGCATTTTCGATCACGCAGGATCGCATCGCGCGTTCGCGGCTTGCGGGCGATCCGCCGGATGTGCTGATCAATGCGCGCCTCGAGCAGTTCGGCCTGTTCGATTTCCACCGCGCGCCGGAAATGATCGAACTCGGGCGCGAGGTCGCGCGCCGCCGTTTGCCGGACATTCTCGAACATATCGAGGCAGCGCGCGCGGGCGCGCTGCAGCATTAAGGCCGATCAGGCGCTGGCGATATATTCGCGCAGGGCGCGGTGTTCGTTCTCGATGGATTCGACGCGCACCTTCACGACGTCGCCGATCGATATGACGCCGATCAGCTTGCCGTCGCGCAGAACGGGAATGTGACGGAAACGGCCTTGCGTCATCGTTTCCATCGTTTCCTCGACCGAGGCCTGTTCGCCCGTCGTGACGACTTTCTTCGTCATGTGCTGCGTGACCGGATCGCTCAGCGCCGCACCGCCGCCAGCGGAAACGGCGCGCACGATGTCGCGTTCGGAAAGAATGCCGAGCACGGCGCCGTCAGCGTCGCAAACGACGACTGCGCCAATGCGATGTTTGGCGAGTGTGTCGGCGACATCCCGAATGGTCTGATGCGGCGATGCTGTAATGATCGCGTGGCCTTTGCCCGCAAGTATGCGTGCGACTGTCATGGCGAGCCTCCCTCCAGATAGCCATGCCGTCGCCTTTCGGCGGCGTATTGCGACAAGGATGCGTCAGGCTGTCGCATCGTGCAAGCGGTTTGGCGCGGGATCGAGAAGCGAAAACGCGAGCAGACCGAAAATCATCCCGCCGATATGCGCTTCCCATGCGATCGGCGCGCCATCGCCCATCGCGAGCGGCGCCAGCGCGCCGAAGATGAAGTTGGCGACAAACCAGAAAGCCAGAAATGTGACCGCGCGACTCTCGCGCCAGAAACGCGACAAGGGCGGGGCGGGGCGCCTGTAGGACGAAAGGTCGCGCGTTGCGGGCGCAGGCCCGAGTGGTCCATTGGCGGCGAAGGCAAAACGCGCCGCCGCGCCCATCGCGCCTGAAACGCCGGCCGAGGCGCCGATCACCGGATCGAGGCCGAAGGGATGTGCGAGGAAATGGGCGAGCGCGCCGGCGATCGAGGCGCCGGCGAACAGAAGATAAAACCGGGCCGCGCCGAACCGGCGCGCGAGCGCAACGCCAAAGGCGAGCAACCAGACAGCGTTCATGCCCAGATGCGACCATGATCCGTGCAGAAAGGCGTAGGTCAGCGGCGAGAACCAGCGCGGCGCGGCGCCAATGAGTTCTGCGGCCTCGCGCGGGGCGGCGGCGATCATGGGATCGGCGGCGTGCGCGAAAGCGTTCGGCGCAAAGAAGGCCGAAAAATTGCCGGGCGTGAAGGCGAGCTTGCGCACGAGCGCAGCGTCGACGTCGGCGTCGAGAAACTGGCGCAGCCCGTGGATGATCGTCAAAAGCCCGAGCAGGGCGAATACGATGCGCGCGGCGCTGTCGAAAGCGCTGTCGCCATTGGCGCCGTTGCGGGCCGGGTCGTCTTGTCGAGAAATGGTCTGGCTCCTTCTGGCCCGCGGGAAAGGCGTTGGAGCATCGCCTTTCCCGCCGCCGAACCGCAAACGCCAATCCTTATCTGGATCGCGATCCGATTTTGGACCGTATGCGTCGCGAAATGAACCGCCATATTTACTTTTCGCTGCAATCGCCGGTGGCCTGGAGCGTCGGCCCCGTCGCTGCAACGTTCGAAAACTATGCCATTCGTCACGTTAGGGGGCAATCCAAACTCCGCGTTAATCTTAATGCGCGCGCCGCCGCGTCTGGCGCGCCGCTTGCTGCCTGAGGAGCCAGTGGGCTGCGGGGGCAGGCCTCTGTTCCGAAAACGAACACCGGAGGCCCGAACCGGGCGAGGGCGTGCGAGATGAGACAAGCGGCGACGCAGCAGATTTATGCCTATTGGAACGATTTGCGGAAGGAGCGGTCCGCGCCTGAAAGGACCGACATCGACCCTTCGGCCATTCGCGGCGCGCTGGCGGAAACCTTCATCATCGAGGCCGACGAGGCCGGGACATTTCCGCTGCGGCTTTCGGGCGGGCGCCTCAATGCGCTTTCGATGAACGAGTTGAAGGGCCGATCCTTCGCCAATCTGTGGGGCGCCGATGCGCCGCAGGTCGTCGCGCTGCTGCGCACCGTGATGGATGGGGCGGCGCCGGTGGTGGCGGGCGCGCGCGGGGCGCCGGCGGGACGCGATGTGCTGGATGTGGAAATGCTGTTCCTGCCGTTGCGGCATTTCGGCAAGACGCATGCGCGCATTCTGGGCGCGATCGCCTATTCGGGCGCGCCGGCCTGGCTTGGCCTTCTCCCGGTCGAGCGGCTCGAACTCAAGTCCCTGCGCATCCTGCGCCCGGAAGAGGCGCGGGCGCTTGGCGTGCGTCCTTCCGTGAATCGCTTCCGGCGCGCGGGGGACGCGCCGACGCTGCGGGTCATCCCCGGCGGGCGGACGTAAATCAGGCCTTAACCCGCGTCCCTTAAGGTCCGCGCTGTGTGACCTTGGGATCAAGACGTGTTGCAAAACAGGGCGATAAGCGTTCCGAAACCGCTGGAGCTGCGGCGCCATCGCCGCGCTGCGGTTTCCATTCCCGGTCGCTACATGCTTGAAAACCGTAGGGAATTCGACTGCCGCCTGATGGATATTTCGGTCGGCGGGCTTGCCGTGGCCGCCCCCTCGAAGGGCGCTGTGGGCGAGAAGGTGGTGTTTTATTTCGAGGATATCGGACGCCTCGAAGGCATGGTCGTGCGCTCGTTCGACGATGGTTTCGCCGTTGTGATGGCTTTGGCGCCCAACAAGCGCGAACGTCTCGCCGATCTTTTGACGTGGTTAGTCAATCGCGAAAATGTCGGCGCGGTGTCGGATCGCAAGCACAAGCGCATCACGCCGCGCAACAGGATCGCGGACATGACGATCGTGGCGACCGGCCGCCGTCACGAGGTCGAGGTCATCGACGTGTCTCAGTCGGGCGTCGGCGTCAAAACAACGGTTGCGCCGGAAATCGACACGCGCGTCGAGATCGGCAAACGGTCCGGGCGGATCGTGCGTCACTTCCCCGACGGTCTCGCCGTTGTGTTCAACCGTCTTATTCCCATCGAGGAGTTCGACGAGGACATCATCCTCTAATCGACTGTGCCGGCTCGTCAGTCGAGCGCCTTGAGGCTTTTGCGAAACGCAGCCGCGCGGTGGGCGTAAACGGCCGATGTCATGCGCCCGGCATTGGCCTGCGCGCCCTCCATAATGCGCGCGACTTTGGCAGGCGAGCCGACAATCAGCGCGTTGTCGGGGAATTCCTTGCCTTCTGTCACCAGCGCATTTGCGCCGACGAGACAGCCTGCGCCGATGCGCGCGCGGTTGAGAACCGTCGCGCCCATGCCGATGAGCGCGCCGGCGCCGATCGTGCAGCCATGAAGAATGACGTTGTGTCCGATCGAGGCTTCCTCGCCAAGCTCGATCGGGCAACCGGGATCTGTGTGCAGCACGCAGCCGTCCTGCACGTTCACGCGCGGGCCGAGCGTGATCCACTCGTTGTCGCCGCGGATGACCGCGTTGAACCACACGCTGGCGCCTTTGCCGATGCGCACCTTGCCGATGATCTGCGCGCCGGGCGCAATGAAGCAATCGCCATCTTCGGGCAAAACGGGGCTGACGCCGTCGAAAGAATACAGCGGCATCAGCGACCCCGAACCAGCGACATGAAGCGCATCTGTTCGGCCGGATCGTCGCGGAACACGCCGGTGAAACGGCTGGTGACCGTCAGCGCGCCCTGTTTCTGAACGCCGCGCATCGACATGCACATGTGCTCGGCTTCGATCAGAAGCGCGACGCCGCGCGGATTGAGATGTTCTTCGAGCGCCTCGACGATCTGCGCGGTCATCGTTTCCTGCGTCTGCAGGCGGCGGGCGTAAATGTCGACGAGACGGGCGAGCTTCGACAGGCCGACGACGCCCTCGCGCGGGTAATAGCCGACATGCGCCTTCCCGAAGAAGGGCACCATGTGGTGTTCGCAATGCGTGTAGAAGGGGATGTCGCGCACGAGAACCATGTCGTCGTAGCCGGCGACTTCCTCGAAGACGCGCGACAGCACGTCCTTGGGGTTTTGCCCGTAGCCCTGGAACAATTCCTCGTAAGCCCGTGTGACGCGCGCCGGCGTGTCGAGAAGGCCTTCGCGCGTCGGGTCATCGCCCGCCCAGGCGATCAATGTGCGCACAGCGGCCTCTGCCTCTGCGCGAGAGGGGCGTTTTACCGAATTCTTGTCCGTCTTGCTGTTTTGGGCAGACAAGGTCTTAACCACCTGATCCATGTGGAGCCTCCGGGATTACAGACCCAAAAACGCCTGAAGGGCCTGGATGTTCCCTCGCGCCGTTTTCGCCCTATATTCCTATGGTCGCGCCGCAGAACGGCGCAATCTGCCGAAGGTAATCGTGCTCGACGAGATTTACAATGCGCGCGTCCTCGAACTGGCCGCCAATATCCCGCGCCTTGGCCGCCTGGCGGCGCCGCAGGGCACAGCCAGAGCCCATTCCAAACTCTGCGGCTCGACCGTGACGGTCGATGTCGCCTTGAAAGACGGCCGCGTTTCAGACTTTGCGCATGACGTAAAGGCATGCGCGCTGGGCCAGGCGTCGTCCTCCATCATGGCGCGGCATGTCATCGGCGCGACGCCTGCGCAATTGCGCGATCTCAGCGCCCGCATGCGCGCGATGCTGAAGGAAAACGGGCCCGCGCCCGATGGCGAGTGGGCCGAACTTTCCGTGCTGGAGCCGGTGCGCGATTTCAAGGCGCGCCACGCCTCGACGCTGCTGACCTTCGAGGCGACGGCGGAAGCGGCGACGAAGGCGGAGGAAGCCGCGCGCGGCTAAGCCGCGTTGCGCGTTTGCGCGGGCGCTGCGTCGCGCGGCCATTTGTCGCGCCCGTTCCGCATTGCAGAGATCAGAGCGGCCCGATGGCGAAAGTCCTCGCCAGCAACAGTCCCGCGTTGAACTGGTTGCGCGAGCCGATGAGGCGCGGGATCGGGCTTGCGGCGGCGGCGCCGGCGAGGCGGTTGAGGCCGCCGTAGCCCGTCACATTCCAGCGTGCGTTGAAATCGTAACGCGCCGTCGTCATGAAGCCCGCCGAAGCAAAGCTCGTATGGGCGTCGTAAGGCGTGACGCGCTGGTTGAGCGCAGCTTCCCAGGGCGCGACGGAATAGCTCGGCGCGAGCGCAGCGCTCGTTGCGAAGCTCGCGCGCGGGCCTGCGGAAAACGTGAAGGCGCCGGCGCGCGCGATGATATCGCTCGAAACCGATGCGACGAGCCCGTGATGGCCGTAAACGCCCTGACGCAATTCGGCGCGGAAGCGCACGGCGTCCGAGGGCAGGAAATATTCGGCGAAGCCGCCGAGTTCGAGCGCGGCGCGGCGGGGTTTCAGGCCGTAGGTTTCGGGATGCGTGCGCCAGCGCGGCAGGATCAGATTGCCGACCGGCCCCGCGCGAAAGCCCGACGCGTCGAGAATCGGCGCGCCGAAGGAATCGTCGGGCGCCGAAAAACGTTCCGGCTCGTTGGCGCGGCGAACGGAAAGACCGGGATTGGGCACCGCGCGATAGGAGCGCGCGCCAGCGTAATTGGGCGCAACGCCCGGGCCGATCTGCACGGTGGCCAGCCAGCCGGCTTCGTCCGCGCGGGCGGCGCAGGCGCAAAGCAGGATGGCGGTGACAAGCAGGGGGCGCATGGCGCGGTTCTAACGGAGAAATCGGCGTTGGGAAATCCGCCGCCCACATGGCCCACGGCGATTTTTTCGGGTTCGGGCGGTCTTGACGGCGCCCCTTTGGCCCCGCACATCCCCGCCATGAGCGACGATTTCCGCTATCGCGGCATTTCCGACGCGCCTGCCTTGGCCGGGCGCGGGCTGGTGCGCGCCTACCAGCTCTCGCTGTCGGCCTTCATGGG
>JAGWTA010000023.1 GCA_028869185.1 Hyphomicrobiales bacterium
AGCTTGGCCGCCAGCGCGAGGAGATCGAACTCATCGCCTCCGAAAACATCGTGTCGCGCGCCGTGCTCGAGGCGCAAGGCTCGATCATGACGAACAAATATGCGGAAGGATATCCGGGCAAGCGCTACTACGGCGGCTGCCAGTATGTGGATATCGCCGAGAAGCTCGCCATCGAACGCGCCTGCAAGTTGTTCGACTGCAAATTCGCCAATGTGCAGCCCAATTCCGGCTCGCAGATGAATCAGGCGGTGTTTCTGGCGCTGCTGCAGCCCGGCGACACGTTCATGGGTCTCGACCTCAATTCGGGGGGGCATCTGACGCATGGATCGCCCGTGAACATGAGCGGCAAGTGGTTCAAGGTCGTCGCCTATGGCGTGCGGCGCGAAGACCAGTTGCTCGATATGGAAGACGTCGCCCGCAAGGCGCGCGAGCACAAGCCCAAACTCATCATCGCGGGCGGCACCGCCTATTCGCGCATCTGGGACTGGAAGCGATTCCGCGAAATCGCCGACGAGGTGGGCGCCTATCTGATGGTCGATATGGCCCATATCGCGGGTCTGGTGGCGGGCGGCGTGCATCCCTCGCCCTTGCCGCACGCTCATGTCGTGACGACGACGACGCATAAATCGCTGCGCGGCCCGCGCGGCGGCATGGTGCTGACCAACGACGAAGAAATCGCCAAGAAGATCAATTCGGCGGTGTTTCCGGGGCTGCAGGGCGGCCCGCTGATGCATGTCATCGCCGCCAAGGCGGTGGCGCTGCATGAGGCGCTGCGGCCGGAGTTCAAGCTCTATGCGCAGCAGGTGGTCGACAATGCGCGCGCGCTGGCGGCGACCATCAAGGCCGGCGGCGCCGACATTGTCGCGGGCGGCACCGACAACCATCTGATGCTGGTCGATCTGCGGCCCAAGAAGCTGACCGGCAAGGCGGCCGAGGCCGCGCTCGGGCGCGCGCACATCACCTGCAACAAGAACGGCGTGCCGTTCGATCCTGAAAAGCCGTTCGTCACCTCGGGCGTGCGCCTCGGCGCGCCGGCGGCGACCTCGCGCGGCTTCGGGGTTCCCGAATTCCAGCGCGTCGGCGAATTGATCGTGGAAGTGCTCGATGGTCTTGCCCGGCACGGCGAAGAGGGCAATGCGGCCGTCGAAGCGGCGGTGCGCGGCAAGGTGAGCGAGCTGACGCGGCGATTCCCGATATACTGAGGGCGATTCCCTCGTCCGCTGACGGGCGAGGACGCGTTAAGGAACCGTCATGCGCTGCCCCTATTGCGGCTCACTCGATACGCAGGTGAAGGATTCGCGGCCGACCGACGATTCCTCCGCCATCCGTCGCCGGCGCGTGTGTCCCGATTGCGGCGGGCGTTTCACGACCTTCGAACGCGTGCAATTGCGCGATCTCATCGTCGTCAAGAAGTCGGGCCGCCGCGTCGCCTTCGACCGCGACAAGCTGATGCGCTCGCTGTCCATCGCCTTGCGCAAACGGCCCGTCGATCCCGAGCGCGTGGAGCGCATGGTCAACGGAGTCGTGCGGCAACTGGAGAGCGAGGGCGAATCCGAGATACCGAGCGCGCGCATCGGCGAACTCATCATGCAGGGACTGAAATCGCTCGACGATGTCGCCTATGTGCGTTTCGCATCCGTCTATCGCGACTTCCGCGAGGCGCGCGATTTCAACGCCGTCATCGACGAACTGAAGACCGATCCCGACGACGACGCGCCGAAAGGGCGCGCCAAAGCCCGCTCATGATCGATTTCTGGCGCAGTCCGGAGCCTTTGCGCTCCGATGAGGATTACATGCGCGCAGCGCTCGCGCTGGGGCGCCGCGGCATGGGGCGCACGGCTGAAAATCCGAGCGTCGGCGCGCTGGTCGTGCGCGACGGGATCATTGTCGGACGCGGATGGACGCAGGATGGCGGGCGTCCGCACGCCGAACCCATGGCGCTCGCCGAAGCGGGCGAGGCTGCGCGCGGGGCGACGCTTTATGTCACCCTCGAGCCGTGCAGCCATCACGGCAGGACGCCGCCCTGCGCGGAGGCGATCGTCGCCGCCGGGATCGCGCGCGTCGTCTCCGCGATGGAGGATCCCGATATGCGCGTCGCGGGCAGGGGCCACGCCTTGCTGCGCACGGCCGGGATCGAAACGATTGTCGGCGTCTGCGCCGACGAAGCGCGCCGCGCCAACCGCGGCCACACGACGTTTGCGCGCGAAGGGCGCGCGGCCGTCACGCTGAAACTTGCCGAAACGCTGGACGGCTACGCCGCCGGCGGACCGCACGATCCGCGGCTTTCCATCACCTCCGCGCCGGCCAATGGCGTGACCCATGTGATGCGCGCCATGCACGATGCGATCATGGTTGGCGCAGGCACGGCGCGCATCGACGATCCCCTGATGACGGTGCGCGCGCCCGGCCTCGACGATGCAAGACCGCTGCGCGTTGTGCTCGACGCACGACTTGCGCTGTCGCGCCGTTCGCGGCTCGCCGCTTCCGTGGACCGCGCGCCCGCCCTGGTTTTGACGGATGCAAAAGCCGACGCCGTGCGACGCGAGGCGCTGCTGGCGGCCGGCGTGGAGACGCAGAACGTCAAGCTGACGGACAATGGCCGCATCGACCTTCGCGCGGCTCTGGCGCTGCTGGGCGCGCGCGGCCTAAGGCGGATTTTTTCCGAAGGCGGCCCGCGCGTCGGCGCCGCGCTGATCGCAGGCGGGCTTGCGGACGATGTCGTGATCTTCACGGCGCCGAAGCCGCTCGGACGACGCGGCGCGGCGGCGCTGGACGATGACGCACGCGCGACGCTCGCCGATCCCGCGCGTTACCGAATGATCGAAGATGCTATGATCGGCCCGGACCGGATGCGCCGGTACGAAAGGATCGGGTGATGTTCACCGGGCTGGTCAGCGATGTCGGGGAAGTGGTTGGCGTTGCGCCGAAAGGCGATCTGCGCAAGCTGCGGATCGCCTGCGCCTACGACGCCGACACGATTGCGCTTGGCGCCTCGATCGCCTGTTCGGGCGTGTGCATGACGGCGACGCATATCGGGCATTTCGACGGCCGCACCTTTTTCGACGTCGACGCCGCCGCCGAAACGCTCGCGCGCACAACGGTCGGCGTGTGGACGCAGGGGCGAAAGATCAATCTGGAGCGATCGCTGAAGCTGGGCGACGAGCTTGGCGGCCATATGGTCTCGGGCCATGTCGACGGCGTGGCGCATGTCGTATCGCGGCGCGATTTCGACGGCATGGCCGAATTCGTGGTGCAGGCGCCAGGCGAACTGGCGAAATTCATTGCGCAGAAGGGCTCTGTCGCTCTGGATGGAACCTCGCTGACCGTCAACAGCGTCGAAGGCGATTGTTTTTCCGTTCTGCTGATCCCGCATACGCTCGCCGTCACGACCTGGGGCGCGCGCGGGCAGGGGGACGTGCTCAACATCGAGGTCGACCAGATGGCCCGTTACGCCGCGCGGCTGATCGAGAAGCGCCTTTAACGGATCGGCTTGCGTCCCGCTGCGGCCCGCCCTATTGAAAGCCCCTCAATTGTGAGGTTTTCCGCATGGCCGAGCCGCGCCGCGCGCCTGCCGAAGAGACGGCTGTCTCCGGCGCGCGTTTCCTGATTGTCGAAGCGCGTTATTACGACGATGTCGGCGCGCTGCTGCTGGCGGGCGCCGAAACCGCGCTGAAGAACGCGGACGCCCTCTGGCATACGATCCGCGTGCCCGGCGCGCTCGAAATTCCGCCCGCCATCGCCATCGAACTCGAGCAGGCCGAAAGGCGCGGCGTGCGCTATGCGGGTGCGATTGCGCTCGGCTGCGTCATTCGCGGCGAGACCTATCATTTCGAAATCGTCGCGGGCGAATCCTCGCGCGCGCTGATGGATCTCGCCGTTTCGCGCAAATTGCCGCTCGGCAATGGCGTTCTGACCGTCGAGAACGAGAAGCAGGCGCTGACGCGCGCCAATCCGGCCGAAGGCGACAAGGGAGGCGATGCTGCGCGCGCTGCGCTGGCGCTGTATCGTCTCAAGATGAAAGCTTCGTCATGAGCAAGGGCGAGGGACGTTCGGCCGCGCGGCTCGCCGCCGTGCAGGCTCTTTATCAGATGGATGTCACCGGCAAGGGCATCGTCGAAATCCTGGCCGAGTTTGAATCGCACTGGATCGGACGCGAAATCGAGGGTGCGCAGTACAAGCCTGCCGAGCTCGCGTTTTTTCGCGACATCCTGCAGGGCGTGCTCGACCATCAGATCGCCATCGACCGGCGCATTGATGCAACCTTGTCCGAAGGCTGGCCGCTGAAGCGCGTGGAGGCGGTGATGCGCGCCATCCTGCGCGCGGGCGATTACGAGCTTGGCAAACGTCTCGATGTGCCCGCGCGCGTCATCATCACCGAATATGTCGACATCGCCGCTGCCTTTTTCGATCGAGAGGAAGCTGGCATGACGAATGCGGTGCTCGATGCGCTCGCGCGCAAGACGCGCGCGCAGGAGTTTGCAGGGCGCTGAAGGCGCGCTACACTCGCGCCTGTCATGGCTCCGCATTTTCTGCTCTCCGATTGCATGACAAGCCCCGCGATCGTCGTTCATCCCGATGATCCGGCGCGCCGCGCCGCGCAATTGATGCTCGCGCACAAGATCAGCGGCTTGCCTGTCGTGGACGCCGACGGGCGGCCGATCGGAATGGTCAGCGAGTGGGATTTCGTCACCGGCGCGGGCGAAAAGCGCGAAAGCCGCAGGGACGACTGGTTGCGCATGCTCTCCGAAGGGCAATCGATCAGCGAAGATTATCTGACCGCGCTCGATCGCGATCTCGGCGTCGTGCGTCAATTCATGGCAAGTCCGGCGATCAGCCTCGACGACGCCAGTCCGATAGCGGAAGCTGCGCGGCTCATCGGCGAGCGGCGCATCCAGCGCGTGCCTGTCACGCGCAACGGCCGCGTCGTCGGCGTCGTCACGCGCGCCGACGTGCTGCGCGTATTTTCCGGCTTCGGCGTCGCCGCTCCCGAACCAGCGGTTACAATGCCGATCGCGCGCGCCACAGAGCCTTCGCCGATTCCCATTCCCGAAACAGTCGCCATTCCGGCGCCGGAAGTCGCCGCTTCGCTGTTTTCTTCGGCGCAGGCGTTGCGCGCCAGCGTCGGCGATTTCGAGCGGCGGCGCGATGACGAGCGTCGCAGCGCCGCGCAAAGTCTGCGCAGCGAACGCGAGGCGCTGGTGCGGCAGTTGCTGAACGAAGGCCTGAGCGATGCTGAATGGGCCGGTCTTGCGAGCGAGGCGAAAAGCGCCGCCGCCAATGGTCTGACGCAATGCGTCGTGCAGCGTTTTCCGGCTGCTCTATGCGTCGATGGCGGGCGCGCCATCAATGTGCCGGAACCCGACTGGCCGCAAACATTGCGCGGCAAGCCATCGCTGTTTTATGCACGCTGGCGCGATGAATTGCGCCCGCTCGGTTTTCGGCTTGGCGCGCGGATCGTCACGTTCCCTGACGGGTTGCCCGGCGATGTCGAGATGACGCTGGTGTGGGGACGCTAGCGCTGGCCGCGTTTGCGCAAGCGGGCGTTCGTGTTGCATAGCTTTTCCATCGCCGAGCGCATCTTCATGGCCGAACGCATTTCCGAAGACGATCTCATTGCGCGCTACCTTGCGCCGATTGCGGGCGCCGCAGGCTTGCGGCTCGTCGACGATGCGGCGCTGTTCGCACCGCCTGCAGGCCGCGATCTCGTGCTGACGAAAGACGCGCTGGTGGCGGGCGTGCATTTTTTCCCCGAAGACGCGCCCGACGACATTGCGCGCAAGGCGCTGCGCGTCAATCTGTCGGATCTTGCCGCCAAGGGCGCGCGGCCTGAAGGTTTCCTGCTCGCGCTGGCCTTGCCTGCCGATTTTTCCGAATCCTGGATCGCGCGTTTTGCGCAGGGGCTTGGCGAGGATGCGCGCGCTTACGCCTGCGCGCTGTTTGGCGGCGATACGGTTTCGACGCCCGGGCCGTTGACGCTTTCGATCACCGCGCTCGGCTCGGTCGAGCAGGGGCGTATGGTGTTGCGCAGCGGCGCGCGCGCGGGCGATGCGCTCTATGTCAGCGGCACGATCGGCGATGCGGCGCTGGGTTTGCGGCTGCGCCGCGATACAAGCGGCAGCGAGCAGCTCACGCGCGAGGAGAGCGCCTTTCTGTTGCGCCGTTATCTTCGGCCCGAGCCGCGCGTTGCGCTGGCGGAGGCGCTGGCGCGCCACGCATCGGGGGCTATGGATGTTTCGGATGGGCTTGTCGGCGATCTCGCCAAGATGATGCGCGCCAGCGCGGTCGCCGCGCAGGCGCGCCTGCCCGCCATTCCGCTTTCGGCCGCCGCCCGGCGTCTGACAGCCGCGCGCCCCGAGGCGCTTGCCGCCGCGCTGACCGGCGGCGATGATTACGAAATTCTGGCCAGCGTGCCGCAAGACGCTTGCGTCGCGTTTGAAGATGCAGCGCGCGCAGCCGGCGTTGCCGTTGCGCGCATCGGGTCCGTACAGGCGGGCGAGGGCGTCGTCATTACGGACGCTGCGGGCGCGGCCATGCGTTTTGCGCAGTCTTCGTATTCGCATTTTTGATTGCGTCCGGGCGGGGCGGCCTTAATGTCGCCAGCGCTCGCCTGACGCCGGGCGCGCGATCCCTTCGGACTGCGCGCGCTCCCTCGCCCTATCGGGATTGATTGATGACGCTCGCCGCCGAAACGACTGTGCAATCTGATCGCGCTGTGCGCAGGCGGGCGCTGCAGCTTTCGCTCGCCACGGCGCTTGCGGGCGCAAACGCATCGGTGCTGTATGCGACCGCCTCCATCATCGGTTCGGTGCTGGCGCCAGCGCCCTGGCTCGCAACGGCGCCCTTGACGGCGCTGGTCATCGGCATGGCCTTCGGCACGTTGCCAATCGGCGCGCTGGCGCGGCGTTACGGGCGGCGCACGGCGCTGCTGACGGGCGCCTCGGCCGGCGTCATCTCCGGCCTTGCGAGCGCGGCCGCCGTTTATCTCGGCCTTTTCTCGCTGCTGTGCCTCGGCACGTTTTTCGGCGGCGTTTACGCCGCCGCCTCGCAATCTTACCGGTTCGCGGCGACAGATGGAGCGGCGCCCGCCTTGCAGCCGCGGCTGATTTCCTGGGTGCTGGCGGGCGGCGTCGCCGCCGCTTTCGTCGGCCCGCAGCTCGTGCAGCACACCAAGGATTTCTGGCCGCAGCATCTCTTCGCCGCGACCTATCTGGGTCAGGCTGGCGTTGCGGCGCTCGCCATGATCGTCCTTGCCGGCGTTTCGACGCCGCCCGCCAGCGGCGCCGGCGAGCAAGCTGCGCGCCCGCTCGGGGAGATCGTGCGCAAGCCCGATTTCATCGTTGCGGCGCTGTGCGGCACTGTTTCCTACGCCTTGATGAATCTCATCATGACCTCGGCGCCGCTGGCGATGAAAATGTGCGGCCATTCGATCGCGGATTCGACGACCGGCATCCAGTGGCATGTGCTGGGCATGTATGCGCCGAGCTTTTTCACGGGTTCGCTGATCGCCCGGTTCGGCGCGCCGCGTGTGACGGCTTTCGGGCTCGCGCTGGAAGTCGCCGCAGCAGCGGTGGATCTTGCGGGCGTCAGCGTCGGACATTTCTGGGCGGGGTTGATCCTTTTGGGGATCGGCTGGAACTTCGGCTTCATCGGCGCGTCGGCGCTGGTGGTGGCTTGCCACCGGCCCGCCGAAAAAACGAGGGTTCAGTCTTTCAATGATTTCATCGTGTTCGGCACGATGGCGGTTGGCTCGTTCTCCTCGGGGCAGATGCTGGCGACCGGTGGTTGGGCGATGGTCAACTGGACCGTTTTTCCCCTGGCGTTGCTCGCTCTGGCCGCGCTCGGCGCGCGGGCCTTGCGCGCGCCGCCACAAGCAATGCCTTAACCTGTCGCGCGCTAGGGTCGCCCCGCAGCGAGCGCGGCTGCGCGAAAGGCGACCATGGCGCCGGGATTGCAAAAAGACCAGGGCGGACCGAACGATCAGGGCGGACCGAACGACCAGGGCGGCGCGGAACGGAGCGGCCTGCGCGCGACGCTGCGCAGCGGCGGCTGGCTGACGCGCGAGCGCGTCATGATTTTCCAGTTCTTCATGCTCGCGTGGATGGCGGCAGCCATAGGGCTCGCCTTTGCGTTCACTGATGATGGGATGCTCGCCAATCATACGATTCCGCTCGGCGCGGATTTTTCGGAAGTGTGGATTGCGGGGCGCGAGGTTCTCGCGGGCGTTCCGCAACAGCCCTACGATCTGGCCCAACATGTCGCCGCGCAACGCGCGACGTTTGGCCCGAACACGCAGATTTTCGGTTGGCATTATCCGCCTTATTTTCTCGCGCCCGCCGCCGCGCTGGCGCGCCTTCCTTACGTGCCGGCGCTCGTCGTATGGCAGTTGGCGACGCTTGCGTTTTACCTTGCTGCGCTGTTTGCGATCCTGCGCGATGCGCCGGTCTCGCGCGGCGCCGTCGCGCTCGGCTCGCTGGCGTTTCCGGCGGTCTTCGTCAATCTGGCGCATGGGCAGAACGGCTTCGTCACGGCGGCCTTGCTCGGGTTTGGATTCCTTTGGCTCTACCGGCGTCCGGCGCTGGCCGGCGTGATGTTTGGCCTGCTCGCCTACAAGCCGCATTTTGCGCTGGTGCTGCCGTTCGCGTTGATCGCGCTGCGACGCTGGACGACGATCGCCAGCGCAGCGGCGACCTTTATCGTCATCACGGGCGCGACCATCGCGACTTACGGCTTCGACGTGTGGCGCGCGTTTTTCGACAGCCTCGCAATCACGCGCATCGTGGTGCTGGAGGACGGCGCGGCGGGCTTTGAAAAAATCCAGAGCGTCTTTGCAGCCGTGCGCATGCTCGGCGGCGGAACGGCGCTCGCCTATGGCGCGCAGGGCGTTGTGGATGTTGTTGCGCTCGCCGCGCTCGCCGGCGTCATGCTCTCGCGGGCTGATGTGCGCGTGAAAGCGGCCACAGCCATTCTGGCGACGCTCCTGACGACGCCCTACGCCCTCGATTACGACATGACGGCAATGGCGCCGGCGGGCGCTTTCCTCATCGCATTCGGGCTGGAGCGCGGTTTTCCACCTTATCTGAAGACAGCGCTGGGGCTTAGCGCCGCGATCCCCCTTATGGCGCGGCCCATCGCTATTTTGACGGGAATCCCCGTTGGCGCGCCCGCCTGCCTGCTGGTTTTCGGCCTGATCGTCGCTGCGCCTCTCGCCGGTCTTCTGCGCAATCGGACGGCCTGCGCGCCTGCCGTCGATTCCATCTGAGCATTGCCCGGGGGCGGCGTTTCTGGCAGAAACGCGGCGTCTTTCGTCGGGAATAACGGCGAAGCCCAAGGAAACGCAGGCCACAAGGCCGACACAAGCAAAGGCGCACCTATGGCTCTCTGGTTGATTATCGCATGCGGACTTCTGTCCGTCGTTTATGGCGTCGTGACCATTCAGCAATTGATGGCCGCCAACGCAGGCAATCAGCGCATGCAGGAAATCGCCGGCGCGATCGCTGAAGGCGCGCAGGCCTATCTGAGCCGCCAGTACACGACCATCGCCATCGTCGGCGCGGTCATTTTCGTTGCGCTCGGACTGCTTTTGTCCTGGCCTGTCGCGGTCGGCTTTCTGATCGGCGCGGTGCTTTCGGGCGCCGCCGGCTTCATCGGCATGAATGTCTCGGTGCGCGCCAACGTCCGCACGGCGCAGGCCGCCTCCGAATCGCTGGCCAAGGGTCTCGACATTTCCTTCAAGGCGGGCGCTGTCACCGGCATGCTCGTGGCCGGCCTCGCGCTGCTCGGGGTTGCCGTCTATTACTACGTTCTGACCGGCCCGATGGGTTATGCGATCAACGATCGCACGGTGATCGATGCGCTGGTTGCGCTTGGTTTCGGCGCCTCGCTGATCTCGATCTTCGCCCGTCTCGGCGGCGGCATCTTCACCAAGGGCGCCGATGTCGGCGCCGATCTCGTCGGCAAGGTGGAAGCCGGCATTCCGGAAGACGATCCGCGCAACCCTGCGACGATCGCCGACAACGTCGGCGACAATGTCGGCGACTGCGCGGGCATGGCGGCCGACCTGTTTGAAACCTATGCGGTCACGGTTGTCGCAACGATGGTGCTCGGCTCCATCTTCTTCAGCGGGCAGGCGGGGCTTGGCGCTTCGATGCTCTATCCGCTGGCGATCTGCGGCGCGAGCATCATCGCCTCGATCGTCGGCACGTATTTCGTCAAGCTCGGCGCCAACAATTCGATCATGGGCGCGCTCTACAAGGGCTTGATCGCCGCGGGCGTCCTGTCGATCGGCGGTCTGGCGCTCGCCACGCATCTGGTGACGGGCTGGGGCCAGTTCGGCGTTGCGCGCGGCATGCCGATCAGCGGCATGGCGCTGTTCGAATGCGGCGTCATCGGCCTGATCGTGACGGGCCTCATCGTCTGGATCACCGAATATTACACCGGCACGGGCAAGCGGCCGGTCGTCTCCATTGCGCAGGCTTCCGTGACGGGCCACGGCACCAACGTCATCCAGGGTCTTGCGGTTTCGCTCGAGTCGACGGCGCTTCCGGCGCTGGTGATCGTGGCGGGCATCATCTCGACCTACCAGCTCGCCGGCCTCTACGGCACGGCGATCGCGGTGACGACCATGCTCGGCCTTGCCGGCATCATCGTGGCGCTCGACGCTTTCGGTCCGGTGACCGACAACGCGGGCGGCATTGCGGAAATGGCGGGCCTGCCGAAAGAGGTGCGTCAGTCGACCGATGCGCTCGATGCGGTCGGCAACACGACGAAGGCGGTGACCAAGGGCTACGCCATCGGCTCGGCCGGTCTTGGCGCGCTCGTGCTGTTTGCCGCCTACACCAACGATCTCGAGACCTTCGCCAAATCGGGCTCCAAATACTTCCAGGGCATGGGGCCGGTCACGTTCGACCTGTCCAATCCCTATGTCGTCGCGGGTCTGATCTTCGGCGGCCTCATTCCGTATCTGTTCGGCGGCGTCGCGATGACGGCGGTCGGACGCGCTGCGGGTTCGGTGGTCGAGGAAGTGCGCCGTCAGTTCAAGGAAAAGCCGGGCATCATGGCCGGCACGGAGCGTCCGGACTACGGCCGCGCCGTCGACATGCTGACCAAGGCGGCGATCAAGGAAATGATCATTCCCTCGCTGCTGCCGGTTCTGGCGCCCTTCGTCGCCTATTTCGGCGTGCTGGCGATTTCGGGCTCGAAGGCCTCGGCCTTCGCGGCGCTCGGCGCCATGCTGCTCGGCGTGATCGTCAACGGCCTGTTCGTCGCGATCTCGATGACATCGGGCGGCGGCGCCTGGGACAACGCCAAAAAGTCGTTTGAAGACGGTTTTGTCGACAAGGACGGCGTGAAGCACCTGAAGGGCGGCGACGCGCACAAGGCGTCGGTGACCGGCGACACCGTCGGCGACCCCTACAAGGACACGGCGGGCCCCGCCGTGAACCCGGCGATCAAGATCACCAACATCGTCGCGCTGCTGCTGCTGGCCATTCTGGCGCACTGAGCGGGCCGATGTGAGAACGCGAGAAGGCGGGGGCGACCCCGCCTTTTCTGTTATCGGACGAGCAGGGCGCATGCTCGCGCTCGCCGGATGGAAGGAAAGACCATGGAAATTCGCGATGCAAACGGCGCCGTTCTCAAGGAAGGCGACAGCGTTTCCGTCATCAAGGATCTGAAGGTGAAGGGCTCGTCCAGCGTCGTGAAACGCGGGACGGTGTTCAAGAACATTCACATCACCGACGATCCGACGCACATCGAATGCCGCAACGCGCAGATCAAGGGGCTGATGCTCAAAACAGAGTTCGTAAAGAAGGTCTGAGGCCCGCGCGAGGCACCCGATTCAGGGTGGATAGCGCTGCGGGCGCAGTCATATGTCCGAAAATTGCGCATAGACCGCATGGGCCGCCGCGAGCAGGTTTTCGCGGCTTTCCTGTCCCACGATCGCGAAGGCGAGGTTTTTTTCGGTCCACAGAAAGGCGCCGATATCGCCCTGGCGTTCGAAGCGGAAGCCTGTGGTTTCGTCCAGAGCGCCGGGGCGGACGTAGACCGACGCGCGACGGCCGGCGGCGTCTTCATACATGAATTGCGCAGCGGGCGTTGCTGCCGCCGAAGGCAAAAGGCGGCCGCCGACCAGTTTGAGCCCGGCCGCCGTCAGGTCGGGCGCTTTCAGGGGGCGGCCGAGCCTGCGCGAGAGCCATTGCACGAGATGGCTCTCGTTATCGGCGCCGACTTCCACGACATGCGCTTTTTCGACAGCGAAGACGCGATAGGCGCTGAAAGCGTCCTGCGCCATTGCGGGCGTGGCGCGCGCTTCGTATCCGCGCGCAAACCAGCCAGCGCCGGCGCCCAGCGCCAGGCAGGCTGCGACGCCGCCCGCCATTGCAAGGCTGCGGCGACGGGCCAGACGCTGGCCGGCGGCGATATGGGCAATGCGCAAGCGGGCGGGAACCGGTTCCGCGGCGACGGGCGCGAGCCAGGCGCGCAGCGCGGCCCGGTCGGCGCGCTGGGCTTCCATTTGCGCTGCGGCGGCGCAATCGCTCGCCAGATAGGCCTCGACGCCCGCGCGCCGTTCCGGGGGGAGCCGCCCGTCGACATAGGCTTGCAGATCGTCTTCGCCCAGAGGGCGGCCATCGGTCATTTTACTCTCCTCAGAACGGCGCCGGAGCCGCTTTCCATGCGCCGGCGCAGCGCAGCGCGCGCCCGACTGAGCCGCGACATGATCGTGCCGACGGGAACGCCCAGCGCGCGCGCCGCTTGCGCGTAAGACAGGTCCTCAACGCCAACAAGCAAAAGAAGCGTGCGCTGTTCCTCGGGCAGGGCGTCTAGCCGCGACAGCGCGTCGCGCGCGATCAGCGCGGCTTCGGGATCGCCGTCGGCGTATGCGCTGGACTGCGCCTGCGCGATTGTCGTGGCGTGTGCAGCGCGCTGGCGCGCGCGCAGCATGTCGCAATAAAGGTTGCGCTGGATCGTATAGAGCCAGGCCTTGAGGTCGCCGTCGTCGCGACGCAGGCGCCAGCGCGCGAGCGCGCGCTCCAGCGTGCTCTGGACGAGATCATCCGCCGCATCCGGGTCGCGCAGCAATCCGCGCGCGTAGCGACGCAGGCCCGGTATCAGCGGTTCGATTTGGGCGGCGATCTCGTCCAGAGCGAGTCTCTCACATCAGGGCCGGGCAATATGCCAGGCGTTGTTCAGAAAGCCGTCGCCGGTCGTGTCGCCCGGCTTGGCGTCCTTCGTCCAGGCGTAAAGCGGCTTGCCTTTATAGGCCCATTGTTTCGAACCATCGTCGCGCGCAATGATCGTCCAGTCGCCGGAGGCCTTGGCGCTCGCCGGGGCTGCGAGAGGCGGCCAGTTGGTTGCGCAGGGGCCGTTGCAGGCCGATTTGCCGCCGGCGTCCTTGTCGAACGTGTACAGCGTAAAGCCTTTTTCGGTCGTCAGCGCCTTTCCTTTCGGCGTATCGGCGACTTTGGCGGGCGCTGCAGCCTGCGCGAAAGCGGCGGCGGCGGCGGTTGCGACGATGGCGGCGGCCAGAACAATTTTCATGCGATTCTCCCACGGAGTTCCAAAACGGCTCCATGAAGAAAGACGGCGCAGGCGGCGATTTATTCCAGAAATTTGCGATGGCAATGGCGACGAGGAAGGTCTGCAGCCTCGCGCGTTGATTCCGGTTATCTCCGCAAGGCGTTGGCCTGTCACGAAAAAACACCGGCATCTGCATGCCGGTGTTTCCTCCGTTCATTTTGCGGATCGAGGAGGGCGTCACATCGCGCCGCAATCCTTCATCGTCTTCATGGCCGCTTCGGCTGCGTCCTTGGTTGTGTAGGACTTGCCGTCGCCGCGTCACGACCATGCATTTCCTTGTCGTTGAAGCATGGACGGGCGGCACGTTCATACCGGCGCCAGCGGGCGGGCAGGGCCGGATGGCGGCTCTGCAACCACGCTGTCGCCGGGCGCGATATCGGCGCCCTGGACGACGATGGCCATCACGCCGGCCTTGCGCACGATCGCCCCTGTCGCGTCGCGATCGAGGCAGGCGGCCATCAGGCCCGGACGAAAGCGGTCGATCAGGACACAGGGATTGCGCAGTCCCGTCAGTTCGACGATCGCGCCTGCGCCGATATGCAGCCGCGTCGCAGCCGGCAGCGCCAGAAGGTCGATACCCTGCGTCAGGATGTTTTCGCCGAGATCGCCGGGTCCGAGCGCGCCGAACCGCGCGGCGAGCGCGTCGAGGCTCTCCTGTTGCAGAAGGTGAACCTGCCGCAGATTTGGCTGTGTCGGGTCTTTGCGTCTTGCGTGCCGATGCTGGACCGTCGCGCCGAAATGGCCATCGCCCGCGACGCCCATGCCTTCGACCAGACGGATGAAGGATTGCGTCGTCTTGGAGAAATGATGGCCGCGCCGCGCGCTGACGGCGGCGACGCGGGCCGTCAAGATCAGCCGAACTTCAGCAGGTTGGTCAGCATGTTCTGGATGAAGCCGGTGTCGCCGCCGGCGACCGGCGTCGTGCGCGAGACGTAATCGAAGACGCGGCCGTCCTGCAGGCCGTAATTGGCGATGCGGGTCACCTTGTTGCCGGCGAAATAGACAGCGAGCACGCGCTGCTCGGTCACCGAAGCGTTCATGAAGGCGACTTTGCGCTCGACTTTCTGGCTAATGTAATACCAGGCGTCGCCGCCGATCGTGGAGGTCGTGGAAGGCGTGCCGAGAACCGAGAGCACTTTCTCCTTCGACTCGCCGTTGTGGACTTGCGCCAGCGCCTGCGGATCGACCTGGTAGCCGCGCTGCACAACGCCGTCGTAATTGATGCAGCCTGCCAGCGGAGCGGCGAGCGCGCAGAGAATCATGACCCGCGCAATGGCTGTCGCCCGACCGCTCATTCTAGTTGCTCCGCTATTTGAGACTTGCATCCGCATGCCGCGTTGCCTAACCCCCGTGTAAGGCAATTGCAAGACCGCGCCAAGCTGCGAGACTGATTCAGGAAATGGCTGCAAGTCGATGATACGCAAACTCTTTCGTCGCAAGACGCCGCCCTTGGCCGTCGTTCCCCTCTACGAAAACATCGTGCAGGCGGCCCGGCGGCCTGCGCTTTATCGCCCGCCTTACGGCGTCGCCGACACGCTCGAGGGGCGTTTCGATCTCGTCGTTCTGCACGCTTTTCTGGTCATGCGGCGGCTGACCGAAGAAGGGGATGCCGGGCGAACCCTGGCGCAGGCGCTTTCCGATCATATGTTCACCTCGTTCGACAGAGCCCTGCGCGAAATGGGCGTCGGCGACCTCGCCGTCCCCAAGCGCATGGCCAAGCTCGGCGAGGATTACAACGGGCGCAGCGCCGCCTATACGCGGGCCTTTGCGGGCGAGGAGGATCTGGCGGGCGCGCTGGCGCGCAATGTTCTGGGTTCGGGCGATGCGGAACGCGGACGGGCTCTCGCGCATTATGCCGAGGAGGCGCGTCGCACGCTTTCGGCATCCTCAGCGCAAACGTTGCTGAAGGGCATATGCGTTTTCCCCGATCCGGCGCCTCACACGGAGACCTGAAGCCATGCATTCCGCCACGCAAACGGCCAATCCCGTCTGGAGCCTTCCGGTCGCGGTGAACGATGTGCCCGCGCATGGGCTCGATCTGACAGTCTCGGCCGATGCGCAGACGCGCGAGGCGCTGCGAGCATTTCTCGGCCTGCCGGGGCTGGCGCGCGCGGACGCCGCCTTCCATATCGCGCGGCGCGGGCGCGAGGGGCTGCGTGTGACCGGAGAGGTCAGGGCGACGGTCACGCAGACCTGCGTGGTCAGCCTCGAGCCCTTCGAAGCCGATATCGTCGAAAAGATCGATACCGATTTCGCTCCCCCGCAAGCGGCGGACGCGCGGCGCCCCGAAGGGATCGAGGAAGAGGCCGCGATGGAGGAGGCCGATCCGATCGTCAACGGCCGCGTCGACCTTGGGGCGCTGGCGGCCGAACATCTGGCGCTGGGGCTCGATCCCTATCCGCGCAAACCAGGGGCGACGTTCAAGACATCGGCGGCGGTGGAGAAGACATCGCCTTTCGCCGCACTGGAGAGCCTGGCGAATAAAGCGGGCCGCCGGGAGCGCTGACGCTTGCCTTGTCCGCCCGAGCGGCTATGGTCCGCCGCCCGAAAGGACCAGGTCATTTGACGACAGCAGCCGGAAGAAGCGTTCGAATCGCGCTCGACGCCATGGGCGGGGATTTTGGCCCCTCCGTGGTGGTTCCGGGCGCCGGCATCGCGCGTGAGCGGCGGCCCGACACGACCTTCCTGTTCTTCGGCGACGAGGCGAAAATCCGGCCCTTGCTGGACGCCGATCCCAAGCTGGCGGCCGTTTCGCAGGTGCGCCATACCGATGTGGTTGTGCGAAACGACGACAAGCCCAGTCAGGCGCTGCGCGCAGGCCGGCGCGGCTCGTCCATGTGGCTGGCCATCGACGCGGTGAAAAACGGCGAGGCTGACGCCGCCGTTTCGGCCGGCAACACCGGCGCGCTGATGGCCATGTCGAAAATCTGCCTGCACATGCTGCCGGGCATCGATCGCCCTGCGCTGGCCGCGATCTGGCCGACCGTGCGCGGCGAATCCATCGTGCTGGATGTCGGCGCGACGATTGGCGCCGATTCCCAGCATCTCGTCGATCTGGCCATCATGGGCTCGGCGATGGCGCGCATCCTGTTCAATCTCGAAAAACCGAGCGTTGGCCTGCTCAATGTCGGCGTCGAGGAGATCAAGGGGCTCGAGGAAGTGAAAGCCGCCTCGCGGCGCTTGCGCGACGCCAACCTGCCGACGATGGATTATCGCGGCTTCGTCGAGGGCGACGATCTCGGCAAAGGCACGGTCGATGTGGTGGTGACGGAAGGGTTCACCGGCAATATCGCGCTGAAGACCGCCGAAGGCACGGCCAAGCAGATCGGCCAGTATATGCGCGATGCGTTCAAGTCCTCGCTGATGTCGAAACTCGGCGCGCTGCTGGCGCGCGCGGCCTTCGTCGAGCTGAAGCAAAAAATCGATCCGCGCCGCGTCAACGGCGGCCTGTTTCTGGGGCTGGACGGCGTCATCATCAAGAGCCATGGCGGCATGGACGCGCTGGGTTTCGCCGGCGCCGTCGACATCGGCTACGAGATGGTCCGCCACGGCCTTCTCGAAAAAATCCGTGAAACAATGAACCTGTCGCAGGAGGGGGGCGCGCCGCAGGCCGCGCTCGCCGACCTGCGCCAACCTTGAGCGGCGCATGAGCGAGCCCTCCATCCATCTGCTGCGATCTGTCGTTCTGGGCGTGGGCTCGGCCCTCCCGCAACGCGTCGTCACCAACGCCGATCTCGAAAAACAGGTCGATACATCGGACGACTGGATCGTCCAGCGCACCGGGATCCGGCAGCGCCACATCGCGGGGCCGGGCGAGACGACATCGACGCTGGGAACCGCCGCCGCGCGCGCTGCGCTCGCCAATGCCGGCGTCGAGGCCGAGACGATCGATCTCATCATCGTGGCGACCTCCACGCCCGATTTCACCTTTCCGGCCACCGCCACC
The DNA here is from genome assembly GCA_028869185.1 of Hyphomicrobiales bacterium. Lineage (GTDB taxonomy): Bacteria > Pseudomonadota > Alphaproteobacteria > Rhizobiales > Beijerinckiaceae > JAJXWB01. Next base: position 17,522 of record JAGWTA010000023.1, read on the forward strand.
CAGATCCAGGCCGCGCTTGGCGTGACGCAGGGCGTCGCCTTCGATCTGCAGGCGGTCTGCTCGGGCTTCGTCTTCGCCGTGACGACCGCCGACAAATTCCTGCGCTCGGGCTCGCACAAGCGGGCGCTGGTGATCGGGGCCGAAACCTTCTCGCGCCTTCTGAACTGGGAAGATCGGACGACCTGCGTGCTTTTCGGCGACGGCGCCGGCGCCATCGTTCTGGAAGCGCAGCCTGCGAGCCCGGAGGAGCGCGGCGTGATCGCCACGAGCCTGCGTTCGGACGGGCGCCATCGCGAGAAGCTCTATGTCGACGGCGGGCCTTCGACGACGGGCACGGTCGGTCATCTCAAGATGATCGGCAAGGACGTCTTCCGCCACGCGGTGGGGCAGGTGACGGGCGTGATGACCGATTGTTTCGCCGCCGCCGGCGTCGATGCGACTACGCTCGACTGGTTCGTGCCGCATCAGGCCAATCGGCGCATCATCGAGGCGTCGGCCGAAAAACTCGGGATTCCGCTTGAAAAGGTGGTCCTGACGGTCGATCGCCACGGCAACACGTCCGCCGCCTCCATTCCGCTCGCCCTTGCGGCGGCCGTCGCTGACGGGCGAATCAAAAAAGGCCAGACCGTGATGATCGAGGCGGTCGGCGGAGGATTCACCTGGGGCGCAGCAATTATTCGCTGGTGAACGCGCCCGTTATTTGGGCATTGATCGTCAATTTGTGACCTATGGCGGTTGCTTTTGCCGCCCGGAGGGTTCCAAATACAGCAGCGGACGATGATCGAAGCCTGGCATTTTAGCAAAAGGCTTCGGTTGGAAGGGGTAAGCCGCGCCTTTGGTTCGAATTCATTTTTGAGACTTTAAAAATGCATGACTCCAGAAAAGCCGGCTCCGCTGGCACGTCGAAATTGGAGGGACGCACGCTCACGCGCGCCGATCTGGCGGATGCGGTCTATCGGCGGGTCGGTCTGTCGCGCGTCGATTCGGCCAATATGGTCGAGACGGTGCTGGGCGAGATTTCCGACACGATGGCCTCGGGAGAAACCGTCAAATTGTCCTCGTTTGGCTCGTTTCTCGTACGCGCCAAAGGCGAAAGGGTCGGGCGCAATCCCAAAACGGGCGTTGCTGCTGCGATTTCGTCGCGGCGCGTGATCGTCTTCAAGGCCTCGAACATCCTCAAGGCGCGCGTCAACGGCGCCTCGACCGAGGGTCTGGAAGACTGACGCGGCGGGGATAGACTGCTCGGGCGCGATTCGCCGCGCCAGAGGGGACGACGGGATGAGTTCGCCCGAAACGGACAAGGCGCCGGACGCCTACCGGACGATCAGCGAGGTCGCAGAAGAACTCGACCTGCCACAGCATGTCCTGCGGTTCTGGGAGACGCGATTCACGCAGATTCGGCCGATGAAGCGCAGCGGGCGGCGCTATTACCGGCGCGAGGACATCGAACTCGTCGGCGCGATCAAGGCGCTTCTCTACGGTCAGGGCTACACGATCAAGGGCGTGCAGCGGCTGCTGCGCGAGCATGGCGCGCGCGCTCTGGCGGCGCACGCGCAGGGCGAAGGGCAGGCTGGCGCCGAAGAGAACGAGACAGCGGAAGCATCGGACGCGATGATGGCTGAGGCGGCGCTTGCCGCGCCTGTTGCGCCGCCGATGATGGCGACGCCGGCGGCCGTAGAGGCTCCTCCGGTGAAAACGGCGCCGCCGCCAGCGCCCGCGCAAGCCCAATTGCCGCTGCCCGCGCCCGTGCGCAACCTGCGCGAGCCGTTGATGGCGCTGCAGAAGGACGTCGACGATTGCCTGCGCCTCCTGCGCAGCGCGCGCGCGTGAGCGGCGATCCTTTTTCAAGCCGGTTTTGAGTGAAATGGTCGGAGTGGCGGGATTCGAACCCACGACCCCTTGTCCCCCAGACAAGTGCGCTAACCGGGCTGCGCTACACTCCGACGGGGCTGCTTATAGGGGGGCCGCGCAGCGATGGCAATGCGCTGGGCGGCCAATGTCATGCAGCAGCGAGTTTTTCGAGCGCCGTCTGCAACTGCGCCGCCAGCGGGGTCTTTTCGATTGAACCGGCGGCGGCAGCCTGTTCGATTGCGAGCGCCGACCGGGCGACGGTGGTCGCGCCAATATTGAGACTCATCGATTTCAACGCATGCGCGGCGCGACGCAGGGCTTCCGTGTCGCCGGCAGCCGCCGCTCGATCGATTTCCGCGACGGTTTGCGGCGCCTGCGCTGCATAAAGCGCGACGACGCGGCGCACGAGCGCCTCGCCGCCGGCCATACGGCGCAAGTCGTCGATCATGGCGGGATCGATGGCGGGTTCTTCCACGGGCGGCGCGCTGGCGTTCGTTTCGAGCGTGGCGAGATGGGCGGCCAACACGGCGCCGAGCTGGTCGAGCGTGAAGGGTTTGTGCAACACGCCGTCCATGCCGGCCTGCGACCATGCGTCGGCGCTCGCGCCGATGACATGGGCCGTCAGCGCGACAATGGGCGTGCGGGCGCGCCGCCCGGCCTGCGCCTGTGCGCGAATGAGGCGGGCGGCCTCGTAGCCGTCCATGAGCGGCATCGAGCCGTCCATCAGGATGAGGTCGAAATGTTCGGCGCTCGCGCGCCGCACGGCTTCTGCGCCGTCGCAGGCCAATTGCGCGGCGATGCCGAATTGTTTGAGCGCGGCTTCTGCGATCTCGCGGTTCACGGCGGCGTCGTCGACCACCAGCACGCGCGCCGTTGCGTATTGCGCACGGGTCTGGGTTATCGCGCGCGCGGTTTCGACGTAGCGACGGCCGGATGCGGCGGCCTGTGCGATGGCGTCGAGCGCGCCGGCGGCAAGCGGCAGCGCCAGCGCCGCGTCGGCGCGACCTTCGCGCAACAGCGATTGGGCGGCGTCGCCAAAGCGGGCGAGCGCGACGACCGTCGCCTGCGGCGCGAGGCTGGCGCGCAGGTCGTTCGACGCAAGGCCGGCGGGTTCGCCGATGACGAGACGCGTCGCAGAGTCAGGCGCAGCCTGAAGCGAAAATCCGAGTCCTTCCAGCAAGGTCGCAATTTCTTTTCGCGTTCTGCTTTCAGGCAGCAGCAGGGCGGCTTTAGGGGCGCCTGCGTAACGCGCGGGTTGCGCGGGCGCGCTGGTTTCATGCAGCGGCAGCGAGAAGAAAAAACGCGAGCCTTTTCCAGGCTGCGACGTCACGCGCAATTGCCCGCCCATGGCCTCGACGAGCCTTCTTGCGATCGAAAGCCCAAGGCCAGTGCCGCCGAATTTGCGCATGGTCGACTGATCGGCCTGCTGAAATGCGCCGAAGACCGAGTCGATCTTGTCTGCGGGGATGCCGATGCCGGTGTCCTCGACCGCAAACATAAATTGTTTCGGATCGGCGCTGTCCGGGCCCATCTGCAGAAACACCGAACCTTTATCGGTGAACTTGAGCGCATTGTTGACGAGGTTGGAGAGAACCTGCGCCAGGCGGACCGGATCGGCGGCGACGAACAGGCCATCGCGCGCAACCAGCGACCCGGCAAGCTCCAGATCCTTGCTCTGTGCGCGTTCGGCGAACAGACGCAACGTGTCCTCGGCGATCTGTGCGGGGCTGACGGGCTGGCGCTCCACATCGAGCTTGCCCGCTTCGATTTTCGAAAAGTCGAGAATATCGTTGATGATGGCGAGCAGGTTTTGGCCGGAACGCGCGATGATTTCGGCCTGACGGCGCGCCTGCGGCGGCAGGTCGCCTGCGGCCAGCAGTTCGGCCATGACCATGACGCCGTTCATCGGCGTGCGGATTTCGTGGCTCATCGTGGCGAGGAAGTCGGATTTGGCGAGATTGGCGGCTTCGGCCGCGTCGCGCGCCTCGACGTAATCGGCGGTGCGCGCCGCAACCTCGCTTTCCAGATCGGCGACGTGCCGCGCGAGGCGGTCGTCGCGCTGGCGGATGTCGCCGATCATCGCGTTGAAGCCTTTCACGAGCGAGCCGACCTCGTCGTGCGTCGTCTGCTGCAGCGTGATCGAATAGCCCTCGCCGGCGCGCACGCGGCGCATGGCGTTGGCAAGCTCGAGGATCGGGCGCGTGACATGCGCGACGAGCCGCATCGCGACCAGCAGCGCAATCATCAGCGCGGCGAAACCGCCCAGAAGCGCGCTCTTGAGCGCGTCGACGAGACCGGTGCGGAAATCGGAAACGTCGCCGATCACCACCACCTTTCCGACATTGGCGCCGGCTTCGATCACGGGCGCCTCAAGCTGCATGGTGCGTGCGCGCAAAAGCTCGAACAGGCCGACTCCCTGGTCGGCGCCGGACAGCACGACATCATTGTCGAGTTGCTCCGTCGCGCCGATCTCGGCAAGGGTCTGCCCGCTGGAGCGCGCAAGTCTGGCGTATTTCACGCCGGGCAAACGGCCGACGGCGCGCAAGGCGTTCAGCGCGCCCATGCGGTCGCCAGCGGCGGCGGCGGGCGAGGCGGCCGAGGCCAACACCTGCGCAGTCGCCTGAAGCGCGTCACGCCGCAGTCCGAGGTAACGCTCGGCCTCGCGCCAGGCGATGTTGACCGACATCAGCGCCTGCGCAATGGCGATCGCGCTGACGACGAGGATCAGGATTTTTCCCCGCAAGGACAGTCGGACGGTTTTCACGCGGCGCTCCGGAATGTGCCGGCCCAAATTGCGCGCGAAACCTTAAGAACGCCGTAAATGCTGAAGTCCGCGCTTTAATCCGACCTTAACGGGGGCGGGGCATAATGCGAGGGTTATAGGGGCCAGCTTTATGTCCGGTCAGGACTATCGATATATTCTGGACGGCGGGGTTCGTATCCTGGTCGTGGACGACGATCCCATTCAACGGGAGTTCGCGACAGTGTTCCTTTCGGGGCCCGAAGCGAGCGTCGAGACGGCTTGCGACGGAGCCGAGGGCCTCGCCAAACTGCGCGCCGGCCGATACGACATCGTGCTGCTCGACCTTGAAATGCCGGTCATGAACGGGCTCGAAACGCTGCGCGCCATTCGCGCCGACAGCGCGTTTGCCTATTTGCCGGTCATTATGGTGACGAGCTGCGAGGACATGGCCTCGATCGACAGCGCCTATGACAATGGCGCGACATCCTTTGTGACGAAGCCGGTGAACTGGCGGCTGCTCGCCTATCAGGTGCGCTATGTGCTGCGCGCGTCGGGATACAGCAGGGCCGCCTGAGGGTCAGGCGCGGCTTTTCAGAAGGGCCGTCAGTTCCTGCGCGGACATCGGCTTTGCGAACAAAAAACCCTGCATGTAGTGACAGCCGGTCGCGGTCACGATGCGCCGCTGATCCGGCGTCTCCACGCCTTCGGCAAGCGCCTTCATGCCAAGCGCGCGCACGAGCGCGACAATCGCCTGCAAAATGGCGACCGAGCGCATTTCCGGCAGTCCGTCGATAAAGGCCTTGTCAATCTTGATCTTGTCGAACGGCATGTGCTGCAAGCGATTCAGGTTGGAATAACCCGTTCCGAAATCGTCGAGCGCGATCGAAACGCCGGCCGTCCGCAATTCCTCGATACGTTTGCGCGCTTCATCGGTGTCGTCGAACAGCGCCGTTTCGACGATTTCGACTTCCAGTCTGTTGAGGGGCAGGCCGCTCATCCGCGCGATCGGCAGGATATGCGCCGCAAGGCCGGGATCGGCGAATTGCGAGGGCGAAAGATTGACGGCGACGCGAATGTCATTCCAGGCGAGGGCGTCGCGGCAGGCTTGCGTCAGCACCCAGGTCGACAGGCGCCGGGCGAGCCCGTGCTGGAAGACGCTTTCCAGAAAATAGTCCGGGCCGAGCAGGCCACGGGCCGGATGGTTCCAGCGCACCAGCGCTTCGGCGCCGATGATCCTGTCCGTCCGCAGCTCAACCTGCGGCTGATAGACGACAGCGAATTCGCATCGGTCGAAGGCCGCGTCGATTTCGGCTTCGCTGGGAGCAAAATGGGCGTTCATCGGCAGGAGTTCATATTCTTTCCGGACGGGAGCCATGAATGTATAGGAAATTGCCTGTATCAAAGTTTAATGCGCCGGCGATCCGGGGGGCGGCGCCAATTGGGCTGGGGAACAAAGAATGTGGTTTACGCCGGCTGCCTCGCTGTTCAACGCCTGGGCTCGACTTTCCGTGGAATCGACGATGCTGGCGATCGAAGCGCAGCAGGTGATCGCGCTGCGGCTCGTTTACCTTTCGTTGGGCGGGCCCTCGGCCGTGCGTGAAAGCCAGCGCATGGCGGTCGAAAAGGCTGTCGCAGCGCTCGAGCATGGCGTGCGCGTCGCCAATGGCGCATCGACAGGCGACATGGTGCAGATCTATCGCCACAAGGTGCGGGCCAACCGCTCGCGCCTCGCCAAATCGCTCGCAAGACCGCGCATTTGACGGAAAGCCTGCTCGAACTCGCCTCGGGCGACGCCATTCTGGGCGTTTCGACCAACGGGGCGGAAGCGCTGCGCTGGCGGGTGGGCCCGGACGAGATTCTCTGGCGGGCCGACCCATCCGTCTGGGGGCAGACCGCGCCGGTGCTTTTCCCGATCGTTGGCTGGACGGCCGCTGGCGTGCGTCATCGCGGACAGGTTTATCCGCTTGGTCTGCACGGTTTCGCCGCGGCGCGGGCGTTTCGGCTCGTGGACCGGGCCGCCGATTTCCTCAGGCTGAGGCTGGAGGACGATGCGCAAACGCGCGCGCTCTATCCTTTCGCGTTCCGCTTCGATGTCGTCTATCGGCTGAGCGCGCGCGCGCTCGAATGCAGCCTCGAGGTTTGCAATACGGGCGCCGAAGCGCTGCCTTACGCTGCGGGGCTGCATCCTGGTTTTCGGTTCGACTGGAACGCGCCAGCCGGTTTCGTCTTCGAAAAGGAGGAGCGCGCCAGCGTGCCCATTATTGCGCCGGGCGGCCTGTTCTCGGCGGAGCGGCGGCCCGTGCCGTTGGAGGGACGGACGCTTGCGCTCGACGCCGACCTCATGCGGCAGGAAGCGCTGTGCTTTCTGGACGTCGCCAGCCGTTCGACCGAACTGACGAATGGCGGGCGGCGGCTGCGCTTCGATTTCGCCGATTTTCCGCATATCGCCCTCTGGGCGCGTCCGCCTGCGCCCTATCTGTGCGTCGAGGCCTGGACCGGCTACGGCGATCCCGTCGGTTTTGCGGGGGACATCGCCGAAAAGCCGTCGATGCGCGCATTGCCGCCGGGGGGCTTTGCGCGCCACACCGCGCGTTTTGCCGTTCTTTCCTGAATTGCGCGCCTGAATTGCTTGGCGCCGCCGCGCGCGTCTGCCAAAAGCGCGGCGAGGAGACACCATGCCTGCCGACTTCCTGCGCCCTTCTGGCCGCAAAGCGCTCATCATCGACGGCAAGATCGCCGCCGCCGCTGTCATCGCCGAAAACGAACGCGCCACCGCCGCGCTGATCGCCCGTGGCGTCAAGCCGGGGCTGGCCGTCGTTCTCGTCGGCGACGATCCGGCGAGCGGCGTCTATGTGCGCTCGAAATCGAAAATGGCCGCAGCGCTCGGTTTCACCTCGCAGCAGCACAATCTGCCGGCGACTGTTGCGCAAGCCGACCTCAACGCGCTGATCGACAAGCTGAACGCCGATCCCGCGATCCACGGCATTCTCGTGCAACTGCCCTTGCCGCGCGGGCTCGACAGCGCGGCGGCGCTCGAGCGCATCGATCCGCGCAAGGATGTCGACGGCATTCATCCGGTCAATGCAGGTCTGCTGGCCACCGGCGCGGCCGCACGGGCGCTCGTCCCCTGTACGCCTTTCGGCTCGATGAAACTGATCGAGCGCACGATGACCGCACTCGGCCGCAAGGTTGACGGCGCCGAAGCCGTCGTGATCGGCCGGTCGAACCTGATGGGAAAGCCGATGGCGCAATTGCTGCTCGCGCAGAACGCGACCGTGACGGTCGCGCATTCGCGCACGCGCGATCTGCCTGGCGTCGTGCGTCGCGCCGATATCGTCGTGGCGGCGGTCGGTCAGCCTGAAATGGTGCGCGGCGACTGGCTGAAGGACGGCGCGGTTGTCATCGACGTCGGCATCAACCGGATCGATGCGGGCGAGGGGAAATACCGGCTCGTGGGGGATGTGGCGTATGACGAAGCGCTGGATCGCGCCGGCGCCATCACGCCCGTGCCGGGGGGCGTCGGGCAGATGACCGTGCCGTTGCTGATGGCCAACACGATCGAGGCGGCGCGGCGCGCGGCCGGCGCCTGATGGGCGCGCTCGATCCGCGCCTTCTGGCGTTGATGCAATGTCCGCGCGACGGAGCGCCGCTTTCGCTCGCTGACGGGCGTCTGACCTGTTCCCATGGCCATGTCTATCCCGTGGTCGACGGCGTGCCGGTGATGCTGGTGGAAGAGCGCGACCAGACAATCGGCGTCGCCGCCGCCTCGCTCGCCGCCGCGCGGTCCGGGGAGGGCGGGCCGCTCTATCTCGAGACATTGGGGCTGACGGACGCCGAGCGTGCGAGCGTCGGCGCGCAATGGCGTGAAGACGCGCGCGTGGACGCCGCCATCGCGCATCTGGTCGGCGCGACATCGGGCTATGGCTATCGCCATCTCATCGGCAATCTGGCCGCCTATCCCATTCCCGACATTCCAGTCCAACGCGGCGCCGGCGGCGCGTTGCTCGACATTGGCTGCAACTGGGGCCGCTGGAGCGTGTCGGCGGCGCGCAAGGGCTGGCGCGCGATCGGAATCGATCCCTCGCTCGGCGCCATCATGGCCGCGCGCCGCGCTTTTGGCCGCGAGGGGCTCAATATGGCCTTTGTCTGCGGCGATGCGCGCTGTCTGCCATTTCGCGACCGCTCTTTCGACATGGTGTTTTCCTATTCCGTTATCCAGCATTTCTCGCGCGCGGACGCGGCCGAAACGGTGCGCGAAATCGCGCGCGCGCTGAAGCCGCAGGGCGCTGCGAAAATCCAGATGGCGAGCGCAGGCGGCCTGCGCGCGCGCCATGTGATGGCGCAGCCCGATTATGCGCAGGCCGGCGTGTTCCGCGTGCGCTATTATACGGACGCGCAATTGCGCGCGCTGTTCGGCGCGGCCTTCGCGGACGTTGCGATCGAGCCGGAGGCTTTTGGCGGGCTCGGCTTGCTGAGCGACGATTTCGCAATTGTCGATGCGCGTGCGAAAGCGTTGATTGCTGCGTCGACGATCGTACGCGCCGCAGCGCGCATCGCAGCGCCTTTGCGCGCGCTTGCCGACAGCGTTTACGTGCGTGCGCGCAAGGCTTGATCGAGGAGGGGCGTTATGGACAATCTGCCAATCATCGCCCTCGTTCTGGCGCTCGCCTTCGCGCTCTACTGGATAGCGTTTCGCCTTCCGGCGCGCGGAGCTGCGCAACCGATCGAGGTTTTTATCGCGGCTTCGCCTGCCGCCATCTGGCCACGCTTGCAACCATCGGGCTGGAATGGCTTGTTCTACGACCGTCGTTTCAACGACGTGACGCTGGCCGACGCCGACGAACGCGTCTGGACCTACGAGGAAGTGAGCGCGGGGGGCCGCGCCGCATACAGGTTGACACAGCCCGTCTACGAACGGGATCGGCGCCTCATCAATGTCGTGACCGGCGTCAACGGCGTGGACATTGCGCCGGACCGGCAGTTCGGGATCGTCTATGATCTGCACCCGGCCGATGGCGGGACCAGACTGCGGATCACGCTTGAAACGCGCGAGATCAGCGCGGGCGCGCGCTACAGCGCCTTTCGCACGCAGGAAAGCTTCGCGCGCGCATTGCAAGGCGAGTTCCAATCGCGCTCATGACCGACTTCTCTTTCACCATCCACGCCCGCGACGGCGCTGCGCGCACCGGCGAGATTTCCACCGCTCATGGGCCTGTCCGAACGCCCGCTTTCATGCCCGTGGGCACAGCGGCAACCGTGAAGGCGATGTATGCCGGACAGGTGCGCGAGAGCGGCGCCGATGTCGTGCTGGGCAATGTCTATCACCTGATGTTGCGGCCCGGCGCCGAACGGATCGCCGCGCTGGGCGGGCTGCACCGTTTCATGAACTGGCCGCACGCCATTTTGACCGACAGCGGCGGCTTTCAGGTGATGTCGCTGTCGCAATTGCGCAAGCTCGATGAAAACGGCGTCACGTTCCAGTCGCATATCGACGGTTCGAAACATGTTCTGACGCCCGAGCGTTCGATGGAAATCCAGGATCTGCTCGGCTCCGACATCCAGATGCAATTCGACGAATGCGTGCGCCTGCCGGCGTCGCGCGCGGAAATCGAACGCGCGATGCGGCTTTCGCTGCGCTGGGCGGAACGCTCGCGCAAGGCGTTCGCGCAGCAACCGGGCAGGGCGGTGTTTGGAATCGTTCAGGGCGGCGACGACCGCCCGTTGCGCATCGAAAGCGCGCGCGCTCTGGCGGAAATGGATTTCGGCGGTCTGGCGATCGGTGGGCTCGCCGTCGGCGAACCGCAGGATGTGATGCTGGCGATGATCGAAACCGTCATGCCGCATCTTCCCGAAACCAAGCCGCATTATCTCATGGGCGTCGGCACGCCCGACGATCTGATCGAGAGCGTGGGGCGCGGGATTGACATGTTCGATTGCGTGATGCCGACGCGCGCGGGCCGCCACGGTCTCGCCTATACGCGCTACGGGCGCGTCAATCTCAAGAATGCGCGCCATGCCGACGACGCGCGCCCGCTCGATCAAATGGCGGAATGCCCGGCGGCGCGCGATTACAGCCGCGCCTATTTGCATCACCTCGTCAAAGCCGGAGAGATTCTGGCGATGATGCTGCTGACATGGAACAACATCGCCTATTACCAGACGCTGATGGGCGAGGCGCGCCAGGCGATTGCTGAGGGGCGTTACGCCGATTGGCGGGCCGAGACGAAAGCGCGCTGGGCGCAAGGCGAGGGCGCCTGAAGACGCCTGTAAGCAAGACGCGAACGCCCGAAAGCAAGACGAATTGCGGCCTGAAAATGAAAAGAGCGGGGCGGCTGTCCGCTCCCGCTCTCTAGACCGCCTTGTCCCTGTCGAAATTCGGCATTGGCCTTAAGGCTCTTGCGGCTCCCACCGCTCCCGAAAATTTCGACGTCCTCCCACGACTTGGACTGCAGCTTCGCCAAAAACGCGGCGACGACCCCGTACGGATCGGAAAGAACGCTACTGCGACAATTTGCCCGTGTCACGCATCATGTCGCGATTCCGCCTAAAAATCGTCATTGCAGCGCACAAAATAGGCAAGGCGGATTGTGCGGTGCAAAATCTTCGCTTTTGCAAAAGACACAGGCCAGACATCGCGGCGACAGACGGGCGGTGCGCACGTGGCGAAACAGAGCTTGTGTTTCGCCAGTCCCTAAGGTTGTTTGGCGGCGAATTTTCGCCTTCAGATTCGGGTGAACTCGATGCGCCTGTCCCGTTATTTCCTGCCGATTTTGCGCGAAAACCCGAAAGAGGCGGAAATCGTTTCGCACCGCCTGATGTTGCGCGGCGGCATGATCCGGCAGGAAGCCGCGGGCATTTACGCCTGGCTGCCGCTGGGCCTGCGCGTGCTCAACAAGATCAACGCCATCGTTCGCGAGGAGCAGAACCGGGCGGGCGCGGTCGAATTGCTGATGCCCACGATCCAGTCGGCAGACCTGTGGCGGGAGTCGGGCCGTTACGAGGCCTATGGCAAGGAGATGCTGCGCATCAAGGACCGGCACGAGCGCGAGATGCTTTATGGGCCGACCAACGAAGAAATGGTGACGGAGATTTTCCGCGCCTACGTGAAATCCTACAAGGACCTGCCGCTCAATCTCTATCACATCCAGTGGAAGTTTCGCGACGAGGTGCGCCCGCGTTTCGGCGTGATGCGCGGCCGCGAATTCCTGATGAAGGACGCCTATTCGTTCGATCTCGACGAGGCCGGCGCGCGTCATTCCTACAACAAGATGTTCGCCGCCTATCTGCGCACCTTTGCGCGGCTCGGCCTCAAGGCCATTCCGATGCGCGCCGACACCGGCCCCATCGGCGGCGATCTCAGCCATGAATTCATCATCCTCGCCTCGACGGGCGAGAGCCAGGTTTTCTGCCACAAGGATTTTCTCGACTACGACACGCCGCCAGCCGACATCGCTTTCGACGATCGCGCGACGATGCAGGGCGTGTTCGACCGCTGGACATCGCAATATGCGGCTACCGAAGAGATGCACGACGCCGGCAAGTTCGGCGCATTGCCGGCCGACAAGCAGGTTTCCGCGCGCGGGATCGAGGTCGGCCATATTTTCTACTTCGGAACCAAATATTCCGAGCCCATGAAGGCCGTTGTGAACGGGCCAGACGGCAAGGAGACGCCGGTGCAGATGGGTTCTTACGGCATCGGTCCCTCGCGTCTGGTGGCGGCGATCATCGAGGCCAATCACGACGAAGCCGGCATGATCTGGCCCGAGAGCGTTGCGCCCTTCACGGTGGGGCTCGCCAATCTCAAGGTCGGCGACAGCGCGACAGATGCGGCTTGCGCCGATCTTTACGCCAAGCTCGAAAAGGCGGGCGTGGACGTTCTCTACGACGACCGCGACGAGCGGCCCGGCGCGAAATTCGCCACGCTCGATCTCATCGGTCTGCCCTGGCAGGCGATCGTCGGGCCCAAGGGGCTCGCCGAAGGCAAAATCGAGGTGAAGAATCGCCGCTCGGGCGAGCGGGCCACGCTGTCGCTTGACGAGGCGCTCAACCGACTGACGGCGAAAACGGCATGAACGAAGCTGCGGTCGCCGCCGCGCCGCCGCTGGAGGCCGCGCCCACCAAATCCTTCGCCGCGTTCGAATGGATGCTGGCGCTGCGCTATCTGCGCGCGCGCCGGGCGCAGGGGTTTGTCTCGGTCATCGCCGGTTTCTCGTTTCTGGGGATCATGCTCGGCGTCGCGACGCTGATTGTCGTCATGAGCGTGATGAATGGCTTTCACAAGGAACTGCTCGACAAGATCGTTGGCGTGAACGGCCATATCTTTCTGCAGGGCGCCGAAACGCCGCTGACCGATTACGGCGAGGTGACGGCGCGCGTCGCCAAGGTTCCGGGCGTCGCGATGGCGCTGCCGATGGTGGAGGGCGCAGCGGGCGTGTCCTCGCCCTATGGGCAGACCGGCGCCCTGGTGCGCGGCGTGCGCGGCGCCGATCTGGAAAAGCTGCCGGGCGTCGGCGCCAATGTGAAAACTGGAACGCTGAAAGGCTTCGACGACGAGGGCGAGGATGGCTTTGGCGTCGCCATTGGCCAGCGCATGGCCGACAAGCTTGGCGTGCAGGTCGGCGACAAGCTGTCGATCATCATCGCCAAGGGCGCAGCGACGCCCTTTGGCGTCGCCCCGCGCATCAAGGCCTATCCGGTGCGCGCGATCTTCCAGATCGGAATGAGCGAATTCGACAGCGTGTTCGTCTATCTGCCGTTGCAGGAGGCTCAGGCTTTCTTCAACAAGGACAACGAAGTTTCGACCATCGAAATCTTTCTCGACGATCCCGACAAAATCGATGCGATGCGCCCGAAAATCGAGGCGGCGGCCGGCCGGCCCGTGATGCTGACCGACTGGCGCCAGCTCAACCAGACGTTTTTCAACGTGCTGCGCGTCGAGCGCAACACGATGTTCATCATCCTCACGATGATCGTGCTGGTGGCCGCGCTGAACATCATTTCGGGGCTGACGATGCTGGTGAAGGACAAGGCGCGCGACATCGCGATCCTGCGCACCATGGGCGCGACGAAGGAGGCGGTGCTGCGCGTGTTTCTGATCACGGGCGCAGCAATCGGCGTTGCTGGCACGATCGCGGGGGCGATCCTCGGCTTGTTGCTGGCGCATAATCTGGAGACGATCCGCGTCTTCCTGAACTATCTGCTGCACGCCAACCTGTTTCCCTCCGAAGTCTATTTCCTGTCGCATCTGCCTGCGGTCGTGGATGGAGGCGAAGTCGCGCTGATCGTCGTCATGACGCTGGTTCTGTCCTTGCTGGCGAGCGCCTATCCCGCCTGGCGCGCCGCCAGGCTCGATCCCGTCGAGGCGCTGCGTTACGAATGAGCGAAAATCCCAAAGACGCGCTGCATCTTTCCGGCGTCAAGCGCAGCTACCGGCAGGGCGGAAACCAGCTCGACATTCTGCGCGGCGTCGATTTCACGCTGCGCGCGGGCGAGGCGGTTGCGCTGATTGCGCCGTCCGGTGCGGGCAAATCGACCTTGCTGCATGTTGCGGGCTTGCTGGAAAAGCCCGATGCGGGCGATGTGGTCGTCGGGGCGCGCAGCACTGCGGCGCTGTCCGACGCCGGCCGCACGAGCCTGCGCCGCAGCGCGATCGGCTTCGTGTACCAGTTTCATCATCTGCTGCCGGAGTTTTCCGCGCGCGAAAACGTCATGCTGCCGCAGATGATCGGTGGGCTCGACCGCGGCGAAGCAGGCGTGCGGGCTGACGAATTGCTCTCCTATCTCGGCCTTGCCGAGCGCAAGAGCCACCGACCCGCTGAACTGTCGGGCGGCGAACAGCAACGCGTCGCCATCGCGCGCGCGGTCGCCAATGCGCCGCATGTGCTGCTCGCGGACGAGCCTACAGGCAATCTGGACCCCAAAACGGCCGATCACGTTTTCGATACGTTGATGGCGCTGGTGCGCGCGACGGGGCTAGGCGCGCTTGTCGCCACGCACAATCTCGATCTCGCCGCGCGGATGGATCGGCGGATCACCTTGCGCGACGGGCTGGTGGCCGAGCTTTAGGGACTGATGTAATCGTCAGCGCCGCCAAGCGCGACAATCTTGAGCTTCAGTTCCCGGATCTTGGCGTCGCGCTTGGCCAGTTCGTGTTGCAGATGCGCGATGTAATCGGCCGCATTCTGGCGCTGCGCGTAGGCATCGTTGAACGGGGAATCGCTGACGCCGCCGAATCGCACGCCCGCCGAACTTTTCTCGCGCCAGACGATATGGGCCATGAAAGTGCGGCCCTTGTGGGGAATATGCAGTTCGAAGTCGGGCGGCAGGACCGCGGCGTTCGGAAGCTCGAGCCGGGCGCCTGTCGAGGATATGTTGCGGACGGTGCAGTCGATGGTCGAGGCGCCGCGATTGAACCGCGCCTGGGCCTGCATGAGCGTGCGCTGCCTCTCGGCGCGGTGAGCTGTTTCCGGCGGTGCGTTCGAAGCATCGTTCATGGCTCTAAGACGGTTACCTAAAAGCCGTAAACAAAATGCCAAAAGTTGGCGGAATGGCGCGCCGAACGAAATTGCGAAATTGCAAGAATAGTTTTTTTGTCGGGCGTTTTTACGCGTGCCGTTCGGGAAGCTCCTCAAAATCAACGAGTTATTTGAAATATCGAAGTATTTTCGTTAACCGTGCATCGGAAATGCCGTTGCGGACAACCCATCGCGAAGGTTTCTACCGCGCACGTGTCAGGCTATAAACCTCCCCGCCGTTGCATTGCTGCAACGGCAAAGGCCCCGGCGATTGCCCCCCAATTGATCGCCGGGGCCAACTTGGCTTCCCACCGAAAACAACCGCTTTTCTTATTCGCGCGCCGCCCGATGCGGCGGCTGGGCGACACATACGCATATCGTGATTGACAGGAACAAATAAAGAACATATAGAGTAACAACAAAGAACGGAGTTGTTCCTATGCGGATCGTCTTTCGCGACATCATGGAAATGGCCGCTATTCTGTCTTTTGTCGCCGGCGTCGGGGTCGTCGGGGCGGCGCTGGCCGGGGGATGAGCGTGCTGCGCATGCGAAAGGCCGTTCCGCTGCGCCGCGACTCCGCCTAAAATGGGCGTCTGGCCCGAGCCGGCGGCGAACGCCAGAACGGCGACCGGCCCGGGGTGCGGAGGGCGCGTGGATATTCTCGACGAAGTCGGCTTCGTGCACCTGCATGTGCATACGGCCTATTCGCTCCGCGAAGGGGCTTTGACGATCGGCGCGCTCGCCAAGCTGGCCGGCGCCGACCGGCAGCCCGCGCTGGCGATCACCGACACCAACAATCTGTTCGGCGCGCTCGAATTTTCCGAAAAGCTTTCCAAGGACGGCGTGCAGCCGATCGTCGGCGTGCAGATGAGCGTCGACTTCGGCGATGCGCCCGCCGAACGCCAGCCTGGAAGACCTTTGCTGGTGGAAGGGCGCGGATCGCTCGTTCTGCTCGCTCAGAACGAGGCGGGCTATGCGGGATTGATGCGTCTTGTCTCGCGCGCCTGGCTCGACACGGCCGATGGCGGCGAGCCCAGCGCGCTGCTGGCGGCCCTGGCCGACGACGCCGGCGGCCTGATTGCGCTCACAGGCGGGGCGGGCGGCTGTATCGACGCGCCGCTGCGCGCCGGCCGCGCGGAACTGGCTGCCGCGCGGCTCGATCAGCTGGCGACGATTTTCGGCGACCGGCTTTATGTCGAATTGCAGCGCTACGGGCGCGAGGGGGAAAAGCGCGTCGAGGCGCAATTGCTCGATTTCGCCTATCGGCGCGGGCTGCCGCTTGCTGCGACCAACGAACCGTTCTTCGCGGCCCGGTCCGATTTCGACGCCCACGACGCCTTGCTATGCATCTCGCAAGGGGCGCTGGTGAGCGACGATGCGCGGCGCAAGCTGACGCCCGAGCATCGCTTCAAGACGCGCGCGGAAATGCAGGCGCTGTTTGCCGATCTGCCGGAGGCGACGCGCAACACGGTCGAAATCGCGTTGCGCTGCTCTTATCGTCCGACGACGCGCAAACCCATTCTGCCGCGCTTCACGAGCGGCGCCGGCGATGCGGAAGCCGCCGAATTGCGCCGGCAGGCCGAGGAGGGTCTGGCAGCGCGCCTTGCCGCGCAACCGCCGGCGCCAGGTTTTACGCATGAAGATTACGCCATGCGGCTCGCCTTCGAACTCGACGTCATCGAGAAGATGAAATTTCCGGGCTACTTCCTGATCGTTTCGGACTTCATCAAACACGCCAAGGACAAGGGCATTCCCGTGGGGCCGGGGCGCGGTTCGGGCGCAGGGTCGCTGGTGGCCTATGCGCTCACCATCACCGATCTCGATCCCATCCGGTTCGGCCTGCTGTTCGAGCGTTTTCTCAATCCCGAACGCGTCTCGATGCCGGACTTCGACATCGACTTCTGCCAGACGCGGCGCGACGAGGTCATCTCGTACGTGCAGGAGCGCTACGGCGCCGACCGTGTCGCGCAGATCATCACCTTCGGCTCGTTTCTGGCCCGCGGCGTGTTGCGCAATGTCGGACGCGTGCTCGAGATGCCGCTGGGGCAGGTCGACAAACTGGCCAAGCTCGTGCCGCAAAACCCCGCCAAGCCTGTCTCGCTGAAGGAGGCCATCGCCGGCGAGCCGCGCCTGAAGGAAGCGGCCGCCGCCGACACGCGCGTGGCGCAACTCCTCGAAATCTCGCAGAAGCTGGAAGGGCTCTATTCCAACGCCTCGACGCACGCCGCCGGCATCGTCATCGGCGACCGGCCGCTCTCGCAGATCGTGCCGCTGTATCGCGATCCCAAATCCGACATGCCGGCGACGCAGTTCAACATGAAATGGGTCGAGCCGGCGGGGCTTGTGAAATTCGACTTTCTCGGCCTCAAGACGCTCACGGTCCTGTCGACGGCGATCGAGCTGCTGCGCCAACGCAAGGTGGAAATCGATCTCGCACAAATTCCGCTCGACGATAAGAAGACCTACGAAATGCTTGGCCGTGGCGAGACGGTCGGCGTGTTCCAGCTGGAAAGCGCGGGCATGCGCAAGGCGCTTGTCGAAATGCGCGCCGACCGTTTCGAGGACATCATCGCGCTTGTGGCGCTCTATCGTCCCGGTCCCATGGCCAATATCCCGACCTATTGCGCGGTGAAGCTCGGCGAGGAAGAGGCGCAATATATTCACCCCAAGGCGCGGCGCATTCTCGAGGAGACCTTCGGCGTCATCATCTATCAGGAACAGGTGATGCAGATCGCGCAGGAACTGTCGGGCTATTCGCTCGGCGAGGCCGATCTGCTGCGCCGCGCGATGGGCAAAAAGATCAAGGCCGAAATGGACGCACAGCGCGCCCGCTTCGTGTCGGGCGCCGTTGAACGCGATATCGAACGCGCCAAGGCCGACGAGATTTTCGACCTGCTGGCGAAATTCGCGGACTACGGATTCAACAAGAGCCACGCTGCCGCCTATGCGCTGATCGCGTATCAGACGGCGTGGTTCAAGGCGAATTACCCTGTCGAATTCATTGCAGCCTCGATGACGCTCGACAAGAACAACACCGACAAACTGGCTGAATTCCGCAACGAAGCGCGCCGGCTCGGCATTCGCGTCGATCCGCCCTGCATCATGCATTCGGGCGTCGATTTCGACGTGCGCGAAAAGGATGGCGCGTTCTCGATCCGTTACGCCCTGTCGGCGGTCAAGGGCGTCGGCGAAGGGCAGGCGCAGGCGATCGTGCGCGTGCGCGGCGGCGCGCCGTTCAAATCGCTGTCAGACATTGCGGCGCGCATCTCGCCGCGCGAGGTCAACAAGAAGGTGCTGGAAAGCCTCGCGGCGGCCGGCGCGTTCGACCAGATCGAGCGCGACCGCGCGCGCGCCTTCGCCGCGGTCGAAAAAATCCTCGCCACGGCCAACCGCGTCGAGGACGACCGCACGCAGGGCCAGAGCGCGCTGTTTGGCGCAGCAGAAGCCGAGCCGCTGATGGCGCCGCTTGTTCCGGCCTGGACCGAAGCGGAAAAACTCAAGCGCGAATTCGATGCGGTCGGTTTCTTCCTGTCCGGCCATCCGCTCGACGCCTACGAAAGCGTGCTGACGAAAATGCGCGTGCAGCGTTTCGCCGATTTCGCGCGCGCGGTGAAACAGGGCGCTTCGGCCGGAAAGCTTGCCGCCGCCGTGCTCGACCGCGCTGAGCGGCGCACGAAATCGGGCTCGAAAATGGGCATCGTGCAATTGTCGGATGCGTCCGGGCAATATGAAGCGATCCTGTTCCAGGAGGGGCTGAACCTTTATCGCGACATGCTCGAAAAGGGCGCCTGTCTTCTGGTGACGCTGAACGCCTATGTGGAGGGCGAGGATATTCGCTGCCGCATCACGGCTGTCGAACCGCTCGAACAGGCGGCTGCGCGCGTGCAGCGCGGTTTGCGCATCTTCCTGCGCGATCCTGCGCCCTTGCCTTCGTTGCAGGAGCGCCTGAAGGGCAGGGGCGAGGGCGAGGTTTCGCTTGTTTTGATGCGTGGGCCGGGCGAGGAAGTGGAAGTGAAACTGCCGGGCAGGTTTCCCGTCAATGCGGCGATCGCGGGGGCGGTGAAAGCCATTCCCGGCGTTGTCGCGGTCGAGCATGTGTGAGGGGCGCAGCCTGAATTTTTGTCATTGCCTCGCCGCCCTCTTTTTCGCAAAGACGGCGCGGGAATTTTTTCGCTGAAGGAAATCGTCATGCCCGCAACGCCGCACGTAGAGAAACATTTCACCGGTTCTGAAACGGTGCGCGACGTCGTCATCGGCATGGCCGACGGCCTGACCGTGCCCTTCGCGCTCGCCGCCGGTCTTTCGGCCGCCGTCACGTCGACGCATGTGATTGTCACGGCGGGCCTGGCCGAAATCGTCGCCGGCGCCATCGCGATGGGGCTGGGCGGCTATCTCGCCGCGCGCACCGATCAGGAGCATTACGGTTCGGAAGAAAAGCGCGAATTCTACGAAGTGGAAAATCTGCGCGAGCGCGAGCTTGCCGAAACGCGCGAGGTGTTCGAGGGCTATGGCCTGTCGGGCGCCAATCTCGACAGCGTCGTCAACGCCATTGCGGCCGACAAGCAACGCTGGGTCGATTTCATGATGAAATTCGAGCTTGGCCTCGAAAAGCCGAACCCTCGCCGCGCGCCAATCAGCGCCGCGACAATCGCGGTCTCCTATTTCGTCGGCGGCATGATCCCGCTGCTGCCGTATATCCTGCAAAACGATCTCAAGAGGGCGCTGATCTTCTCGGTGGTCTGCACAGGCATCGCGCTGGTGATTTTCGGCGCGGTGAAAGGCCGGCTGACGGGCATCAACATGTTCAAATCCGCCTTCCAGACGCTGCTGGTCGGCGGCCTTGCGGCGGGCGCGGCGTTTTATCTGGCCTCGCTGTTCGGGTGATAAACCGCCGCCTTTGCAAAACCCCGGCCTGTCGGCAGGACGCTTGCCACGCACTCAAAACCCTCTAACGTGGCAGGCGCATTGGGGGGTGGGGCCATGCGCAAGCCAATCGCATTTCTTTTTGTATTGCTCGTGTTTCCGCGTGTCGCTTTGGCGGACATGCTGCAAAAAACATGTCACTGCGATCTCGCGGGCAATTCGCAAGCGCTTTACAATCTGACGTCTACGGTAGGCTGGTATCCGCAAATATGGGTTGTTTCACCGGCGGACCAAAACGATTGCCGGAACAAGTGCGACAACGCATTCGCGGGCAAAAAACAGCAAATTGCCAGCACGCTGTGTTCCTACCCGCCGACGATGACGCCGGACAATTTG
>JAGWTA010000024.1 GCA_028869185.1 Hyphomicrobiales bacterium
AGAAGGAGAAAGCCATGTATCACGGACGCGCAAAGCGCCGCTTCAATCGTTCCGCCGAACACCGCAAGGCGATGTTCGCCAATATGGCGCAGGCGCTCATCAAGCATGAGCAAATCGTCACGACGCTGCCGAAGGCCAAGGATCTGCGTCCGGTCGTCGAAAAGCTCGTCACGCTCGGCAAGCGCGGCGACTTGCACGCCCGCCGTCAGGCGATTGCGCAGATCAAGGATGTCGCGCTGGTCAAGAAGCTGTTCGATGTGCTGGGCCCGCGCTACAAGGACCGCAACGGCGGCTATACGCGCGTGCTGAAGGCGGGCTTCCGCTTCGGCGACAATGCGCCGATGGCGGTGATCGAATTCGTCGACCGCGACGTGAACGCCAAGGGGCAGGATTCGGGCCCCGCGCAGGAAACGGCCGACGCCGCATAAGGCGCCCCGTCACGGATTTTCACAAAGGCGGCCCGCAAGGCCGCCTTTTTTCTTGCGGCCGCTTTTTTGCGTCGCGCCCGATTGCCGCCGCGCAGTTGCGACATAGATTTCGGCATGAAAGAATCGTCAGGCGCGCTCTTTGCGCCGCGCTGGAATTGGAGAATTGCGATGCGACTGTCTTTTCTGCGCGCCGCTGCAGTTGTGGGCGCTGCGCTCTTTGTCGGAAACGCATCGGCGCAGGCGTTGCTGTCGCCCGAGCGCGTTGCGCCGCAGAGCCGCGCGCAAACCATGCTGTCCTTCGCGCCGGTTGTGAAAAGGGCGCAACCGTCGGTCGTCAACGTTTACGCATCGCGCAAGGAAACGGTCGTCAACAATCCGCTGTTCGACGATCCGATCTTCCGGCACTTCTTTGGCGACCGCGCGCCCGGCGCGCCGGGCGGACAGACCGCGCAATCGCTGGGGTCGGGCGTGATCGTCGATCCGGCTGGACTCATCATCACCAATTATCATGTCATCGACGGCATGACGGATGTGAAAGTCGCGCTGTCCGACAAGCGCGAATATGAAGCGAGCATTCTCGTGCGCGACCAGCGCACCGATCTTGCGGTGCTCAAGCTCAAGGGCGCGACGGGTCTGCCAGCGATGGAGCTCGGCGATTCCGATGCGCTCGAGGTCGGCGATCTCGTGCTCGCCATTGGCAATCCGTTCGGCGTCGGTCAGACGGTGACGCAGGGCATTGTTTCTGCGCTGGCGCGCACGCAGGCCGGCATTTCCGATTACGGCTTCTTCATCCAGACGGATGCGGCCATCAATCCCGGCAATTCCGGCGGCGCGCTGGTCGACATGAATGCGCGGCTCGTCGGCGTCAATTCCGCCATCTATTCCAAGAGCGGGGGCTCAGTCGGCATCGGCTTCGCCATTCCCGTCAACATGGTCAAGACGGTCATCGCGGCCGCCAAGGGCGGGGTGGGGCAGGTGCGCCGTCCCTGGCTGGGCGCGACATTGCAGACGGTGTCGAAAGAGATTGCCGATTCCATCGGGCTCGATCGCCCCTCCGGCGCGCTCGTCGCAGACGTCATCGAGGCGGGGCCGGCAGCTGCTGGCGGCGTCAAGCGCGGCGATGTGATCGTCGCTGTCGATGGACAGCCGGTCGACGATCCCGAAGGCTTCGGTTATCGCTTTGGCACCCATGCGATTGGCGGGCAGGCGCAAGTCGCCGTCCTGCGCGGCGGCAAGAAGATCATCCTGCCGGTGGCGCTGTCGGCGGCGCCGGAAACGCCGCCGCGCGATCCTGTGACGATCCATAATCAGTCGCCGCTCGCCGGCGGGACTTTCGTCAATCTGTCGCCGGCGACGATGGAGGCCTATTCGGTCGAGGGCGCATCGAGCGGCGTCGTGGTGGCCGAGGTGGAAGCCAATTCCAATGCGGCGGCGATCAACCTGCAACGCGGGGATGTGCTTGTCGCTGTGAATGACGCCAGGATCGCGCGCACCAGCGATATCGAACGCGCCGCTGCGGGCCGGCATTATTACTGGAAAATCACCATCACGCGCGGCGGGCAGACGCTGACCACGGTGATTGGCGGATAGCGCCGCGCCGCGCACGGCCATCAGCCAGCGCGAGAACCGCCAAACAAAAATCCATCCGCAGCGTTGCGGATGGATTTTGGAAAATGCGGACTGCGTTTTTTACATAACAACGCGAGGCGGCGTCAGGCCGCCTTGCGGTTCGTTTTTCCGAGCTTGTTCAGGCGACGCTTGATCGACGCCCATAGCGCGTGAATTTCTTCCGACGCGGCGCCGGACGGCGCATATTCCGTTACGCCGAGGCCGTTGCGGGCTGCTTCCTGATAATCGACGCGCGCGCTGATCATCGGCGTCAGCATGCCGCCCATCGCTTCGAGCGCGACAGCGCCAGCTTCCACGCGCGCGTTCTGTTGCGCGGGCGGGCACTGATTGAGGAGGAAAGCGTATTCGCCGCGCACGCTGCGGATCGCCTTGCGCGTCCTTTCGCTCGCCCAAAGATCGAAAGCGTTGGGGCGCGCGGGGACGATGCAGAGATCGGCGGCCTTGGCGGCCGCCAGAACAGCCGCTTCCTCGGCGCCGGGCGTGTCGATGATCGTCAGCGTCACGCCTTTCTTGGCGAGCGCGTTGAGAACGGCGGGAAGCTTGCCGGCGGGGACGGCTTCGACAGGAATGTCTTTTTCGCCGCGCGCTTTCGACCAGTTCAGCAGCGTGCCGAGCCGATCCATGTCGATGATGAAAACGCGTTCGCCAGCCTCGGCGGCGGCGGCGGCGACGCAGGAGGCCAGCGTGCTTTTGCCGGAGCCGCCCTTCTGCGTGACGAAGGAGATAATGCGCATGAATTCCACCCCGAATCGAGTTGGCCGAAAACGCGATACGCGCACAACATGCACAAAATTTGTTGATTCGTAACGTGTTTATGAACACGGGCTTGCGAATAACTCGACTTTTCGCCTCATCGCATTGCAAAATGCCGCAAATATGGAGCGTTATGAGCGACCTTTTCGACCAGAGCGGATTGCAGAACAACGCGCCGCGCCCGCTTGCCGACCGGCTGCGTCCGCGGACGCTCGCCGATGTCGCCGGACAAGATCATCTTGTCGGCGCCGATGGCGCGCTTGCGCGGCTCATTCGCTCGGGGTCGCTCGGCAGTCTGATTTTCTGGGGTCCTCCGGGCACCGGCAAGACGACCGTCGCACGCTTGCTGGCGCATGAAACCGATCTGCATTTTGCGCAGATTTCCGCGATCTTTTCCGGCGTCGCAGAATTGAAGAAGACGTTCGAACAGGCGCGCACGCGCCGCATGGCCGGGCAGGGAACGCTGCTGTTCGTCGACGAAATTCATCGCTTCAATCGCGCGCAGCAGGATTCCTTTTTGCCGGTCATGGAAGACGGCACGGTGACGCTGATCGGCGCGACGACGGAAAATCCGTCCTTCGAACTGAATGCGGCGCTGTTGTCGCGCGCGCGCGTGATGACCTTCAAGGCGCTCGATGGCGCAGCGATCGAAAGACTGCTGACGCGCGCCGAAGACGCGGAGGGCAAAAAGCTGCCGCTCGACGAGGACGCGCGCGCCGCGCTCATCGTCATGGCCGACGGCGACGGGCGGGCGGCGCTCACGCTGGCGGAAGAAATCTGGCGCGCCGCGCGGCCGGATGAAATTTTCGACCGCGCCGGTCTGTCCGCCATCGTCCAGCGGCGCGCGCCGATTTACGACAAGGGGCAGGAGGGACATTACAATCTCATCAGCGCCCTGCATAAAAGCGTGCGGGGTTCGGATCCCGATGCGGCGCTTTATTATCTCGCGCGCATGTTCGACGGCGGCGAAAATCCTTTGTTCATCGCCCGTCGCGTCGTGCGCATGGCGGTGGAGGACATCGGACTGGCCGACCCGCAAGCGCTGGTGGTCGCCAACGCCGCGAAAGACGCCTACGATTTTCTCGGCAGCCCGGAGGGCGAACTCGCGATTGCGCAAGCCGTGATCTATTGCGCGAGCGCCCCCAAGTCCAACGCGGCCTATGTCGCCTACAAGCGCGCCGCGCAGCTCGCGCGTGAGCATGGCTCGCTCACGCCGCCCAAAACGATCCTCAATGCGCCAACAAAACTGATGCGCGCGGAGGGTTATGGCGAGGACTACGCCTACGACCACGATGCGCCGGACGCCTTTTCCGGTCAGGATTACTGGCCCGAGAAACTGGGGCGGCGCAAAATCTACGAACCGGTCGAGCGCGGTTTCGAGCGGGAGATCGCCAAACGTCTCGAATATTGGGAAAAGCTGCGGCGCGAGCGGCGCGGCCAGTCATGACAGGGCGGGCGCTTTGCGCTACCAACAGCCCATGAAAGCTGTTCTTTTCGTTTTCCTCGGCGCCGGGTTCGGCGGCTCGCTGCGCTATGCGGTCAATATCGGCTGCAGTCGTCTTTTCGGCGCCGAATTTCCCTGGGGCATTCTGCTCATCAATGTCACGGGCTCGCTGGCGATGGGCCTCATCGCGGGCTGGTTCGCCTTGCGCGCGCATATCGCAGGCGCGCAGGACTGGCGTCTGTTCCTCACGACGGGCGTTCTTGGAGGCTACACGACCTTCTCCGCCTTCGCGCTCGACTTTGCGGTCCTTTGGCAGCGCGGCGCGCAGATGCAGGCTTTCGTCTATCTGCTGGCTTCCGTCCTTTTGTCGATCGTCGCGGTATTTGCCGGTCTTGCGCTGATGCGGGCTGCATCATGACCAACGGCTCGCAGAAACGGCGCGCGCGCGCGGCCGACAAGCATCAGCAGGCGGCGTCGGAGCGTACAGGCGTACAGATGCTGAAGGTGGAAGCCGACGAGGCGGGCATGCGGCTCGATCGCTGGTTCAAGCGTCGCTTTCCGACGCTGACGCTTTCGCATCTGGCGAAAATTGCGCGCAAGGGCGAAGTGCGCGTCGATGGCAAGCGCGTCGAAACATCGACGCGGCTGGAGGAGGGGCAGAGCGTGCGCGTGCCGCCGCTGGCGCTCACGGCGCCGACTGCGCCGGCCGTGCGACGCGCCTCGCCCGAGGACGCCGCGGCGATCGCGCGCATGACGCTGTTCGAGGACAAGGACGTTCTCGTCATCAACAAGCCGTATGGCCTTGCCGTGCAGGGCGGCTCCGGCACAACGCGTCATATCGACGGCATGCTCGCCGCGCTTGGCGACGACAAGACGCGACCGTTGCTGGTGCACAGGCTCGACCGCGATACGAGCGGCGTTTTGCTGATTGCGAAAAGTCGCAAGATCGCTGCCGATCTCGGCGAAATTTTCCGTTCGCGTCGCGCGCAGAAAATCTACTGGGCGCTGGTGGAGGGCGTTCCCAAACCCGCGCAGGGTCGCATTTCGCTTTATCTCGCCAAGGGCGAGGGCATGGGCGCCGAGCGCGCGCGCGCCGGCGCTGCGCGCAGCCGGGGCAAGCCGGACGTCGAACGACGCGCTCTCGAGAAGATGCGAGTCGCCCGCCATGGCGAGGACGACGCGCAACATTCGCTGACCTATTACGCGCTCGTCGACAAGGTCGCCCCGAAATGCGCGTGGCTTTCGATGAAACCCTTGACGGGGCGCACGCATCAGTTGCGCGCGCATGCCGAGGCGATCGGCCATCCGATTTTCGGCGATCCGAAATACGGGCACGACCACGAGGCCTTGCAGCGCCAGCGCGATCCGTTGCGCGCCATGCCGGACGGCGTCGAGCGCAAGCTGCATCTGCTGGCGCGACGGCTCGTTCTGCCGCATCCGCGCGGCGGCGAGATTGACGTCACGGCTCCTTTGCCCGAGCATATGCAAAAGAGCTGGGACATGTTCGGCTTCGACGCCAAACAATATGATCCCATTCTCGATGCGCCGGAATGAATGCGCGCGAATGCAAGGGAGGAATGAATGAAGAATGGTGCGCTTGCGGTCGTCTTTTGCGGCCTTGTGACAGGAAACGTTATGGCTCAGGAGCGATTGCCGACAATTCCGCCGGCGCAATATGACGCAGAACAGAAGAAGGCGGCCGACGATTTTCTCGCCGCGCGCAAGACGCCCGTGTTCGGCCCGTTCGAACCTCTGATGCATTCGCCCGAAGTCATGACGCTGTCGCGTTCGATGGGCGACTATCTGCGTTACAAGTCGGCGCTCGGCAATACTCTGTCCGAACTCGTCATTCTCGTGACAGCGCGCAGCTGGAGCCAGGATTACGAATGGCATGTGCATTATCCGATCGCGCTGAAAGTCGGCATCAAGAAGGAAATCGCCGATGCGATTGCGGACGGGCGCCGCCCGCAGGCCATGAGCGACGACGAGGCGATCGTTTATGATTTCGCCACGGAGCTGCTGAACAACAAGCGCGTTTCGGACGACACTTTCGCGCGCGCAGAAAAGCGTTTCGGCAAGAAGGGCGTGGTCGATATGGCGGCGATCTGCGGCTATTACACCATGTTGGCGATGGAGATGAATGTCGCGCGCTATCAGGTTCCCAAGGACGGGCGAAAGCTGCCGCGTTTTCCGGACTGAGACATGGCCGACGATCTTTCTTCGCAAATCTTCATCGGCGCTGACGAGCGCGATCCGCTGCGTGCGGTGCAGAAGGACGGTCGCGCGGCGCTGCCGAAGCGTTTCTACAAGAGCGTTGCAGTGGCGGGGCGCGACGGCGCCTTCGCCATCCTGCTCGACGACAAGCCTGTGCGCACGCCGGCCGGCAATGCCTTCGCGCTGCCGACCGAGCGGGCGGCCGATCTTGTCTCTGCTGAGTGGCGCGCGCAGGGCGAACACATCGATCCTGCGGCCATGCCGGTCACGCGCCTCGTCAATTCCGGTCTCGACGGCGTCGCGCGCGATCCGCAGGCGGTCGCCGCCGACATCGTGAAATATTCGGCCTCCGATCTCGTCTGCTATCGCGCGGGCGAGCCAGCCTCGCTGGTCGATGCGCAAAATACGGCGTGGAATCCGGCCATCGTTTTTGCGCGCGAGCGCTACGGCGCGCGTTTCGCGCTTGGCGAGGGCGTCATGTTCGTGACGCAGGACGACGAAGCGATTCACGCCATTGCGCGCGCGGTCGCGCAGGTCGCGCCAACGCCCCTGAAGCTGGCGGCGTTGCACTCCATGACGACGCTGACCGGTTCGGCCCTGCTGGCGCTGATGGTCGCCGGCGGCGCGCTCGATGCTGAAGGCGCCTGGACCGCGGCGCATGTCGACGAAGACCATCAGATGCGGTTGTGGGGCTCCGACGCCGAGGCTTTGGCGCGGCGCAGCGCGCGTTTCAGGGACATGCAGGCGGCGGCCGCCTTATTCGCTGCGCTTTGACGCGCCGCCGATCACGCCAAGATGCGTATCGGAGAAACCGCTCGCATATTTCAACCCATATCCCAGCGCGCGGTCGAAGCCGATATGGGCGATCCAGAGAATCGCGAAGGAGAAAGCCGGAAGCGCCAGCAGCTTGAAGCTGACGGCTGCGAGCGCGAAGGGCGTGATATAGGTGTGGGCGGCGTTATAAACGATGGCGCCGATGCGCGGACCGGCGAGATAGGCGAGCAGCGACAGGTCGGGCGCAAAAAACAACAACAGCAACGCAAACAGGTTGCCGTTGAAAGGCGGGACTGTGGCGAACCAGACGAAGGCCAGCGCCATCGCCATCATCGCGAGCCCTTCGAGCCGTTCGAGAAGGCGCGGACCGCCGCGCAGGGCGCCCGGGGCGGCGCTGGCCTGGCTCATGCTAAACTCCTTGTGACAGATATTTTTCGACAAGCGTTTTTGCAGGCGGGACAATGACGGCGTTCAAGACAATTCGCAAACGCGCCGAAACGCGCAAGGGCGGCGCCAGGCAACTTGCCGCGCTGCTGGGCGCAACGCCCGACAATGCAGCGCTGGCGGCAAAGACGGACGCCCGGCTTTTGTCGTTGATGGCCGAGCGCGTTTTTTGCGCCGGTTTCGTCTGGCGCGTCATCGAGCAGAAATGGCCGGGATTCGAAACGGCTTTTCTGGGCTTCGAGCCCAGGGCATTGCTTTTTCAACCCGACGAATTCTGGGAAAAGCTCGCGCGGGATCCGCGCATCGTGCGCAACCCGCAGAAAATCCGCTCTGTGCGCGACAATGCCGCATTCATCGAGAAGGCCGGGCAGGCGACGAAGGGATTTGGCGCGGCGCTGGCTGGCTGGCCAGCGGACGACCAGATCGGGCTCCTCGATTTTCTGGGCAAGGGCGGCGCGCGCCTTGGCGGCATGACCGGTCAGTATTTTCTGCGCTTTGCGGGGTGGGACGCATTCATCCTGTCGCGCGATGTCGTGGCTTGCCTGCGCGCGGCGGGCGTCGAACTTACCGAAAAGGCGACGTCCAGAAAGGACCTGAAAGCCGCGCAAGCGCAATTCAACGCCTGGCGCGCCGAAACAGGCCTCGCTTACACGCATCTATCGCGCATCTGCGCGCTGTCGATCGGCGAGAATTACGACGCCGAAACACTCCGCGCGCGGGTGGGCGGCGAAGACTAGGAAATTGATCCTTTTTACGGGTTCCCTTTTTAAGCCTTCCGTATCGGTTTGAGGCCGCGCGCGCCCGTGCTAATCAGCCCGCCAGTCAGAGGCGAAGCATCATGAAACATATTCTCGAAGGACTGGAAAAACGTCGCTCCGCAGCGCGGCTTGGCGGTGGGCAGGCGCGTATCGACGCACAACACAAGCGCGGCAAGCTGACCGCGCGCGAACGCGTCGAATTGCTGCTCGACCATAATTCCTTCGAGGAATTCGACATGTTCGTGCAGCACCGCGCGACCGACTTCGGCATGGACAAGGGCGAGAAGATTCCCGGCGACGGCGTCGTCACGGGCTGGGGAACGATTAACGGCCGCGTTGTTTACGTTTTCGCCAAGGACTTCACGGTGTTCGGCGGCTCGCTGTCCGAAACGCATGCAGCCAAGATCACGAAAATCCAGGATATGGCGCTGAAGAACCGCGCGCCGATCATCGGCCTGTTCGACGCCGGCGGCGCGCGTATTCAGGAAGGCGTTGCGGCGCTTGGCGGCTATGGCGAAGTGTTCCAGCGCAATGTGATGGCCTCGGGCGTCATTCCGCAGATTTCGGTCATCATGGGGCCGTGCGCGGGCGGCGATGTCTATTCGCCGGCCATGACCGATTTCATCTTCATGGTGCGCGACACGAGCTACATGTTCGTCACTGGCCCCGACGTCGTGAAGACCGTGACCAACGAGACCGTGACGGCGGAAGAACTCGGCGGCGCTTCCGTGCATACGACCAAGAGCTCCATCGCCGACCGCGCTTACGATAATGACGTCGAGGCCCTGCTGCAGATGCGCCGCCTCGTCGATTTTCTGCCGACGTCGAACACGGAAGAACCGCCGCTGTGGCCGAGCTTCGACGACGACGAGCGTTACGATCACTCGCTCGATACGCTGATCCCCGAAAATCCGAACAAGCCCTACGACGTGAAGGAACTCATCACGAAGGTGGTGGACGAGGGCGATTTCTTCGAAATTCAGGAAGCGCACGCGCGCAACATGGTCGTGGGCTTCGGGCGTATGGAAGGGCGCACGGTCGGCATCGTCGCCAACCAGCCTATGGTGCTGGCCGGCGTTCTGGACATCGACGCTTCGCGCAAGGCGGCGCGTTTCGTGCGCTTCTGCGACTGTTTCAACATTCCGATCGTCACCTTCGTCGACGTGCCGGGCTTCCTGCCGGGAACGGCGCAGGAATATGGCGGGCTCATCAAGCACGGCGCCAAGCTGCTGTTTGCCTATGCCGAGGCCACGGTGCCCAAGGTGACCGTGATCACGCGCAAGGCTTTCGGCGGCGCCTATGACGTGATGGCCTCCAAACATCTGCGCGGCGATGTGAATTACGCCTGGCCTTCGGCGCAGATCGCGGTGATGGGCGCCAAGGGCGCCGTCGAGATCATCTTCCGCGCAGACATGAACGATCCTGCCAAGATTGCCGAACGCACGAAGGAATATGAAGATCGTTTCCTTTCGCCGTTCGTGGCCGCCGAACGCGGCTATATCGACGAGGTGATCCAGCCCTTCGGCACGCGCAAGCGCGTTTGCCGCGCGCTTGCGATGCTGCGCAACAAGGAGTTGGAAAACCCCTGGAAGAAACACGACAACATTCCGCTGTGACACGCCGCCGCGGCGGTCCCGCCGCGCTCATTTTGTTTTCGACACTTCCGGGTGCGCCATGTTCAAGAAAATCCTGATCGCCAACCGTGGCGAAATCGCCTGCCGCGTCATCAAGACGGCCCGTCGCATGGGCATCAAGACCGTCGCGGTTTATTCGGACGCCGACAAAGACGCGCTGCATGTGGAAATGGCCGACGAAGCGGTGCATATCGGCCCGCCAGCCGCCGCAGAATCCTATCTCATCATCGAGCGCATCATTGACGCCTGCAAAAAGACGGGCGCGGAGGCGGTTCATCCGGGCTATGGATTTCTCTCCGAGCGCGCCGCTTTCGCCAAGGCGCTCGCCGACAACGGCATCGTTTTCATCGGCCCCAATCCGCGCGCCATCGAGGCGATGGGCGACAAGATCGAGTCGAAGAAATTCGCCAACGCTGCGAAAGTTTCGACCGTGCCGGGCTTCCTTGGCGTGATCGAGGACGCCGAACATGCGGTGAAGATCGCGGACGAGATCGGCTATCCGGTGATGCTGAAAGCTTCGGCCGGCGGCGGCGGAAAAGGCATGCGCATCGCCTATTCGCGCGACGAAGTGGCCGAAGGGTTCACGCGCGCCAAATCGGAAGCCAAATCGAGCTTTGGCGATGATCGCGTGTTCGTGGAAAAATTCATCGTCAATCCGCGCCACATCGAAATTCAGGTGCTCGGCGACAAGCACGGCAATGTCATCTATCTGGGCGAGCGCGAATGCTCGATCCAGCGTCGCAACCAGAAAGTGATCGAAGAGGCGCCGTCGCCGCTGCTCGATGAAGAGACGCGCCGCAAGATGGGCGAGCAGGCGGTCGCGCTGGCGAAGGCGGTCGATTACGATTCCGCAGGAACGGTGGAATTCGTGGCGGGGCAGGACAAGAGTTTCTATTTTCTGGAAATGAACACGCGCCTGCAGGTCGAGCATCCTGTGACCGAACTCATCACCGGCGTCGATCTCGTCGAACAGATGATCCGCGTCGCGGCCGGAGAAGTTCTCGCCATCAAGCAAGCCGACGTGAAGTTGAAGGGCTGGGCGGTCGAAAGCCGCATCTATGCCGAGGATCCGGTGCGCAACTTCCTGCCTTCGACGGGCCGGCTTGTGAAATATCGCCCGCCAGCGGAAGGCGCCGAGAATGGCGTGACCGTTCGCAACGACACCGGCGTTTACGAAGGCGGCGAGATTTCGATCTATTACGATCCGATGATCGCCAAGCTCGTGACGCATGCCGGCGACCGCATCACCGCCATCGATGCGCAGGCGCGCGCGCTCGATGCTTTCTACATCGATGGCATTCGGCACAACATTCCATTTCTCGCGTCGCTGATGCAGCATGACCGCTGGCGCCAGGGCGCGCTGTCGACCGGGTTCATCGCAGAAGAATATCCCAATGGATTTTCTCCGCTCGTCGCCGAGGGCGAGACCGCCCACCGCATGGCGGCGGTGGCCGCGGCGATCGACCATATCGAAAACGAGCGCAAGCGGCAGATTTCTGGCCAGTTGCACACACAACGCCCCGTCACCTTCGAGCGCGAGCGCACGGTCATGCTCGGCGGGCAAAGCTTCGATGTGATCGTCGAACCGACGGACGAGGGGCTGCTGGTGCGGTTCCCGCACGGCCACCGGCATTTCGTGACGTCTGACTGGACGCCCGGCTTGCCGGTGTGGACGGGCAAGGTGGATGACGAGACGGTCGTCGTGCAGGTGCGGCCGATTGCGAATGGGCACAACATCGCCCATCGCGGCGTAACGGTCGATGCGCGCGTCTATACGCGCCGCGAGGCCGAACTGGCGCGACTGATGCCGGAAAAGCGCGGCGCCGATACGTCGAAATCGCTGCTGTGTCCCATGCCCGGACTGGTGAAGGCGATTTACGTCAAGGATGGTCAGGACGTGAAGGCGGGCGATCCGCTCTGCATGGTGGAAGCCATGAAGATGGAAAACGTGCTGCGCGCTGAACGCGACGCGACGGTGAAAAAGATCAACGCGAAAGAGGGCGACTCGCTCGCCGTCGACGCGGTGATCATGGAGTTTGCCTGATCATTTGGTCGCGTAATAGGAAAGGGCCATCGCGACGACAGCCAGCGCCATGCCGATGACAAGGACATAGCGCAGGCCGACGCCAGCCTGTCCCTGACGCGCATTCTCGTGCGATTTGACAATCGGATCGTCCATGCGCGCAGTCTGCGCGCGCGCCGCGGCGATTTTATGCTGATAATGCGGCGGGGCTGCAGTATTGCGCGCCCGACGCAAATCGATCTCAGCCGCGCGGGCGACGCAACAGGCTGGCGAGCCTGCGCCACGTCGGCTGCGGCTTGACCGCGCATTGTTGCGTTGCTGCGGCGAACAGATCGACGGGTTGCGAGACGCGTTCGGCGCGTCTTGTTTTCGTGACGACCTGATAGATGTCCGAATGCGGGCCGACGGTCAGCGCGCTGCGCACGACTTTCGGCAGCTTGTTCCAATGGGCGTGGAACTCGGTCTGATGCGGGGGAATGACGACGCATCGCGCCTCGGTTATTTTCAGACCGGCGTTGTCGTACATCTGCACGATATTGCGCAGGCCGAAGAAACGGATATGCGTTTTGTCGAGCAGGCCGGATTCGCGATACTGGAAATCGTCGTCGTAAATCAGCCCAAGGATCGCAGCATTGCCGATGTAGGGCACGGACACGATAATCTCGCCGTCCTGCGCCAGGAGCGATTTCATCGCGTCGAGCGTCGTCCAGGGGTCGTAGAGATGTTCAAGGACATCGGCTGCGATGATTGTGTCGAAAGGCGCGTAGGCCTGCAGCGCTTTCGTCCAGTCCGGCGCGTTGAGATCGACGCACAAGGCGTCCGGCGTGAATTTGCGAAGCTTTTCGACGGATTCAGGATTGATGTCGGCGGCGACGACCGAATTGTCGCGCACCAGAAATTGCGTCTGCATGCCAGAGCCGGCGCCGAGCTCCAGAATCTTGCGGCCGGAGCCCGCCATGGCGACCACATAGGCGAGCGCGTTATCGCCATTGAGATCGATTTCGTAATCGTAGGAATGGAGCTTGGCGATTTGCGGCGCCCCGGCGTCAGTGTCTTTCATCACAATCTCTCATTCAACGTCGGCTCCGCATTGTTTGCGGGTCGTCTATGCGTCACAAACCAAACGGCAGTTTGCGGCGCAGGGATTCGTCGCGCAGCGTCAGATTGTGCGGATAATAGGGGTCGCCGGTCAATTTGTAGCCCCAATGCCGGACGAAGCGCTTGCGATCCAGCAATTCCTGCTCGCGCAGGGGGCGCTGGCCGCGCGTGGCGCTTTCCTTGTGCAGCAGGCGCGGTTCGGCCGCCCATACGACAGCCAGTCCCGCCTCGCCGACGCGCAGGCAATAATCGATATCGTTGAATTCGATGACGTAATTTTCGTCGAAGCCGCCGAGGCGCTGGTATAGCGCGCGTGGGGTGAACAGGCAGGCGCCGGTGACCGCCGACACGCGCCGCGTGGTCGCCAGAATGCGGTTGGGGCCTTCATCGTCGCCCGCGCGGCCAAGGCCGACATGCGCGACATATCCGCGCACGCCGAGCGTGACGCCGGCATGCTGCACGGTCCCATCGGGAAACAGCAGCTTGCCGCCGACAGCGCCGACAGCAGGATCGCTTGCGAGCGCGACAAAAGCGTCGAGCCAGTCTGGATCGTCCGTCTCGATATCGTTGTTCATCAACGCAAGAATGTCGCCGCGCGCCGCGCGCGCGCCGATATTGTTAAGCCGGGCGAAATTGAACGGCGCGTCCTCGCGAATGATCTTGATTGCGGGATTTGCCGCCAGGGCGCGCAGATAGGCCAGTGTGTCGGCCTCCTGCGATCCGTTGTCGACGATGATCAGCTCTTTGTCGGGCCAGCGCGCATTTTCGAACAGCGTTGCGACCGCGCGCTCGAGCACGGCAAGACCGTCGCGTGTGGGAATGACAAGGCTGACGCTCGGGCGCGCTGCGCCCAGCGGCCGGAATTTCCAGGGGACAAGCTGACCGGCGCGCGCATCTTTGGGATGCAACAGCGCGCGCATCGCGCCTGCGCGTTCGCGCCAGTCCTGCCGCGCCCAGAGCCAGCGGCTGCCTGCGCTGTAGAAAGGCTCGATCGTGGCATCGACGCGCGCGTCGGCATCGCCCGTCACGATATCGATCGACACCGGGCGATCGATGACGAAAGGCCCGACCACAGTGTCCCGCGCTTCCACAAGAGCGGGAAAGCAAAGAATTGTCTCGCCCGCCTCGTCGTTCAAGCTGACGAAGGTCGTGAAGGGCGGCTGCGGCCGATGTGTGCGCAGCCGAACCTGAATTTTCTTTGCCGTCATCGAGGTGAGCGCGCATTCGGCGGGAGTTTTCTTGCCGGCGCAGAATAGGCAATTTGGCGTTGAGACGCCAGTTGCGTCCGGCTTCCGGTTTAGGTCGATAAACCAATGCGCGAATGGCGGTTTAGCCCATGCTCGCGCTACGAATTCTGTCGCGACGGAACTGCGCAAACGCTGCGGCGAAGATCACAGAACCTTTTCGTATCGCGCAGGCGGTTCCGGCATTTCCGTCGCTCCCTCGCTTCCGCCGGCAGGCGCAGGCGAAAGTCGCAAGCAGCGGGAGGGCGGCATGGCAAGCACACAGCACATATCGGAGCATCCCGAAACGGGGCGCGTGGCCGCTTTCTGGCGGCTCTTTCTGGCGGGCTACGGCGCGATCGCGGTTGCGCTTGCTGCGATCGCGCTCTTTGGCGATGTGGTTCCTGCGCCGACGCAGGAACAGCTCGCTATCGCCGTTCAGGGCGAGCAGCTCGCCTACGCGCGCTAGAAGCCCTTCTCATGCCGATGCGCGGCCGCTAGAGTGCCGCCGCGCATGCCTTTTTATTTCGCCTATGGCTCTAACATGGACGCCGCCGCGATGCGGACACGCTGTCCCGCCTCGCGGCTGATCGGGCCGGGCGTCCTCAAGCGGCGGCGTTTCGCCCTGATGGCCGATGGCTATGCGACGCTCGTGCGCGATGGCGCGCGCGAGGTGCATGGAACGCTCTACGATCTCGCATTGTCAGACGTTCCCGCGCTCGACCGCTACGAATGCGTTGCGCGCGGACTTTATTTCAAGGAAATCCAGCCGGTGGTCTGCGCGACGGGCTCGCCGCGCCGCGCGCTGGTCTATGTTGGCGGCGCGCCGGCCTCGGCAGCGCCGAAAATGATCGGCGGTTACATGCAGAGCATCGTTGCAGCCGCGCGCGCCGCCGCAGCGCCGCCTTCTTATATTGCTTATCTGGAAACGTTTCTGCCGCGCCGCAGCGGCGCATTGCAAAAGGGCAGCTCGTGAGCCAATCGCAAACCATTCATGCGCCTGAAGTCATTCATGACGTCGCAGCCTTGCGTGCGCGCGTGCGCGGCTGGCGCGCCGAGGGCTTGCGCGTCGCGCTGGTTCCGACGATGGGCGCGCTGCACGAGGGCCACGCCTCGCTGGTCGCCGAGGGCGCAAGACGCGCCGACCGCGTGGTGACGAGCATTTTCGTCAATCCCACGCAATTCGCCGCAGGCGAGGATTTCAGCAAATATCCGCGCACCTTGCCGACCGATCTCGCCGTGCTGGCGCGCGTTGGCGGGCATGCGGCCTTTGCGCCGTCGGTCGAGGAGATGTATCCGCCGCATTTTTGCACCGGCGTGACGGTCGCCGGGCCGGCGAAAGCCGATCTCGAAGACCGGTTCCGCCCGACGCATTTCGCAGGCGTCGCGTTGATCGTCGCCAAGCTGCTCAATCAGGCCGCCGCCGATTGCGCGATTTTCGGCGAGAAGGATTATCAGCAGCTCAAGGTCGTGACGCAGATGGCGCGCGATCTCGACATCGGGACGGAGATCGTCGGCGCGCCGACGGTGCGCGAGTCCGACGGGCTCGCCATGTCGTCGCGCAATGTCTATCTGTCGCCGGAGGATCGCGCGCGCGCGCCGGCGATCTACAAGGCGCTGACGCAGGCCGCCACACGCATCGCCGCCGGCGAAGCGCTCGCCCATGTCATGGCGGATGCGCGCGAAAATCTGGTCTCGGCGGGCTTTGCGGTGGATTACATTGAGGCGCGCCATGCCGAGACGCTGGCGCGCGTTGCGCGCAGGATCGACGGCCCGATCCGGTTGCTCGCGGCGGCGAAAATCGGCGCGACGCGGCTGATCGACAATATCCCGGTTTCGCTGTGAGGCGTTAACGCCGCATTATCCGCGCTCCCGCCATAATCGAGGCAGGGGCGGTGCGATCTGCGGGTTCTGGGCGATGGCGCTTCTGCATTTCTTTTTTGGCTGGAGCGGGCGAATGGATCGCCCGACGTATCGGCGCGCAATGGGCGTGCTCGCGTTCATTTGCGGGCTGGTTCAGATAGCGCCGCTGCCGCCGGCGGCTTCGGGCGCGCTCTACATTCTCGAACTCGCCCTTTCGGCGGCCTGGAACGCGCGGCGCCTGCACGATACGGGCCGCAGCGCTTTCGCGCTGGCGACGAGTTGCGTCGCCTTTACGGCGCTGCTTGCGGGCCTGGCCTCGAGCGGGCCGCTTTTCGGCGATGTCCTGCGCAACTGGACCGCGGAGACTTTCGGCGAAGTTCTGTCGCAATCGCTGGTTTTTGGCGCGGTCATGCTTGGCTCCATGAGCGGCATGGGCCTGCTTTCGTTGTGGCTGTGGTTTCCGCAATCGAGCGCGGAAGGCGCGGCCTTCGAGCGCACGGCGGACTATGCCGGAACCGAGGACAAGGCCGATTTCGGCAACGCCGACGAAGCCATCGCCCGCGCGCTGGCGGCGCAGGCCAAGATGCGCGCCGCCGTCGCCGCGCCGCCGTCCGCTCCGCCTGCCGGCAAGCCGCCAGTGCGTTTTGGCAAACGCGACGCTGCGTGAGGGCAGGGACTGCGGCGCCTAGACGCTGATCGTCGGCCCGAAAATTTCTTCGAAGGCGCGGCGCAGCGCCATGTCGAGATCGTGCATTTCTGCTGTCAGGCCGAGATCGGCGAGGCTGGTGACGCCATAGTGGCTTTCCCGCACGCCGCAGGGGACGATGGCGTTGAAATGCGTCAGATCGGGTTCGACGTTGATCGAGACGCCATGAAAGGTTGTCCAGCGGCGCACGCGAATGCCGATGGCGGCGATCTTGTCCTCAGCCACGGCGCCTCCGGGGCCGGTCGGCTTGTCGGGACGCATCGTCCAGACGCCGACGCGATCCTCGCGCCGTTCGGCCTTCACATTGAACGCCGCCAGCGAGGCGATGACCCAGGCTTCCAGCGCGGCGACAAAGGCGCGCAGATCGGGGCTGCGCCGCTTGAGATCCAGCATCACGTACGCCACGCGCTGACCGGGGCCGTGATAGGTGTATTGCCCGCCGCGCCCGGTCTCGAAGACAGGGAATCGCGCAGCCAGCAGGTCGCCGCTTCTGGCGGATGTGCCCGCCGTATAGAGCGGGGGATGCTCGACCAGCCAGACGCGCTCGCGGGCTGCCCCATCGGCGATGAGCGCTGCCCGCCGCTCCATCTCCGCGAGCGCGGTCTCGTAGGGCGTCAGGCCCTCTGAAACGGCCCATTCGGCGGGTTCCGCGCCCGCTTGCGCAGGGAATCGCGTCGGGAGGCTGTCGCGTGTGGAAATCCCTTGCATGACCCTCTCCTAGCGCGGTCTTGCAGACTTGTCAGGGGCGGGGGGTTTTGTTAGACGACAGCCGCCGATGCGAAGCGCCAAGCGCCAGCGTCTGTGCGGCCATGGCGGAATTGGTAGACGCGCTAGCTTGAGGTGCTAGTTGGGCAACCAGTGGAGGTTCGAGTCCTCTTGGCCGCACCACTCTTCATTTGACGACGACGCGGTTTTGGGGGCGGTCGTGACATCTCGTTTTTGGCGCGCAACCTGCGTGGGTCTTTGCTTGTTGTCCACGGCGCCAGCGGGGGCTGCGGATCTGCCGTCGCGCGGCGGATCGACGTGGCCCGTTCTTTCGCGGCCAGGCGTCATTCACACCCGGACAGGCCTTTATTCAACGATTGGCGTTGCTGCGCTCGCCTTGATCGCGGGGCCGCCGCTTGTTGCGGCGTTACGCGCATGGGGCGGGCCGCTCTCCGGTTCGCCGGACATCGCGTGGACCGGTTTTCATGCCGGCGTCAACGTGGGTTACGCGTGGAGCGGCGCGCAAACCATCGGCGGCTATGATCCGACCAACGCCATTGTCGGAACCGGCCTTGCAGCCCTGCCGCCGCCAAACGCTTATACTCTCTCGATCGCAGGCGTTCGCGGATTTATGAGCGGCGGACAATTCGGTTATTCGCAGCAGATCGTCGGACGCCTCGTCGCAGGGCTTGAGACCGATCTGCAGGGCATGATCGGTCTTGGCGCCAAAGCGCATCTTTCCGAATTGCAGGGCTTCACGCGTGCGCCAGGCATTTTTTACGGCAACGAGATTTTCGTGCGCAAGCAGATGGATTTTCTCGGCACGACGCGCGCGCGGTTTGGTTTTCTCGCGACGCCGGCGCTGCTTGCTTATGCGACGGGCGGGCTTGCCTATGGCGATGGCCGGTTGAAGGCGATTATTGCAGCTTACCAAGGATCCACATGGGTTCCACCAACGCTCTCGAGCGGTAGCGCGCGGGTGGGGTGGACGGTCGGCGGCGGCGTCGAGTGGCAGTTCGTGCGCGGCTGGAGCGCGAAGGCTGAATATCTACATTACGATCTCGGCCGCGCAACGACGACGAGCGTCCTGCGCCAGTATGACGTCAGCGGCGCGCTTGTCAGCACGAGCTTTTCGAGAACCAGCGCGCGGTTCAATGGCGATCTCGTGCGCTTTGGCGCGAACTACCGCTTCGCGGCTTCCGATCTGCCTTTCCTGCATTGATGCGCGGCGCAAGCGCGCCAGCAGGCGCGGTTCTTTTTCCTTGCCGCCGCGCGCCGTTCGGCTCCTCGCACTGCCGGCGCTGCTTGAAGGGCGCTATGATCGCCGGCCGTCATGCTTAGAACAAAGATGCGCGGTATTGATTGCGGGCGCTGCGCCGCTGGAATTCCGCATGCATCAGACGGAATAAATCCGGCGGCAGCCCCCTAGGCGCTCCTAGGCTTTCGATCAGCGCGCGGTCCTGCCGGCCGTCGCCAATGCGCGCTTGCAGCGCGGGCTGAATGGCGCCCCTCAAGCGCGCGGCGCCCAGCCGATGGAGGCGCGGATCAATCCGCCCCGTCCAGATCATTTGCGGAGAAACAGCCATGTCGAAACGCATCGTCGTGTTGGGAAGCGTTGCCGTTGTTCTTCTGGGGCTGGCGGGGTTCGCCGGCTGGATTTTCAACCTGCCTCCTGCAACCGCAACCGCCCAAGCGCCCGCTGTGCCGCAAGAAGAATCGGACGGAATGCTGGCTGCGCTTCGTCACGATGGAACAGATCGGCCGGTGATCGCCATCGTTGGCATCAACGATGGCTCCGAGACCACTGACTACCTGTTGCCGACCGGCGTTCTGCGCCGCGCCGACATCGCGGACGTGTTCATGCTGGCGACGGGCGAAGGGCCTGTGCAACTCTACCCTGCGCTGCGGGTTGAGCCGGACGCCACCATCGCCGCATTCGACAAGGCGCATCCGGAAGGCGCCGATTACGTCGTCGTGCCTGCGATGCGCCGCGACGACGATCCGGCGGTGATGGCCTGGTTGCGGGATCAGTCGCGCAAGGGCGCCAGGATCATCGGCGTCTGCGCGGGCGCCAAGGTGGTTGGCGCCGCCGGTCTGCTCGACAATCGGCGCGCGACCACGCACTGGTATTACCTCCGCGAGATGCTCAAGCGCAGCCCGAGCATCAACTATGTCAGGGACCGACGCTTCGTCGCCGATGCGGGGGTCGTGACGACGACCGGCATCACCGCGTCCATGCCGATGATGCTGACGCTGATCGAGGCGATTGCCGGCCGCGAGAAGGCCGAGGCGGTCGCCGGCGACATCGGTTTGAAAACCTGGGACATGCGCCATGCCAGCGCGGCCTTTCGGCTGACGCGCCCCTTCGCGACGACGGTGCTTGGCAATCGCATGGCGTTCTGGAACCACGAAACATGGGGGATCGCGCTCAAACCCGGCATGGACGAGGCCTCGCTCGCGCTGATGACGGACGCGTGGTCGCGCACCTATCGGTCGAACGCCGTCACATTCGCAGCATCATCATCGGCGATCACTACGGCCAACGGGGTGCGCGTTCTGCCCGATCGCGTCGAACAGAGCTGGCGGCAGGAAGAAACAGCGCTTGCCTTCGCAAACCAGAAGCCCGCGGACGCACTGGACCGCACGCTCGACAACATAGCCGATCGCTACGGCGAGGCGACGGCCAGCGTCGTCGCCATGCAGCTCGAATATGCGCGCTGACGGCTCGCGCATTGAGGGAGCGGCGGCTACGCCTTGCTGCTCGATCGGCTCAGTCTGGCGATGGCCTTGATCAGCGGCGAGGCCCAATGGCCCGGCGTCGTCAGCATCCAGCACTCGTAGCGAAACTCGCTCGCCAGTCGCAACTCCACCAGAGCGCCCGACTTCAGTTCGCGCTCGAACACGAAGCGCGGGCCGCGCGCTATGAAGTCGCTCGAAAGCGGCGCGGCCCGGATGAGGTCGTAATCGTCAGAAAGGAACGCTTCGAGGTTTTCCTTCTCCAGAGCGGCGGTTGCTCCGAGCCACGCGGCGAAATCGGGCGTCAGTCCGGCGCTCGCAACGCGCAGCTTGCCGATTTCCGCTGGCCCGAGCGGCGCGCGCGCATGGGCTGGATGATCCGGGCGCGCCACTGTCGCATAGCGATCCTCGAACAGCTTCACGCGGATCAGATCATCGTCGTCAGGCACGATCTCACGGCTGCAGAACACGGCGTCGAAACGACCGGAGCGCAGCGCGCGCACCATCAACCGCGGTCCGGCGTAGCGAACGACGATGCGCAGATCGGGATAGGCGTCGCGCAACCGTGCGAGCAGAACGGGCAGGGGGCGCAGACGCGTCGCCGGACCGACGCCGATCCTCAGAAGGCCGCGTTCGCCGCGCGCCATCTGCTCCAGCATGCGTCCGAGCGTGTTCACGTTCTGCAGCAGCGCCTCGGCGTTGTCGGCGACGAATCGTCCATAGACGGTCGGCTGCGCCTTCGTGCTGGATCGTTCGAAAAGCTTTACTCCGAGCGACGTCTCGAGCCGCGCAATGCTCTTGCTCAGCGTCGGCTGCGCAACGCCCAGTTCGCGCGCGGCGCCGGAAAAGCTTCCGGCCCGGCATATGGCGACAATCTGTTCGAGGTGGCGAAGGTCCATCCCGCACTATAGCCGGCGGAGCGACCGGCGTTGCAAACCTTAGCGCGGCGGGGCCTGGCGCGTGCGGATCGGCGCCGCCGCCAGCGAACTGAGAATCAGCGATACGCCGGCGACGGTCAGCGCGAGCGAAAATGATCCCGTGTGCGTCTTCACCGCGCCGAAGAACCACGGCCCCACCGTGCCGCCGAGATTGCCGGCGCCGTTGATGAGTCCGATGCCAACGCCCACGACGCTGGCGGGCAGAACCTCGCTGGGCAGCGTCCAGAAAGGCCCGAAGCGACCGAGGAAGGCGGCGATGCCGATTGTCAGACAGGCCACCATCGCCACCGTGCTGCCGCCAGCGAAAGGCAATATGAGCAACGCAAGACCGGACACGGCGGTCGCGCCGATCATGTGCCACTTTCGCTCACGGCGCCGGTCGGAACTCGCCGCGACAGCCTGCATGGAGACGATGCCCAGCAGCGACGGCAATGCGGCGAGGAGCCCGACGACGCCGATCGAGAATCCCGACTCCTTCAGCACGGTCGGCAACCAGAAGCCGACGCCCCATTCGGCCATAAGCGCCAGAAAATTATAGAGCGCGAGCATCAACACCGCCGGATGCCAGAGCGTTTTCAGCCAATGGCCGGTTGCAGGCGCGATCTTGGCCTTCTCCGCCTCAAGCCGTGCGACAAGTTCGGCGCGTTCCTGCGGATCGAGCCAGTCCGCTTCCTCCGGCCGGTCCGCAATCGCCCAAACCCACACAAGCATCCAGAGAATTCCGGGGATCGCTTCGATGACGAACATCCAGCGCCAGCTTGCATGCGTGAGAATGAGGCCGGAGACCGGATTGGCGACGAGCGGCCCAATCGGCAAGCTCATCAGGAAGAGCGCGTTGGCGCGTGCGCGCTCGGCTTGTGTGAACCAGTTGCGGATGAGCACGAGCGTGCAGGTGAGAACGCCGCCTTCCGCCAGGCCAAGCGCAAAACGGTTGATCCCCAGCTGTGTCTGCGTGTGCACGAGCGCTGTCGAAAGCGAGATGACGCTCCACGCCAGCATCTGTGCGAGCAGAACCTTTTTGGGGCTCCAGACGGCAGCCAGCCGGCCGGCCGGAATCTGCAAGATGATATAGCCCCAGAAGAACAGCCCTGTCGCAAAGCCGAGTGCGGCGGGCGTGAAACCGAGTTCGGCGCGCACGAAGGGCGCGGCCATCGCAAGATTGGCCCGATCGATATGCGCAAAGACATACATGACGAAGGCGACGCCGAGAATGCGCAGCCATCTGTTGCTGGACACTGCTTTCACCCGAGCGATCCCCCGTAAACGAAAGTGTGCGCGATCAGGAGATCGTCCCGCCGGGAACGGGCGTGTACAGTTTCTTCATGGCGAGTTTCGCCATGACTTCCTGCGGGCCGCCCTTGCTTTCGATCAGCTTGCGCTGCGCTTCGTTGGCGCGCGCGTCTTCCGTCTCGGGATCGACGATCTCGCGCAGCGCTGCTTCGAGCTGGCGGAAGATGGCCGCATGTTCGGGGTCGCCCGCGATGTTGCGCGTTTCTTCCGGGTCGCTTTCGAGATCGAACAGTTCGGGCGCATAGCCGACATACCAGATGAGCTTGTATCGGCCCTTGCGCAACATGTAGGAGGCCGATGGCGAACCGGCTGCGTGATATTCGCTGAAGACAGCGCGGGCGGGATCGTCCGGCTCGTTCAGCACGGCAAACAGCGACCGGCCCGGCAGGTCCTGCTCGGCGGCGGGCGCGCCGACGCCTTCGAGGATCGTCGGATAGACATCGACGAGCGAGACCGGCGTATGGACGACCTTGCCCGCGGGAACATCCGAGCCAGCAAGGATCAGCGGGATGCGCACCGCTTCCTCGTAATGGTTCGACTTGCCCCACATGCCGCGCGCGCCGGCGTTTTCGCCGTGATCGGATGTGTAGAGAATGCGCGTCGTGTCGCGCAGCCCCGCAGCGTCGAGCGCATCGAGCACGCGGCCAACCTGAGCATCCATGAAGCTCACAAGGCCGAGATAGGCGGAGAAGGCCGCGCGCTGCTGATCCTTCGTCATCACGCTGCTGGCCACGAGTTCCTCGAGCCAGGGATGGCACTGGAAGCCCGATTCCGGACCGAACTTGGCGTCCGGCATTTCCTCGACCGGATAGAGATCGCAATATTCCTTCGGCGCGATCAGCGGATAGTGGGGGGTGACGAAACTGACGAACAGCGTCCAGGGCTTGTCGGCGTTCGCCGCGTCCTGCAACCATTGCGTGGCGATGTCGGCGACCTTGCGATCGTAGCGCGTATACTCGCTCTCGCCGGGCCCGGCATGTTCGATGATGGCGGAACGCCTGCCGGCGGGGCGCACGAAATCCTTGAACTGACGGCGGATCGAGAAGTGGATCATGCCGACGCCACCGGCAATATGCATCGGGATGTGCTGTGCGTCGAAGCCCGTGTCGTCCGTCTCGTTGCGGTAATGCAGCTTGCCGATCGATTCCACGCGTATGCCCGCCTGCTGCAAACGGTGACCCCAGCTGGGCACGCGGCCGTCATAGGCGATCGAATTGTCCCAATATTCGGTGTCGTGCACGTAACGGCCCGTGGCGAAAGTTGCGCGGGCGGGAACGCAGATCGGGCAATTGGTGTAGGCGTCCGAAAACAACGCACCGCGCGCGGCCAGCGCATCGAGATTTGGCGTGCGCGCGAGCCTGTGTCCGACGGCGCCCATCATGCGCGCGTTGTGCTCGTCGGACATGATGACGAGCATGTTCTGCGGTTTCATGCGCCTTCCTCCGGTTCCGCCGTTTGGGCGCACGCGCGCCTGCACGGGTTTCATGACATGGACGGGGCGCACATTGAAACAAACAAAAATGTGCGCCGCCATAGCCGATGGCTATAGGACGTGCGCGGCCTGATCGGGTAGCCTTTCAGCCACAAACCTTCGGGAGGACGCCATGAACGAAGACGCCATCGCCGCGGCCGAAAAGGCCATCCGCATCGATCTTGCCGCCTGCTATCGGCTGGTTGCGCTGTATGGGTGGGACGACCTCATCTTCACGCACATATCGGCGCGCATTCCTGGCCCGGCCCACCATTTCCTGATCAACCCCTACGGCATGATGTTCGAGGAGATCACCGCCTCCAGCCTCGTGAAGATCGGCCTCGACGGGCAACCGGTCGGCAAAAGCGACTATCCCGTCAATCCCGCGGGATTCACGATCCACTCGGCGGTGCATGAGGTGCG
The DNA here is from genome assembly GCA_028869185.1 of Hyphomicrobiales bacterium. GTDB lineage: Bacteria > Pseudomonadota > Alphaproteobacteria > Rhizobiales > Beijerinckiaceae > JAJXWB01. The sequence goes on from JAGWTA010000024.1 coordinate 24,555, forward strand.
CGAGGACGCTGGCTGCGTCATGCATCTGCATACGCCGGACGGCACGGCGGTTTCGACGTCCAAGGAGCGCCTGCTGCCTCTGAACCAAACCGCCCAGCTGGTGCTGCCGGAACTCGCCTATCATGATTACGAGGGCGTTGCGCTGGACCACGACGAGCGGCCCCGCCTGCAGAAGGACCTCGGCGCGAAAAACCTGATGCTCCTGCACAACCACGGCACGCTTGCGGTTGGACGCACCTGCGCGGACGCTTTTCTGCGCATGTATTTTCTCGAAAGGGCCTGCACGATGCAGGTGCGCACCCGCATGCTCGGCGACAGCGCCATGGATCATCCGACTGCGCCGGATGTGATCGCGAAGAATGCAGCGCTCGCTTCTTCGGGCGGCATGTCCCACCTTGCCGAAAAGCTGGTCTGGCCGGCGCTTATTCGCAAGCTCGATCGCGTGGATCCCGGCTTCCGGGCGTAAGCGCTGCGCCGGCGGCTGCTTTCCTCCATTGACGCGCGCTTTTTGCGCGCGACAATGACGCTTCTTTGGCTTTGAGGAGCGTTTGCATGTCCCGTCCTGTCGCCGTCGTCACGGGTTCTTCTTCCGGCATAGGCGCGGCCTGCGCGCTGCGGTTTGCGCGCGGCGGGTTCGACGTCGCGCTCAATTGCTCGCGCGATCCAAAGCCTGCCGAATATGTCGCAGAGCAATGCCGCGCGGCGGGGGCGCAGACGGAGATCGTCGTCGCCGACATTTCGCAGGACGCCGATTGCAAGCGCTTCGCCGCGCGCGTTCTGGAGCGCTGGGGCTCGGCTCGCGCGCTCGTCAACAATGCGGGGCGCACCAAATTCGTGGGGCTGCGCGATTTCGACGGGCTGAGCGCGCAGGATTTTCAGGATATCTATGCCGTCAACACGATCGGCGCCTTTCAGATGGCGCGCGCCTTCGCGCCTTTGCTGGTGAAAGAGCAGGGCGCGAGCATCGTGAATGTCTCGTCCATCGCGGCCGTGATGGGGCTCGGCTCGTCCATCGCCTACATGTGCTCGAAAGGCGCGCTCAACACGCTGACCATCGCGCTCGCCCGTGCGCTCGGGCCGCAGATTCGCGTCAACGGCGTCGGGCCGGGGATGATCGAGGGCGAATGGCTCAAACAGGGCTATGGCGCCGAACGCTATGAGGCGATGGGGGCGGCCTGGCGCAATCAGGCGGCGCTTTCCTCAACCATTCCGCCCGAAGACGTAGCCGAGACGGTGTTCTTTCTGGCGACCGGCGCACCCAAGACGACGGGCGAAACGCTGCTCGTCGATGCGGGGTTCAAGATCGGGAAGGGGTGAGAGCTCGCGCGCGGTCTTCTACAACGGGCCCGGCGCCGCCTTTGCCTTTCCGGCCGCGGCCGCGCCCATGCCGGGCGGCGCCTTCGGCCAGGTATGCGCCAGCGCGCGTTCTGTTTCCGAGAACCAGCCGGCTGGCGCGCTCGCGAGCGCCGGGGCGGCGGGGCCGGGTACGATATGGACGATTTTATAGCCGCGTTTTTTCAGCTCGCGCAGCAGGCGCGGCAGCATTTCGGCGGTGTTCTTCTTGATGTCGTGCATCAGCACGATGCCCTTGCGCTGCTTCTGGATGCGCGCGAGCAGCAGTTTCAGTTCCTGATCGGCCGACATGGGCAGCCAGTCGGAGGCCCACAGATCGGCGCCGAACAGGCTGACGCCGCGCTTTTGCAGCCAGTCGTTCAGCGCCGGGCTGTCTCCGAAGCCGGGATAGCGAAAGAAGGGCGATCTGGTTTGCCCGGACCAGGCGCCGAAGGCGGCCTTGTCGTCCTGCTCCATGCCGCGATCAACATCCGCCTTGGCGGCCTCCAGCGGCAGATTGCGCAGGGTGACCGCCGGATGGCTGTAGGAATGATGGGCGATGGTGTGGCCTTCGGCGATTTCCCGCTTGACCATGGCGGGCGCGCTTTCGGCGTTCTTGCCAATGAGGAAAAAGGTTGCCTTCACGCATTCGGCCTTCAGCGCATCGAGGACCTTCGCCGTCGTTGGCGGATTGGGGCCATCGTCGAAGGTCAGCACCAGTTCCTTGTCGGCCAGCGCCAGCGTTCTGGGGTAGGTTTTGAGGCCGACGGCGACGCCGCCGCCGACGGGCAACTCGCGCGCAACGCCGAGCGCATCCGGCCCGCAGGCAAGCGCGGGCGCCGCCAGAACGGCGAGCGTGGCGGAAAGAAAAAAGCGGCCAATCATTGGAAAATCCCTGGCGCCCCCCGGGGGCTCAAAATGCACGCCCATAGGCCAGAACAATGCGGCGCACGCAAGGCTCCAGCGGGCCAAATCGCGCGATGGGCGCGGTCCGGGCCCCGGGCTTTACCTTCGCCTTTTTCAGTCTAAATTAACCACGCTTCATTGTTTGCGCGTTGTTAACGCGCAATTACCGCAGGCGGGATAAGTTTTCGCAATGATGCGTGACCCATTTGCTCCCCGCCGCCTTGCGGCCCTGGCCCTGTTGGCCGCCTCGCTCGCCGTGACCGGTTGCAGCCGTTCGTCCGATTCCACGGGCGGCATACGTCCGTCCGCCTACACGGCTTCGTCCAAGGCCAATTACATGCCGACCGGATCGCTGCATGCGGCCAAGCCGAGCGAAGCGATCGATCACGCGCGCAATTTCGAGGTGCACGGCATCGACGTATCGAAATATCAGGGCCGCATCGACTGGAACGCCGTCGCGGCGAGCAATGTGCACTTCGCCTGGATCAAGGCGACAGAGGGCGCCGAGGTGCTCGACACGCGCTTTCGCGAAAACTGGGAGGGCGCGCGGGCCGCCGGCGTGCCGCGCGGCGCCTATCATTTCGTGTACTGGTGCCGCCCCTGGCGGCAGGAAATGGCCTGGTTCGAGCACAATGTGCCGCGCGATCCCGATGCGCTGCCGCCGGTGCTCGATGTGGAGGCCACGCCCAAGTCGCGCTCGTGCCACCGCACGCTCTACCCGCAACAGACCGTCGCCGAGATGCGGGCGATGTTGCACGAGATGGAACGCCATTTCGGCAAGAAGCCGATCATCTACACAACCGTCGATTTCTACGAGGCGATCCTGTCGGACGGCTCGCTCGGCGAATATCCGATGTGGGTGCGCTCGACCAAGCATCGCCCGCACGTGCGCTATGGTTCGCGCAAGTGGCACTTCTGGCAATACCAGTCCGACGGCGCGGTGTCGGGCATCGCCGGCCGTGTCGATCGCAACGTGTTCCACGGATCGCGCGCCGATTTCCGCCGCTGGCTCGCCAGCAACGCCTCGATCGCCGACCGCGTGCAGAGCGAGAAGCTCGACGCCACCGGCGACGACGAGGGCGGCTGAGACGCCCCCGGCGGCGGTCCTAAAAGCCGTCGCCTGCGCTGCAGCGCTTGCGCGCCATGCATCTTTGCCCGAAAACATCTCTGAGATCAGGGAGGTTTTCGTGACCCGCAATTCGACGCCCGCGCTTGACTTCGCCCTTGGCGAGACGGCCGACATGATCCGCGACACGGCGCGCGATTTCTCGCAGGCCGAGATCGCGCCCCGCGCCGACGAGATCGACAGGACAAACCAGTTTCCGCGCGATCTCTGGCCAAAGATGGGCGCGCTCGGGCTGCACGGCATCACAGTCGCAGAAGAATACGGCGGCTCGGGGCTCGGCTATCTCGAACATTGCGTCGCGCTCGAGGAAGTCTCGCGCGCCTCGGCCTCCGTCGGCCTGTCCTACGGCGCCCATTCCAATCTCTGCATCAATCAGATGAGCCGCAACGGCTCGGATGCGCAGAAGAAGAAATATCTGCCAAAGCTGATTTCCGGCGAACATGTCGGCGCGCTCGCGATGAGCGAACCCGGCGCGGGCTCGGATGTCGTGTCGATGAAGCTGCGCGCCGACAGGAAGGGCGACCGTTACATTCTCAACGGTTCCAAAATGTGGATCACCAACGGTCCATGCGCCGATACGCTGATCGTCTACGCCAAGACCGATCCCGCCGCGGGGCCACGCGGCATCACCGCCTTCATCGTCGAGAAGGATTTCAAGGGTTTTTCGACGGCGCAGAAACTCGACAAGCTGGGCATGCGCGGCTCGGACACCGGCGAACTCGTCTTCGAGGATTGCGAGGTGCCCGATGCAAACGTGCTCGGGCAGGTCGGGCGCGGCGTCAACGTGCTGATGAGCGGCCTCGATTATGAGCGCGTCGTTCTGTCGGCCGGCCCCATCGGCATCATGCAGGCTGCGCTCGACATTGCGCTGCCCTATGTGCACGAACGCAAACAGTTCGGCCAGTCGATCGGCGCATTTCAACTCGTGCAGGGCAAGATTGCGGACATGTATGTCGCGATGAATTCCGTGCGCGCCTACGTTTATGCCGTGGCGCGCGCCTGCGACCGCGGCGAGACGACGCGGCAGGACGCCGCCGGCGCCATTCTTCTGGCCGCCGAACAGGCGACGAAGGTGGCGCTGGACGCAATTCAGCTTCTGGGCGGCAATGGCTACATCAACGATTATGCGACGGGCCGCCTGTTGCGCGACGCCAAGCTCTACGAGATCGGCGCGGGCACAAGCGAAATCCGCCGCATGCTGATCGGGCGGCAATTGTTCGAGGCGACGGCCTAGCGCGACTGTAGAAACGCGGGATCATCGCCTCGTCGCCCTGCATGCAAGGACGGCGAGCCGAAAGAAAAGGGAGGCAATCCATGCATCGTCGCCAGTTCCTTCTCGGCGCGGCCGCCTTGGCTTCGCCCGCGCCGCTTCTGGCGCAAGGCGCACCCAATGTGGGCGCGAACCGGCTCGTTCTGCTCGGCAACAAGGGCGGCCCGTCGATCCGCGCCTATGCTCCCTCGCCAAGCTGTTCGCTGCTCGTGTGGAACGGCGTTCCCTATGTGATCGACGTTGGCTATGGCGTGACGTTCAAGCTGGTGGAATCGGGCTTTCCGCTGCCGGCGTTGCGCTACGCCTTCATCACGCATCACCATTCCGACCACAATCTGGAAGCCGCGAGCCTTCCTTACAACGCCTGGGCGGTCGGCCTGAAAACGCCGGTGGATGTTTACGGCCCCAAAGGCGTTGAAGCGCTGGTCGAGCGTGGTCTTGCCGCGCAGAAATTCGACATAGACACGCGTATGACCGACGAGGGTCGGCCCGATCTGCGCAAGCTCGTTGTGGCGCATGCTTACGACGAAGGCGAAGTGATGCGCAACGGCGAGGTGGTCGTCACCGCGTTGCGCAACAAGCATCCGCCTATCGTGGATTCTTTCGCGCTCAAATTTTCGCTCGGCGGCAAGACCATCGTTTTTTCCGGCGACACGACGTATTTTCCGCCGCTCGCCGATTTCGCCAAAGGCGCGGATTATCTCGTGCATGAGGTCGCATATGGCCCCGCGCTCGAGGCGCTGGCGCAGCGCAATCCAAACGCGGCGACCATCCTCGATCATCTGAAAGCCTCGCATACGATGGCCGAAGACGTCGGACGCATCGCCAAAGCGGCCGGCTGCAAGACGCTCGTGCTCAACCATTTCGTGCCGGGCGACGACAAAAATCTGACGGACGAAAAATGGACTGCCGCCGTGCGGACACAGTTCGATGGTCCCGTGATCGTCGGGCGCGATCTTCTTTCGATAGCGCTGTGAGGTTTGTGTGAGCCAGATCATTCTCAACGCCAATGGCGCGCAAATGCCTGCGCTCGGCTTTGGCACCTATCGTCTGCGCGGCGAGACTTGCGCGCGCGCGGTCGATGCGGCGCTGCGCACCGGGTATCGGCACATCGACACGGCGGCAATGTATGAAAACGAGGATGCCGTCGGCGAAGGGTTGCGCGCCAGCGCCGTGCGGCGCGACGATGTTTTCGTGACGACGAAAGTGTGGACCGATTCGATCGGCGCAGGCGCGCTCGAGCGGTCGGCCGAGGCCAGCCTGAAACGCCTGAAACTCGATCGCGTCGATCTTCTGCTCATTCACTGGCCAAACGCGACCATCCCCCTGGCGGAATCGATCGCCGCGCTCAACCACGCCTTGCGCCTTGGCTATACGCGCGCCATCGGCGTTGCGAATTTTCCATCGGCGCTGCTGGACGAAGCGGTGCGGCTTTCCGAAGCGCCGCTGGCGGCAAACCAGTGCGAGTATCATCCGCTGCTCGACCAATCGGCGGTTCTTACCGCTTGCCGGTGCCACGGCGTCGCCTTCACCTCCTATTGTCCGCTCGGGCGTGGCGATCTGACGCGCGATCCGTCCATTCTCGCCATCGCGCAGCGGGTGGGACGCGCCCCCTCGCAGGTCATCCTGCGCTGGCACCTCCAGCAGCCAGACGTTTGCGCGATTCCCATGTCTTCGAATCCTGCGCATATCGCGCAAAATTTCGACGTGTTCGACTTTTCTTTGACGGCGCAGGATATGGCCGCGCTCAGCGCCCTGGCGCGGCCTGACGGGCGTATGGTCAATCCTGGCTTCGCTCCGCGCTGGGACGTCTGAAAGGTCGCGCTTGTTTTTCTTCTTCGCAAAAATATTCGGTTATCTCGCGACATTGCCGAACCTGTTCGAGGAGACAATCCTGCTCGGGGTGGCGCTGACCTTCACACGCTGGTTCAGGGCGGGAAGGGCGCTTGCGCTGACAGGCGCCGCTGCAATGTTTCTGCTGACGATGGCGCCGGGCCCCAACTTTCTCGTACGCCCGCTTGAGGATCGCTTTCCCGCGCCCCGGCTCACTGAGGCGCCGACCGGCGTCATCGTTCTGGGCGGGGCGGTGGACGAGGGCCTGCTCGTTGCGCGCGGACAGGTGGCCCTCAACAGCGCGGCCGAGAGGATGACCGAAGCCGTCGCGCTCGCGCGGCGTTTTCCGCAGATGCGCATCGTTTTTTCAGGCGGCGGCGCCGCCGGCAAGGCGACGGAATCGGACGCTGCGCGCGCGTTCTTCGCGCAAATGGGCGTTGCGCCCGAACGGTTGGGTTTTGAGGATCGTTCGCGCGACACATGGGAAAACGCCGTCTACACGCGCGATTTCGTGCAGCCGAAACCCGGCGAGCGCTGGCTTTTGGTGACATCGGCGATGCACATGCCGCGCTCGATCGGCATTTTTCGCAAGGTTGGTTTTCCCGTGATCGCGTATCCAGTCGATTATCGCTCGTCCGGCGGCGCCGGCGATTATTTCGCGGTGCGCCGCATGGGCGATGCTTCCGACGATCTCGACCGCGCCGCGCATGAATGGATCGGGCTCGTCGCCTATTATCTCACGGGCAAGACGAATGCGCTGTTTCCGGCGCCGTGAAAAAGTTCAATCGGCGCGTGGCAGGCCGAGACGGTAGACGCCGCGAAAATCGTCGGGGTCTGCGGGCTTGCCTTTGCGATAGATGACGATACGGCCGCTTTTGGCGAGCCTTACGGCGATGCGGCGCACGCGCGGCAGCCATTCGCGCCAGGCGAGTTCGCCGCCGCCGGTCTCGTGCGCAATGGTTTTCGACGCGTCGGTCGGGCAGATGGTCTTGCCGGCGCCAGCATCGGCGCACAGGCGCAGAATGATGTTTTCGGCGATTTCGGGATTCGTTTTTTGGGGCATGGGCGCGTGAATGGGCGCGCACAGCGCGCGCGTCAAGTCACATCCGGAACACGCCGAATTTCGTTTCCGGCACCGGCGCGTTCAGCGTCGCCGAAAAGGCCAGCGCGAGCACGCGCCGCGTTTCTGAAGGCAGGATGACGCCATCGTCCCACAGGCGCGCCGTTGCGTAATAGGGCGAACCTTCTTCTTCGTATTGTGCGCGCACGGGCGCCTTGAAGGCTTCCTCCTCTTCCGGCGTCCATGTCTTGCCGGAGGCTTCGATGTTTTCGCGGCGCACGGTCGCCAGCACGCTTGCGGCCTGCTCGCCGCCCATGACGGAAATGCGCGAATTGGGCCAGGTGAAGAGGAAGCGCGGCTGATAGGCTCTGCCGCACATGCCGTAATTGCCGGCGCCGAACGATCCGCCGACCAGCAGCGTGATTTTGGGCACGCGCGCGCAGGCGACCGCCGTCACCAGCTTGGCTCCGTTCTTGGCAATGCCGCCCCATTCGTATTCACGGCCGACCATGAAGCCGGAAATGTTCTGCAGGAAGAGCAGGGGAATGCGCCGCTGGCAGCACAATTCGATGAAATGCGCTCCCTTCTGCGCGCTTTCGGAAAACAGGATGCCATTGTTGGCGATGACGCCGACGGGAATGCCGTGGATATGCGCGAAGCCCGTGACAAGCGTTTCACCGAAACGGGCCTTGAACTCGTCGAAATCGGAACCGTCGACGATGCGCGCGATGACTTCTCGGATGTCGTATTGCTGCTTCAGATCGGTCGGCACGATGGCTTCGAGATCGGCGGCGTCGAATTTCGGCGCGACCGGTTCGCGCAATGCGATGTCGATGTTCTTTTGACGATTGAGATTGGCGACGATGCGGCGCGCGAGCGCGAGGGCGTGGCGATCGTCGGCGGCCAGATGATCGGCGACGCCCGAAATGCGCGTATGCACATCCGCGCCGCCGAGATCTTCGGCCGTGACGATTTCGCCGGTCGCCGCCTTCACCAGCGGCGGGCCGCCGAGGAAGATCGTGCCCTGGTTCTTGACGATGATCGTTTCATCGGACATGGCCGGAACATAGGCGCCGCCAGCCGTGCAGGAACCCATGACGACAGCGATCTGCGGCACGCCTTCCGCCGACAGGTTGGCCTGGTTGTAGAAAATGCGACCGAAGTGTTCGCGATCGGGAAACACTTCGGTTTGATGCGGCAGGTTGGCGCCGCCGGAATCGACGAGATAAACGCAAGGCAAACGGTTCTCGCGCGCAATTTCCTGCGCGCGCAAATGCTTCTTCACCGTCATCGGATAATAGGTGCCGCCCTTGATCGTGGAATCGTTGCACACGATCATGACCTCGCGGCCCTCGACGCGCCCGACGCCGGTGATGACGCCGGCTCCGTGAATGTCGCCATCATACATGCCGTAAGCGGCGAGCGATGACAGTTCGAGAAACGGCGAACCCGGATCGATCAGGCCGTGCACGCGGTCGCGCGGCAGCAGCTTGCCGCGCTTGACATGGCGTTCGCGGGTTTTCTCGGCGCCGCCAAGCGCAGCGAGCGCGCGGCGCGCCTGCAATGTTTCGGACAGTTGGGACCATGCCGCGCGATTGGCTGCGCCGTTGGGCGCAGCATTCGCGTCGCTTGCCGCTATCACCGCCATGCAATCCTCACGCTGTTTCGTATTTTTCTATGCGCCAGGGCTCGGCGCGCGCGCCTTCGTCCCATTTTTTCCAGGCGCGGCTTTGCTTCATCGCTTGCATATAGGCTTTTGTGTCGTCGGCGACGGGCGCCGCATATCGGTCGAAACGCGAGACGACCGGGGCATACATGGCGTCCGCAGCGCTGAATGCGCCGAACAGGAATGGCCCCCCGTCGGCGAAACGTTCGCGCGCGATGCGCCAGATGTTTTCGATGCGCGCGATGTCGACAAGCGTTTCCGGCGTGAAGAGCGGCGCCTGCCGGGGCCGGTCCCACACCATCGGGCATTGCTGGCGCAGCGCCTGAAAGGAGGAATGCATTTCAGCGGCAATCGAACGCGCCATCGCGCGGGCCTGCGCGGCATGCGGCCAGATGGCGAGCTGGGGGTTGGAGTCGGCGACATATTCGCAGATCGCCAACGAATCCCAGACGACAGCGGGGCCGTCGACCAGCGCTGGAACCTTGCCGGTCGGCGAATATTCGAGCATGCGCGCGCGCGTGTCAGGCTCGCCCATACGCACGACGATCTCGCGAAACGGCAGGTCGAATTGCGTAAGCAGCATCCACGGGCGCAGCGACCAGGACGAATAGCGTTTGTTGGCGATGACGAGAACCGGATCAGGCATGACGCTCCATGGCGCTCAGTTTCTTCGTGTCGCGCATGGTTGCGTAAACGAGGAAAGAACAGAAAATCACCGCGGTCAGATACCAGTTGAACCAGTCGGGATGACCCTTATCCTTGAACCACAAAGCGATGTAGTCGGCGGTGCCGCCGAAGATCGCGACCGTCAGCGCGTAGGGCAGGCCGACGCCGAGCGCGCGCACGTTGGTGGGGAACAGTTCGGCCTTCACGACCGCATTGATCGAGGTGTAGCCGGCGACGATCATCCAGGCCGCACAGATGATGAGGAAGGCGACCCATGGGCTTTTGGTCGCCTGCAGCGCCGAGAGCAGCGGCACGGTGCACAAGGTGCCCATGATGCCGAACCACATCAGCAGCGGGCGCCGGCCGATCTTGTCGGACAGCGCGCCATAGATCGGTTGCAGCAGCGTTGCGAAAACGAGCGAACCGAAGACGACGCTCGTCGTCTGGCTGTCGTTGAGGCCGACCGACAGCTTCAGCATTTTCTGCATGGTCGTCGTGTAGGTGTAGAAAGCCGTCGTGCCGCCCATGGTGAGGCCGACGACGAGCAGCAGTTCTTTGGGATGCTTCAGCAATTCCGACATCGCGCCCTGCCTGGAGGCGACAGCGCTCTTGGCCGCTTCGAAATGGTCGGTCTCGTGCATGTTCGAGCGCATGAGATAGGCGATGATCGCGAGCAGCGCGCCGATGAAGAAGGGGATGCGCCATCCCCAGGCTTTCAGTTCCTCCGGCGTCAGCAGGAACTTCTGCAGCACGAACAGAACGACGATTGCCGACAATTGTCCGCCGATCAGCGTCACATATTGAAAGCTCGAATAGAAACCGCGCCGTTGCGGATCGGCCATTTCGGTCAGATAGGTGGCGCTGGTGCCATATTCGCCGCCGAGCGACAGGCCCTGCAACAGGCGCGCGAAAACGAGGATAATCGGCGCCAGAACGCCGATGGACGCATAGGTCGGCGTCAGCGCAATGACGAGCGAACCGAAACACATCAGCATGACGGAGATCATCAGCGCAAATTTTCTGCCGTGACGATCGGCCAGAAACCCGAACAGCCACCCGCCGATGGGGCGCATGATGAAACCGATGGCGAAAATGCCGGCGGCCGCCAGCTGTTGCGCAACCTCATCGCCCTTGGGGAAAAAGGCGCCGGCGAAATAGAGCGCAAAGGCGGAATAGGCGTAGAAATCGTACCATTCCACGAGATTGCCGATGGAGCCGATGAAAATCGCCTTGAGGCGGCGGGCCATGTCGGAATAATCGAGCGGCGCGGCGCTCGCCGGTGTGACGGATTGGCTCAAAATTCCCTCCTGGACGATTTCGTCTTCTTGCGCCGATTTAGGCCCTGCCGCCCGAAACGGTCAATCAAGCCTTGTGCTTGATGTGGTATGGCTCGGTCTTGCCGCCCGCCTTGCGCCAGGCGCCATAACCGCCCTCGATATGGGCGACGGGCGCAAGGCCCATGCGCTGCGCCTTGTGAGCGGCGAGCGCCGAGCGCAGGCCGCCGGCGCAGAAGAAAACGAATTTCCGGTCCTGCGCGAAAATCGGCTTGTGGTAGGGGCTTTTCGGATCGATCCAGAATTCGAGCATCCCGCGCGGACAATGAAAGGCGCCGGGAATCTGTCCTTCGCGCTCCAGTTCGCGTGGATCGCGCAGGTCGACCAGAACCACATCCTCGCGCCCGACCAGCGCCAGCGCCTCGTTCGTGGGGATGGTTTCCACTGTGGCGTTGGCTTCGGCGAGAAGTTCGGCGATTCCGGTTGTAATGTTTTGCGGCATATCGTTCTCTCCCACTCACAGTTGACGGAAAGGTCCGACGAAAATCAACTGGCGGAGGCTCCATGGAGGCTTATTGGGCCGATATCTGCGCTCTGTCGCTGTTTCTGGCGACCTGGCTGATCTATAATCTGATTGTGGAGCGTCGCTCGACATCGCAGCCCGCGCTCAACCGCATCATGCATATCCAGCGCCAACGCTGGATGGAGCAGATGGCGGCGCGCGATGTGCGGATCGTCGACACTGCGATTACATCGACCCTGCAGAACGGCACGGCCTTTTTCGCGTCGACCTCGCTTCTGGCCATTGGCGGTGCGGCGACGATGCTGCGCTCGACGGACGACATCCTGCGCATGTTTTCCGATCTGCCCTTTGCGGCGACGCCGACGCGCGCCCTTTGGGATCTGAAAGTCGCGGGCCTCGCCATCATCTTCGGCTACGCCTTCTTCAAATTCGCCTGGTCCTATCGCTTGTTCAACTATTCTGCGATCCTCATCGGCGCGACGCCGCCCGCCAATTCTCCCGATGCGGCGCGGCGGTTGCGCGCGGCGCGGCGCGCGGGCGAGATGAACACGGTCGCCGCGCGCCATTTCGTCGCCGGACAGCGCGCGTTCTTTTTCGCCTTCGCCTATCTCGGCTGGTTTCTGGGGCCCTTCGCCTTCATGGCGACGACGATCCTGATCATCTATGTCGTCTATCGTCGGCAGTTCCATTCCGACGCGCTGGCGGCGCTGAAACCGTTCGAGGACGACGAGACATGAAGTCCTTTGCGATCGCGCTGATCGTTGCGGGGCTTGCGCCGCTCGCCGCGCTCGCTGTGCTGGCATTCTGGGCGCAGGACATGGCCGATGTCGGCTTTGCGCAGGCGGCCGCCACGCGCATCTGGCTGACCGCCCTTCTGGCCGTCTTGTGCGTGGCCGCCGGCGCCGTCATGCTGCGCCGGACAAAACGATAGCGGACCCGTACCCATGCTGCCTTCCGTCCTCATCGCCAATCGCGGCGAAATCGCCTGCCGCGTGATCCGCACCGCGCGCCGGATGGGTATCCGCACTGTCGCGGTCTATTCC
>JAGWTA010000007.1 GCA_028869185.1 Hyphomicrobiales bacterium
ATCTTTTTTCTCAAGTGACCGATATGAACGTCGACGACATTGGTTTCGGCTAAAAGGCTGTAATTCCATACATGCTCGAGGAGCATTTTTCGCGTGAGAATTCGATTGGGGCGCCGAACAAAATATTCAAGAAGCTTGAATTCGCGTGGAACGAGATCGATTTGCCGGCCCGCGCGCGACACGCTGCGCGTCAGCAGATCCATAGCGATGTCGCCGGCGCTGATATGCGTGGCTTTAACGTCCGACAGGCGCCGCACCAAGGCGTCGACGCGCGCGCCCAATTCCCGCAGCTCGAAGGGCTTTACCAGATAATCGTCGCCGCCTGCGACCAACCCTTCAATGCGGTGATCGACTGTTGAAAGCCCACTGATGACAAGGACCGGCGTTTTGACGCCGAGATCGCGCAGTTTTCCGACCGCATCCAGACCATCCTCGTCTCCCAAAACACGATCCATAATAAGCGCGCTGAGCTTGTCAGCTTTTGCAGCCTCGATGCCATCCGCCGTTCTGTGAGAGGTTCGTACTGAATATCCCCGGCTGAACAATTCCGCGGAAATTTCATCGGATAGGCGACGATCATCCTCAACGATAAAAACGTGTCTGTCGTCATGCTTCATAATATTTCCGCTCATCGTCCCAGCCGCGTTTCGAGTAGGCGATTTCCATACTGGCGTTTAATATTGTTGGGACTGACATGCGTTTTTATAAATAAAAGTTGCAATTAAAGATTATTTTAGCTCCTCGCATTCTCAAGCAGCGCTCTTCCGACATCTCACGCCTCCATCACCAGCCGAGCGCGTCTTCAAACGCTTTCACGGCGTTTTCGTGGCGAAAAAAAAACGGGCCGATGGGGGGATCGGCCCGCTAGTTCATACTGGAGAGACGGTTGGGTACCGCAGTGATCATGTGCGTCCTACTAAATGATAATTTATCATTCCCAACATCGTGACTTTTCATCTGCCGCTGCGACTTTCGCCGCGCCGTATGATGCATCGGCCAGTCAGGCATTGGAACGACGGTCGGCCTAATAGCAGCATGGGATAGCGGTATCGGTTGGGACGCGCTTCTCAGTTCTCACCGCTTTCTAATTGCTTCCGAAGCGGGAGCGCGTAAGACATACGAATGCCAGGCGCAACAAGCCGCTCTTTGGCAATCCGGAGTCGCCGCGCGCGGCCTTTCACGCCGGCAGCGGCGTGAATTCGGCGCGGTCGTTGGGCGGCAGATCGAACATGCCGCGGCCCCAGTCGGCGCGCGCCCACTGGCGCTTGGCCTCCTCGATTTTCTCGCGGCTCGACGACACGAAATTCCACGCGACATAACGCGGCCCACTGAGCGTGGCCCCACCCAGAATGATCAGCGTCGCGCCCGCTTCGCCCGCGACGACGGCGATGGGATCGCCCGGCCGGAACACCATCATGCGTCCGGCCTCGAAGCGGTCGCCGGCGACCTCGATCGCACCCTCGACGATATAGAGGCCGCGATCCTCGTGATCGTCGGGCAGCGGGAATCGCGCGCCCGGCTGCAGCTTCACGTCGGCGTAGAATGTATCCGACAGCACCGCGACGGGCGCACGGGCGCCATAGGCGCGCCCGAGCAACAGGCGCAGGCGCACGCCCCCATCCTCGATCACTGGCATCGTATCGGCGCCGTGATGGGCGAAACTGGGCGCAATGTCCTCCTTGTCCTCGGGCAACGCGACCCAGGTCTGAATGCCAAACAGCGAATGCGGATGCTGGCGCGTCTGCGCGCTGGTGCGCTCGGAATGCGTGACGCCGCGCCCGGCGATCATCCAGTTGACGGCGCCCGGCAGAATGATCTGGTCATTGCCCAGACTGTCGCGATGCTCGAACTCGCCGCGATAGAGATAGGTGACTGTCGCCAGGCCGATATGCGGATGCGGGCGCACATCGACGCCCTGCCCCGTGATGAATTCGGCAGGCCCCGCCTGATCGAAAAAGATGAACGGTCCGACCATCTGGCGTTGCGGCGAGGGCAAGGCGCGCCGCACCGAAAACGAACCGAGATCGCGCGCGCGCGGCACGATCAGCGTTTCGATGGCTTCAGGACGCGTGTCCTGCGCATGCGCGTTTGCGAAATCAGGATTGAAACTCATGATGCGCCTCTTTGAAAATCGCCAGCGCGCCCGACAGCGCGCGCCGTGCGGCTCCAGACATCAACCCTTGAAATCCTTTTCCGGATTGGACCCGTCCCAGTGCTGGAACACGTCCATGAAGCCAGGCGCGGTTTCGTAACGCGCCCAGTCGCGCTGCAATTCGCAATAGAGCTGCGTCTTGCTGATCAGCCTGGCGCCTGCCTGTTCGATCCGGCGCAGCGCCGCTTCATGCGCAATCAGCGACGTGCCGCCGACGGCGTCGACGACAGCATAAACCTCATAGCCTTCCTTCAGCGCATCGAGCGCAGGGAAGGTGAGACAGGCTTCGGTCCACAAAGCCGTCATGACGAGCTTCCTGCGACCGGTCGCCTCTACGGCTTTTTTGAATTCGACATCTTCCCAGCTGTTGATCGTCGTGCGGTCGTAAGTGGGATAGGCGGCCAGAACCTCCATCAGCGGCGCGATCGGCGGCTTGTTGCGGCCGGTTGCGACATTCACCGTCGAATGCACGACCGGCAGGTTGTAGGCGACCGCCGCCTTGGCTGTATGCACGATGTTGAACACCAGTTCCTTCTGGTTCATCGAGCGGATCGAACTCACCTGAATCGGCTGGTAATCGATCACGATGAACGCCGCGTTCTGCGGCGTCAGCAAATGGTCCTTGAGCGGATCGCGGATGGCCTGGCTGGTCATGTCGGTTTCTCTCCCGTGCTTGGTTTGCTTGCGCCCCATCCGCATTGGCGAAACGGAAAGCCGCGCGCCCTTGCAGGCGCGCGGCTCTGGTCTAGGCCGAAATCTGTGCGAAGCGACCGCTGTTGAAATCGGCGAAAGCCTGCCGGATCTCCGCCTCCGAATTCATGACGAAGGGGCCGTAGGAGACGACCGGTTCGTTGATCGGCGCGCCGCTCAGCACGAGGAATTTGGCGTCGGCGTTGGCTTCGATGCGAACCGCGCCGCCCTCGCGGCCAAGAACCGCCATCTGCGCCTCGCGCACGATCTCCCTGCCGTCGATCTCGATCACGCCGCCCAGAACGAGGATGGACAGCGTGTGGCCTTCGGGCGCCGCGAGCGCGGCGCTCTTGCCGGCCTTGAGTTGCACATCCCAGACATCAAGGTCGGTGAAGGTGCGCGCAGGCCCCTTCTTGCCGGCGAAAGACCCCGCGATGACGCGCAGCCGTCCGGCGCCGTCCGGCAGCGCAACGTCGGGAATGTCGGCGTTCATGATCGTCTGATAGCCGGGCGCAGACATCTTGTCCTTGGCCGGCAGGTTCACCCAGAGCTGCACCATTTCGAAATCGCCGCCCTTCTTGGAAAAGGCTTCGGAATGGAACTCCTCGTGCACGATGCCCGAGGCCGCGGTCATCCACTGCACGTCGCCCGGCCCGATGACGCCGCCGGCGCCCGTCGAGTCGCGATGTTCGACCTCGCCCTTGTAGACGATGGTGACCGTCTCGAAGCCACGATGGGGATGGGCGCCGACGCCGCGCCGCCCGCTGGTCGGTTCGAATTTCGCGGGGCCCGCATAATCCAGCATGAGGAACGGGCTGACATGCTCGCCCTGATGGCTGTGCGAGAGGATCGTGCGGACCGGGAAGCCGTCGCCGACCCAATGCGCGCGCGGCGCGCTGTAAATGCCAACAATCTTACGCATGGGAAATCTCCTGTCCGGCCTGTGCCGTTTCGTTGGAGCTAATCTGCGTTCGGGACAATCAATCGACAAGCCGGAAATTATGCCCCAGTCTGTCCTGAAAACAGGACAATGGCCATGCAGGATCTGAACAACCTCTTCTATTTCGCCAAGGTGGTCGAGCATGGCGGCTACGCTGCGGCGGCGCGCGCGCTGGGCATGCCCCGTTCGCGGCTGAGCCGCCGCATCATCGCGCTCGAGGACCGCCTCGGCGCGCGGCTGCTGCAACGCTCCACGCGCAAACTGGCTACAACCGAAATCGGGCAGGAATATTACCGCCACTGCCTGGCCATGCTGGTCGAGGCGGAGGCCGCGCAGGAAGCCATCGACCGGTCGCGGTCGAGCCCGCAGGGACTGATCCGTGTGAGCTGCCCGCCCGCGCTTGTCTGTTTCGCCGTCGGGCCGATCATCGCGCGCTACATGGCCGCCAATCCGCGCGTGACGATCGAACTGGACAGCACGAGCCGGCGCGTCGACGTCATCGGCGAAGGGCTCGACGTGGCGATCCGCGTGCGCTTTCCCCCATTCGAGGAATCCGATCTGGTGCGCAGGGCGCTTGGCGCAAGCGAGCAGCGTATTGTCGGCGCGCCCGCGCTTCTGGCGCAGATGACGCGCGCCGATCGCGCAGCGCCGCTGTCGCCGTCCGATCTCTCGCGTCTGCCCTCGCTCGGACTGGGGCCTGCGCAACGCGGACGCGCCTGGACCTTGAACGGCCCCGACGGCGCGACGGTGCGCGTGCCTTACGAGCCGCGCCTGATCACCGATGACATGACGCAATTGCTGTACGCCGCCCGGCAAGGCGTCGGCGCCGCGCAATTGCCGCTCATCGTCGCCGCGCAGGCGCTTGCGCAAGGCGCGCTGGTTGACCTTGCGCCAGGCTGGACGCCGCCAGCCGGCGAAGTGCAGGCGGTGTTTCCGACACGGCGCGGATTGTTGCCGTCAGTGCGAAGCTTTATCGATTTTCTTGCGCAGGAATATGCAGGCGTCGAAGAGCCCGCGCTGACACCGACTGGTTCGCTTCAGAACGGTTAAGGTGTTGCCTCTCAACGCAAAATTGCGAATGCTTATACACAAGTTGCGCAATTCATTCGGCTTCCCAAACGGATATTGTTCTGCAACCACTCAAAGGATGGCGGGATATGATTTGCGCTTTTCCGACACGGCCCGACAAGGATTCGAAACGGCGCGTCGGACAAAGACAAATCGATCCGGGCTTTGAAAAGGTGATGAACAACTTTCGTGTTCGCCGGCGCGGCCAACGCTGAGGCGAATTATTGGGGCGCGAGAAATGACGATCAGTTTGAGAGGCGACGCCGATTGGGGCTACGGCGCGATCCGGAGCAACCGCAACAAGGCGCAAGACAGCAAGCCGTCTGGCTCTGCGCGCGCAAGCCGCCCGTCCTGGCGGCGCTTGCACGAGCGCTACCGAAAGGCGGGCGAAGCAATGGCCAGTCTTGCCGCAAAGGTCGACGCCGAAGCCGATATGGACCGCCTGCACGCCCAGCGCGAACAACTGGCGCTCGCTATTGCCGCAACACGCGCTGCATCGATCGAACAGGCCATCGTCAAGGCGGACCTCATGCGCGACTGGATCGACGAAGATGGCAATGAAACAGGGCTTGTCCTGTTGCGTGCGCTGCTTGCCGATCTGCGCGGTCTCGCCTGAGCAACGCGCGGCGGGCGCCAACGCTGTACGGCGCCCCGGCGCGACTTTGGCTTGCGTTCGCAGATCCCAGACGGCGCACTAGCGGAAAAGGCTTTTTTCGTGAAAGAAGCAAACGGTTTCCCTGCCGCTGAAGACGACCGCGCTTTGCCGGACGAATTGGCGCTCTCGATCTGCGGCGGAGCGCAAACATCCGGCGCGGCCTGCGCGGTGATCGACGCCATGCCCTTCATGCTCGCGCTGTTCGACGCCGAGGGCCGTTACATTTTCTGCAACAAGAAGTACACAGAGCTCTCCAACCCGGCGCGCACGACGTGGCGCGGCGCGCATATCACCGAATATCTCCCTGACAAGACGGTCGAGCAGATCAGGCCCCGCTTGCAGCGGCTCTTCAAGGGCGAGCGCGTCTCCTTTCACCTCGATCTCGAGCCGGAAGACGGCTTGGCGCGGACGATCCTGGTGAATTACGTGCCGATCGTCAGCTCCAGCGGCGCGCCGCTTTTCCTGATGATCGGGCAGGACGCAACGGCGCTCAAAACCGCAGAGCGGCGCCTGTTCGCAGCGCAGAATTTGGAAACGCTGGGTCAGCTGACGGGTGGCGTGGCGCATGACTTCAACAACAATATCGGCGTCATTTCCGGCACGCTCTCCGTCATGGCCATGTCCACCGACAATCCCGTTCTGGCGGGTCAGATCGAGCGCTGCCGTCAAGCCGCCGACCGCTGCGCAAAACTGACTGCGCAGATGCTGGCTTTCGCGCGTCGGCAGCCCCTGCAGCGCCGCGCCATATTCGCGCGACGGCATCTCCACGCCATCGAAGATCTGCTCACCGTCAGCATCGCGCCCAATATCGAATGCCGCGTGATCGACACCGCGCCAGACGCGGCGATTTTCGTCGATCCCACGCAATTCGAAAATGCGATCATGAACCTCGTCATCAATGCGCGCGACGCCATGCCCGATGGCGGCCTGATCGCCATCACGATATCGACCGTAAAGCGCAAGGATATCGCCGCCGATATCGCCAGCCGCATCGATCCAGACCAGGAAGCGCACGAGGAATATGTGCGCATCACGATCGCCGACGAGGGCTGCGGCATGACGCCGGAAATCGCCGCGCGCGCGTTCGATCCCTTCGTCACGACAAAAAGCGACGGCCAGGGGTCCGGGATGGGGCTCGCCATGGTGCAGGGCTTCGTCAAGCAAAGCGGCGGCTTCGTCGCAATCGAAACCGTGCAAGGCAAGGGGACTTCCGTCGACCTATGGCTGCCGCGTTCCGGCGAGACGGTCGATCATGCGCCAGCAAGCAGGCAGATTGCAGCGCCCGTGCAACGCCAGCTCGTGATTCTCGTCGTTGAGGACGACGACGACATGGCGACCGTCATCTGCGAAATGCTGCACGTGATGGGCCACGCCACATATCGTTGCGACAATGCCGAAGCAGCGCTTCATCTTCTGCGCGAAACAAGCGAGATCGACATTGTGCTGACCGACATCATGCTGCGCGGCGGCGCGTCAGGCATTGCATTGCGCGCCGAGATAGCAAAAGAGTTTCCGCATATTCGGGTGATCTGCGCCTCCGGTTATCAGGACGACAACGCCCGACGCGGTTATGAGGCGGACGCCAAAATCGAATTTATCGCCAAGCCTTTCGATTATGACGAACTGGCCGAGCGTTTGAACCCACGCTGAAACCAATGCCGCCGCTGTTTCGGGAGCCGCTTGCTCGCAAATCTGCGATGGCGCGAAAAAATCTGACCAATGCGTAAACAAACTGACCAGTATCAATGCGCTGCCGGGCTATGGCGATAATATCACGCCGGAACGGATGGAATCCGGCGCGCGGTGCGAGGATCTCGCGATGGAAAACGACCTGAACGAAGACGTTTCCAGAATTGCGTTGCGAAAGGCGGTTTACAGAAAGACCCGAACGATCTCGCGGCGCGACTCAGCCAAGCTGGTCGAGGATTTCCTGTCCGAGATCAGCGATTGCCTTGTCGCCGGCGAAGCGGTCAAATTGCGCGGCTTCGGCAATTTCATTCCGCGCCGGAAAGCCTCCCGTCCCGGGCGCAATCCGAAAACGAAGGAAGACGCGACAATCTCGGCGCGCACTGTCATTCTGTTCCACCCAGCCCGAACGATGGTGGCGCATATGAACGCTGCGCTTCGAAAGGCGAAGCCGAAACGCGCGCGCACGATCAAGGCGCGCGATGACTCGAGCGCAGCGGCCAACGATCGCGTCGACATCTAGCTATTCGCATATTTGCGAAATAGTGTGTCAAATCGCGAATTGCGCAATTTTGCCAATACAGCATCATCGGACATGCGAATGGGGCCGCATCGCCTGATCGAAATTCACCCGCCCCGCACAGTGAGCGTGGAGAATCGATTCGCGATTCGATCGTCAGGGTTTTTCGCTTGCGACGGGCTGATTGCCGGGGCCAGTTCAAGCCTTGAGATCGATGGAATTGAAAATCTGCGCGAGGGTCGCGAATTCGATCGGCTTGCTGATGAGCTTCACATTCTGGAAGCCGGAGATTTCGGCCACCGATCGCGCCAGTCGGAGAGTTTCGATGCCTTTGCCGCTGACAATCACGAGTTGCACCGGCCGCTCCCAATCTTCCACACACGCGCCGAGCCACTGGGCGAGCTGGAGCCCGTTCATCTCGGGCATTTCGATATCGAGCACGATCACCCGCGGACGGGCCGTCTTCAACAGCTCCTTGAAGTGCCGCGCATCGGTCGCAATGCTGGCGCGCAAGCCGCATTTCTCTCCCGTCGCGCGAACGAATTCGGCGAATTCGGGATTATCGTCGAGAACAAGCGCGTCCATTTTCATCGAATGTTCGGAGCCCACGAATCTCCCCCAAAAATTCAATGGATTATCGCGACAACCGCAGAAAGAAGCCCTTACGGCCCGGCAATCTCGGGCAAGGGTGTCTTTTATAGCAGTTCTCGCAAATCTGCGCAAAGTGGCCAAAGGGTCTTTCGACCTGAAAACCTTTGTAAACTAACGGCTATGCCGGTGCGTCACGCGACCGCAGGCTACAGGGAACGACGGACATGGGCGGGGCGACGGCGAACTTCGAGCGGTTCAAGCGGCATTTCGCCAAAACGCTGAAAGAGCTAAGCTCAAGCAACGGCTCAATAAACCGCGTCTGCGCCGATCTGAAGATCAACCGGCAGCAATTCGCCAAATATTTGTCCGGCGCAACATTGCCGTCGGTTTATATTTTGCAGCGCGTCATCGATTATTTCGACGTCGACCCGAAGATTTTCTTCATCCGCAAGGGCGTGCGCCAGACAAAGCGCGACCAGGTGGTCGCGCAAACCGAGCAAGCGGCCGACATCAACAGCGGCTTCTACCTTGCCTATTGCGCATCGCCTGCGCACGCCGATGCTGTCGAGATCGGACTGTGGCGTTTCGAGCGAAGCGCCAACACCGTGCTTTGCTACGGACAATTGCCGAGCGGGCCCGGGCGCGGGGGACTTGTCGGTTACACGGGCGTGATCACGGCGATGGGCCCGGTCAATCTGCTGAAAGCGAAAACCGCCAATGGTCAAAGCGCGGTGATCATCGCGATGTCGCGCCTGGAATTTTCGCCGGACGATTTCGTCGCCGCCAAGATCGGCGAACAGAATTCCGGCGGCGCCATGTTTGGCGCCCCGTGTCTGTTCCGTCACATCGGCGTTGAAATCGACGTCAGCGAAACGCTGCGTCAGCACTGCGGCGTGATCGCCATCAAGGATCTGTCCGCTGAATCGCAGACGATCCTCGAAATATTGTCGGCGCGCACATCCCGTCTCGGCCATGGCTTCATGGTCGCGCTGTCGCAGCCCGAAGGATAAGGCGCCAATGATGAAAAACATCCTGCCAAGCGACGGGCGCGGGCGACGGCTTCTGCTCGCCGCTGCGCTGGCGGCAAGCGCAGCGGGCGCGGCAAGCGCGAAAGACGCTGCAAATTTCCAGCTCGTTCATCCCTGGGTCGCGCCGCCGGAACAGAAGGCGCTCGGCATCCTTCGCTCGACCATCGAAAAGGCCGGGCTGACCTGGGTGGACGATCCCGTCTCCACCAATTTCGACGGCGTTCGCCAGAAACTCGCCGCGCTCATGGCGCTGCACCTGCCGCCGACCGCTGTTTTCTGGATTGGCGGCGCCGACGCTGGCGATCTGCTCGCCTCCAAAATCATCCGCGTCGTGCCGGCCCAGGGCGAGGGTGAAAAGCCGGCCTTCCGCTTCGATCCGGAAATCGAGCGCCTGGTTGCGACGGAGGGCGGCTACACCGCGCTCCCGCTGAACATCCACACGCAAAACCACATCGTGTACAATCGCGCCGTCTTCGACCGCCTCAAGCTTGGCGCGCCCAAAAGCTGGGAAGAATTCCTGCAGATGGCGCCGGCCATCCGGGCGAGCGGCGTGGTTCCGCTGGCCATGTCGGACGAGCGTTGGCAGATACGCTTTCTCATCCTCTCCATCCTCGTCGAACAGATCGACCCCATGACGATGGAACGTCTGCTGACGGGCGTCGCCACCGAGCGCGCGGCGATGCGCGCCGGCCTGGTGAATTCCTTCCGCCTGCTCAAGCGGCTGCACGAATTCGCCAACGCCGACAATCACGCGCTGCCCTGGGGGCGCGTTGTCGAAATGGTCCAGACCGGCAAGGCCGCGAGCGCGGTTCTCGGAGATTTCATGTCGCCGGCCTTCGACAATCCCGCGCAATTTTCCTGCGGCCTGCCGCCTGGCAACAAATATATCATCTGGTCGTTCGACGTTCTGCTGTTTCCAACCCTGCCGACGCCGGAACAGACGCATTTCCAGAACGTCGCCATCGGCGCGCTGAATACGCAATCCTTCCTCGACGAATATGCGAGCGCGAAAGGCGGCTTGCCTGTCGTGCAGGGCGCGCAGCCGGCTGGGATCAATTATTGTTCGAACGTCGTCCTTAAGTTGTGGAACCAGGGCCTGCCCAAAGTGAACGTCACGCCGCTGGTCTGGCGGAACGCATTCAACGTCATCGCAGCTGCGGCGGAAATGTTCTGGTCAAAACCAAATATGACCGCAGAGGAAGCCGCAGATCTCGTTTTTCGTATGATCGGCAAATAAAATGCGCTATCGATACATCCGCTCTCGGGGGATGAGCGCTTTGGATCGTAAAACAATCATGCGCGTCGCAGCGTCGCCCGGCCCATGGCGGGCGAGCGCTTCGCCATCGAGCGCTTCGCCATGACGCGCTGGCTCGTTCAGGAAAACCGTTTCGGACGCCTTTCGGGCCGGGCGCTTCTGCTCGTCGCACTGCTGATCTGTGCGGAATTTGCGCTCGTCAGTCTGGCCATGCGCGTGCAGCAACAACTCGGAGAATTGCAGACGCTGATCAGCCAGCAGGAAAAAAGCTGGGGCGACGCCCTGGACGCGATCGCCTTTCTCGCCAACGACACGCTGCCAGACGCCACCGCTGCGCAACTGCGCAGCCGGCTTGAGACATTCGAGGCGCGCGATCAGCAAATGCTAGTCGACAAGGAGGAACAGCTCGGCGAGCCGCTCGTCCGCTACGCGCTGAACATGGCGTCCCGAGGGGGAGAAGACCGCATCGACGCCACGGCGATCGATCCGGACGTGCGCGCCCTCGTGCGCGCCATCGTCGCAAGCCCCGTCAATCCTGCGCTGGCCGTGACGATCTCGGGCGACCCCGTAACCATGGTGAAGGTTCTGAGCCGCAGAGCGCTGCGCGGGCTGGAAAAGCAGCATGCGCTCGTGCGGCGCGCATCCGATGGCGCGATGCAGTTCACATGGGCGTCCGTGACGATCGGCAACATCTTCCTGCTGATCGGCGTCGCGCTCATCTGGCGCTTGCTGCTGCGTCCGGGCGCCGTCTCCCTGCACAACGCCGCGCTGACGCTGGCCCGCCAGGAGCGACATCTCTCGACCATGCTGCATTCGATTGCAGACGCCGTGATCGCCACCGACAACGACGGCCTCATCGTGCAGATGAACCCTGCCGCCGAGACGCTGACAGGCTGGTCGCGCGGCGAAGCGCTGTTCACGCCTTTGCTGACGATCTTCAAGCTGATTGATCCCCCGGTCGATCTTCTGGCGCCGGCATCGTCGGCAAGTCACTCCCTTGTGCGCGCGATCGCCCGCCGCGACGATTTGCAAATCGAGACTCGCGAAGGGCGCATCGTGCCGATCTCCGCGTCCGCATCGCCGATCATCGCGGAAAATCTCGAAACTCCGAGCGGCGCCATTCTGGTTTTCCGCGATATTTCCGACCACATCGCGCTCATGCGACAGAACACACAGATCGACCGCATGACGATCCTGGGCGAAATCGCCAGCGGCGTCTGTCACGATTTCAAGAACGCGCTTGGCATCATATCAGGCAACGCCTCGATCGCATTGAACGCGCCGTTGACGGCTTCGCAATTGCCCGAACGGCTCGAATCCATTCTGAAAGCCTCGCGCGTTGCGACATCGCTGACCAATCTTCTGCAATTGTATCTGCCGCGCACCGGCGAAGACCGCACGGTGCTGCGCGCCGCCTCGCTTGTCGAAGATTCCGTCGCCTTTGCGAAAGTTCTCCACCGCAAGCCGCGAACAGTGCAGGTTCACGAGGATGCGCAGGAATATGTTTACGCCGAACGCGCCTTTCTTGAGGCGGTGCTCATCAATCTCATTCTGAACGCCTTCGACGCATCGAGCGACGAAACGCCAGTCCGGATTGTGATCGGCTCGCTGCAGCGCGATCTGAAGGAATTCACCTTCATCCGGATCGAGAACGAGAATGGCGCCGTTGTAGACGAAGCTGCGAAAAATACGCAGGCGCGCGCAAGCGACCGGGCCCGCGGCTTTTCTCTCGTTTCCCTTTTCGCCAAACAAAGCGGCGGATCGTTCGTGTCCGCGGCCAATAACGATGGCGCCGGCTTCGCGATGCTCGTGTTGCCGACAGGCGCGCAATCGTCACGGGCGATGGCGCAGCCGGGCGAGCCCGCCAATGGGCCTGTCGCTATCTGATCGTTGCAGACTTCAGCGCATCCGGTTAGCGCAACAAATCAGCGCGCCAGGCTTATCAGCGCGGCATGCTCAACAGGAACGGCGATTGGCGACGAGCGCAAGGCGTTTTGCGCCGAAGGCCAGTTCGGCTTCGGCCGGCGTCCCGAAGAAAAACCCCTGAAGATAATCGACGCCGATTTTGCCAAGCATCGCGACATCCTCCTGCGATTTGACGCCTTCAGCCACGGTGACCACGCCGATCTCGCGCGCCAGCGCGGCAAAGGCGCGCACGATCGCGCGCCCACGTTCGGAGCGTCTGGCGTTTGCGATCAGCGCGTGATCGAATTTGAGCCAATCGGCGGGCAGGGACGAGAAAAACGCCAGCGAGGAATAGCCGCTGCCGAAATCGTCGATGGCGATCGCAACGCCCATATTTCGGACAGCGTGAATTTTCTCGAGCGCATCGGGCGTGAGCTGCGCAATACTCGTTTCCGTGATCTCGACGACCAGCCGATGCGGCGCAAGACCGCTTTTCGTCAATGCGGTTTCGATCCGGCTCACGATGTCGTCTTCGCAAAGCTGGATGCGTGAAACATTGACGGCAATTTTTGTCGTCGCATCGAGCCCGGCGATATCGCGGCAGGCCTGATTGAGCACCCAGTCGCCCAGATCGTTGATGAGCCCTGACCGCTCCGCCAGAGGAATGAATTGCGCCGGTGCGATCATGCCAGCGTGCGGACTGCGCCAGCGCACCAGCGCTTCGTAAACGTCGACGCCCTGCGTCCGCGCGTTGATGATCGGTTGATAATGAATCGTGAACTGGCCCGTCTCGAGCGCATCTTTCATATCGTTGAGCGCGCGCATGTCTTTGCTGTCCTGCGCGCAGGGCGCAGCGTCGCCAAGACACGCAGGGTTTGAGCGCTCCCAGAGCGAACACATCAATGCAAGTTCGGCCCTGCGTTGCAGCGAGGCATAGGTGTTCAGCGGCGCCGGATCCTGAACCGGCGCGATTTCGCAGGCGAAATGCGCCGGACCATCGGCTGTCTCGATCGGCTTCGCGATCTCCGATTCCAGCTTGCACGTCAGCGCCAGGATTTCATCGCATGTCGTATTCGCCGGCTGCGCGATCAGGAATTTTCCCGGACCGAGAAAGCCAAGCTGGTTGGGCGGGCGCACGAAATCGGCGATCCGCTGGGTCAGCTTGATCGTCGCCTCGTCGATCGGCGTGAGTTTGGCCGGCAGAATGCGCGGGCCGTTGCGACGGACATCGAGCAGAAGGAGTTTCATCGGGCCATCGCGCCGGTCTCCGGTCCATGACGTCCAGTCGAAACGGTCGGGGCATGGCCCTTTCTGGCTCCATCGAATGTTCATTGTTCTGTCCATTCCCGATGAAGGCGCGCGTTGAGGTTGAAAGAATAGGACAGGGCGGCCAGAAATGCAGTTCGCTGTTTCATCGCCGCCATTAGCATATTAGCAACGCAAAGCGTTTTCCTATGTCGCTGACGTTACTGTACGGCTTGCAACAATTACGATCGGGAATACGCTGACGCATTCGCGCGATGCCTCGCGCGCCCGATGCGTCGCGAACGAATGCGGCATTTGCGCGAATGCGGCTTGCGCAGCGATGAGCGGCGCGCTGCTGCCCTTGCGACCGGGGCGGCAGCATGCACGCGACGATTCGGATCGGAAGCGCATTGCCAGCGCGCGCAACGGCATTGGCGGCGGGCGTTGCATTTTGTCGCCTTTGGATACTTCAGCGCGAAACTATCTTGCGACGCACAGCGACGCTCGCAACGGAATTGTTTCGGCTTTTGTTGCGACGTGCACTGAGCGTGCGGCTTTGCGGTAAATAGATTGCGGCTAAACTGAATGTTTTTTGCGTTTTTTATTTGCGTTTGGGCCCGTCATAGATATTGATAAATCAAAATATATAAATTGGGAGGGTTGAATGAGCCTGAAAATCGGGGTCGCCGCAACGGCGCTCGCGGCGGTTTTGAGCGCGCCTGCTTTTGCTACTGAAGGTTATTTCCAGGCCGGTTACGGGACCGTGCAGAAGGGCGTCGCGGGCGCCGGCGTCGCAAATCCCGCCGACGCGATGGCGATGTCGATCAACCCGGCGGGCATCGTCGATCTGCCGCAGATGGCGACGATCGGCGTTTCCGCCTTCATGCCGTTTCGCGGCTATACGGCCGTCGGGCCGGGCTTCATCGCGCCGGGCGGCGCGTCGGGTTCGCTGAACAGCAATTCCAATTTCTTCGTCATGCCGAATGGCGCTTATGTCAGCCCGATTGATCGCGACAGCGCCTGGGGCGTCGCCGTTTTCGGCAACGGCGGCATGAACACCAATTATCCGAACGTGCTCAACAATGCGATGCCGGGCTGCTTCGGCGTCTATTGCGGCGGCTCGGCGGGCGTCGATCTCAAGCAGATGTTCGTCTCTGTCGGCTATGCGCGCCGGTTCGGCTCCTTCTCGATCGGCATCGCGCCAACCTTCGCGATGCAGATGTTTTCGGCCAAGGGACTCAGCTTCTTCGGTTTCCCGCCGCAATTCCCGGGCTTTCCGCCGAGCTTTTCCGCAGACCCGTTCAACATGACGAACAACGGCGTCGACATGTCCTTCGGCGGCGGCGCGCGTCTTGGCGTCGAATGGCGCGTCACGGATCGCCTGCGCGTCGGCGTCGCCGGCACGACGCCTATGCCGATGACGCCCTTTGGCAAATACGCCGGCCTGTTCGCCAACGCCGGCCGGTTCAACATTCCCGGCTCGATCACCGCAGGCGTGGCGTTCGACGTGCTGCCCACACTCACCGTGATGGGCGAGTACAAACATATTTTCTATTCGGGTCCCGAGCCGATCGCCAATGCGAGCGCGCTCATCATCCTGCCTTTCGCCGGCGGTCCCGGTTACAAGATGGGACAATGGGGTGGACCGGGCTTCGGCTGGCGCGACGTCGACGTGTTCACCGTCGCCGCAGAATGGCGCGCCACGCGCGACCTGACGCTGCGCGCGGGCTATGCGCACAACACCAACCCGATCCGCGGAACGGATGTGACGTTCAACCTGCTCGCGCCCGGCGTCGTCACCGATCACATCGCCGCTGGCGCAAGCTACGCGATTTCGCCGAACGCCAAACTGGATCTCGCCGCCACTTACGTGCCGAAGAAAACCGTTTGGGGTCCCGAAACGACGCCCTTCGGCGTCAATTCCGGCCGCATGATCGGCATCTCCATGAATCAGTGGGAGGTCTCGCTTGGCTTCTCCTACCGGTTCGAAACCGCTCGGAGCGTCGTCGCGAAATACTGATCGCTAAAACGGGAGGATGACATGCACGGTCTTTACCTCTTTCTCGCCGTTGCAGGCGCAGCCGTTCTCATCGGCTGCGTTTGCGAAAACAGGAACGCATGGGCCTTCAAGGCGCTTGCGTTCGTCTGCGCAGCGGCGGCGGCTTACAGTTTCGCGCAGCAAGCCTGGCCATTCGCGATCATCGAAAGCATCTTCGCGATCGCCGCGATGCGTCGCTGGCGCATGGCGTGCGCGCCGAAAATGGACAGCGATTCCGCGACGCTGAAGTCGCGTTATCCTTGATTCCATCATTAACCACTTTTCTGTGTTGACTTGCCGTTTTTTGAGTCGTTAGCTTCAGATAGCGTCATATCTGAATAGGCGAATTTCAAATTGGCCGATAACGAAGACGCAAGGAGGAATTGACTGTGCACGAGCGTCGGCAGTTGCGCGCATTCGCAGTGTTAGAGAGCCGTAAAGGCCCCCGCCGCGTCGCGTCGTTGACGCTCTGCTCATCGGTATCGAACCCGACTGGCCGCGGCGGAAAGTCTGGGCGATTTTTATCGCGCACATGCGCAAAAGCGTTGGCCACAACGCAAGCGCAGACAATCCGCATAACGATGCATCGAGCGCAGATAAGCGCTGTTTTGCGAGGCCAGGGAGGAAGAGATGCCAGCGTTGTTTTCAGACGATTTTATGGTGGATTTCGGCAATGCGTGGAATGACGAGAAAGAACTCGGCGACGCGCTTTCCAAAATCGGTTTCAATTCAACAATCGGCTACGGCTTCGAAGGCGAAGACAAGCCGCGCGGCTTTCTGAAAGTCGAAAACGGCTATGTCGCCGAAGCCGGCGCCTACAACGGCCAGCCGCTCAACTGGGATTTGCGCGCCTCGCCGTCTGATTGGGAAAAGTGGTGCGCGAGCGGCCTCGGCATGGTTTCGCTCGGCATGGCCTACACCACAGGCAAGCTGAAATTCAAAACCGGCGACTACGGCGCGATGATCAAAAATCCCGCCATGGCCGGCCCCTTCATCAAGAGCTTCTCCACCATGGGAACCGTTGCGCGCGCGTAACAGCGCTCACGGGAGTCTGCGTTATGATTGCGCGTCTGTTCAAATATCTACCGTTCATCGTCGCCGCGTTTTTTGGCGGCATGATCGCTTCATGGTTCGGGCGCAAGGCGCCCGAACCGACCGGCTTGCTTGCGCCGCCGGCCCTCGCTTACGCGCAATTGCGTGTGCCGACGGTCGAGGTCACGCAAACGCCGACGGCGGCGCGCTTCCGCCTTGGCGGTTATGTAGAGCCGCGCAATTTCGTGCGCCTGACCGCGCAGCAGCCGGGCCGCATCGCCTATATCGCGGGACAGGAAGGCGAGCATGTGCGCGCCGGACAACTCGTCGCCGCGCTCGATGACGACGCGATCCGTCCGCAATATCGCGCCGCCTGGGCCGCGCTCGGCGCCGAGATGGCTGCGCAGCAGAATGCGCAGACGCAGCTCTATCAAAAGCTGTACGGCCCCCGCCAACCCTCTCTCGGCGGCCCTGGCTACGACGCATACGAGCGTTACGCGACGCCGTTCTACAACATGTTCCAGTCCTTCATGGGCAACGGCGGCGGCTTCCCCGGTTTTTCGCCGGGCGGCGGCGGCGGTCCGGGCGGCGGCCCTCCCATGATGACGCAAGACCAGGCGCAGCGCTCGTGGTCCGCCGTCAATAACGCCCGCGCCGATTACGAGCGCCAGCAGGCTGGCCTTGCCGGCGCGCAGGCCCGGGTCGACGAACTCGATCAGCAGTTGCGCAACCGCCGCTCCATCGCGCCGTATAATTCGGTGATCATGATGCGCCACGTGCGCGTCGGCGACGTCGTGCAACCCGGTCAACCGCTCGTCGACATCGCCGACACCGACCAGCTCGACGTGCGCGTCGAATTGCCGGCCCATCTCGTCGGCAATCTCAAAATCGGCGATCAGATTCCGGTCAGCCTCTCCAACGCCAATGTCTGGGCGGCCGTTTCGCAAATCTTCCCCGGAGCCAATCCCGCGCAGCGCACCGTGACGGTGAAGCTGGCGCTGCAGCAGGGCGCGGCGGCTGCGCCCGGCATGTATGCGCTCGTCTGGTTCGCGCAGCCCGGCGGCGGCGGTCCCTCCGCAAGCGCGCCCTCGATTCCCACCAGCGCGATAGCCTGGCGCGGCAGCTTGCCGATCGCCTTCGTCGTCAGCAACACCGGCGCGGCCGACATGCGCATCCTGCGCCTTGGCGAGGCGACGGGCGACCGCACGGCGGTTCTCTCCGGCCTGCAGACAGGCGAAAAGATACTCGCCAATCCCAACCCCAACCAGCGTTCGGGCGAATCCGTGCTCGGCGGCATGAATGGCGGAGGCGGCTGAACATGTCCGCCGCCGCTCCGCACACCACAACAGACGCTGGCCCAGGGCGCCCGCACCATCTCGGTCTCGCCGGCCGCATGGCGCGCGCATTCATCGAATCGCCGCTGACGCCGCTGCTGCTGCTTGCCTTCTTCCTGATCGGCGCGCTCGGCATGATGGTGACGCCGCGCGAGGAAGATCCGCAGATTTCGGTCCCGATGGTCGATATCATGATCGCCTATCCCGGCGCATCGTCGCAGGAAGTGGCCAATCTCGTCGCCGAGCCGCTCGAACGTCTGATGTCGGAACTGCCGGGCGTCAAACACGTCTATTCCATGTCCCGCGACGGCATGGCGATGGTGACGGTGCGCTTCGATGTCGGCGAGCAGATGGAGCCTTCGCTCGTCAAGCTCTACGACAAGCTCTATTCGCATATGGACGCCATTCCCAAGGGCGTGATGCAGCCGATCGTCAAGCCCAAGAGCATCGACGACGTGCCTGTCGTAACCATCACGCTCTCCTCGAGCCGTCTCGATCTCGTGCAGTTGCGCAAGCTCGGCCTCGATGTTGTGCAGCGCTTCAAGGCGCTGCCCAATACGGGTCAGAGTTTCGTCGTCGGCGGCAGCGAGGAGCAGGTGCGCATCGATGTCGATCTGGCGCGCCTTGCGGCCCACAATGTCTCGCTCGGGCAGATCGCTCGCGCCGTCGCCGCGGCCAACCAGCGCATCCCGGCGGGCGATGTCGTGGACGGGGACCGGCGTTTCAACATCTACACCGGCGAATTTCTCGCCAATGCGCATGAGGTCGAAAACCTTCTCATCGCCGTCGACCACAACCGGCCCGTCTATCTGCGCGACGTCGCGACCGTGCAGCAGGGCGAAGGCGAAACGCGCACGATCGTCACCGCCAGCGAGCGGCTGAAGGACGGCGGCTTCGCCACCAATCCCGCCGTCACCATTGCGGTCGCCAAAAAACACGGCTCCAACGGCATCGACGTCGCCCATGCGCTGACGACGGAACTGGACGCGCTCAAAGGCTCAATCATTCCCGACGACGTCACGGTGACCCTCTCGCGCAATTACGGCGAGACGGCGCAGGACAAGGTCACCCATCTCATCATCAAGCTGTTCATCGTGTCGGCCCTCGTCACGCTGCTCGCGCTGGTGACGATGGGTGGTCGCCCGGCCCTGATCGTGATGGTTACGATTCCGGCGGTGCTGCTGATGTCGCTCGCCGTCGCCTATGTTCTGAAATTCACGATCAACCGCGTATCGATGTTCGCGCTCGTCTTCGCGATCGGCATTCTCGTCGACGACGCCATCGTCGTTGTCGAAAATATCTACCGCCGCTGGCTCGATTCCGGCAGCACGGACGACGCTTTGACCGTCGAGGCGGTCGACGAAGTCGGCAACCCGACCATACTGGCGACCTTCACCGTCGTCGCCGCGCTGCTGCCGATGGGTTTTGTCAGCGACATGATGGGCCCCTACATGCTGCCCATCCCGGTCCTGTCCTCGGCGGCGATGATCTTCTCGCTGTTCGCCGCTTTCATCTTCGTGCCCTGGCTCGCTGCGCGCGTTAAGCCGACGATGGCGCAATTACGCAAGGCGGCTGAGCGCGAGCACAAACAATCCGATCTCATCGGCCGTTTCTACGGCGGCGCCATCACGCCGATCATGTCGCGCACACGCGGCCTGATCGTGCTCGCCCTGATCATCCTGGCGATGTTCGGCGCCATTGCGATGTTCCCCTTGAAGCTTGTGCCCTTCAAGATGCTGCCCTACGACAACAAGTCGGAACTGCAGGTCGTCATCGACATGCCGGAGGGCTCCGATCTTTTCGCTACGGCCAATCTCGCGCAGCGTCTGGCCAGCGAATTGCAGAAACAGCCGGAGTTGCTCACCTACCAGACTTACGTCGGCACATCCTCGCCGTTCAACTTCAACGGCCTCGTGCGCCATTATTTCCTGCGCTCGCAGCCCTGGCAGGCCGACATCGCCGTGCAATTGCTCGACAAATCCGAGCGCGAGCGTTCAAGCCATGACATTGCTTCAGCGATCCGCGCTTCGCTGACGCCGATCGCCGCGCAGGAAGGCGCGCGCCTCACGATCGCCGAAGCGCCGCCCGGCCCGCCCGTGCTGGCGCCGCTCGTCGTCGAGCTGTATGGCCCCTCGGCCGAAATCCGCCGCAAAGTCGCAGGCGATCTCTTCAAAATCCTGCGCAAGACGCCCGATGTCGCCGACGTCAACACTTTCATCGAACGTCCGCATTCGAACCTGCAGTTCATCGTCGACACGCAACGCGCCTCGATGTTCGGCGTCTCGACCGAAGCGATCAATCGCGAGATCGCGATGGCGACGGGCGGCTTTGTCGCTGGCGCCATCAAGAGCCACCGCAATCTCGAGCAGACGGTGATCACCCTGCAAACGCCGATGGCCGCGCGCGGCAATCTCGGCAATCTGCTCGTGATGCCCGTGCATACGGAAACCGGCCAGACGGTTCCGCTTGGCGAGCTTGGCCAGTTCGTCAACAAGCCGGTCGATCCCGTGATCTTTCACAAGGATCTTCGCCCGCTCGAATATGTCACCGCCGATGTCGTCGGTCGCCTCGGAGCCCCGCTTTACGGCATGCTGAATGTCGATGCGGCGCTGAAGAATTACGTCGCGCCGGACGGAACGAAAATCGGCGGTTCCTATTTCGGGCGACCTGCGGACACGACGCGCACCAGCTTCAAATGGGACGGCGAATGGGAGGTCACATATGTCACATTCCGCGACATGGGTCTCGCCTTCATCGCCGCGCTCGTCCTGATCTACATTCTCGTCGTCGCCGAATTCAAAAGCTTCATGCTGCCCGCGGTCGTCATGGCGCCGATCCCGCTGACGCTGATCGGCATCGTGCCCGGCCACTGGCTGCTGGGCGCCGATTTCACGGCGACGTCGATGATCGGCTTCATCGCGCTCGCCGGCATCATCGTGCGCAATTCGATCCTGCTGGTTGAATTCTCGCGCGCGAAAGTCGCGGAAGGCTGGAGCGTGCGCGACGCCATCGTGATGGCGGGCCGGGTGCGTCTGCGCCCCATTCTCATCACGGCGCTGGCGCTCGTCATCGGCTCGATGGTGCTGTTGTCGGACCCGATCTTCCAGGGCATGGCGGTGTCGCTGCTGTTCGGCTCGCTGATCGCCACGTTCCTCACACTGGTCGTCATTCCGCTCGGCTGCGTCGCCGCGCGCAAATATTACGATGCTCCGGGCGGCGCGCCGCAAACCGGCCCTGCGCCCGACTCGCCCTCGCCGGGACCGGCGCCGGGATCTGCGCCTGCTGGCGCTGGCGCTGCAAGCGCCCGGCCGCCGCGGCTGCAAAAGCGCGGCGAGACGGCCGGCGTTGCAGCGAGCGCCGGCGAAGCCGCCCTCGCACAGACGGCAGCCGCCGGCCGCCCTCCCAGACTGATGCGCAAAAGCGACGCCGATGCGCCGGAAACAACGTCCGCGCTCGTCGCCGACGCGCCTGCGCCTGCTGGCCGGCCGCCGCGTCTGATGCGCAAAAGCGAAGCAGACCATGCGCCGCCCGCGCCCTCGAGCGATGGCCGCCCGCCCCGCCTGTTGCGCAAGAGCGAAGCGGAGGCCGCGCATGTCGCCAGCCTCTCGCCGGACCATCCGCTCGAACGCGCGACGCCGCCAGACGACCGCGCAGGCCCGATCGACCACGCCGCAGCGCCCGACGCGCATATTGCAGCCGAAGCTGCTGCGATGGCGAGCGCGCGCGACAACCTGCACGATGCAGCGATGCATATGCATGCAGCGCCCGCCATCACGACGCCTGTGCATGCAACGCCTGCTCTCGATGCGCCACACCATGAAGCGGCGGCGCACATGACGCCGGAGCACAGGATCGTTGCGCATGAAACGCAGCCGCACGACGCCAACGCGCATGAAGCGCATGCGCAAGGATTGATCGCGCCATCGCCGGTTGCGCATGAACCGGCTCCCGCGGCGGATGCCGACGCTCTGTTCGAGGCCCCGGAAGCCGAGCCGCCGGTCGCGCCTGCGCGCGCCGACGACGACGCGCCTTATTCCGCAGAAGACGACGCAACGCTGCACGAGACGACGCGCGCGCCCGTTTCGCGCAGCGCTCGCGCAATTGCCGCACGACGCCTGCGCGCAGCGCGCGCTGCTGCAGTCGCGCCGCCGCGCCGTGGACCACAAACCGCGCCGATGCGTTGGGAGGATTTGTTATGAAGCGCTTGTCCGTCCTCGCCCTGCTTTTGGCGGCCGCGCCTGCCGCCATGGCCGCGACTTATGGCGATCTGTCGGCGCAGCCGGACACGCCGCCGCCCGCTTACGCCGCCGGCCCCTATGCAGAGCCGCCCATGCCCGGCGCCTGCCCGCAATGCGGCCACCCCTCCTTTTCCGGCGGACCGCAAGGCGTGATGCCGGCCCCGCTCGACGCCCCCGGCGCGGCGCAACTGAGCTACACGCCGCCCGAACGCTATCTGCCCTTCTCCCGGCAGGCGGGACTGCCGCATGGCCGCCTGCAGGTCTGGAGCTTCGGCCAAATCAATTCGACGACCGATCCGTTCAACCAGATCGGTCTCAGCACGCCTTTCATGTTTGTGCCCTGGTCCACCCCGCTCTCGGGCTGGACCAATGCGCAGACATGGAATTGGTGGCGCGAACGCTCGGGCGTTCAGCCGCCGTACTGGTAGGCCATCCTGGCCCATCAGGGAGGACGCAGACAGAAGGAGACGATAATGAAACTCATCCTGAAACTTGCGGCCGCGACGGGCTTGGCGGCTTTCGCCACAGCCGCGCTGGCCGAAACCGCGCCGCCGCCGCCCGCTGGTCCCTACGGCCAGCAGCAGGCTGAAGCAAACATTGGCGGACAGCAGGCGCAGGCTCCCCGTCCCAATTGGGGCGCGCCGCCGCCGCCGCCCCCGCCCTATGGCTATCCCTACGGCTATGGCGCGCCGCAGGCGCCGGCGCCGGCGCCTGCTCCTGCGCAGTCCGGACAGGCTTCGACGGGCTCTTCGACCGCCCAGCCCGCGCAGCCCGGCTGGGGCCCGCCCCCGCCGCCGCCGCCGCCCGCTTACGGCTACGGCTACGGCCCGGGCTACGGCTATGGCTATCCCCCGCCGCATTACGGCTACGGTCCCGGCTACGGCTACGGCCCGGGCTGGGGCGGCGGTCCGTGGAACCGCGGCTGGGGCAACGGCAACGGCAACGGCTATGGCAACGGTTACGGCAACGGCTCGGGCCGCGGCAACATGCGTGGCAACTTCAGCTTCGGCGGCGACGCCGACATGAGCGGCAACGGCAACGGCAACGGCTGGGGCAACAACGGCTGGGGCAACAACGGCTGGTGGTGAAAATCCGGCGCCGGGCGTTCATCGTCCGGCGCCGCACACAATTGGAGAGACGCCCATGAAAAACGTCAGAAAACGTGTTGCAGTCGCAACGCTCGCGCTGGGTCTGCTGGCGCCCGTCGGCGCAGCCGCCCAATGGTGGGGCGGCGCGCCCTATACCGGCGGCCCCTGGGGCGGCGGACCATGGGGCTATCCCGGCTATGGCAACGGCTATGGCAATGGCTACGGCCACGGCAACGGCTTCGGCCGGGGCAATTTCAATTTCAACGCCGATCTCAGCAGCCTCGGCTGGGGCAACGGCTATGGCGGACCATGGGGCGGCGGCGGCGGACCGTGGGGCGGAAACCCTTGGGGCGGCGGACCCTGGGGCGGCGGACCGTGGGGCGGGAGCCCGTGGGGCGGCAGCCCCTTCGGCGGATTTCCGGGCGGTTTTCCCGGCAGCTTCCCAGGAAGCTTTCCGGGCAGTTTTCCCGGCAGTTTCCCGGGCGGGATGCCGTTTGGCGGACCGACCTCCTTCGCCAGTCCCATGGGCGGACCATGGGGCGGACCCTGGCGCGGTTGGTGAACGCCTGAAACAAAATCAGTTCTGCGAGGGATAGGGAGAGATCAATGCTCGCATGGATCGGAACGCGGTTGTTTTACGCCGCGCTGTTCTTTCTGATCGGCGTCTGGGCCGCGACGGTTTCGCCGCGCCTGCGCCATCTCGTCCATCGCAGCGGCGACGTGGGCGCGCAAAGCGTCGAACAGATGAAAATCTGGACGAACAGCACGCTCGCCTCGACCGAGCGCTCCCTCGCGCCCTCGCCCGAGCCGGCGACGAAACCAGCCCCCGCGGCGCCCGCCGGCGCAACGACCGAGGAAACAAAACGCATCGAGGCGGCGCGCACAGCGTCTGTCGCGGCAGCGCGCGCCGCCTATGCGCGCGGCGACGCCACCGAAGCGATCAACCTTTATCGCGCAGTCCTGAAAGACAATCCCGACGACGTCGCCGCACGCGGCGAACTCGGCAACATTTATTTCGCCTCCGGAAGACGACGCGACGCCGCGCAAATCTATCACGAGGCCGCGCTGATCTCGCTCGCGCATAACGACGTCGCCAATGCGCGCAAACTCGCCCCCGCGATTGCGGAAGGCGATTCATCGCTCGGCGCCGACATTTACCGCCGTCTTTCCTCAGTTCACTGACGCTCCGGCGATTAAGGCCACGAACATGCCAGGAACCGGCGCGCCCTTCAGGAACGATTATCCCGCACAAGTCTATCCGCAGGAATATCGGCCGCCCGAATATCTCGCCTATCTCGAAAAGGCCGCGGCGGCGATCAAGACCGTGCGCATCGTCGTCTACGCCGGCCTTGCAAGCTTCATGCTGCTCGCCGCCTACGGCTTCTTCCTGATCTATCTTCTGACCAGCGACGCGCGCACGATGGCTGCGCAGACGCGCGTTCTCGCCGACCAGATGCATGACGTCGTGAGCGCGATGAACATGATGAATGCAACCATGGGCGACATGCGCGCCAATATCGGCGACATGCGCGGCGACATGGGCGCGATGCGCGCGGCGATGGACACCATGAGTCGCCATGTGGCCACGATCGATTCATCGGCCGCCAGCATGGCGAACACGGTCACGCTGATCCAGCATTCGGCGCGCAATCTCGACTCGAGCTTTGGCCCCGCCATGGGCATGTTCAACAATTTCATGCCGTTTCGCAGCGGGCCGGTCGCCCCGCCCTTCGCGCCTCCGCCTCAGTAACGAGCCGCGCGAACGCGCTTTTTCAACACTGAAATTCTCGTCTTTCGGCGTCCGGGCCAAACCGGCTTTGCGCCAGACGCCCTGTCGCGCTAGTGAGACCATGACAGTTTTATGACAACGGAGCGCCGGCGATGCGGTGGTTTCAGGCCCTCATGCCTCGCGAAGACAAATTCTTCGATTTCTTCTCGAGCCATGCGCAGCTCGTTCACCAGGCGGCGATCGAACTGCGCGCGCTTCTGCAGGGCGGCGAAACCGCGCCAGCCCATTCAGCACAAATATCGAAACTGGAAAACGCCGCCGACGACATCGCGCGGGAGGTTCTGCTGGCCGTGCGGCGCACCTTCATCACGCCCTTCGACCGCACCGACATTTCCGGCCTCTCCACCGCGCTCGACGATGCTGTCGACCAGATGCAGCGCACGGCCAAGAAAATCGACCTGCTCGATGTGCGCACGTTCGATCCGGTCATGGCGCAACTCGGCGACGTCATTGTCGAGGCCTCGGAACTCGCGGTGAAAATGGTGGCGCTGCTGCCCGACATGCGCAACGCCAATGCGCGCATCACTGCGCTGAACCTCCATATGACGCGCCTTGAAGAGCGCTCGGACGAATTGCACGATCAGGGCGTGAAGGCCCTCTATCAGCGCTACCGCCACTCGGACGCGATGGCTTTCATCGTCGGCAGCGAAATCTACGATCATCTCGAGAAGGTCGTGGACCGTCTGGAAGACGTCGCCAATCATATCGGCGACATCGTCATCGAACAGATCTGAGGAGCGCCCTTTGTCCTCGACGCTGGCGATCCTTGTTTTCCTGATTTCCATCGCGCTGCTGTTTGATTTTCTCAACGGCCTGCACGACGCCGCCAATTCGATCGCCACCATCGTGTCGACGCGCGTTCTTCGGCCGCAATGGGCCGTATTCTGGGCGGCGTTTTTCAATTTCATCGCCTTCCTGTTTTTCGGTTTGCATGTCGCACAGACTGTCGGCTCCGGCATTGTCGCGCCCGGTTTTGTCGACGATGCGGTTATTTTCGGCGCGCTCATGGGCGCGATCATCTGGAACATCGTGACCTGGTGGGCCGGCATTCCATCGAGTTCCTCACATGCGTTGATTGGCGGCCTTGTCGGCGCCGGCCTCGCCAAGGGCGGTTGGAACGCCATCGTCTGGAACGGTCTTACCAAGACGGCGCTCGCCATCGTCGGCTCGCCTCTGCTCGGTTTCGTTTTCGCGCTCTTGCTTGTCCTCATCGTCTCCTGGCTTTTCGTTCGCGCAACGCCCGGCGCCGTCGACAGCACGTTCCGTCTGTTGCAATTCGGGTCCGCCTCGCTCTATTCGCTCGGCCACGGCGGCAACGATGCGCAGAAAACAATGGGCGTCATCGCCGTGCTGCTCTACACGCACGGTCAGACCGGCGGCGAGTTTCACGTGCCCTTCTGGGTGGTTCTGGCCTGTCAGTCCGCCATGGCGCTCGGCACGATGTTTGGCGGCTGGCGCATCGTGCACACCATGGGTTCGCGCATCACGCGCCTGCAGCCGGTGCAGGGTTTCTGCGCCGAGACGGGCGGCGCCGCGACGCTGTTTCTGGCGACCTACTTCGGCATTCCGGTTTCGACGACGCATACGATCACCGGAGCGATCGTCGGCGTCGGCGCAGCGCGCCGTGTCTCTGCGGTGCGCTGGAACGTGGCGCAGAATATCGTCGTCGCCTGGGTGCTGACGATGCCGGCCGCCGCCGTGCTGGGCGTAGCATTCTACTGGCTGGCGCGCCCTGTCCTGTGATCCGGCTGGATCGCGCGCTCAGGCCTTGGGCAGCGTGACGCGCGCGATCAGTCCATGCGGCGAAGCTTCCAGCAATTGCACTGCGCCGCCGGCCTTTTCGGCGAGCATGCGGACGATGGAAAGGCCGAGTCCGAAACCGGCGTCCGCATTCATGTTGCGCGCCGGCGCCCCGCGCACGAACGGCTCGAGCACCTTCTCCCGGTCGGCCGGCGCAATGCCGGGGCCATCGTCGACGACATCGACCTGAATGCGCGTCGCGTCCGGGCGCGATATTGCAATCGTCGCGCGTGTGCCATGCTTCACCGCGTTTTCGACGAGATTGCCGAAGAGGCGCTGCATCTCGACCACAGAGCCGAAAACCGTTTCGTGTCGACCGCCTTCGTAATCGACGACGTGGCCCATGTCTGAATATTGATCGCAGATCGTTTGCAAAACGCTGTCGAGATCGATCAGGCTCCGGTCGACGGATTCGCGCCCCTCGCGCAGATAATGCAGGTTCTTGTGCAGCATCGCGTCCATCGTCTCGACGTCGCTGAGCATTTTCTCGCGCATGGCGTCGTCTTCGATGAATTCGGTGCGCAACCGCACGCGTGTGAGAATGGTGCGCAGATCGTGGCTGATGGCCGCCAGAGCCTGACTGCGCGCAGCGACCATCGCGCGAATACGCGATTGCATGCGATTGAGCGCGCGGGAAAGATCGCGCACTTCGCGCGGACCGGCTTCCGGCACGGGTTCGCTTTCGCCGTCGGTGATCCTTTCAGCGGCGCCGGCGAGATGAACCAGCGGCGAGATCACCGCATTCGACAACCACAACGTCAGCACCGAAGCGATCAAAAAGAATAGGAACGCGAACCGTTCCCAGTAGGGCGAGAGAAAGGGGCCGGCCGCATTGCGCTCGCCGCCGAAATGCGCGCTGCGCCGCTCGGCGTGCGAGGCGGCCAGAACATAACCGCCGTTGCGCAGCGCAATGACAAAGGCGCGGCCCGTGCCAGGCGCTTCGACGGCGGCGACCTGCGCCCCCGGCCACAGGCGTCGCCTGAGATCGGCCGCCTCCTCGTTCCAGCGCGGCGCCGGCCGCGCCGCCTCCTGCGGAGCGCTTTCGCTCAACGAGAAATACATCCACGGCGCGGCGCGCTCGAGCGCGGCGGCAATGTTGGCGCGCTGGCCCGGCGCGCCATTGTCGAGCGCCAGAATCGCGGCGGCGATGAATTCATCGGGCTCCACGAGCGGCTTGCGCCATTCGGGATTGGAAAGCCAGTTTGTTGTGGCGAGCGCGAGCTGGAACAGGAACAGCGCCGCAAGGATCACTAGCGTGACCTGGCCGGTCAGATGATCGGGGCGGAAGCGGCGCAGCAACGCCATCATCGCCGCTGCGCCTTCAACGCCGGATCACTTGCGTGGCGAAAACATAGCCTTCGGAACGCACCGTCTGGATGAGTTTCGGATTCTTGGCGTCCACTTCGACCTTCTGGCGCAACCGGCTGACGAGCGTGTCGATGGATCGCTCGCATGGGCCGGTCACCGGTCCGTGCGTGAGGCTCAGAAGCTGATCGCGCGTGAGAATGCGGTTGGGGTGCTCGCACAGGGCGTGCAGCAAATCGAACTCGGCGCCCGTCATGGAGACTTTGACGCCGCTCGGCGCGGTCACCGTGCGGCTCGAAACATCGATGCGCCAGCCGTCGAAATGATAGACCTGCCGCGCAAAGGACGCGCCAACTTCCTGCGCGCCGTTCGTGCGCCGCAGCACCGTGCGCAGGCGCGCCAGCAATTCGCGGGGGTTGAACGGCTTTGCGATGTAATCGTCGGCGCCTGTTTCGAGGCCGGCGATCTTGTCGGCGTCTTCGGTCTGCGCGGTGACCATGACGATGGGAATGTTGCCCGCCGCACGCAGCCGCCGGCAGATCGACAGCCCGTCCTCGTCCGGCAGATTGACGTCGAGGATGATCAGATCATGGCGTCGTGCGGCCAGAGCTGCGTCCATCTCGACGCCGTTGGCGACGAGTTCGGCGCGCATCTGGTTGCTTTCCAGATACCGGCGGATCAATTCGCCGATTTCGGCGTCGTCCTCGACAAGGAGAATGGACGCGCTCATGAACGACCTCTCTGACCCCCGTGTGACTGTCACAAACCACTGCATGGCCGGTTTGTCGATAGGATGGCGCTATCTGGAAAAACGCCGGACACAATTCTCGGGCAATCTCCCCTGCGAGCAAGACGGACCGTCCGCCGTTCATGCCGAGTTCAGCGCTGCGCGGCGAGGATCGCTGCGCGCTGACCGGAAGCGGCGCGACAGGAGACGAGGATGAACAGGATTGTATTGGGGGCCCTGACGGCGGCGGTCCTGTGCACGGCGAGCGCCGGCGCACGGGCGGAAGAATCGCGCATGGCGGCCCGCTGGGAAAAAATGTGCGCCGTCGATGCGCAGAAGGACGCCGATCGCGCCGCCCGCCAGGACAAGGCGGCGAGCCGTGTGGCCGAACGCCTGACGCTGACCGATGCGCAGAAGGGGCTTTATAAGGAATTCCAGGCCGCTCGCCTCAAGGCGCGCGCGGACACCAAGACGCTCCTGTGTGGCCAGAAGCCCGACACCGCGACCCTTGCCGGCAAGCTCGCCTATCGCGAACGACAGGCCGAACAGCGCCTCGTCGTCATGAAGGCGACGAACCCGAAATTGCTGGCGTTCTACAATTCGCTCGACGCCGCCCAGAAGGCCAAATTCGACGCCTTCGGCGAGCGCCGCCGCGACCGCAATCGCGATCATCGTCGCGAAAACGACGACTGATTGCGAGCGCGCAGCCCGCGCCACCCTCTGCCCCTCCGGCGCGGGCTGCGTTTTCAATCATTAAGATCAAATAGTTAACGGCGCCGCTGGTGCGCGCGCCGGATGGAGCGCATGCAATCGGCGGCAATTAAGACAACTTGACGATTTGCAGAAGACGCCCCTTCCCGGCGCCGGTCGAAGCCTGCTAGTTAGAGCCCTTCGGGCGGCGTTCCGCCCACAGTCGAGAAGTCTTTCATGGCGTTGAACATTGCGATTGTCGGCGGCGGCCCGGGCGGTCTGATGACAGCCTGGCATATGCGCCGCAAATTCGGGAACGGAGCGCATGTCTCCATTTTCGAGGCTTCCGAACGGCTTGGCGGAAAAATCCTGACGCAGAGCTTTTCCAGCGATCCGAAGGTCATTTACGAGGCCGGCGCCGCAGAGTTTTACGGCTATTCCTCGCTCGGCGAGGATCCGCTGCTGGAGCTGATCGAGAGCTTCGGCCTCAAGACGACGCCCATGGAATCCGACTTCGTTCAGATCGATGGCGAGATGCTCGACGGCGTCAAGGGCATGCGCGCCCGCTACGGCGACAAGACCGCCAACGCCATTCTGGCCTTCCGCCGCCAGTGCGCGTCGCAATTGTCGCCCGCCGAATATTACGAGGGCTCCTCGACCGACGACAACGAACACGATTGGTCCGAGCCCACCGCCGAACAGATTCTGAACAGCGAGATCAAGGACGCCACCGCGCGCAAGTTCTTCCGCGTGATGGCCCGCTCCGACATCGCCTCGGAAATGCATCTGACGAACGGCCTGAACGCGCTGAAGAATTATCTCATGGATGTCGACGGTTACATCGACGTCTATTCGATCGACGGCGGCAACCAGCGCCTCGTCGACAATCTCGTCGCCGACCTCGACGCCGATGTGCATTTGCGCGCGCGTCTGCTGGGTCTGGCGGCCTGCGAGCATGGCTATCGCCTGCGCCTGCTGACGCCGGCCGGACAGGAGACGCGCGACTTCGATCTCGTCATCATCTGCCTGCCGCACAACTGGCTCGGCACGGTGGAATGGCAGGACGAGGCGCTGCGGCAGGCAATGACCAAACACATCGCCCATTTTGATCGCCCCGCCCACTACCTGCGCGTCGCCGCGATGTTCGAGCGCCCCTTCTGGGAGGGCAAGGTTGACGGCGCCTGGTGGATGACCGAAGCCTTCGGCGGCGCCTGCGTTTATATCGAGAACGCCCGTCACCCGGCCGGCGGGCGCGGCGTGCTCAACTGGCTGATCCCGGGCGCCGACGCGCTGGCTTACGTCAATCTCGACGACAAGGCCCTGATCGATGTCGCGCTTGGCACCCTGCCCAAGGAATTCGGCGACGCGAAAGCGCTGCTGATGGAAGCGCGCGTCCATCGCTGGATCGCCTCGGTCAACGCGCTGCCCGGCGGCCTGCCGGTGCGCGACGAGGAGGTCAATCATCGGCCCGCGCCCCAGTCTCACCCCGGGGTTTTCGTCGTCGGCGATTATCTGTTCGACTCCACGCTGAACGGCCTGCTAGATTCGGCCGACATCGCAAGCGACATGGCGCTGGAAGAAGCTCAGCGCATGGCTGCGCCTGCGGCGAAGGTGCGGCAGGCCTGAGCACATGAGCAAGACCGACGAGGAAAAACGCAAAGGCGCTCTTGCCGATGCGGCGAAAGCGGACGCCGCCTCCTTGTCGAAATCGCCCGGGCGGCCCGAAAACAAAACGCCCAATTCTCCCGCCGCCACCGCCGCCCAAAAGGCGCGCGAGGAGGATGAGGACGAGGACGACGAAGAAGACGACGAGGACGAGGACGAAGACGACGATCTCGTCACCGCCGAACGCGAAGAGCCCGTCGCCTACACCGCGGGCCAGGCGATTGGCGGCTTCAAGGCGGTCTATGATTTCATCCGCCCGCACCTGTCCGCGCACCGGCTCGGCATTTTTCTCGTCATCGTCGGTCTGCTGATCGAGACGGCGTTCAACGTCATC
The DNA here is from genome assembly GCA_028869185.1 of Hyphomicrobiales bacterium. GTDB lineage: Bacteria > Pseudomonadota > Alphaproteobacteria > Rhizobiales > Beijerinckiaceae > JAJXWB01. The sequence continues at coordinate 31,776 of JAGWTA010000007.1, forward strand.
ATGCCGCTGGCGTTGAAATATCTGATCGACGAAGTGTTCGATTCAGGCGACGTCGCGCAACTCACGCGCATTCTCGTCATCCTCGGCGTCGCCGGCCTCATCACCTCCATCATCGCCATCTGGTATGAATGGCAGGACGCCAAGGTCACCGCCGATATTGCGACCGACGTACGCCGCGATCTGTTCGATCATATCCAGCGTCTGCCCGTCGCTTTCTACATCAAGACCAAACGCGGCGAGATTCTCTCGCGCTTTTCGGGCGACATCACGACGGTCGAACAGGCCGTCACCAATCTCGCCAAATGGGGCGCCCTGCCGCTCTTTGAACTCATCGCCGGCGTCGCGCTGCTCATCTATCTGAACTGGCGGCTCGGCCTCGTCGCGCTGCTGATCCTTCCGATCACGCTGATCGGACCGCGCCTCGTCACCCCGCACGCCGTGCGCGCGGGTTATCAGCTGCGCCGCGCAGAAGCCGGCGAACTCGGCGTCGTCAACGAGAACATCGGCGCGCAGACGGTAGTCAAGGCGTTCGGCCTGCAATCGATCGCGCAAGGCTGGTTCGGCGAGAAGAACGAGATCCTGCGTGGCGCCATGCGTCGCTCGACGTTCCTCAACACGATTGTCGAACGCTCGCTGACGATCGCGGTTTTGTGGCTGCATCTGGCCGTTCTGGCCGCTGGCGCCTACCTCACCTTCAACAACGAGATTTCCGTCGGCGTGTTCGTCGCTTTCGAAAGCGCCTTCTGGGAGATCACCTACAACCTCAATCACCTCACGCAATATATCCCTGTCGCGATCGACGCGGCGGCGGCGACGCAGCACATCAACGACATCCTGCATCAGCCCGCGCGCGTTTCGGACAAGGACGACGCGCGCGAACTGCCGCCGTTCCACGAGTCCATCGACTTCAACAATGTGCATTTTTCCTACGATGGCCGGTCAAAGCAGCTCGACGGCGTGAGCTTCTCCATTCCGCACGGCCGCTCCGTCGCCATCGTCGGCCCCTCCGGCGCCGGCAAGAGCACGATCCTCAATCTGCTCATGCGTTTCTACGATCCCGATTCCGGAAGCGTCAGCGTCGACGGTCACGATATTGCGGATGTGACGCGCGATTCCCTGCGCGGCCAGATGGCTATCGTGTTTCAGGACAACGTGCTGTTCAACACGACCTACCGCGAGAACATCCGTCTCGGAAAGCCGGATGCAACCGACGCCGAAGTGGAAGCCGCAGCCAAGGCCGCCGAGATCTACAAATTCATCAACCAGCTCCCGCAAGGTTTCGACACGATGGTCGGCGAACGCGGCGAGACGCTCTCGGGCGGGCAACGCCAGCGCATCGCCATCGCGCGCGCGTTGTTGCGCGACCCGCCCATCCTGCTGCTCGACGAGGCGACCTCCGCTCTCGATCAGCAGACGGAATCGGCGCTCGTGAAAACGCTCACCAAGGCGGCGAAGGGCCGCACGGTGATCTCCGTCACACATCGCCTCGGCACGATCGTCAACATGGACGAGATCATCGTGATGCAGAACGGCAATGTCGTTCAGCGCGGGCCGCATGCCGAACTCGTCAGGCAGGACGGGCTTTACCGCGAGCTTTGGGAAAAATCGGCGCACTGACGGCGCGCGATCAATCGTCTTTTTTGGGCATGCGCGGCGGCGGCAGCGGCGCAAAGACGATCGTTTGATCCTCGCCATGCATAAACGCCGGGTCGAGCGGGCCGCCGCCCGAGGGGTCGCCGCCGCCTGTCGTCGTGATGGACGAAGGCGTGACGAGCCGCTGCGCCTCCTGCGCAACGCCGCCTTCGCCCGAGCCAAAATCCGCCGCCCGTCCGCCTTGCGGGCGCCCATCGGCGGAGGCCGAAATCGCTTTTTCCGTCTTCTCGGCGAGGTGGGCGTTGTAAGGCAGGCGATAGGCGCGCGGGGCGGCGACCGGCCGGTTGGTTTCGTCGAGCGCCTCGACCCAGAGATAGATGGAGCCGGGGTCGTCCTCGCGCATGTGAGGCTCGACGATGCGCGCCTGCAGCAGCTTGAAATACGGCGGCAGCCTTTCCTGCGCCGGCCAGCCCACGAGATTGCGCGAGGCGAAAAATCCGACGATATAAAACGCGCTGGTGAGCACGACGGCGCCGGCCTTCACGCGCCAGTCGAGCCGCGCGTAAATCAGCAGCGCAAGCAACAATGCGCCAAGCAGCGCGTAGGAAATCGCCAGCGCGACAATGACCGATTGCAGATCAGTCATGGACAGCGAGCGCTCCAACGCCGGTTTTCGGATCGCGGTCTGCGCCATTGCGATGCGTGCTGCGAAATGTCTCCATGAGCGATTTGGGCCGCCTGTTCACGTCCACGACCTTGCCCTGCGCATCGAGCACGAAACGCACGGCGGTTTTCTCGTCGCCCGTATGGTCGAGCGTCACGGTGTCGTCGAAAATCACCTGCGCGGTTGGATTGAGTTTCTGCACTTTCACCGTCGCCAGAACGGGCTTGCCCGTCGTCGCCTGAAAATGTGAAACGTTGACCGTATATTCGCCTGCGACAACGCCGCGCAGCGTGACGATTTCCTCGCGCACGGCCGAAGGAATTTTCTTGCCGTTGACGACGATGAAATCATTCGCCCCGCCGCGGTCGTCGCGGTCGAGCGTCAGGAACCCCGCCTCGCGATGGCGATACCAGGCGATATTGCCGATGGGATCCTGAACGAACAGATCGAGATCGTCCGGGTGATTGTCAGGCCAGTCCATCGTGATGAGAAACTCGGCCTTGGAATCGATTTTCCCTTCTTTCGAATCCGGCGATATCGCAAGCAGCGCGAGAAAGAACAGGAAAGCGACGACCTGGAGCGCCTTGAACAGCATGACGCTGAACGGATCGAACGGCTCCTCGCGCGCCCAGAGCGAAAAATCATCCAGCATCGCCGCGTTCCAGCGCAGGCGCCACGCGCGTCTCGGTCAGCGTCACGGCGTCGGCGAAGACGCGGCTCGTGGCGGCATCGAGCATGTAATACTGGATCTTGAGCAGGATGGAGCCGATCAATCCGGCCAGCGTCGTATACATGGCCACCGCCATACCGTCGCTCATCACGCCCATGCTGGTTTTCATCGCGGCCTTGTCCGCCGCATCGAGCCCGGCGATGGGCGCCAGCATGATGATGAAGCCGATGATCGTGCCGAGCAGCCCAAGCTTCATCAGAGTATCGGATGCAAAAGCGCCAAAGCCGTTCGAACCGCGCAGGCGATCGGCGAGCGCCCGCAGAAGCAGCGTCTGGTCGATGCGCCCGGCCCCCTGCATGGCCGCCTTTGTCGCCAGATTGCGAATGTGGTCGGTGACGGCGCCGGACGGCAGCGCGGCGGCGTGCTGGCGCAAGGCGCCGCGCGGGTCCTCCGCCATCATCGCGGCATCGCGCCGCCCTGTCTCGCCCTCGCGCGCAATCGCGATCGTGCGCCACAGGCAATGCAGCGAAGCGACGATATAAAGAACGATGATCGCCGACGAGATATAGGTGCGGTCGGATGTCAGCATCATCCGCAACAGTCCGTACCGCCACGCCAGCACGGCGGCGAACAGCGTGAGCCCGGTGAAGATCAACCAGCGCAACACGGGCCCTTGTTCGGGCGTTTGCGCGCGCACGGCGGCGCCGGCTTGGAGTGCGCTCATTCGTCTTCCGTCCCCGTGCGCGCCTCTGACGGGCGCTGTGGCCACATTAGGATAGAACCGCTTGACGTCAAATCGCATCCAGCTTTTATCGCCGCATGCAAAAGCCCGCCGCTGATCCGCAGATGCGCAGCATCCGCAATCGCCTGATCGCCAAAGTCGTTCTGGCGCTGGTTGTAAAATTCGCCCTGATCGCGGCCTTGCTGCTGTATTTTTTCCCGCCCTCGAAATGGCCGCGCTTTTGACGCGGGGCCGGGCGCATTTGCGCCGCCGGCGCGCAGCGAGGAGCGCGTCCGCCTGGTTTGGCCCGCCGCTCCCGCCGGGCTGGCCGATTGCGGCCGGAAAATTTGCGCCGGATATGAAAATAAGCGAATTTCCGCCCGATTTTCGCGTCATGAGCGCGATTCGTCGCCGGCTGTCCGGCTATCTGGAGATCATCATGAATTTCACTCATGTGCGCCGCCTGACCGCCGCGACGGCGATTGTCGGCCTTTTCGCACTGGCGAGCGTTGCGCAGGCGCGCGTTCTGGCGCGCGTCAACGGCGCGGAGATCACCGACCAGGATTTGACCATCGCCAACGATGACGTCGGCGGCAATCTGCCCGCGCAACTGAAAGGCGCTGCGCGCGATTCCTACCTGCTCGACTTCCTCATCGACGGCAAGCTGGTTGCGCAGAAAGCCGAAGCGGAGAAGATCGCCGACACCGAAGAATTCAAGCGCAAGCTCGCCTTCTATCGCGAAAAGCTTTTGATGGAGACCTATCTCGGCAAGCTCGCCAAGGATGCGACGACCGACAGCGCCGTGCAAAAGGCCTATGACGATGTGAAGGCCAAGCAGAAGCCCGAAACCGAAGTGCACGCGCGCCACATCCTCGTTCCGACCGAAGCGGAAGCCAAGAAGGCGATCGAGCGCATCAAGGCCGGCGAGGATTTCGCCAAGGTCGCGACCGAAATGTCGAAAGACCCCGGCTCGAAAGGCGGCGATCTCGGCTGGTTCACCAAGGAGCGCATGGTGCCCGAATTCGCCGACGCCGCCTTCAAGCTCGAGCCCGGCCAGATTTCGGCGCCCGTGAAGACGCAATTCGGCTGGCACGTCATCAAGGTCGAGGAAAAACGCCAGAAGGAATTCCCCAAGCTCGACGAAGTGCGCGATCAGGTTGTGCGCTATGTCGGACAGAAGGCGCAGACGGACGCAGTCATCAAGCTGCGCGAATCCGCCAAGATCGAACGCACCGCCGACGCGCCCGTCGATCCGGCGAAAGCTGCGCCCGCAGGCGACGGCAAAACGGCGCCGGCCCCGCAGAATGCGCCGGCCAAAAAATAATCGTCCTGCAAGACAAATCGAACGGGCGCCATTTTGCGGCGCCCGTTTTTTTGCGCGCTATCGCAAGAGACGCGTGTGGTTGATGGCGCCGGCGATATTGTTGAACGCGGCGTTCAGCGAGGCGGCGTCTGTCGCCTGAAAGAAGTTTGACGGGCTCGAGGCGCATTGCGTGAGCAGATTGGCCGAATTGTTCGCTTGCGCCGCCGTCATCGAATGGTTGAACAGCAGCGTGTAGATCGTCACGCCCGCCGCTTTCGCATTGGCGCAGGCCGCAAGCGTGCGCTTGTCGAAAAAGGCGCTCGCCTGATCGAACGTCTGCAGGTTGTTGGGGCCGGAAAGACGCCAGCTGCCGAGATAGCCATAGGCTGAATAATCGGATTTGTTGGTCGAATTGCCGTCGCCGTTGCTGGCGAGGCCGTTGACGCCGTCCGTCATCAGCACGATGACCTTGTGATTGACCGCCGATCCGGCAGGCGGATTGCTCGCAGCATACGGTTTGCCGTCGGCGTAAGGCGCGTTGGGCGAGAGGCTGCGCCAGGCCCACATCAGACCTTCGGAAATCACCGTCCCGCCATTGTACCAGTAGCCCAGCGCGCCGATCTTCGAGCGCACCGCAGCAGCGTTGGAAGACAGGCGCATCACGGCGTCCGGACAGCCGGCGTTGGGTCCGTAAGTGTCGGGATAGCTCTCCTTGATGATCGCCGCGTTGGCGCCGTTGTAGTTCAAGATCTGCTGCCCGGGCGACCATGTGTCGATCGTCCAGCCGAAGCCTGGATCGATCGTCGCATCGGCAAGGTAATTGTTGTGAAAGCCGCCGACGGCCGATGCATAGGGGCCCGGCGCGACGGCGGCCCATGTTGAAGGATTGCGATCGGGTTCGTCCGGCCAGAAATACGGCACGAACAGCGAGTCGGGCGCGCCCAGAACGGGCGGCGCATCGGTGACATCGTAATCCTGCGCGCCGCCGCGACCTGCGCTGCTTATCTCGACCGCGCTCGGGCGCGCTTCCACGCAGCCCTTCCACGCAACGGCTGCGCCATTGTTCTTGACGCGCTTGAACAGATCGTAATGGCTGATGAGAGAAGGATTCACGAGCCAGTCGCACATGCCGAAATTGATATTGCCGGCCGTCATCAGGGACTGAAAGCCGACCGGAACCTGGAAGGATTTCCCGTTGGGATCAGGACCTGCCGCATTGGTCGAAAGCGGCGGAATCGTGTTGGGCGTTATGTCAGCGGCATAGGCTGGCGCAAAGCCGAACATCTCGCGCGCAAAACGACGGAACGGGTTGAGAATATCCTGCAGCCGCGAGGCGTCGCCACTCGAATCGCCCGACGAACTCGTTCCGGGCGGCGGCGGCGGCGAACCGGAATTCCAGTTTTGCACGCACCCCGTATTGTAAGCGGCCCAGGAGCCGGAAAACCAGCTTCCATTGAACACGCTTTGCGCCTGCATATCGACATGCGTCATGTCGGTGAGACCGGGATTGACCGCCGCGACATAAGGAACGACGCTCATTTTCACATTCGGCGCGCCAGCATTGTAAACCACATTGACGAAATTGGTGGCCGCCTGACGCAGGTTGCCGATGACGCTCGACATCGAGCCGGTGTTGTCGAGCGCCAGCGCGATTTCCCATGTGTCGTTCGATTGCGCGGGCGCCGCAGTCGCTTGCGCAGCGACGGTGACCGTATAGACGCCGATGAACTTGATCAGGTTCGTCGGCATCGTGGCCTGCGCGCTCACGGAAAACGTGGCGCTGGTCTCTGTTTCCGACACATCGGCGGTTGGGAAGGCGCCGCGGATGCGCGTCTGCGCGATCTGCGCACGCTGGGCTGCATTGGTCGTCTTGTAAGTGGCGGCGATTTCCAGCGCGGCCTGATCGACCATCGCCTGCATCTTGGCTTTCTTCATGTTATACATGGTGAAATCGACCGCCGCGCCAACAAGCCCGAGCAGCGTGACGCTCATGAAGACGAAGAGGACCGCGACGGCGCCCTGCGTGTCGGCGGCGAAATAGCGCAATCGACCATGCGGCCGCTGGTTCATGACGATCGCCCCCTAATGATTTTCAATAATCTGAAAAGCCTAGCAGGGCGCAACTTAATGAAGTCTCAAACGCTCAAGGCGCGAAAGTCTAAGGATTTTAAAATATTTGCTTCGCGCCTGCCGCGCACTGCTTGACCCGTTCGACCATTCCCGTGAAAAACGCCGTCGCCGCTTGTGAAAAGGACAGACGATGGCACATGACGCTCCGCTTTCGCCGCTCGCGCCCAAAACCTACCCCGACATGCCCGCCATCGACGGCGTGCGTTTCGCCTCGGGCGCTGCGGGCATCCGCTACAAGGGCCGCACGGATGTGATGCTGGCCCTGCTCGACAAGGGCGCGACTGTCGCCGGCGTCTTCACGAAATCGAAATGTCCGTCCGCGCCCGTCGACTGGTGCCGCGACCGCTTGAAAGGCGGCAAGGCGCGCGCCCTGCTCGTCAATTCCGGCAACGCGAACGCATTTACGGGCAAGAAGGGCGCAGATCAGGTCAAGCTGGCGGCAAGGCTCGCCGCCGCCGCGACAGGCGCGAAGGAAAGCGAAATCTTCATGGCTTCCACCGGCGTCATCGGCGAGCCGTTGGACGCCTCGAAGTTTGACGGCGTGCTCGACGGGCTGGTCGCTGAAGCGCGCGGCGAAGCCTGGCTCGACGCCGCGCGCGCGATCATGACCACGGACACATTCCCCAAAGTGGCGACGGCGGAAGCCGAAATCGGCGGCGTGCGCGTGCGCATTTCCGGCATGGCCAAGGGCGCAGGCATGATCGCGCCCGACATGGCGACGATGCTGTCCTTCATCTTCACCGACGCGCCGGTCGCCGCGCCCGCTTTGCAGGCGATGCTCGCGAAAGCGACGCAAGGCTCGTTCAACGCCATCACCGTGGACAGCGACACGTCGACATCGGACACGCTGCTGTTCTTTGCGACCGGCGCCGCCGCCAAGCGCGGCGCGCCCAAAATCGCCAGCGCCGGCGATCGCCGCCTCGTCGCATTCAAGGCCGCGCTCGACATGGTGCTGACCAACCTTGCCCATCAGGTCGTGCGCGATGGCGAGGGCGCGCGCAAATTCGTCGAGGTGGAAGTCGCCGGCGCCGTCAGCGCCAGCGCGGCAAAGCGCATCGCGCTGTCGATCGCCAATTCGCCGCTCGTCAAGACAGCCGTTGCGGGCGAGGACGCCAACTGGGGCCGCGTCGTGATGGCCGTCGGGAAGGCAGGCGAAAAAGCCGATCGCGACAAGCTCGCCATCTGGTTCGGCGGCATTCGCGTTGCGCACAAGGGCCTGCGCGATCCTTCCTATGACGAAGCGAAAGTTTCAGCTGTGATGAAGGAGCAGAACATCGCTATCCGCGTCGACATCGGGCTCGGCAAGGGTTCGGCGAAAGTGTGGACCTGCGATCTCACCAAGGAATATGTCGCCATAAATGGCGATTATCGCTCTTAGGCATGACTTACGCCGTCAAGGAAATCTTCTACACATTGCAGGGCGAGGGCCGGCGCGCCGGGCGCGCGGCGGTCTTCTGCCGCTTTTCAGGCTGCAATCTGTGGTCTGGCCGCGAGGAGGATCGCGCGGGCGCAGTCTGCCGTTTCTGCGACACGGACTTTGTGGGGACGGACGGGATTGGAGGCGGCAAGTTCGAGACGGCGGCGGCGCTGGCCGAAGCCATCGCGCAGGCCTGGGCGGGAGCGGGCGGCTCGCCCTTCGTCGTCCTCACAGGCGGCGAACCGTTGCTGCAACTCGATGAACCGCTGATCGAGGCGCTGCATGCGCGCGATTTCGAGATCGCCGTGGAATCCAACGGCTCGATCGCCGCGCCGGCCGGCGTTGACTGGCTCTGCATCAGCCCCAAGGCGGGCGCGCCGCTCGTGCAGACGCGCGGCGACGAACTGAAACTGGTGTTCCCGCAGGAAGGCGCGCCGCCCGAACGCTTCGAACATCTCGATTTCAGACATTTTCTTCTGCAGCCGATGGACGGCCCCGACCGCGCGGAGAACACGGCGAAAGCCGCAGCCTATTGCCTTGCCCATCCGCAATGGCGGCTGACATTGCAGACGCACAAGATTATAGGTCTGCCATGACATCGAAGAGCGCCAGAAAAACCCGGATCGTGCAGGCTTTCACATTCGAGGCTGCGCACCGGCTGCCCAATGTCGGCCCCCAGCACCGCTGTTACAACATGCACGGCCATTCCTACCGCGTGGAATTGGCGATCGTCGGCGCGGTCGATGCGCACACCGGCTTTGTGGTCGATTTCTTCGATGTGGAAGCCGCCTTCGCGCCGCTGCTGCGCCAGCTCGACCATCATTGCCTCAACGACATCGGCGGACTTGAAAACCCGACCGCAGAATTGATCGCGCAATGGATCTTCGAGCGCGTGCAGCCCGCCTTGCCGCAACTGGCGAGCGTCAAGGTTTTCGAGACGCCGTTCTGCTGGGCCGAATGCGAGGGTTGAGCGTCACCCCGTCGCTTTCTTGCGGCCCGAGCCGCTCTTGCGGCCGCCGCCTGTCTCCTTGTTGACGGTCGCCCAGGCGCGCGCCGCCGCTTCCTTTTTGGAAACGCCGCGCTCCTCGTAGGATTGTTCGATGTGCTCGGCCATGCGCTTTTGTTTGTCGGTATAGCTGGACTTGTCGCCACGGGGCATGTCGGCCTCCTTTAAAGCAATTGCCGACTCAACGCGTGGCGCGGCGCGCTGTTCCCCTTGCAATTGGCCGCCCCCTGCGCAAACCTGCTTGCCCACCAAGGATTGCCGATGCGGAAAAATCTCGTCCTTCTCGCCGCGCTTGCGCTTGCCGGATGCCAGTCGACGGCGCCCGCCCCGCAACCGACCGTCATCGCGAGCGCCTTTGATCCGGCATCCGCCGCCTACATCAAGCGCACGGGCGAGGCCACAATCGCCGGTCACGCCTTCTGGCGCGACGACAATGGCGGCGTGCATGATGCGTCGGGCGAGATCATTCGTCTTGTGCCCGCAACGCCCTATGCGCGCGAACGCTTCGCGCGGCTCTACAAGGGCGGCCGCTCGGTGCGCGTCAGCGAGATCGAGCAAATTCCAGCCGACCCCGCCTATGGCGATTACACGCGCACGACGCGCGCCGAATCGAGCGGCCGTTTCACCTTCGATCACGTTGCGCCCGGCGATTATTTCGTGACGGCGCAGGTGCGCTATCGCCCCGCCGACGAAACGATGCGCATCCAGGCCGGCGGCTATCGCTCGGTCAAGCGGCTGAACGAAGAAGGCGGGGCCATGTTCGATCAGGTGACCGTCTCGGCGCGCGACGCTGGCCCGATCAAGCTCGTGCTGACGAACGACCGCTGATGCGCCTTTTGCTGGTGGTTGCCGTCGCGCTGGTCGATGCGGACAATCGCGTGCTGATCGCGCGCCGCCCCGAGGGCAAGCAGCTTGCCGGCCTCTGGGAATTCCCCGGCGGCAAGATCGACCCCGGCGAACGGCCGGAGGATGCGCTCATCCGCGAGTTGCGCGAGGAGCTTGCGATCGACGTCAAGGCGCCCTGCCTGGCGCCGCTGAGCTTCGCCAGCCACGCCTACGAGGATTTTCACCTGCTGATGCCGCTCTACATCTGCCGGCGCTGGACGGGCCTTGTGACCGCGCGCGAGGGGCAGGCGCTGAAATGGGTCCGCCCCAACGCGCTGCGCGATTATCCGATGCCGCCGGCCGACGCCCCGCTGATCCCCGCGCTGATTGACCTGCTGGTCTGAAAATCTGCTCAAAATGAGCGCTTTTCGTCGCAAAACCGACGCGCTATCGTCTTGTGCGCTGCGATATACTGCCGCAGTCTGAGGCGCCCGCTGGGGAAGGCAGTTTCATTAAGCTGCTGTTCATGCGGGAGATTCATACTGAAGTTCACATAGTGACTTTCGGCCTTGCAAGTTTATTGCATTGCACAATATAAGCAGCGAGGGAGCGTGACCAAGGCGACCGGCGGCGCGAGAGCCGTCAGAAATGGAGGCCTGTAATGGACCACGCGAATATTCATGGCGGCGTCATGCGTCGCCTCTGGCCGTCGGATCTGCCGGCGTTTCGCGAACATTTGCTGCGGCTGGACCCGCAAAGCAGGAATGATCGTTTCGCCATGGCGGTGACGGACGAGTTCCTGATCAACTACGCCGACCGGTGCTTTGGCATCGACGACGTGATCTATGGCTATTTCGTCGACGGCGTGATGCGCGGCGCTGGCGAGTTGCGCGGGGTCGGCCTTGGCCTCAACTCCGGCTCGGCCGAAGCGGCATTTTCGGTGGAGCAGGACTGGCGCCGGCGCGGCGTAGGCACGGAACTGCTCGGCCGCATCGTGCAGGCCGCGCGCAATCGCGGCGCCGACACGCTGTATATGTCCTGCCTCGCCCGCAACAAGGCGATGCAGGGTCTGGCGAAAAAGTTCGAAGCCGACCTGCAGTTCGATGCCGACGATCTGACCGGCAAGCTGGTGGCGCGCACGCCCTCGGCGACCCGCTACTGGCAGGAGTGGCTGGACGACGCCTCGTCCTTCGCCACGGCCATGGTCGATCTGCACACGCGAGTCTTCTCGCTGCGCAACCCCGCACAGCCGACGCCTCGCTGAACGCGCCGACAACAAGACAAAAAAGCCGCGGAGCAATCCGCGGCTTTTTTATTGATGAAACCGTCTTTGCAAGGAGCGCGGCGACGAATCAATCCATCCCGCAGGCGCCGCCAGCAAAGGCGTGAATTTGCAGCGCCCGCCGGTTGGATTGCTTCGCTGCGCTCGCAATAACGGCGAGCTAAAACTGGCGCTCGATCATCATGTTCTTGATCTGCGCAATCGCCTTGGCGGGGTTCAGACCCTTGGGGCAGGCTTTCGCGCAATTCATGATCGTGTGGCAACGATAGAGCCGGAACGGATCTTCGAGGTTGTCGAGACGCTCGCCCGTCGCCTCGTCACGCGAATCGATCAGCCAGCGATAGGCCTGCAACAGCGCCGAGGGACCGAGATAACGGTCGCCGTTCCACCAGTAGCTCGGGCAAGAGGTCGAGCAGCAGGCGCACAGGATGCACTCGTAGAGCCCGTCGAGCTTGTCGCGGTCGGCGGGCGACTGGCGCCATTCCTTTTCGGGCGCCGGCGTATCGGTTTTCAGCCACGGCTCGATCGAGGCGTGCTGCGCATAAAAATGCGTGAGATCGGGCACGAGATCCTTCACGACCGGCATGTGCGGCAGCGGATAGATTTTGATCGCGCCTTTGATTTCGTCCATGCCGCGCGTGCAGGCGAGCGTGTTCACGCCGTCGATATTCATCGCGCAGGAGCCGCAGATGCCTTCGCGGCACGAACGGCGGAAGGTCAGCGAGGGATCGACCTTGTTCTTGATCCAGATGATGCCGTCGAGCACCATCGGCCCGCAATCGTCGCGGTCGACATAGTAAGTGTCGATGCGCGGGTTTGCGCCGTCGTCCGGGTTCCAGCGGTAAATGCGGAACTCCGTCACGCGCGATGCGCCCTGCGGCTTCGGCCAGGTCTTGCCCGCGCCGACGACGGAATTCTTGGGAAGAGCGAGTTCCACCATTTCTCTTGGTCCTGCTTCTCTATTCCTTCGCCGCTAGTTGCAGCGCATTTGTTTCACGCGCCCGCTTTTGCGGGCGTATATCACTGTCAGCCGCTGCGGGCTGAAATCCATCGTCATCGCGCAGGCCTCGCAAACGTATCGCACGTTCTGCGTCCTGACCGCCTGCAAGGCCTTCACGGACTTGCCGACATAACCCGCCAGCCTCTCGGCATGGCACGACGACAGATCGCCTGCGGCGACCGGCGATGCGAGGAGGACAGCAACAAGCGCGATCTTCGCCCGCATCGAACCTCCTCAGTACACGCGCGCTTTCGGCTCGATATACGAGACCTCGTTCGTCATCGTGTATGTGTGCACCGGGCGGTAATCGATGTTCACCTTCTTGGCGCCGTCGTCGATCGTCGCCAGCGTGTGCTTCATCCAGTTGACGTCGTCGCGCTGCGAATAATCCTCGCGCGCATGCGCGCCGCGCGACTCGGTGCGGTTGACCGCGCCGTCCATCGTCACCACCGCCTGCACGATCAGATTGTCGAATTCCAGCGTCTCGATGAGATCGGAATTCCAGATCAGCGACCGATCCGCGACCTTGATGTCGTCTTTCGCCTTCCAGACATCGTGGATGAGCCTGGACCCTTCCGCCAGCGTCTCGCCGGTGCGGTAGACCGCGCAATTGTTCTGCATGACCTTCTGCATGTTGAGGCGCAGTTCGGCCGTCGGCGTGCCGCCGGAAGCGTTGCGGAAATGGTCGAGCCGCGACAGCGCGAGATCGGCCGAATTTTCCGGCAGCGCGGGCTGCTTGTCGCCGGCCTTGACGATTTCGGCGGCGCGCAGTCCCGCTGCGCGGCCGAACACGACGAGGTCGATCAGCGAATTCGAGCCAAGACGATTGGCGCCATGCACGGAAACGCAGGCCGCCTCGCCGAGCGCCATCAGGCCCGGCACGACGACATCAGGATCTGAGCCGCGCTTGGTGACGACTTCGCCGTGATAATTCGTCTGCAGGCCGCCCATGTTGTAGTGGACAGTCGGCAGCACCGGAATAGGCTCCTTCGTCACATCGACGCCGGCGAAAATCTTCGCGCTTTCCGAAATGCCGGGCAGGCGCGCATGCAGGATCGCCGGATCGAGATGGTCGAGATGCAGGAAAATATGATCCTTGCCCTTGCCGACGCCGCGTCCCTCGCGGATTTCCATCGTCATCGCGCGCGAGACCATGTCGCGCGGCGCGAGATCCTTCACGCTCGGCGCATAGCGCTCCATGAAGCGCTCGCCGTTTGAATTGGTGAGATAACCACCCTCGCCGCGCGCGCCTTCCGTGATCAGGCAGCCCGCGCCGTAAATGCCGGTCGGATGGAATTGCACGAATTCCATATCCTGCAGCGGCAATCCGGCGCGCAGCGCCATGCCGCCGCCGTCGCCCGTGCACGTATGGGCCGATGTCGCCGAGAAATACGCGCGGCCGTAGCCGCCCGTGGCGAGGATCGTCAGTTGCGAGCGGAAGCGATGGATCGTGCCGTCGTCCATCTTCAGGCAGACGACGCCGCGGCAGCGGCCTTCGCTGTCCATGATGAGATCGATGGCGAAATATTCGATGAAGAACTGCGTGTTGTTCCGCAGCGCCTGGCCATACAGCGTGTGCAGCATCGCATGGCCGGTGCGATCGGCGGCGGCGCAGGTGCGCTGCGCGGGCGGGCCCTTGCCGTAATCGGTTGTCATGCCGCCGAACGGGCGCTGATAGATCTTGCCGTCTTCGGTCCGCGAGAAGGGCACGCCCCAATGTTCGAGTTCGTAAACCGCGGCGGGCGCGTTGCGGCACAGATATTCAATCGCGTCCTGATCGCCGAGCCAGTCCGACCCCTTCACGGTGTCGTACATGTGCCATTTCCAGTTGTCGGGGCCCATGTTGGCGAGCGCGGCCGCAACGCCGCCCTGCGCGGCGACGGTATGCGAGCGCGTGGGAAACACTTTCGAAATGCACGCCGTGCGCAAACCCGCCTGCGAACAACCGACGGTGGCGCGCAAGCCTGCTCCGCCAGCGCCGACGATCACCACGTCGAACGTATGATCGGTGATCGGATAGGCCTTGCCGTTGATCGAAGCCATGATGAACCCTTAACCGAGCGAGAGACGAATGATCGCAAGGCCGGCGGCGGCCGCGATCAACCCGCAAATGAATGTATTGGCCATGAGCAGATAGAGCTTGGTCTGCTCGCCATGCACATAGTCCTCGATGATCGTCTGCATGCCGAGCTTCATGTGATAGCAGCCGACGAGCGTGAACAGCAGCGCGACGACGCCCGGCCAGATATAGGAGCCGAAAATATCGACCACGTCCTCGTAGCTGCGCCCGACGAGCGTCATAACGAGAAAGACGAAACCGATCGTCAGCAGCGCGAGCGCAAGCGAGGTGACTCGCATCGCCCAGGCGTGATGCGTGCCGTTGCGCGCCGAGCCAAGGAACCGCACTTTCGAAACGTCTGTGCGCATGGAGGATGAATTGTTCGCCATGATCGTCTCCTCAGCGCAGCGAGAAAGCCGCGAACCAGACGAGAAGCGTCAACGCAACGCCGCCGATCGCCGTCGCCAGCGCGAGCGCCTCGCGTCCCTTTTCGTCCATGGCGGCGCCGGTGTCCCAGATCGCATGGCGCAACCCGCCGAGCAGATGCGTGAACAGCGCCCAGGTCGCTCCGAACAGGATGATGAGACCGGGGATCGACGTCAGCGTCCACGACGCCCACACGAACGCTTCTGGCCCGGCGGCAGCCGCGATGAAATACCAGGCGAGCAGGAAGAACGCGCCATACAGGGCCGCGCCGGTGATGCGATGGACGATAGACATCGTCATCGTGAGCGTCGGACGATAAATCTGGAGATGCGGCGAGAGTGGCCGCCTGTCTTCGAGACGTTGCTGGGTCTCGGCCATGGATCGCCCTTTCTTGCATGAAAAGATCGTTGAAAGTGACCCCTATTCCGATTTTTTTTGCAGCGCAATGCTGAAGGGCGCCGCAATTAGGATTAGACGCAAATCCGCCGCCATCGCCATGCAGAAAAGCATGGTAAGGAGACGGACGGGGCAAGGCTGGGATTCATCATGACGTTTCGTTTGTCGGCATTGGCCTGTGCGGCTGTTTTGGTCGCCAGCGCAGCCCCGCAGGCCCAGGCGGCTTCGGGCCAGATTCACCTGCAGTCGGGCGGTGTGCGGCGGAGCGCCTTCATCGTCGAGCGCGACCGGCTGAAACAGGCCCCGCGCATGACGATCGTGGTGCTGCACGGCCAGAACGGCCGCGGCCTGCGCGCCCGCAAACGCCTGGCGCTCGAGGACAAGCTGCGCAGCCGCGGCACCGTTCTCGTCTATCCCGATGCGCTCGGTGGGCAATGGGGCCTTGAAGGCGCCGCCGCCGAACGCGATCGCAAATTCATCGCCGATCTGATCGGCCGGCTCGAGGCCGACCATATTACTGATCGCAAGCGGGTGTTTTTGCTCGGCGTTTCGACCGGTGGCGCGCTGGCGGCCAACATAGCCTGCGCCCAGACCCACACCTTTGCTGGCGCGGCCGTGGTGATCGGCGCTGCGACGAAATCCGTCGCCGCCGCCTGCAAGCCGAGCAAGCCATTGCCATTCCTCATGATTTCTGCGGTCTCCGACCCGCTCGTGCCCTATGCCGGCGGGCGCGCGGCCCTGGCGGACTACAAGGGCGAACTCGCCTCGGCCGAGGCGACGCTGGCGCCGTTCCGGGCGGCGGCGGGCTGCAGCGACGTGAAAAAGACGGTCGACCTTCCCGACAAGGACCCCCGCGACGGCTCGCGCGCCTATCGGGAGTCCTGGCAAGGGTGCAGGGCGCCGGTGGAGCTCGTGCGCATCGAGGGCGGCGGCCATTTTGTGCCGGGCGCCGCGCGCATCGATCGCGTCGGCGGCGAGCCGGGACCGGCGCCGGCCATCCACAACAACGACATCGACGCGCCGCGCATCGTGCTCGATTTCTTCCGGCATCCCGGCGGCTGAGCGCCGATGCGGGCGACGGTTCTCGCCATTCTGATCTGCCTGCCGGGCGCGCCAGCGCGCGCGCAGGATGTGGCCTGCGATGGGGGCGAGGCCGAAACCGCCAGAATCGCCGCCATCGCCGCCGACCTGACGTTCGCCCTGGCGGACGGTCGACTGGTCTATCTCGCCGGGCTCGACCCCGCCGAGGGCGCCAAAGACGAACTTGCCGTCTTTCTCGGGCAAAATCCCGTTGCGGTGCGGCTGCTGGGGCCGCCCGGCCGCTGGGGCGCCGCGCCGGCGCGCATCGCGGCCCGTTTGGGCGACGCGAATATTCCCCTCGCCGAGACATTGCTGGCGGCCGGTTACGCCCGCTACCGGCCTGAAGCGGCCGCCCGGCCCTGCCGGGCCGCCCTGCTGGCGGCTGAAGCGGACGCCAGAGGCGCCGGCGCCGGCATATGGCGCGCCCGACCCGTATTGCAGGCGAACGATCGCGCAAGCCTTGCTGCGGCCGCGCCCGGAATGGTCGTGATCGAGGGAACGCCCGTCAGCCGCGCGGAAACGCCCGCCCGGATTTACCTCAATTTCGGGCGGGACCGCTGGCGCGACCTCTCGCTCTCGTTTTCCAGATCAAACAAGCGCATACTGGCCGGGCTGCCCGCTGCGGGCGATCTGGTCGGCAGGCGGTTGCGCATGCGCGGCCTGATCGACTTGCGGCAAGGGCCGCAAATGGAGATTGTCACGCCCGACCAGATCGAACTGGTCGATGCGCCGGCGCCGCAAGCAAGCGAGCTTGCCGGCGGCGGGCAAAAGGGCGGCGAGCAAAAGGATTGAGTTCGATCTTGGCCAAAACGGAGCCGGTCATAAGCGTGCGCGCGCTCGTCGCCGCTGTTGCGCTCGCCGCGGCGCTGTCGGGCTGTTCGACCATCGATCAGCAGGCGGTGCTCGGCCCGCCGCAGCAATTGCCCCAAGCGACGCCGGCCGCGCCCCCGCAGGCGCCGCGCACCGTCGGCGTCGATCCGCTGACGGCTGCCGAACACAAGCGGCTGGTCGCGCAATTTGGCGGCGAATACCGCTGGCCGGCGGCCGAAAATTATCTCAATGCGATTCTCGTGCGTCTGGCCGCCGCCTCCGACAATCCTTCTGCGCCCTATCGCGTCACGATTCTCAATTCGCCCATCGTGAACGCTTTCGCCCTGCCCTCGGGCAATCTCTACATTTCGCGCGGGCTTCTGGCGCTCGCCAATGATTCGAGCGAAGTCGCCGCCGTCATGGCGCATGAGATCGGCCATGTCTCGGCCCATCACGCCGCCGCCCGCGCCGAGCAGGAAAAGCGCGCCGCCGTGATCCAGCAGGCGGCCCATGTCATTCAGAGCCGCCAGAAGGGCGAGGAGGTGGAGGCGACGCAGCGCCTGTCCTTCGCCAGCTTCTCGCGTCAGCAGGAAATCGACGCCGACCGGATCGGCGTCAAAGTCATCGCCGCCGCCGGTTTCGATCCTTACGGCGCATCGCGTTTTCTGGCCCAGCTCGGCCGTTCGACCGCGCTCAGCGCAGCCGTTTTCGGACAGCCCTCGGCCGACCGCCCCAATATTCTGGCGACCCACCCATCGACGCCCGAGCGCATTCAGCAGGCGACGCTGGCCGCCCGCCAGATCGGCGCGCCCGGCATCGGCAAATCGGACCGCACCGGCTATCTGGCGGCGATCGACGGCATGGCCTTCGGCGAAGATCCAGCCGAAGGCGTCGCGCGCGGGCGCCGCTTCTTCAACACGCGCCAGCAAATCGCCTTCACCGCGCCCGAAGGCTTCGTTCTGGAGATTGCGCCCAACGCCCTGCTGGGGCGCCGGCCCGACGGCAGCGAGGCCTTGCGCGTCGATTCGGTCCCAACGCCGGCCGGCTCGCTCGAATCCTATCTCTCCTCGGGCTGGCTCGACGGCCTCGTGCAATCCTCCATCGAAAAGGGCGTGGTCGGCGGCATGAATGCGCTCTTCGCCACCACGCGCGCCGGCGAATGGAATTTCCGGGTCGCGCTCGTGCAGGACGGCGACACGCTCTATCGCATCATGTTCGCGGTGCGCGCGTTGAACGAGGACGCCGAGCGCCGCTTCCGCGCATCGATCGATTCCTTTCACAGGATGAGCGCCGATGAAATCGCGAAAGCAAAATCGCTGCGCCTGCGCATCGTGACGGCCGGCCTGACCGACTCCGCCGAAAGCATGGCGCGCAAATCCGCTGTGTCGGATCGCCCGCTCGAGACATTCCTCGTGCTCAACGGCCTCGACGCCGGCGCGAAACTGTCGTTCGGCGAGAAATACAAGATTGTTGTGGAGTGATGGCGCCCTGAAGCTTAATCCGCTTTCATCCGCGAAAATCGAAAATTGCAGTGACTTGCGCCCCCAGCCAGCGTTTGCGTCCGCTCCAGGTGAATGCCCTGCGCCGCGTAAGCGACGAAATCCAGACCACAAATATTCGGCAAGATCTCTTGATCGCCATGCCGTGATGCAAATTTGCAAAAGCCGCAGGCTTTGTAATTGATGCCGAATTCGAACGCGTCGTTTGGGCCTGGCTCGACGAAATCATAAACAAAATCATCCGGAAAATCTTGTTGATGTTTCGCCGTCGCGCTTGCAGCCGCCTGCTTCTCGATGAACAGCTGATTTTCGCGCGACATGAATTGAAGCCCGGCGGCGACGCGATCGGTTTCAGGAATCATAAGCAACTGCGCTCTGAAAGCGTCTCGCTCAATCTCCCCGATAATGCGCGGCGCAACGCCGCATCGTAGCAGCACCCGGCTGATCGCTATGAAGCCGATAAGGCGCATAAAAAAATCGCTCATACGATTAGATGAACCGCCGACGAATGGCGTCTGCGCAAGCACGATTTCAAATTCGCGCATCGCTTCTTTTTTCACACTATCAATATCGGTCAAATGCGTGCGTTCGCGCAGCATGGGCTCGGCAAGATCAAGCCGCTGCCGCATGACGTCTTCCAAGGCGGCACGATGTTCTTCGTAAAACGGATGAAGCGATACAGCCAACGAGCGCTCCTCGAAATCTACTGACCAAATCGGTCGATTATAGCGGTTCATTTCCTATTTGAATCGCTGTCGCGCAACGACGGGACTGACGTTGCGCACTGGCGCATATCCGTTCATTCTTTGCACGGTTGGCATTCTGCGCGAAAGAAAATCGAACTCAAGGATTGGTCCTTTGGACCAACCGCCGCAGGCGGCGCGCCTGCGGCGCGTCCTTGACTTCGATTTTCTTTCGCGCTCCGCTCCGCCCGTGCAAAGAATGAATTTGTCTTAATGACGTTGTGCTTTTGATGGCGGCGCGCAAATCCTAACATGCCTCCGGACGCAAACACCGTCGCTGTGCGACGAAAGTTCCAACAGCAAACGAGCCGCTACGTGCGCGCCATCATGTCGATCGCCAGCGCATAGATGCGCAGGCGCGCTTCCGGCGGCATGACCGAGAGCGTCTCCAGATAGACGACGCCCGCCTTGCACATGCGCGCGTCCGGCAGCGGCGGGCTCGGCGTCTTGCCGTCGAGCAGCGCCTCGATCTCTGGCTTGGCGAGACCGGCCCGTTGCAGGCCGCCTTCCAGCTGCTGGAAATCGGCGTCGGTCGGCGCGGAGCGGACGATCTTCTTCTGCTCGCCGCTCAGGATGGCGTCGAGGCCGGCGAGCGCCAGATCGCTCACAGCGTCGCGATTGGCCGCCGACAGGCGGAACAGATCGGCGCTGGCGCCGCCATACAGAAAATCGACGCAGGCGCGCGCATCCTGCTTTTGCAGCGCTTCCATCACAACGAGTTGCTTCTGGAAAATATTGGCCAGCTTTTCGTCGCTCGCCTTGGCGGCGAGCGCGCCGCGCGACTGGCGCAGCAGTTTCACGCCTTCGGACAAAAGCAGATCGGGGTTTGCGCCGTCGATGTCCTTGCGGGCGGCGAGCTTGGCCATGATGTTCTGGTATTCGCCCGGCAATGTGTCGCGCAGCCGGCCGAAAAAGCGGCCGATCTCGGGCGTGCGCGCCAAAGTCGTCTCGATTTCGCCGCGCCCCCCGCGCGCGGGAGCGGCCTGCTCGGGCGCGGGCTCTTCGGCCTTGGGGGCGGCCAGCGGCGGCAGGGGCGCGTTTTCCGCAACGCTCGGCCGCAAGGGCGTCGTCTCGCGGTTCTGCGCCGCCAGAAAGGCGAACCAGACCGCGCCGACCAGCGCGACGACGGCCGCAGCGGCCATGATCATCAGCCGCGCTTCGCGGTCGAAACGGGCGAACAGATTGTTCATGGGCGTCTTTAACGCATAGGCGCGCCGTTGCGGCAAGTCCGCGCGCGCCGCGCCTGTGTGTTGCGCGGGACCGGCGCGATGGCTTAAACACACGATTCACAGCCAGAAAAACGCTTACGCCGATTGGTTTCGGCGAGTGAGCCTACGGAGCGACATGATGATTTCGGTGACATTTCCCGACGGCGCCGCGCGCGCCTACGAGCCCGGCGTTTCCGGCCTCGACATCGCAAAGAGCATTTCCCCCTCGCTCGCCAAACGCACGGTCGCCATGACGATCGACGGCGCGCTGAGCGATCTGTCCGACAAGATCGAACGCGATGCGAAGATCGAGTTCGTTTCGCGCGATGATCCGCGCGCGCTCGAACTCATCCGGCACGACGCCGCGCATGTGATGGCCGAGGCCGTGCAGGCGCTGTTTCCGGGCACACAGGTGACGATCGGCCCGGTGATCGACAACGGCTTCTATTACGACTTTCAGCGCAACGCGCCGTTCACGCCCGAAGATTTTCCCGCCATCGAGAAAAAGATGCGCGAGATCATCGCGCGCGACAAACCTTTCGTGAAGGAAGTGTGGTCGCGCGATGAAGCGATCAGGCACTTCGCGGACAAGGGCGAGAATTTCAAGGTCGAACTGGTCGAGGCCATTCCCGCCGATCAGGATCTGAAAATCTACAAGCAGGGCGACTGGCTCGATCTGTGCCGCGGCCCGCACATGACGTCCACAGGCAAGATCGGCGACGCGTTCAAGCTGATGAAGGTGGCCGGCGCCTATTGGCGGGGCGATTCAAGCAAGCCGATGCTGAGCCGCATTTACGCGACGGCTTTTGCGAAAAAGGAAGACCTCGAGGCCTATCTGCATCAGCTCGAGGAGGCCGAAAAGCGCGATCACCGCCGGCTCGGCCGCGAGATGGACCTGTTCCATTTTCAGGAAGAGGCGCCCGGCGCCATCTTCTGGCACCCCAAGGGCTGGAGCATGTTCCAGACGCTCGTGGCCTATATGCGCCGGCGCCTTGCGGCCGACTATCAGGAAGTGAATGCGCCGCAAGTGATGGACAAGTCGCTTTGGGAAACGTCCGGCCACTGGGGCTGGTATGCCGAGAACATGTTCGCGGTGAAATCGGCGGAAGCGATGATTCATCCCGAAGACCCCGACGCCGACCAGCGCGTCTTCGCGCTGAAGCCGATGAACTGCCCCGGCCATGTCCAGATTTTCAAGCACGGCCTGCGCTCCTACCGCGAGTTGCCGCTGCGTTTTGCGGAATTCGGCGTCGTGCACCGTTACGAGCCGTCGGGCGCGATGCATGGCGTGATGCGCGTGCGCGCGTTCACGCAGGACGATGCGCATATTTTCTGCACCGAGGATCAGCTCGCCGACGAATGCATGAAGATCAACGATCTCATTCTCTCGGTCTATCGCGACTTCGGCTTCGGCAAGATCGTGGTGAAGCTGTCGACGCGGCCGGAAAAGCGCGTGGGCACGGATGCGATGTGGGACCACGCCGAAAAGGTGATGATGGCTGTGCTCGACCGCATCAAGGCCGAGCATGGCGACATTATCGAAACCGCGCTCAATCCGGGCGAGGGCGCGTTCTACGGTCCCAAGTTCGAATATACGCTGCGCGACGCCATCGGGCGCGAATGGCAATGCGGCACCACGCAGGTCGACTTCAACCTGCCCGAGCGGTTCGGCGCCTTCTATATCGACGCCAACAGCGAGAAGACGCCGCCCGTGATGGTGCATCGGGCGATCTGCGGCTCGCTCGAACGGTTCCTGGGAATCCTGATCGAGCATCACGCGGGCCATCTGCCTCTGTGGCTCTCGCCGGTGCAGATCGTCGTGGCGACGATCACGCAGGAGGCGGACGACTATGCGCATGAGATCGTCGCGCTCGCGCGCAAGGCGGGCCTGCGCGCCGAGGTCGATACGCGCAACGAGAAGATCAACTACAAGGTGCGCGAACATTCGCTGGCGAAAATTCCCGCGATGCTCGTGCTGGGCCGCAAGGAAGCGGCCGAGCGCACGGTCTCGATCCGCCGCCTCGGCTCGCAGGCGCAGCAGTCGATGGGGCTCGACGATGCGCTTGCTGCATTGCGAGACGAAGCGACGCCGCCCGACGTGAAGCGCGAAACGGTTTAGCGCAGAACAATGCAGCGCCCGCCGCACCGCCTGCGCGGTTGCGCGGGCGCGCGATTTTCTTCAGACTTTCTCCCAATGCCGCGTGGCCAGTGCGGCCGGGAGGAAGAAATGTGCCATCTTTTCGCCAGTCAGGATCCCGAATCCTACGCGTTCGAGACGCGCTCGATGCGGCTCAACGGTCAGAGCACGAGCATTCGGCTTGAAAAGGTTTTCTGGACGATCATCGAGCAGATCGCCGCGAGCGAAGGCATGACGGCGCCGCGCTTCATCTCGACGTTGCACCGCGAAGTGCTGCTGCTGCGCGGCGAAGTGCCGAATTTCACGTCGCATTTGCGTTGCATCTGTCTCGTCGCCATCGAAGCCAGGCGCGCCGGCGCCGCAGCGCCGCAACAGGAAGCCGCGTGAATTTTGCGCGTGGTAAAATGATAACACCAACGGCTTAGCTCCGCATCTAGCATGTCTCCGTCAGCGTCGCCCGTGCGACGCGCCAGAGGACGCTGCGGAAGCATGGCCAAAGCAATACACATGATGGTGCGCGTGCTCGATGAAGCGCGCTCGGTGCGTTTTTACCAGACAGCCTTCGGCCTGCGCGTCGACGAACGACTCGACTTCGACGATTTCACCCTCGTTTATCTGGCCAACGACGAAGCGCCTTTCGAAATCGAACTGACGATCAACAAGGGTCGCGCGGAGCCGTATGCGCTCGGCGAAGGCTACGGCCATGTCGCTTTCGTCGTCGACGATCTCGACGCCGAGCATGCGCGCTTTGCCTCGAGCGGCCTGAACCCCCGCAACATCGTGGAATTCAAACGGGACGGCGCGCTGATCGCGCGGTTCTTCTTCGTCGAGGATCCCGACGGCTACAAGATCGAGATGCTGCAAAAGCACGGCAGATATTGCTGAGAACGCTCCGGCGCAGGGCGCAACAACGAACAACGGGAGAAGACAATGGACGATCACCACGAGCATGCGCACAAGGCCGATATCAGTCGGCGCCGCTTCATCGCGCGCTCCGCGCTCGGGATTGCGGGCATTGCGATTGCGCCCGGCGCGTTGCTCAACGCATCGGAGGCGTGGGGCCTCGAGGTTGCGGCGCTGAAGCCGGAAACGATGAAGACGCTGGTGCTGATTGCGCGCGACATCTATCCGCACGATCGCATTGCGGACCGTTATTACGCCATTGCGATGAAGGAATACGAGACAAAATCGGCAAGCGATCCGGCGCTGAAGAAGCAGGTCGAGGCCTTCGTCGCAAGGCTCGACAAGAGCGCAGGCGCAGGCGGCTATCTCGGCAAGGGCTGGGAAGCCGAGCGCGTCGCGCTGCTGCAGAAGGCAAGCGGCGATCCGATGTTCGAGAAAATTCGCTCGGGCCTCGTTGTGTCGCTCTACAACCAGAAGGATGTGTGGCCGATCTTCGGCTATGAGGGCGAGTCCTTCTCCAAGGGTGGCTACATCAACCGCGGCTTCGACGACATCGACTGGCTCTGATCCAGTCTTTCATCCGACCATAAAATCAAAAGAGGAAACGCACATGGCCGCGACATTCAAACAGGACGACGACAGCGTCGTCGTTATCGTCGGATCGGGCGCGGGCGGTGGCACGCTCGGCAACGAGCTTGCGCAAAAAGGCGTCAACGTCGTCATTCTCGAAGCCGGCGCCCGGCACGAATTCGAGAGTTTCATCAATGACGAATGGGCGAGTTTCGCGCAGCTCGCATGGACGGACATGCGCACGACTTCCGGCTCGTGGCGCGTGCACAAGAATTTCCCCAATCTGCCCGCCTGGATCGTCAAGTCGGTCGGCGGCTCGACCACGCATTGGGCGGGAGCCTCGCTGCGCTTTCAGGAACACGAATTTCGCGCCGCGACGACCTACGGCAAGCTGAAGGGCGCCAATCTCATGGACTGGCCGATCACGCTGGCCGAAATGGAGCCTTATTACGCGCGCGCCGAAGAAAAGATGGGCGTGACGCGCACCAACGGTCTGCCGGGCCTGCCGGGCAACAACAATTTCAAGGTGATGAAAGCCGGCGCCGACAAGCTCGGCTACAAGGAATGCCACACGGGCAACATGGCGATCAATTCCGTGCAGCGCGACAATCGCAATTCCTGCCAGCAGACTGGGTTTTGCTTTCAGGGCTGCAAATGGGGCGCGAAATGGTCGACGCTCTATACGGAAATTCCCAAGGGCGAGGCGACGGGCCATCTGGAAGTGCGGCCCGACTGCCATGTCGCGCGCATCGAGCATGACGCCAGCGGCAAGGTGACGGGCGTTGTCTATTTCGACAAGAACGGCAAGGAGCAGCGTCAGAAAGCGCGCATTGTCGCCGTCGCGGGCAATTCGATCGAAAGCCCGCGTCTGTTGCTGAATTCGGAATCATCGAAATTCCGGCATGGGCTCGCCAATTCCTCCGGGCAAGTGGGACGCAATTACATGCGCCACATGACGGCGTCGGTTTATGCGACGTTCGAAAAGCCGGTGCACATGTATCGCGGCACGACGATGGCGGGCATCATCCGCGACGAGGCGCGGCACGACCCCAAGCGTGGGTTCGTCGGCGGCTACGAAATGGAGACGCTTTCGCTCGGCGTGCCTTTCATGGCGGCGTTTCTCGATCCTGGCGCGTGGGGACGCTCGTTCACCAGCGCGATGGACGATTACGCGAACACGGCGGGCCTGTGGATCGTCGGCGAGGACATGCCGCAGGAGAGCAACCGCATCACGCTCAGCGACAAGAAGGACAAGTTCGGATTGCGCGTCGCCGATGTGCATTTCGACGACCATCCCAACGATGTCGCGATGCGCAATCATGCGTGGGGGCAGGGCAAGGCTCTGTACGAAGCGGTGGGCGCCATCCGCACGCTGCCGACGCCGCCCTATCCCTCGACCCATAATTTGGGAACGAACCGCATGAGCGCCAATCCGCGCGACGGCGTCGTCAACAAGTGGGGCCAGACGCACGACATCAAGAATCTGTTCGTGTCGGACGGCAGCCAGTTCACGACGGGCGGCGCTGAAAACCCGACGCTGACGATCGTGTCGCTGGCGATCCGGCAGGCCGAATATATCGCCGACCAGATGAAGAAGAACGCGATTTAGCGCGCGTTGTTTCACAAGCGCGCGCTGTAGCCCCCACCCTTGCGCTGGCAAGGTGGGGGCAACCGCGCGCGGCTTTGCTTACTGGCGCAGCTTGGCGAGTTGCACGGTCTTCATGAACAGCGCGCTCATGGCTTCGGCGATGCCCTGCGAGGGGCTGACCTCGAAATAGAGGCCGGGCGAGGCGCAGGCCTGCGCGGCGGGCGCGATCTTGCTCGCCCAGGGCTGCACGGTGGAAACATACCAGGGGTTCGTCGGCAGCGGCAGGTAGGTCGTGTAGAGCAGCGCGATCTTCACGCCGCGCGCCTTGATCTCGTTGCAGCGCGCGACATTGATTTCTTCCTGGCAGCGGCCGCCGGACAGCGTGTTTTCGAGGCAGGCGCGGGGGTTCTGCGAATCGCCCATGCCGTCGGTCACGAAGAACAGGATCTTCTGCGGCTGCGCGGGGGACGAGCCGTCGCCGGGCGCAGGAATGACGGCGTTGGCCTGCGGCAGAATGGCGTTGAAATCCGTCATCTGGTCGTTGTCGTAGCCCTGATAGGGAATGGTCATCAGGTCGACCTTGCCGGCGGCCTGCTTGACCTGCGCCAGATCGCTGGTCGGCGCGAGCAGCTGCGTGAACTTGCGCGTCTGCGCGTCCGCGCCGAACGTGTAGAGGCCGAAGCGATATTGCTGCGGGCTCGCGGCGGTTCTGGCGGCGGTGTCCATCAGGCTTTGCGTGGCCTGCTGCACCACGTCGATGCGCATTTTCACGCCGAGGCTTTTGGCGAGCGCATAATAATCATTATTCGATCCCGTGATGTGGCAGGCGAACGCGCATTGGTCGGTCGTGTTGGCGACCATGCGGTTCACGCCGTCGGACGTCGCCGCCACGCCCATCGAGGGCGTGTTGTCGAGCAGCATGTAGAAGTCGATGAACGGCGCCAGCGCATTGGCGGCCGTGGCCGAACCGCGCAGGTTGGCCGACGGCAGGCCGAACAGGGAGCCGAATTGCGTCGGCGCGACGGCTTGATAATCGATGCGGGCGCTGAGCGTCTGGCCGGTCTTGTTGATCGTCACTGTCACGCCGCTGACGTCGAGGCCGGTGTTTTTGGCCAGCATGAGGAAGCGCGCCTTCGCGGAGGCGGCGCCGGTGTGGACGTTGCCCTGGTCGCCAGGGTCTTTGGGGTCGTCAACGCCCGTCGTCGCCGCCTTCATGGCGGACGAGGAAATGCCGACGGCGGCCAGCGATGCGGAATCGGCGGCGGCCTGCAATTCTGAGCGCTTGAGATTGTAGGCGGTGAAATTCACCGCAGCGCCGGCGGCGGCGATCAGCGGCACCGCCGAGAGCGCGAAAATGATTCCAATCGAGCCCGTACGGTCAGCGCGCAGACGCGCAACGCTGGCGACGGCGTTAAGAAAAAAAGATTTAGAGGTTATTTCTTTGCGCATCTGTATTGTCCCTTTGTGGGAAAACTTTGCGCAACCTGCCGCCTTACCGCTTAATCAGGTCTTTATTCAATTCTTAAAACTTGATCTATTCATTATTAATTCCGGCTTAATCGGCGGGTTTGACTAAAAAGCCGATTGAAATGGTTTCCGAAAAGTTGCCTCATCCTTTGCGCGCGCGTTAACCGGCGCGGTTCTTGACGGCGCCACAATAGGCCGCCATTGCTCGGCGATGCGTTTCCCGCTCTTCCTGCTTTTGCTTGCGGCGCTGTTCGGGCCGCCGGCTGTCGCGCAAACGTCGTTTGGCCCGCCCGGCGCCGCCGTCTCGCCGCCGCCCCAGACCGCCCCGCAGGCGACGCTGTCGCTTTCGGCGACGCTTGCGCCCAATGATCGCGAGCCGGTGCGCGGCGGACTCAAATGGCGCATTTTCGAAGAACGGGCGCAGGCCGACGGCTCCCATGCGCTGGTCTATCAGACCGAGGATGCGACGCCGCAGATCCAGATCGCGCAGGGCGCTTATATCGTCCACGCCGCATTCGGTCTGGCGGGCGCGGAAAAGCGCGTCAATGTCGCGGGGCCGGCGGTCAGCGAGCGGCTGACGTTGAACGCCGGCGCGCTCAAGGCGACCGGCATGCTGGGCGACACGCCCGCGCCGCCCAACCGTATCCAGATTGCGCTCTATGTCCCGCAGTCCGGAAATTCGGAAGCCAAGCTCGTTCTGGAAAAGGGCAGGCCGGGCGATGTCATCTGCCTGCCCGAAGGCGCCTATCATGTCGTCTCGACGCTGTTCGACACTGGCGCCAACACGCCGGGCGCAGCTGCGACCGCCACCAATTCCGTTGCGGCGGGCGACGTGCGCGTGCAGGCGGGCAAACTGACGGAAGTGACGCTGCGCCATCGCGCCGCCACCATGACGCTGAAGCTCGTCAATGCGCCGGGCGGCGAGGCGCTCGCCAACACAACCTTCTCCGTGCTGACGCCAGGCGGCGACGTCATTCGCGAACTGATCGGCGCCTTCCCCTCGCTCGTTCTGGCGGAAGGCGAATATGTCGCCATTGCGCGCCATGACGGCAAGACCTACCAGTCGGTCTTCAAGGTGCAGTCCACGATGGACCGCGACGTCGAGGTTCTGGCGCAGGACAAAAACGACAAGCAGGGCGAAAAGCCAGCCGAACCACCAGCAGATTGAGGGCGCAATGCAGACGTTCTTCGTGCAGATCAAATGCGCGCTTGGCCGCACCTATGAGGTCGCCAACGCGCTGGCGGAAGCCGAGATTGCCTCGGAAATCTATTCCATCGCCGGCGACTTCGACATTCTCGCAAAATTCTACGTCGACAAGGATGTCGACATCGGCCATTTCGTCGGCCAGAAAGTCCAGATCATTCCCGGCATCGTCGACACGCGCACCATCCTCACCTTCAAGGCGTTTTGATGCGGGCGGCGGCCTTTCACCTCGTCGCCGACGATGGATCGCCGATCTTCACGCGCCGCTGGCCGGCCGAGACTCCGCGCGCGATCGTGCAGGTCGCCCATGGTCTGGCCGAACACAGCGAGCGCTACGCGCCGCTGGCGACCACGCTCAATGCGCATGGCTTTTCCGTTTACGCCAACGATCATCGCGGCCATGGCGAAACAGCCAGACCCGACGACATCGGTTATTTCGACGGCGTCGACGGCTGGAACAAATGCGTCGGCGATATGTGGTCGCTGCGCCAGCGCATCGGCGCCGATAACCCGCAATTGCCGGTCTTCCTGCTCGGCCATTCCATGGGTTCCTTCATGGCCCAGCAACTCATGGTCGACCATGGCGACGCCTATGCCGGCGTCGCGCTGTCGGGCTCCAATGGGCCGCCGCCGCTGATCGCCAAGGCGGGCCGCGCGATTGCGCGCATCGAGCGCTACCGGCTTGGCGGGCGGGGCAGGAGTCCGCTGCTGAAAGAGCTGATGTTCGGCGACTTCAACCGCAAGTTCGCGCCCAACCGCACGGACTTCGACTGGCTGTCGCGGGACGAAGCGGAAGTGGACAAATATATCGCCGATCCGCTGTGCGGTTTCGATTTCACGACGCAACTCGCCATCGATCTCCTCGACGCGCTCGGGCCATTGCTGTCGCCCGAGCGGCTGGCGCGCGCGCCCAGGGCGCTGCCGCTCTATCTGTTCAGCGGCGCGGAAGATCCCGTCGGCGCCAATTTCGACGGGCTTGTCGGCGCGTTGCGCAAGGCGGGCATGACCCATGTCGCCGTCAGGCGTTACCCCGGCGCGCGGCACGAAATGCTGAACGAGACCAATCGCGCCGAAGCGATTGCCGATCTCGTCGCCTGGCTGGATTCGACGCTCGCGGCCCGCGCGGTTTGATCGAAACCAAGGCGCTTCAGCGCGCGCAGCGTTAAAGCCATGCCGACATCCGGGCGGCCGTGCGGCGTCGCGCGGGACGGAGGCGAAGATGACGGGTTTCTGGCGCGGCGCAGCCGCAGGTCTGGTTCTGGCGGGTCTGCCGATTTCAGCTTTTGCCGGCGACGTGGCGCGCGGCAAGGACGTTTTTGCGCGCACCTGCCAGAATTGCCATGCGACGGAAATCGGCGTGCACAAGATCGGCCCGACCTTGTGGAACATAGTCGGCCGTCAGCCCGCGAGCGCGCCGGATTATGCCTATTCGGCGGCGATGAAGGCCAACAAGGAGCCATGGACGCCTGCGGCGCTCGAATCCTATCTCGCCAATCCGCGCGAGGATCTGCATGGCGTGAAAATGTATTTCAAGGGCCTGCCCGACGCGCGCGACCGGGCCGATGTCATCACCTATCTCGAAACGTTGAAATAGCGCCGGGACGGCTTGCGTTGTGGCGGGGCTTGCCCATGATGTGCCCATCATGGAGCAACTCACGTGATTTTCTACGAACCGCACAAACGCGATAAAACCATTCTGCCGCACGACCCTTTCAAGGCGCTGATCGTTCCGCGCCCGATCGGCTGGGTTTCCACCATCTCCAGGGAAGGCGCCGTCAATCTCGCGCCTTACTCGTTCTTCAACGGGGTCTGCGACAATCCGCCGATGATCGCCTTTGCTTCTGCAGGCGTGAAGGATTCTGTCGCCTTTGCGCAGGAGACGGGCGAATTCGTCTGGAACCTTGCGACCTGGGATCTGCGCCACGCGATGAACGAGACATCGGCCACGTTGCCGCGCGGCGAAAACGAGTTCGTGCATGCGGGGCTTGAAATGGCGCCGAGCACGATAGTTAAACCGCCGCGCGTCGCCAAAAGCCCGTGCGCGATGGAATGCAAGGTGACGCAGATCGAGCATTTGAAAGACATGCATGGCGCGCCCGCGCCGTATATTCTGGTCATCGGCCAGATCGTCGGCGTGCATCTCGATCCGGCGTTCGTGAAGGACGGCTTCGTGCAAACCGCCGAAATGAAACCGCTCGCGCGCTGCGGCTATCTCGCCGATTACGCGGTTGTGGATTCGCTGTTCCAGATGGAGCGGCCGGAATGACGCGAACCGGGCGCGCGCAACCAGCGCCGCGCCCGAGGCGTTTACAAACCGACGAGCTTGAGCGGCTTTGCGATCGCCTGACCAAGCGAACGGAACGTGTCGCCGACATTTTCGCCGATCGACGAGGCTTTGGCCGAGAGCGCCGCGAATGTCGCGTAACGCAGGAAGCCCTCGTCCTGCGCGCGGCGCGCGTTGCTGCGATGCAGGGACGGGGCGAGCGTTGCGATGCGCGCGCTCTGTGGCTGCGCATGCGCCAGCGGACGGCGCGGCGGACGCACGAGCGCGATGTGGTCGACATGCGTTTTCGCCGCGATGGCGGCGGCGGCCTTCGGCGCGGCGACCGGCGCCGGCGGGGCGACATAGGCGCCCGAGAACGAGGGCGCGTAAGTCAGGACGGGATAGGGCAGCGGATAGATCGAGGCGACCTTTTGCGCGGCGCCTGCGATCCGGTTGGCGAATTTTCCGTCGTCGCCCGGGGCGGCGCTGATGTGATGCGGCGCGCTTGTTTCATCATCGCGCGCGCCATCATGCGCCTCGCCGCGCTGGCCAAGCGTCCAGCCGCCGGCGAGCGCCAGCATCAAAAGCGCGGCGATTGCGCGCGAGCCTGAAGGTTTTGCAAGGAAGGCCGTCCGGCCGGACACAGCAACAGACATCGCATCCCCCCCCATGATGCGACCGACTATCGGGCGGAATGCGGCCAAACTAAGTCGGCGCATCGCGCAATATGTCTGCTCATTCGCCGGCGATGCCGCCGCCGAAAACGGAAACGATGAACAGCATGAGGCCGACGGCGGCGAACAGCGCGAGAAGACCAACCAGAACAATGCGATCCTGCTTCTTCTCGCCGCTCATCGGTCATTCCCTGGCGCGTGCGAGCAGTTTACGGGCTCGCTCCAGATGCGGCTTGTCGAGCATTTCGCCCTCGAGCGCAATCACACCCTTGTCTGGATTGTGTTCGAAGGCGGCCACGATGGCGCGCGCCCGCGCGATCTCGGCGGCCGGGGGCGTGAAGATGGCGTTGATGACGGGCACTTGCGCGGGGTGGATCGCCATCTTGCCCGTGAAGCCGTCGCGCCGCGCGGCGAGACATTCGACTTCGAAACCGGCTTCGTCGCGAAAGTTCGGATAGACCGTATCGAGCGGCTGCGCGCCGGCGGCGACAGCGGCAAAGAGCGCGAGATTGCGCGCGAGCTGATAGGGCGGGGCATGCGCGCCATCGGGCAGGCGGTTCGTTTCTGCGCCCAGATCGGCGGAGAGATCTTCGGCGCCCCAGGTCAGCGCGGCGAGGCGGCGGCTGGCGCCCTTGTAGCTCGACAGGCCGAAAATCGCCGACGCTGTTTCGGTCGCCACGCAGGCGATCTGCGTTGCGCCGTCGGGCAGACCGAACGCAGCCTCGCGCACGGCGAGCTTTGCGGACAGATGCTGCACATCGCAGCCGCCCTGCGATTTGGGCAGCAGCACGCCGTCAGGACCGCCGGCCATCACGACATCGAGATCGGCGTCCGTCATGCCGCTGTCCAGCGCGTTGACGCGCACGTAGAGCAGCGGGCGGCTGGCGCGGCGGCGCGCGTGCAGCAGGAAATCGCGCGCCATCTGGCGGGCGGCGGGCTTGGCGTTTGCGGCGACGGAATCCTCGAGATCGACGAACAGGCAGTCGGCGCCGCATTCGAGACCCCTGGCCATCTTCTTTTCCGAATCGGCGGGGACGAAAAGCGCGGAACGCATGGCTAAACGGCGATCGTCGCAGCGGGCCGCTTCAGCATGAAGGCCTGTCGCTTGCATTCGGCGACCAGCTTGCCGTGCTGATTGTAGGTCCGGTGATGGAAATCGACGATGCCCGCGTCGGGCCGCGATCTGGACTCGCGTTTGGCGAGCACTTCTGTCTCGACGCGCACGCTGTCGCCCTCGAACAGGGGCGCGGGAAAGCGCACATCGCTCATGCCGAGATTGGCGATGGTCGTGCCCACGGTCGTGTCGTTGACGGAAATGCCGATCATCAGCCCCAGCGTGAACAGCGAGTTCATCAGCGGCTTGCCCCATTCGGTCTCGGTTTCGCAGAAATAGGCGTCGATATGCAGGGGCTGCGGGTTCAGCGTCATGTTCGAGAAGAGCATGTTGTCCATCTGCGTGACCGTGCGGGTCAGGCGGTGCCGAAAGAGGGCTCCGACGCGGAAATCCTCGAAATAGAGGCCGCCGCGGGGATGGGGAGCGGGCTGCTGGCTCATGGGGGGCTCCGATGTCGTATTTAAATGTCCGTTTACCATAAACGGGCAGGGTGGAAACCAGACAGTTCCCCTCTGGTTTCGCAATGATCGTCCGCAAGTTCATGTTATGGGCCGCCACGGCCCCAGCCGCCGAGCGGGCGGAAGGGGCGGGATCGCTCGCGCGGGCCTATCTGTATTCCGGGCTCGACGCCAATGACCGGCGCGAGGCGGAAATCGCGCTGACGGCGCTGCTCGACGACGCCTCGCCGCTCGTGCGCAAGGCGCTTGCGGAGGCCTTCGCCAGTTCGCCCGACGCGCCGCGCGCCATCGTCGCTGCGCTCGCCAACGATCAATCGGAAATCGCCGCCCCTGTGCTTGGCCGCTCGCCGCTGCTCGGCGATGGCGATCTCATCGATGCGGCCGCCATCGGCGACGCCTTTGCGCAGGCCGCCATCGCCTTGCGTCCGCAGGTGTCGAATGCGCTTGCCGCCGCCATCGCCGAAGTTGGCGCACGCGAGGCGCTGATCGCGTTGACCGTCAATCCGGGCGCCGACATTCCCGAATTTTCCATGCGTCGCATGATCGAACGGTTCGGCGACGACGGGGAGTTGCGCGAGGCGCTGCTCGGGCGGGGCGAATTGCCGGGCTCTGTGCGCAGCGATCTGGTGATGGCTGCGGGCGCGGCCTTGTCGCGCTTCGTGGTCGGCTGCAACTGGCTGCCGCGCGAACGCGCCGACCGCGCCGTGCGCGAGGCCAGCGAGAAAGCGCATGTCATTCTTGCGGCCGAAACCGAACAGCACAAGGACTGGCGCGGCGCGCGCGCGCTGGCCGCGCATCTGCGCAACGCCGGACGGCTGACGCCGGGACTGGTGTTGCGTTCGCTGCTCTCGGGCGATGTTTTCCTGTTCGAGGCGGCCGTGGTGGAATTGTCGGGCCTCCCGCAACCCAAGGCGCTGGCGCTGGCGCGCGACTGGCGCGGCGCCGGTTTCGCCTCGCTGTATCGCACGGCCGGATTGCCGGAGCGCCTTCTGCCGGTTTTCCGCTCGGCGCTCGATGCCCGGCGCACGCTTGCGCCGCAAACGGGATCGGCCAATCTTTCGCGCGCGATGATCGAGCGCGTGCTGACGGCGACGGAACAGGGCGACCCTGTCGAGACCGCCGCGCTGACAGCGTTGCTGCGCCGCTTCGACGCCGAGGCTGCGCGCGAGGAAGCGCGCGAGGCCGCGCGCGTGATGTTCGAGGAGCAACTCGCTCCGCCCGTGTCGATCGAGGCGGCGCCCGAGAGCGAAGAGGGCGCGCCGCGCCTCATCGATATCGATCTGGACGCGATCGAAGCTGAACTGGCGGCCGCCTGATCAGGCGCTCGCTTTCACAACGCTCACAAGCGGCCCGTCGGGTGTAAAAATTTCCAGCACGCCCGCCCCTTTGGCCTTGGCGCGATAGAGCGCCTTGTCCGCCTCGGACAGAATCTGGTCGGCGCGCCGGGCCGAAATATGCGTCGCAAGCCCGGCGCTCGCCGCCGAATGGACGATCGCGCCGTGAATTTCATAGGGTTCGGCGAGACGCTCGAGCAGGCGCTGGCAGACGCGCGCCAGAATGGCGCCGCTGGTTTCCTCGCCTGCAAGAACAGCGAATTCATCGCCGCCGAGGCGCGCTGCGATGCAGTCGCCAGGCACGCCGGCGCGCAGGCGCTGCGAAACGATGCGGATCAGTTCGTCGCCCGCCGGATGTCCATGCCGATCGTTGATCTGCTTGAAGCGCGCAAGATCGAACAGGGCGATGGAGACGGACGCGCGCCGGCCTTCCGCCAGTTCCTCGAAAGCGGCGTCGAGATTGCTTTCAAAGCAGCGCCGGTTCGGCAGGCCGGACAGATGATCTTCATAGGCGAGCCGCGTGATCTGCGCTTGCGCGTCTTCCAGCAATTCGTGCTGGCGTTCGAGTTCCGCCACTGTGTTGCGCGCATTTTTCTCGTCGCTGTGCGTGGCGACGAAACCGGCGGCCAGCACCGTGGCGATGAGCACGGCGACGCCCATCAGGATGAGCGGCAGGCGCGCGGCGGGATCCTCGTAAATCGGACGCATCTTCAGCGGCGCAGCAATCGCGACGGCGCCGGCGAGATCGCCAATCTTCCAGTCATGGCGCGGCGAGTTGGGGTCTGCGTTGTGGCATGCGACGCAGGGGCCCTTCATCGTCGCCGGCGTCGCATAAAGGAAGTTCGAGCCGCCATTGGCCGCAGGCTCGGTCTCGGAATATTCGCGGCCCTCGCCGCGTTCGAAAAAGGCGAGCGCGCGTTCCTGAAACGGGCTCAGCGGCTGCGCCGTCACGGAATGGGCGAAGGGATAGCGGCTGTAGAATTGCAGGTTCTGGCCACCGGGCAGCGCGCCCACTTCCTTGATGAACGTGTCGGTCGAGGGAATGGCCTGCGTGTCGTGATGATAATTCTGAGACACGGTCAGTCCGTTGCGCTCGACGACGGAGACGACGATTGCGCTGTAATATTCGCGCACCTTCGCCATCGCTTCGGCATAGCCGCGCGCGTAATGCTGCGAGACGGACAGGCGGACGGATTGCGCGAGCGACTGGATGGCGAAAAGCGAGAGCACTGCGATCGCCGCCGCGGCAAAAGCGGCAATAGGCAAACGCATGCGACGAACGAAACTCATATCTACTGGCCGGTTAGAAGAAATACTTAAAAATCCCCGGCGCCATGTTAAGGAAATCCCGTTAACGATCGGTAAGTGTTGGACCTTCGACGGCGCCGGGACGGGCTGCGGCGCCGGGGGGCCTCAATAGCCGAATTGCTCGGTCAGGATGCGCTCTTCGAGCGAATGGCCGGGGTCGTGCAGCAGCGCGATGCCCGTCGCATGGTCCATCTCCACATCCACGCGCACGACGCGGCGCACTTCGGTGTGGTCGGCCACCGCCGACACCGGACGCTTTTCATGCTCCAGCACCTCGATGGCGATCTTGTATTTGTCTTTCAGCAGCGCGCCGCGCCAGCGCCGCGGACGGAAGGCGGAAATCGGGGTGAGGGCGACAAGCCGCGCGTCGAGCGGCAGGATCGGGCCGTTGGCCGAAAGATTGTAGGCGGTCGATCCGGCGGGCGTCGCCACGAGCGCGCCATCGGCGACCAGTTCGTGCAGGCGCTCCTCGCCGTCGATGAGAATGCGCAGCTTGGCCGCCTGAAAGGTCTGGCGCAGCATCGAGACTTCGTTGATGGCGCGCGCCTCGTGTTCGCCGCCCTCGGCGTCGCGCGCGCGCATGACGAGCGGATGGATGATGGAGCGCTTGGCGGCGGCGATGCGCTCGATCAGACCTTCCTCGCGAAATTCGTTCATGAGGAAGCCGACGGAACCGCGGTTCATGCCATAGATCGGCTTGTTGCGATGCATGAAGGCGTGCAGCGTCTGCAGCATCAACCCATCGCCGCCGAGCGCGACGACAACCGAGGCTTCATCCACCGATGTCTCGCCGTAGCGGGCCGCCAGCCGCCAGCGCGCGATGTCCGCTTCCTCGGTGCCCGACGACAGGAAGGCGATTTTCACCGGGTCCATCAGGCGTCCGCCTGCTCGTTTTTCAGCATGAAATGGCCGTAGGCGGACGCGATGGGCTCGAAGGGATTTGTCTGCCAGGCGCGCGCCTCGAAAGCGACGATGCGCCGGCCCTGCTTGGCGATGCGGGCGCGGCCGAATGTGTCGATCGGCTTGCCCGAGCGCAGATAATTGACGGTGATGTTGATGGGCACGGGCCGGGCCGCGATCGCGGCGTCGTGGCGCAGGCCAACCATCGCGGTCGTTTCCAGAAACGCGCCGAGCACGCCGCCATGCAAGGCCGGGAGCAGCGGATTGCCGATGAGCTTGTCGGCATAGGGCAGCAGCGTGGAGCCGTCCTGCGCGACCTGCACGCCGAGCGCGCGCGCATAAGGGCTTTCGGGGAAGGCGCCGCGGGGGTCTTCTGGCGCGCTCAGCGGTTGCAATTGCGCGAAATCGACCTTCGATTTGTGCTGTTTGAAGTCCGAACGGTTCGCACCGACCATGAAGGACGCGGTGACGGTCGCCACGGGCTTGGATTCATCTTCCTGATAGGCGGCCGCGCGCACGAAGGCGACCGATTTCGTCATGCGGTAACAGACCGCGCGCGCATTCAGGGCAAGGCCGGGCGTCGCCGGGCGCATGTAGTCGATGCGCAGGTCGAGCGTGGCGATGGCGACCAGCTCCTCGATCGCCATCTGGACGGCGAGGCCGCAGGTTTCGTCGAGCAACACCGTCACGAGGCCGCCATGCAGCACGCCGGTCGCCGTATCGCCCACGAAAACCGGATTATAGGCGATGGTCGTGCGCGCCTCGCCGGGGCCAAAGCCCGTCATGGTGAGGCCGATCAGCGTTCCATGCGGGGTGCGGAATTGTTTGAGAAGTTCAGCGCGTTCGGCGTGATTCATGGGCGGGATCGAGTCAGCGTGGAGGGCGCAGAATAACGCATTGGCGGCGCGGCGCCAGTTTTGGAGGCGGGGCGGAACGACGCGCCCGGCTTTGCGATCTTGACAATATTCCTATATTATGCCACAAGTCTCCCGCCTCGCGCACAGGAGGGCGTTCCGGATGGTTCCGAGCGTGCGGGGGGACGGCGGCCCTGCGCTGTGGTCTGACCAGCCGCAGTCCGGGGTGCGGAGAAAACGGGTACGCGCCGGCCGCGCTACTACGAGCGGGCTGCAACCGGTGTTGCGAAGGCGTCGGGCATCCCCAAACCTCGGCCTTGCAGGCGTATTCCGCCGGCCGACCGTGGGGAAGCGCCAGCGTCCGAGGCGTCTCTCCGCGAAAATGCCGAAGCGGCGGTCCGGCTCGCCGGATTGTTTGCAAAAGCTTTCGAGAACGGCGAGCCGGACTTCCGCTTCCTTCTCTTTCAACGCCCGGTGGATGCGCGGGGACGATGCGGCGCGGGCGCGCTCATCCGCCGCTGCGGCGCTGCTCCTCCTCGGCGTAAAGCTCCTTCTTGGAAAGCTTGCCGACCGGCGTCTTGGGCAGTTCGGCGCGCAGTTCGAGATGGCCGATCATTTCGTGCTTGCCGAGCTTGTCCTTCAGGAAATCCTTCATCTCCTCGAAGCTGACCGGGGCGGCGCCGGCTTTCAGCTTGACGAAGGCCTTGGGGCTCTGGCCGCGATATTCGTCGGGCACGCCGATGACCGTGACTTCCTCCACCAGGGGATGCTTGTAGATCGCCTCCTCGATATTGCGCGGATAGACGTTGAAGCCGCCGCACAGGATCATGTCCTTCGTCCGGTCGACGATGTAGATGTAGCCATCCTCGTCCATCCAGGCGACATCGCCGGTTCTGAAATAGCCGTCGGCGGTCAGATTCTCCGCCATGGCTTCGGGCCGCTTCCAGTAGCCCTTCGTGACATTGGGCCCCTTGATGCAGATTTCGCCGCGCTCGCCATAAGCGACATAGCGCGTGGGATCGGCGACATCGGCGAATTTGATGTCGATGCCCGGCAGCGGAATGCCGCAGGAGCCTTGCTTCACCGGCCCGCGCAGCGGCGTGAACGTGCCGGCGGGCGAGGTTTCGGTCATGCCCCAGCCCTCGACGAGACGGCAGCCGGACAATTCCTGAAACGCCTTCTGCACCGCCAGCGGCATCGGCGCGCCGCCGGTTGAGCAATATTTCAGCGAGGCGAGATCCTCGTGCCTGACGCCGGGATGGTGCAGCATCGCGACATACATGGTCGGCACGCCCGGCATCACGGTGATCTTCTTGTCGGCGATGTCTTTGATGACGGCGGCGGCCTCGAATTTGGCGTGCAGCACAAGCTCAACGCCAAGGCGCAAACCGAGAATCATATTCACGGTCAGCGCGAAAATGTGAAACGGCGGCAGCACCGCGAGCGTACGCTCGGCGCCTTCGATCAGCACGGGTTCGTCGGGGCCCGTGGCCGATTCCACGAATTGCGAGCAGGCCGCGGTCAGATTGGCGTGCGAGAGCATCGCGCCTTTCGACAGGCCGGTCGTTCCGCCGGTGTATTGCAGACAGCAGAGCGCGTCCTCGGGATCGCCGAGGGGATGGCGCTGATAATGTCCGTCGTTGTCGAGCAGGGTCGCAAAGCGCACGCGGCTTTCCGATGGCTCGAACGCAACCGTCATGCCGGCGGCTTTCATCTGCGCGCGAACGAGGTCGGGCATCGACGTCATTTCCGCGATCTCGCCGACGACGAGCTTCTTCAGGCGCGTTGCGCCTGCAAGCCTGTCCATCTGCGGATAAAGCAGGCCGAGATCGACCGTGACCATGATGTCGGTTTCGCTGTCGTCGATCTTGTGTTGCAGCACCGTCTCGGCGTCGAGCGGGGAATAGTTCACCACAACGCCGCCGGCCTTCAGAACGCCGAAGAACGCGATGACATAATGCGGCGTGTTGGGCAGAAACAGCCCGACGTGAACGCCGGGGCCGACGCCGAGCTTCTGAAAGCCCGCCGCTGCGCGATCGGCCAGCGCGTCGAGTTCGCGATAGCTGATGCGACGGCCCATGAAGTTGAGCGCCGGCTTGTCGGCGAATTTCCTTGCGGCCTGTTCGAGGACGCCCTGCAGCGGACCCGTTTCCAGCGGCGCGTCCCAGCGCATGCCGGCCGGATATGATTTGATCCACGGTCTGGCGGTCATTTCCTCGTCCCTCTTGTTGTTGGCTCGAAGCTATCGCCGCCCCAGGGTTCCGGCAATATGCCCGGCGGCAGCGTTGGACGGGGCGCGCGGAAATTTCTATAAGCGCGCCATGACGGCGATCTCGATCATCATCCCCGCGTTCAATTGCGAAAGGTGGATCGGGCAGTCTGTTTCCTCTGCGCTGACGCAATCCCTGCCGCCGCATGAAGTGATCGTGGTCGACGACGGTTCGTCCGACCAGAGCGCGGCGCGCGCGCGGGAGGCGGGCGCTCATGTGATCGCACGCGCGCACGCCGGGGTTTCGGCCGCGCGCAACGCAGGCGTCGGCGCGGCGACCGGCGACTGGCTGATGTTTCTCGACGCAGACGATCTGCTTGCCCCGCATGCGCTGCAAGCCATCGCGCGCGCGGCAGATGGCGTCGACGCCGTGCTCGCCCGCCATGTCGACTTCGACGACCGGACGGGGATCGAGAGCCCTTGCGTCTATCGGCTGGCCTATCGCGACGCCTACGCCAACGCCTGCCGCAACATCTGGTTTCAGGGCGCCGTCGCCGTGCGCCGCACGCCGCTGCAGTGGAACGAGAACAGGACGCTCTGGGAAGGGCTCGAATATCTGCTCGAATATCTTGCGCCGCCCGAAACACGCGCGGCCTTCATCGAGGATGTGGTGACGAAAGTGCGCCAGCACCGCTCCGCCGACCGGCTGTCGAGCCGTTTCGACCATTTCGAGCCCGCGATGACCGGCGCGTTCTTCGTCGAGCGGAAAAACAGGCTGGGCCCCGATATCGGGTTCGAACGCGCCAGCGCGCTCGATTATCGCATCGCATCGAACGCCAACAGTCTCTGGAGGGCGGGCCGCGCCTCCGAGGCCGCGCCGCTGCTGGACGCGATCAGCTGGGCGCAGGTCCAGCGCTACGACTGGTATCGCGCAGGGTCTTTCGCCTGGGCGGTCAAACGGCTCGGTCGCCGGCTGGGGCCGCGCCTGCTGCTGGCGGCCAACAGGGCGCTCGGACGGGCGTGAAGCGCGCGATCGGCAAGCTGGAGCATGGTGCCGGCTGAGGGGATCGAACCCCCGACCTTCGGTTTACAAAACCGCTGCACTACCGCTGTGCTAAGCCGGCCCGGGGCCGTGTTGGCCGATGGCGCGCGGGAAATCAAGAGATTCGGAGATGGCCGCACGGGGAGCCGCTGGAAACTTTTTTCCCCAGGCCATAATAAACCTTCGTCTAATCAGCATGGTTAACGGCGTAATTTTTCGCGGCGCAGCAAGTTCGGGCCTTAATTCAAAAGTGGCTGTTTTTAGGCGTTTTACGCG
The DNA here is from genome assembly GCA_028869185.1 of Hyphomicrobiales bacterium. Classification (GTDB taxonomy): domain Bacteria; phylum Pseudomonadota; class Alphaproteobacteria; order Rhizobiales; family Beijerinckiaceae; genus JAJXWB01. Next base: position 72,909 of record JAGWTA010000007.1, read on the forward strand.
CGATTTTGGGTTTGAAAGCCTTGGCGTCGCGATGCTGCGACGCACATTCATGCCTTGCTCATAAAGTTGCATGGCGTTCAGCTTCCCTGTTCTCTATCCGCATTAACGCCCGGTAAATCCGGCTGGTGGGAGAGAAATATGACTTCACTGGAACGCGTTGAACGAAATCCGAAATATGCGGAACTCGTCAACGCACGTAAATCGCTCGGCTGGACGCTGTCTGCGATCATGCTGTTCATCTACATGGGCTTCATCCTCCTGGTGGCCTACGATCCGAAATTCCTCGGCACGCCGATGGGAAATGGCGTGACGACCATCGGCATTCCGGTTGGCCTTTTCGTCATCGTGTCGGCTTTCGTTCTGACAGGCATTTACGTTTCGCGCGCCAACGCGCGTTTCGACCAACTGACTCGCCAGATCGTCGAGGAGTCCAAGTAATGATCCGCAAACTCGCAACTTCTGCGGCGTTGACGCTCGCCGCATCTCCGGCGCTTGCCGACGCCGTGTCCGGCGCGGTGCAGAAACAGGACACGAACTGGCACGCCATCATCATGTTCGGCGCGTTCGTGCTGCTCACGCTCGGCATCACCTACTGGGCCGCGAGCCGCACCAAATCGGCTGCGCAGTTCTATACGGCCGGCGGCGGCATCACAGGGTTCCAGAATGGCCTTGCGATCGCCGGCGACTATATGTCGGCGGCTTCGTTCCTCGGCATTTCCGGCCTCGTCTATCTGTCGGGCTACGACGGTCTCATCTATTCGGTGGGCTGGCTCGTCGGCTGGCCGATCGTGACGTTCCTGATCGCCGAACCGCTCCGCAACCTCGGCAAGTTCACCTTCGCAGACGTCGCCTCGTTCCGCTTCGACCAGACGCCGGTGCGCATTCTGGCGGCTTGCGGCACGCTGGTTACGGTGGCGTTCTATCTGATTGCGCAGATGGTCGGCGCCGGCAAACTCATTCAGCTGCTGTTCGGTCTGCAATATTGGCACGCGGTGGTGATCGTCGGCATCCTGATGATCATTTACGTGACCTTTGGCGGCATGGTGGCCACGACTTGGGTTCAGATCATCAAGGCCTGCCTACTGCTTGGCGGCGCGACGTTCATGGCGCTGATGGTGCTCGTGAAATTCGGGTTCAGCCCCGAGGCGTTGTTCGCCAAGGCCGTTGAAGTCCACCCCAAACATCAGGCGATCATGGCGCCGGGCACGCTGATCTCGAATCCGCTGTCGGCGATTTCGCTCGGTCTGGCCCTGATGTTCGGCACCGCCGGCTTGCCGCACATTCTCATGCGCTTCTTTACGGTTGCGGATGCGAAAGCGGCGCGTAAATCGGTGTTCTATGCGACCGGTTTCATCGGTTACTTCTACATCCTGACGTTCATCATCGGCTTCGGCGCCATTGTGCTCGTTTCGACCAATCCGCAATTCCTGACGGATCCGGCGAAAGGTCTGGCGGCGCTCAAGGGCGGCTCCAACATGGCGGCGATTCATCTCGCCAACGCGGTGGGCGGCGATGTCTTCTACGGGTTCATTTCCGCGGTCGCTTTCGCCACCATTCTCGCGGTTGTGTCGGGCCTGACGCTGGCCGGCGCCTCGGCGGTCAGCCACGACCTCTATGCCACGGTGATGAAGCATGGCAACGCTAACGAGCAGGACGAAATCCGCGTGTCGAAAATCACGACGGTCGTTCTCGGTCTGCTTGCGATCGTGCTCGGCATTGTGTTCGAGAATGTGAACGTCGCCTTCATGGTCGGCCTAGCCTTCTCGATCGCCGCTTCGTGCAACTTCCCCGTGCTGCTCATGTCGATGATGTGGGGTGGAATGACGACGCGCGGCGCAGTGATCGGCGGCTTCCTCGGCCTCATCTCGGCGCTTATCGGCGTCGTCCTGTCGCCGGGCGTCTGGGAAGACGTGCTTGGTCATGCCAAGGGCTCGGCGCCGTTCCCATACGCCAACCCGGCGCTCTTCTCGATGGCCATCGCCTTCATCGGCATCTGGCTGTTCTCGAAGATGGACACGAGCGCGCGCGCTGCGCAGGACAAGGCAGGCTTCGAAGCCCAATATGTCCGCTCGCAGACCGGCATTGGCGCGTCGGGCGCTTCGGCCCACTGAGCTAACGCTTGACAGAGCGCAAAGCGTAAATTGCGAGGGCCGCCATCGTGCGGCCCTCGTTCTTTTTTGGAGCAGGCGATGCCCAACGCTTTCGACGCCGCCAATCCGCCCTTCGACCGCCTCACGCCCGGGGAGATCGAAATGCTGCGCGCCGCCATCGACGTCGGCTATTTCAAGCCGGGCGCGACGATTGTTCGCGCGGGGGGCGATGGGCAATCGCTGTTCATCATCATCAAGGGCGCGGTGGAAGAGCGAGAGGGCGACGAACTGGTCGGACTGCTCGGCCCGAAGGATTTTTTCGACACGCGTGCGATTGTGCAGGGCGCAGCCGCGCATTCCTTCGTCGCGCGCGAGGAAACGCTTTGCTATCTCGCGCCCAAAGACGTGATCCAGCGGCTGATCCGCGATAATGCGCGGTTCGGGGCATTCTTTTATCTGGATATTTCACGCAAGCTGGAGGCGATCGCCCGGACTGAGGACGAAATGCGGTCGGGTTCGCTGATGCGCACACGCATCGGCGACCTGTTTCTTCATCCCGCGGAATTTATCGACGCTACGGCCACGATCGAACAGGCGGGGCGGCGGATGCGCGAAATCAATTCCAACACGCTGCTGTTGCGCGACGCCGGGCAGGGCGTCGGCATCGTGACAGGCATGAACCTGTCTAAAGCCGTGGTATTGCACAAAATGCCGATCACCGCGCCGATCGCGCCGCTGGCGCATTTCGATCTGAGCACGGTGGCGGAAAACGATTTCGTTTTCGAAGCGTTGCTGGAAATGACCAAAAGCAACAAACGGCGCCTTGCGGTCAAACGCGGCGACGAATTCGTTGGCATTCTGGAAGATATCGATCTGCTCGGGTTTCTGGCGGGCAATACGCAGGTTATCGCGGGCCGCATCGACCGCGCCAAATCGCTCGCCGATCTCAGGATCGCCGCGCGCGAGATCGCCGATCAGGTGCGCACGCTGCGCCGTCAGGATGTCCGGTTCGAGACGATTGCTGAAATCGTTTCCGATCTCAACCGCCGCCTGTTCGCCAAGACGTTCGCGCTAATCGCGCCGCCTGATTTGCGCAAGCGCGGCTGTCTGATCGTGATGGGCTCGGAAGGGCGCGGCGAGCAGACGATCCGCACCGATCAGGATAATGGCATCATTCTCGCCGAACCCGTGGATGCGGCCATGCTCGACGGGTTTCGCGCCGAATTCACGGCGGCGCTGGAGGAGTTCGGTTATCCGCCCTGTCCCGGCAATGTGATGGTGCGCAACCCGTTCTGGTCGAAAACGCTGGATGAATATCTCGGCAATTTCAACGAGTGGGTGGCTGCGCCCGACCAGAACGCCATGATGAATGTCGCGATTTTTTACGATGCGGTCGCCGTTTCGGGCCGCACGGATTTGCTGAAACGGGCCAAGACGGCGCTGATCGAATCCGTGCGCGCGGAACGCGTCTATCTCGCGCGTTTCGCTCTGGCGGTGGAATCCTTCGAAACGCCGATCAGCCTGTTCAACACGCTGGTGGCGACGGATGGCGCGCTCGATCTCAAGAAAGGCGGCATCTTTCCCATCGTCCATGGCGTGCGCGCGCTGGCGCTCGAACACGGGCTGGAGGAAACCTCAACCGAGGCGCGCCTTGAAAAGCTTGGCGAGCTGAACGTGCTGCGCGCCGACTTTACACGCGATCTGCTGCAGTCGTTTCAATATCTTTCGACGCTGCGCCTCGACAGCCAGCTCGAGGAATTGTCCGGCAGTCGCTCGCTCGTGCGGCCGGCGGAATTATCGAGCGTCGAGCGCGACCTGTTGCGCGACTCCTTCAAGGTCGTGAAACAGTTTCGCGATTTCCTGCGCAGGCACTTCAACCTGGGGATGTTCGGATGATCCCCCCGAGGCTCAAGCGATTTTATCATCGCCGGCGCCTGAACGATCCGGAATTCGCTTTCCTGTTCGAGCCAGGCCCCGAAGACGAGCTTGTCTGTTTCGATTGTGAAACGACAGGCCTCAATCCCTCGCGCGATGACATCATTTCCATCGGCGCCGTCAAAATTCGCGGCGACCGCATTCTTGCGAGCGAGCGGTTTCAGCGCATCGTGCGGCCGAAGGCGGCAATGTCGGCTGATGCGATCAAGGTGCACCGCCTGCGCGCGGCCGATGTCGCCTATGGCGAAGGCGTGGAAACCGTGATCCCGGATTTTCTGCGTTTCGTCGGCGGTCGGCCGCTTGTCGGTTATTATCTTCAGTTCGATGTTGCGATGGTGAACAAATATCTGAAGCCGATGAAGCACATCAAATTGCCCAATCCGATGATCGAGGTTTCGGAGCAATATTACGAGCGAAAATACGGAGACGCGCCGGCCGGGTCGCATATTGACCTTTCCTTCGCCGCCATTCTCAAGGATCTGGGCATTCCGCCGCTTGATGCGCATGACGCGTTCAACGATGCGATGATGACGGCCATGATGTATCTGGCTTTGCGCGATCTGAAGGCGCGGGGTGTGCGCATTGCGCGCCAGACCCATGTTTCGCCGGGCTATGGCGGCTAACGCGCCGTCGCCGCGCGCACGAGGGATCGCAGCCCTTCGAGCGCCATGGCAAGGCCTGCGCTAGCTGCGGCGAAGATTTGCATATGCGAGGGCGACCGCACAGGCGTTCGAGACATTCAGGCTTTTGACGGGCCCCGGCATGTCGAGTCGCGCCATCACATCGCAGCGCTCGCGGGTCAGGCGCCGCAACCCCGCGCCCTCCGCGCCGAGCACAAGGACGAGCGGGCGGGGCAGATCCATCTCTTCCAGCGATTGTGCGCCTTCCGAATCGAGCCCGACGCGCCAATAGCCAAGGTCGCCCAGCTCATCGAGCGCACGGGCGAGATTGACGACGGGGGCGAGCGGCACGTGTTCGAGACCGCCCGAGGCGGTTTTGGCGAGCACGCCGGAAAAATCCGGCGCATGGCGTTCGGTCACGATCAGCGCGTCGACGGCGAAGGCGGCGGCCGTGCGCAGGATGGCGCCGACATTGTGCGGATCGGTGATCTGGTCGAGAGCCAGCACGACGCCGCTGCTCAGCTTGATTTCGGACAGGTCGATCTGCGGCAGCGGCCGGGCCTCGAGCAGAACGCCCTGATGGACTGCGCTCTGGCCGAGACGGCGATCGAGATCGGCCGCTTCGACCACGACAATGGCCGCGCCGGCGGCGCCGGCTGCGGCGCCGAGGCGTTCGGCCGCCGCGGCGGTGGCGTAGAGCGTCAACGCCTTGCGCCGGCGCGCGACCAAGGCTTCGCGGACAGCGTGCAGCCCGTATATCGCCACGACATCGTGGCCGGGTTTGCGAAAATCGGGACTGCGCGCGGAGGCCTCCGGCCGCTCGCCGCCATGGCGGCGTCTCGCCCTGTCGCCACCCCGCCTGTCATTGCCGTTTTGCCGCATCAGACCCTGTCCCGTTCGCTTCCTGTCTGTGTCACGGGGATGTTGCGCGCGCAATTGCGCGGGCGGGTTGACAGGCGGCGGCGCCATCCGCATAACGCCCGCCACGGGCGGCGTTTGCGCCGCACCGCGCGGGCGTTTCACACCCGGCGTGGGGGAATGTCCCGAGCGGCAAAGGGGGCGGACTGTAAATCCGCTGGCTTAGCCTTCGTAGGTTCGAGTCCTACTTCCCCCACCATTCAAGCCTGCATTCCGCACCAGCTTTTTGACCGTCGCGCCGTGCATCCCCCTTGCGCGGGGTTAGCTTGCGCCAACGCGCTTTTGCTGTTGACCGAAGCGCTGTTTATGCATTATTTTGCATGAAGCGCAAAAGAAAAATTTGATCGCGCTTCGAGGGAGGAATTATGATGCGTTTCAGGACCGCTTTTGCGGCCGCGCTTTTGTGCGGGACTTTTTCGGTCGCCGCGCGCGCCGAGGATCCGGTGAAGATCGGATTTCTTTCCACTTTTTCCGGGCCTGGCGCCGCGTTGGGGCAAGAAGTGCTCGACGGTTTCAAGCTGGGGCTCGAGGCTTCCGGCGGCAAAATCGGCGGCCGTCCTGTCGAACTGTTCCAGGCGGACGATCAGGCCAAGCCTGACGTGGGGCGCCAGCAAGCCGACAAGATGGTCGAACGCGACAAGATCAACGTTCTGACCGGCGTGATCTTCTCCAACGTGATGCTGGCGGTGGCCAAGCCTGCGCTCGATGCGGGCGTGTTCGTCGTTTCCGCGAACGCCGGCCCGTCGCAATACGCAGGCGCGCAATGCAATCCGCATTATTTCGCCGTGTCGTTCCAGAACGACTCCGGCGCGGAAGCGATGGGGACCTATCTGAACGCCAAGGGTGTGAAGAAGATCTACGCGCTCGCGCCGAATTATCCGGCTGGCAAGGATTTCATCGCCGGCTTCAAGCGCACGTTCAAGGGCGAACTCGTCGGCGAAAAATATACGACATTCGGCCAGCTCGATTACGCCGCCGAAATTGCAGAAATTCGCGCGGCCAATCCGCAGGGCGTCTTCTTCTTCTATCCCGGCGGGATGGGCGTGAATTTCGTCAAGCAATATGATCAGGCGGGACTGAAAAAGACCGCGCCGCTTTATGGCCCGTCCTTTTCCGTCGATCAGACCGTATTGCCCGCCATGGGCGATGCTGCGCTCGGCGCCTATTCGGCCGCTTTCTGGGCTGAGACTTGGGACAATCCGCAATCGAAGAAATTCGTCGCCGATTTCGAAGCGAAATATCATCGCATTCCTTCGTCCTATGCGTCGGACGGCTATGACACGGCGCTCGTGCTCGACGCCGCCGCAAAGGCGATCGGCGGCAAGATCGAAGACAAGAAGGCGTTCCGCAAGGCGCTGGAAACTGCGAAATTCACGTCGCTGCGCGGGAATTTCAAGTTCGACACAAACCATTATCCCATTCAGGATTATTACCTGACGGAGATCGTGAAGGACCCCAAGGGCCGGCCGATCATGCAGGTGCGCGAGAAGATCGATTCAGATCATCGCGACGCTTATGTCAGCCAGTGCAAGATGGCGGCTGAATGAATCAGGGGCGCCGGCTTGAAGCCGGCGCTTTTTTCGTCCGCGTCGCTGCCACGATCAGCTGCATACTGATTGATAGCAGGCTGAATATCTGCCATTCACGGGGCAAGCGACCGGCGCCAAGCCCAAGAAACATGTCGCGTCAGGGAGAGAGAAGACCATGCGTGTGATCCGCATCGCAATGGCGCCTGCGCCCGTTTCCGCGGCGTTTGCGCATCGCCCATGACGCTCTCGCTTTTCCTCGAGCAATTGCTGAACGGCGTCCAACTTGGCGTCATGCTGTTTCTCATGGCGTCCGGCCTTACGCTCGTGTTCGGCATCATGAATTTCATCAATCTGGCGCATGGCTCGCTTTATATGGCCGGCGCATTCGCCGCTGCGGTGGCGCAGCAGGCGACCGGCAGCTTCGTTCTGGCGATCGTCGCGGGCGTTGTTGCGGCGGCTTTGCTCGGCATTGTGCTTGAGCGCGCCATTCTGCAGCGGTTTTACACGCGTTCGCATCTCGATCAGGTGCTGGCGACGTTTGCGATCATTCTGATCCTCAACGAAACGACGCGCATGATCTTCGGGCCGTCGCCGCTGCGCATGAGCCTTCCGCACGCGCTTTCCGGATCGGTCCCGATCTTGCCGGGCGTTCCCTATCCGACGTATCGGCTTGTCGTCCTGCTCGCCGGGCTTGTCGTGGCGGGGCTGCTCTATCTCGTCATCATGCGCACACGCATGGGCATGTGGGTGCGAGCGGGCGCGAGCGATCGCACGACGGCCTCCTCAATGGGCGTCAACGTGCCCGTGGTTTTTTCCGGATTGTTCGGCATGGGCGCTGCGCTTGCAGGGCTTGCCGGCATTCTGGCTGCGCCAATTCTTTCCGTGCAGGTCGGCATGGGCGAACCGGTGCTCATTCTGGCGCTGGTTGTGACGGTGCTCGGCGGGGTCGGATCCATTCGCGGCGCCTTTTTCGCAGCGCTGCTCGTTGGCGTTGTCGATACATTCGGCCGCGTCTTGCTGACGCCGGCGCTCGGCAGCATGGCGATTTTCGTGACGATGGCCATCATCCTGGCGTTCCGCCCGCGCGGAATGTTTGCGACCCATGGCTGACGGCGCATCACGACCCATTCGCGCGGCGCTGTGGCCAGCGCTCGTGCTGATCGCATTGCTGGCGCTCGCGCCAGCACTCTCGATCTGGCTCGACGATCCGTTCACCGTCAAGATCGCGACGCGCATCGTTATTTTCGCGATTGGCGCTGTCGCACTCGATTTGACGCTTGGTTATGCGGGCCTCGTCAGCCTTTGTCAGGCGGCTTTTTTCGGCGTCGGCGGCTATGTCGTTGGCATTTTGGCCTGGCACCAGGCCAACAGCGAGGCAGTTCTCGCAGGCTGGATGGGATCGAGCGAACTGGCGTTGACCTTGCCGCTCGCCTTCCTTGTCGCTGGTCTTTTTGCCGCTGCAGTCGGCGCCGTTTCGCTGCGCACGGGCGGACCGTATTTCATCATGATCACGCTCGCCTTCAACCAGATGCTCTACTACGGCGCAGTCGCGCTGCAGAAGTATGGCGGCGACGACGGCTTGCAGATCATCAATCCCCTTACGCTTTTCGGCTACGATATTTCGAACCGGTACAAGTTTTTCTACCTTGCGCTGACGATGCTGCTTGCGACAGTGTTGCTGATCGACCGCCTGGCGCGCAGCCGGTTCGGCGTCGTGCTGCGCGCTGCGGCCGTCAACGAAACGCGCGCCATAGCGGTCGGCGTTGCGCCGTGGCCTTACCGGCTCGTTGCTTTCGCCATTACGGGCGCGCTGGCCGGGCTTGCCGGCGCGCTGCTTGCAGCGAGCCAGCAATTCATCAGTCCGGCTGATATGGCCTGGGATCGCTCCGGCGATTTCGTCGTCATGACGGCGCTCGGCGGCGTGGCGACCGTTTGGGGCCCCATCATCGGCGCGGCCGCATTCATCTTCACCGAACTGTCGTTGTCGTCATACATGCAGCACTGGCAATTGCCGTTCGGGCTGATCATTCTCGCCATCGTGCTGCTGTTGCGCGGCGGGCTCGCGCAACTCGTCGACCTTGCGCGCGGGGCGAAGAAAGGCGGGGAGGCAGTCCATGACTGACGTCCTCGAAGTTCGCAATCTTTACAAGCGCTACGGCGGGCTTGTCGCCACCAACGGCGTCAATCTGTCTGTTCGACCCGGCGAGATGCACGCAATCATCGGGCCCAACGGTGCCGGCAAAACGACATTGATCTCGCAATTGCAAGGCATGGTGCGGCCCGACGCCGGCGAGATTTTCATCGATGGCGTCAATGTGACGGCGACGCCGGCGCATCAACGCGCGGGACTGGGCGTGGCGCGGTCGTTTCAGATCGCATCGCTCATTCCCGATTTCTCCGTTCTCGATCACGCCGCTTTCGCCGTGCAGGCGCAGCTTGGCCATTCCTTCCGGTTCTGGCGCCGCGCCGATCGCGAAGAAATTCTGCTGGCGCCGGCGCGCGAGGCGGTCGAGGCGGCCGGGCTTGGCGCGCGCATGCATTCGCCCGCGCGCGACCTTTCGCATGGCGAGCGCCGCCAGCTCGAACTTGCCATCGCGCTGGCGCAACGGCCGAAAATCCTGCTGCTCGACGAGCCGATGGCTGGCATGGGCAAGCAGGATGGCCAACGTATGACGCAGCGGCTCGCCGATTTGAAAGGGCGCTATTCCATGCTGCTGATCGAACACGACATGGCGGCGGTTTTTTCGTTGGCGGATCGGTTGAGCGTTCTCGTGTCGGGCGCGATCATCAAAACCGGAACGGCCGATGAAATCCGCAACGATCCGCAGGTGCGGGCCGCTTACCTCGGGCATGGATGAAGCGATGCTGCTCGACATTCGCAATCTCGAAGCAGGTTATGGCGCAGCGCGCGTGCTGTTTGGCCTTTCGCTCTCGATGCGCGAAGGCGAGATCATCACCTTGCTCGGCCGCAATGGCATGGGCAAAACAACCACGGTGCGCGCCATTTGCGGTCAATTGCGTCCAGTGGGCGGCGAAATTCTCTTCAAGGGCGCAAGGATCGAGGCCGCGCCGGCCCATCGCATCGCGCGGCTTGGCGTTGGCCTCGTGCCCGAGGGGCGCCACATCTTTCCCAATCTCTCGGTGCGCGAGAATATCATGATGTCGGCGATCCACCGGCCTCAAAAAAAGGAAAGCTGGACTTTCGAGCGTGTGCTGTCGTTTTTTCCGCGGCTTGCGGAGCGCCTGAACAACGGCGGTTCGCAATTGTCGGGCGGCGAGCAGCAGATGCTCGCCATCGGCCGCGCGCTGATGACCAATCCCGACCTACTCATTCTCGACGAAGCAACCGAAGGTCTCGCGCCGATCATTCGCCAGCAGATATGGGCGACGCTCGAAAACCTTAAGAAAACCGGATTGTCGATGATCGTCATCGACAAGGAAGTCGACTCGCTCGAATCCCTCGCCGATCGGCATTATGTTATGGAAAAAGGCGAGATCGTCTGGAGCGGCTCCAGCGCGGAACTCGAGGCCGATGCGCGTGTGCGCGACACTTATCTCAGCGTGTGAAGCCATGCGCGGCATTCGGTGAAACCATGAGCAAATCTTCGGATCATCGCGCGATGCCGGGCCATCTGATCCGCCGCGCGCATCAGATCGCCGTTGCAATCTTTCTGGAGGAATGCGCCCAGCAGGGCATAACCCCTGTGCAATTTGCCTGCCTCAGCCAGATTGCGCGCGAGCCGGGAGCCGACGCCACGCGCTTGTCTGCTGAAGTCGCGCTCGACCGCTCGACGCTCGGCGGCGTGCTCGAGCGCATGGAGTCCAAAGACTGGATCGTTCGAACAGGCGACCCGGCGGATGCGCGCGTCAAGCGGCTCGATCTGACGCCTGCCGGGCGCGCCTTGCTGGCCAGCCTCGACACGCACGTTGAACGCACGCAAAGCCGTATCCTTGCGCCGCTCAACCCGGCCGAGCGCGCGCAATTTGTCGGCCTTCTCGAGAAAATGGTCGCAAAAAACAACGAGGCGTCCCGCGCACCGCTGGGCCCACGCAAAGCCGAACGCCGCCCGCGGGGACGCTAACGGAAGACGCGCATTGCAAGAGCCGCAATCTTCGGCACACATGATTTGCTCGCGTTACGCAGCGCTTCATTGTATTATCCTACGGTCAAAACGCCGCGTTCTTTTGCGGTGAATTATCCGACTGGAGCGAGCGCCGATGCTTCCGGAAGACTCACGCTGGATATGGACGGAAGACCGCTTACCGCAAGATATGTCGCCGGACGAACTGCGGATGGCGGGGGCGACATGGCGCTTCCGCGTGAAGCACTGGACGAAATCGCAAAGGCGGGAACTGGCGCGAACATTTCTGCGGTTCCGCCGTCTACCCTCTCACGAGCGGTGGGTAACGTCACCGTCAACCGATACACAGGCCAACCAACCGGTGTCGCGGTCAGTTCGGCGTTAAATTCGTCGCAATACGAAAAAGTCGCGGCCCACGAAATTGGTCACGTTATCGACCAGGCGTCTGGCGAACTGCCGACCGATGGCGTCATGAACGAGTTGAAGGGCGTCTATACCGCGATAACAGCAGTATCTTTCGCTCCCTCATAAAGCTGAAATATTTTCGATCGGGCAAAACAGCCAAGATCGCAGCCAACACCGACACGATTGCCGATGAAGCCTCTCGCTTACTGGCGTCCGCCGATCAGTCTGGCGCCATTTTCGGGCTTCTGGCTGACAAGCATCGCGCTTCGTCTTCCAATCATCCGGCTATCATCGACCTTTTGGCGAACGCCGGGAACGAGGCGCGGGGCTGAAAGACGCCGCGCCAGATCGACAATCGACGAGAGCACCTTCGTCAAAAACCACGCGCAGAAGAGCCCGTAAGCAGCCGGCGCATAGCCAAGATCAAGCTCGGGCGTGTCATGCAGCTTGGCCCAGATCATGACGACAAAAAACACACAAATCTGAAAGACTTTCCAGCTCATGCAGGCAAATCCCTCGCATGTCTGCGGCCTGCTGTCTCAGCTTGGCTACAGCCCGGCCGCAGCTTCCGGCATCCTAGGCGCGATCAAAGGTGGGAGCAATTTCAATACTCGCACCGTAAGGCACAACGGCACGTCCTGAGGGCTGAACTGGCGCCGCAATGAACGCATTCCGACGATGTGCCGGGCGATTGAGCAGCGAAGCGGCTCAGCGCCGCCTCAAGCAGCAGGGGCGCACTTGTATGGAGGTCCCTGCCATGCTTGCCGGGTCATTCCAATAATGTTAACGAAAACCGCGCCTTGTTCGCGGCGCGCGGGTGTAGCTCAATGGTAGAGCAGCAGCCTTCCAAGCTGAATACGAGGGTTCGATTCCCTTCACCCGCTCCAAACCCTCCGGATTGATCCGCGCCCTCGGGTCGCCGGCCATCCCTGCGGCGCCATGAAAATCGACGGAAAACATTATCGCACGCTTTGGCCCGACGAAGCGGCCGGTATCGTGCACGTGATCGACCAGACGCGGTTGCCGCATCGCTTCGAAATCTGCGTGCTGCGCGGGTGCGCGGAAGCCGAAAGCGCGATTGCGGATATGATCGTGCGCGGCGCGCCGTTGATCGGCGTTACGGGCGCTTATGGCATGGCGCTGGCGATGGGGGAGGATGCGAGCGATTTGGGTCTGCAGGGCGCCTATGCCCGCTTGCTTGCGACGCGTCCGACGGCCTCCAATCTCAAATGGGCGCTCGACCGGCAGTTCGCGGTGTTGCGCGCTGCGGCGCCAGCGGAGCGGCGTGCGCGGGCCTGGGCCGAGGCGGCGGCAATCGCCGAAGAGGATGTCGCCATGTGCGAGGCGATCGGCGCGCATGGCGCGGCGGTCATCGGCGATCTGGCCGCGCGCAAGGGCGGGGCGCGGCTGAATATTCTGACGCATTGCAACGCCGGCTGGCTTGCGACGGTTGACTGGGGCACTGCGCTTGCGCCGATCTACAAGGCCGTGCGCGCAGGCGTCGATCTCCATGTATGGGTCGATGAAACGCGGCCGCGCAATCAGGGCGCCAGCCTGACGGCGTTCGAGCTGGCGGGCGAGGGCGTTCCGTTTTCGGTGATCGCCGATAATGCCGGAGGCCATCTGATGCAGCATGGTCTGGTGGACCTTTGCATCGTCGGCAGCGACAGGACGACGCGCACGGGCGATGTCTGCAACAAGATCGGCACATATCTCAAGGCGCTTGCTGCGCACGACAATCGCGTGCCGTTTTACGCCGCCTTGCCGAGCTCGACGCTCGACTGGTCGATGCGCGACGGCGTGCGGGAGATTCCGATCGAAGAGCGCAGCGCGCGTGAAGTGACGCATATCGCCGGGCGCGCGAGCGATGGCGCAACAGTCGAAGTGCAATTGACGCCCGATGCCGCGAACGCGCGCAACTTCGCTTTCGACGTGACGCCGGCGCGTTACGTGACGGGCATCATCACCGAGCGCGGCGTTCACGGGGCCAGCGAAGCGGCGCTTGTTGCCGCTTTTCCTGCAGAAAGCGCTCGCTAGAGCGCGCCGCGAACGAGAATGCGCGGCGGCCCGGCCTCGACCGCGCCGACGATCGCAGTCTTGGCAAAGCCGGCCGCTTGCGTCGCCGCGATGATTTCCGTCGACGCATCGCGCGCGCAGGCGATCAACAGGCCGCCGGAGGTCTGCGGGTCGCACAGAATTTGCCGCGCCCATTCCGGACAATCGGCGGGCAGCGTCGTCTGCGCCGCACAGCTCGTCCAGTTGCGCCCTGACGCGCCGGTCACGAATCCGGCTTTCGCCAAAGCCTTCGTTTCAGCGAGCAAGGGCGCGGCGGAGGCGTCGATCACGATGGTCGCTTGAGCGCCCTGCGCCATTTCCAGCGCATGACCGATCAGGCCGAAACCAGTGACGTCCGTCATGGCGCGCACGCGCTTGTCTTTCGCCAGCTGTGCGCCGATTGCGTTCAGTTGCGTTGTGGTTGCGATCATCTCGGCATAGGCCGCGCGCGACAGCGCGCCTTTCTTGAACGCGGCGGAATAGACGCCGACCCCGATGGGCTTGGTGAGGATCAGTACGTCGCCGGGTCGTGCGTCCATGTTGCGGCGGATGCTGGAGGGATGGGCCTGCCCGACGACAGCGAGGCCATAAATCGGCTCGGCGCTGTCGATGGAATGGCCGCCCGCGATCGGCACGCCTGCAAAAGCGCAAGCGTCGGCGCCCCCCGCCAGTATTTGCCGCACGATCTCGATCGGAATCTTGTCGACCGGCATGCCGAGAATGGCGAGCGCGAAAAGTGGCGTCCCGCCCATTGCGAAAATGTCCGACAGCGCATTGGTCGCCGCGATCCGTCCGAAATCTCGGGGATCGTCGACGATGGGCATGAAAAAGTCGGTTGTGGCGATAAGGCAGGTTTCGTCGTTCAGCTTCCACACAGCGGCGTCGTCGCTCGTTTCAGCGCCGACGAGGAGATTGGCGAAAGGCTGGCGCGCGGCGCCAGCCAACAATTGTTGCAAAACCGATGGCGCGAGTTTGCAGCCGCAGCCGCCGCCGTGAGCGAGCGCGGTGAGGCGAAAGGGCGCGTCGGTCAAATCGCTATTTCCTTCGTCTTGATCCCGTAGCGGAAGCTGTCGGGATCGAGGCAATCGAGCCGCACGCCGGCGACCTCGGCCTGTGGATACATCAAGAAGTCGATCTGGGGCTGCGCGGCGCCGGCCAACACGACATCATGAGCGTCGTTATATGCGATCCAGTTGCCTTCCGAGGCGCCGAACAGCGCATGTCGCGCCGCCACCGCTTTGGGATCGCCAAGAGCCACAGGACCGGGCTCCTCAAGAACGACCTTGCGCACGTCGGCCGGATCGACAGCGACCCAGCCGCGCCCCTCAAGGTGGACTTCGGCGCGGCAATGCTGCGCTTTCGTGATCGTCTCGGAATTGGCGCCGAGACTCTTGTAGCCGAACCGGGACGGCGCGACGCGAATCCCATAGAGGTCGCGCGCAGGAAGGCCGGAGGCGCGCGCAAGGCCGACATAGAGCGCGTTGATGTCAGCGCATTTGCCGCCGAGATCGCCCGACTTCAGCATGGCGACGATATCGCCGACGCCGCAACCCCGGGTCGAGGCGCGGCGCCAGGTGTTTTCCACGACCCACTCGTAGAGCGCGCGCGCCTTGGCCTCGTCGCTTTTCGCGGCTCCGATGATCTTGTCTGCGGTTTCGCGAACAATTCCGTCGGTCGGAATGAGGCGCGTCGGCGCCAGCCACGCCCGCTTCTGATCGTTGGAGAGATTTTCAGCAGCGTCGCCGGAGCGGTCGCGCGTCATCGCCTCGCTCGTCGCTTCGACGAATGGCGCGCCTTCGTCGCCGCGCCAGACGAGGTGGAGGGCGCGGGCGCCATTGCGCGGATCCGTTTCTATCGCGGCGGTGGAAGCGTTGCTCGTCCAGCGGGTGTCGAGCGGCTTCATCCAGGCATCGCGGGCGAGCGAGGGCGTGGGGATCCACGCCTGCGCAGCTTTGCCCTCAGGCAGATCGAGTCGCGTCGTCATGGCGAAACGCCGCCAGGCGCCTTGTTGCGGCGCAAAAACTTCTGCGCGCAAGCGGCTGGCGAAGGCGGCGGAACCGAGCGCTGCGGCATGCAAAAAGAATCGGCGCGTCAACATGAGCGACTCCGTTGAGGATGGTTTGGGGGGACTGGGCCATGCGAAAGAATGCGCGAGCGTTGGCTCAAACGCAGTACTGCGACAGGTTCCAGAGGCGTCGTTGCGCCCCGCCACGCGGGAGCGATGTTCAAACGCATTCAGGCACTATGGCGGGTTTCACAAAACCGTCAACGGGTCGCCTTTTTGCGTTGACGATTCGAACTCGCAGGCCTAGCATTTCTCTCAAGAGCGGTATTGCGCGCAAACCGCCCTATCGGGAGAGGATAGCCGATGAACCAACAATTTTCGCGGCGCCAGTTTCTTGGCGCAGCGGGAATCGGAACGGCTGGCACAGCTCTGGGAGCGTTGGGTTTTGGCGATGCGGAAGTTGCGCTCGCCCAAGCCGTTCGTCCCTACAGGCTGGCCAGTACGACAGAGACCCGCAACACCTGCACCTATTGCTCCGTCGCCTGCGGCATTCTGATCTTCTCGAAAGGCGATGTGCATAAGGGCGACAAGGCGGACATCCTTCACATCGAGGGCGACGCCGACCATCCGACCAATCGCGGCACGCTTTGCCCCAAAGGCTCGGGCCTGCTGGGCTTTGTGAAGTCGCCGAACCGCCTCGTCGAGCCACGCATCCGCAAACCGGGTTCGGACAAGTTCGAGCCGGTTTCCTGGGAAGTTGCGCTCGACCGCGTCGCACGCCTTCTGAAGGACGACCGCGACAAGAATTTTCTGGCGACCAACAAGGACGGCGTGACCGTCAATCGCTGGACGTCGACGGCTTTCCTTGCGGCTTCGGCCACGAGCAACGAAACCGCTACAGTGACCTACAAGGTCGTCCGCAGCATGGGAGCATTGGTATTCGATAATCAGGCGCGCGTCTGACACGGCCCCACGGTGTCCAGTTTGGGCCCAACTTTTGGCCGTGGCGCGATGACCAACGCCTGGACGGATATCAAGAATACTGACCTTGTCGTCATCATGGGCGGCAATGCGGCGGAAGCGCATCCTTGCGGCTTCAAATGGGTTACGGAGGCCAAGGCTACCCGTGGGGCGAAGCTTGTCGTCGTCGATCCGCGCTTTACGCGCTCGGCGGCGGTGGCCGATTATTACGCGCCCATCCGCCAAGGCACCGACATCGCCTTCCTGTTCGGCGTCATCAACTACTGCATGCAGAACAACAAGGTGCAGTGGGAGTATCTCAAGTCGTTCACCAACGCCGCGTTCCTTGTGAATGACGGCTTTGGCTGGGCCGATGGCCTGTTCACCGGCTATGACGAGACCAAGCGCGATTACGACCGCTCGACCTGGTCATACCAGATCGGACCGGACGGCTATGCGCTTGTGGACGAAACGCTGCAAAATCCGCGTTGCGTCTGGAATTTGCTGAAAGAGCATGTCGCCAAATACACGCCCGAAATGGTCGAGCGGATTTGCGGCACGCCGAAAGACAAATTCCTCAAGATCGCGGCGATGATAGCCGAGACGTCTTCGCCGACAAAGGCGATGACGTCGATGTATGCGCTCGGTTGGACGCAACATTCCAAAGGCTCGCAGAATATCCGCACGATGGCGATGCTGCAGCTCATTCTGGGCAATATCGGCATTCGCGGCGGCGGCATGAATGCGCTGCGTGGCCACTCGAATATCCAGGGCCTGACCGATCTCGGACTGATGTCCAATCTGATCCCAGGCTATCTGAATATTCCCAAGGAGACGGAAGCGACATTCGACGCCTATATGTCGACGCGCGCCTACAAGCCGTTGCGTCCCAATCAGATCAGCTACTGGCAGAACTACAAGAAGTTCTTCGTCAGTTTCATGAAGTCGATGTGGGGCGATGCGGCGACCGCCGAGAACAATTGGGCCTATGATTACCTGCCCAAGCTCGACGTGCCCGACTATGATGTCCTGCGTGCGTTCGACATGGCCTTCAACGGCAAGATGAATGGCTATGTCATGCAGGGCTTCAATCCGCTGCAGGCTTTCCCCAACAAGGCGAAGCTTGCGGCAGGGCTCTCGAAGCTGAAGTTCCTGGTGGTGATCGATCCGCTTGAAACGGAGACGGCGCGGTTCTGGGAAAACCATGGCCCGCACAATCCGGCCGATACCAAGGCGATCCAAACGGAAGTGATCCAGCTGCCGTCGACCTGCTTTGCGGAGGACGAGGGTTCGCTGGTCAATTCCGGCCGCTGGCTGCAATGGCACTGGGCCGCCGCCGCGCCTCCGGGCAAGGCCATGAGCGACATCTGGATCATGGCGCAACTGCACAAGCGGCTGAAGGCGCTTTACGAGAAGGAGGGCGGCGCGCTGCCCGATCCGATCGTTAAGCTGAAATGGCCTTACGCCAATCCGGACGATCCGACGCCGGACGAAATTGCACGCGAAATGAACGGTTACACGCTCAGCGCGCAATACGACCCGAAGGACGCGACCAAGATGACGCTCGACAAGGGCAAGCAATTGCCCGGGTTCGCGGCGTTAAAAGACGATGGTTCGACGGCGTGTTTCTGCTGGATCTACTCTGGCTGTTACACCGAGGCGGGCAATATGATGGCCCGTCGCGACAACACGGATAAGGACAATGTCGGCCTGTTCCCGAACTGGTCGTATTCCTGGCCGGCCAATCGGCGCATCCTCTACAATCGCGCTTCGGCGGATTTGAACGGCAAGTCGTGGGATGCCTCGCGCAAGCTCATCGAATGGGATGGCGCGAAATGGTCCGGTTATGACGTTCCCGACATGCTGCCGACGGCAAAGCCGCAGGATGTCGGGCCGTTCATCATGAACGCCGAGGGAACCTCGCGCCTGTTCACGCTCGGGATGATGCGGGAAGGTCCATTCCCCTCGCATTACGAACCGTTCGAATCGCCTGTCGCAAACGTGATTGCGCCCAAGATTCGCGGCAATCCGGTCGCGCGCGTGTTCCCGAACGATCTCGCGCAAATGGCCAATACGGGCGATGCCGAATATCCTTATGCGGCGACGACCTACCGGCTGACGGAGCATTTCCATTACTGGACGAAGAACGTTTATCAGAACGCCGTCGCCCAGCCGGAATTCTTCGTCGAGATTTCGGAGCAGCTCGCCAAGGAAAAAGGCGTGCAGCATGGCGGTTGGGTGCGCGTCTGGTCGAAGCGCGGAAGCGTCAACGCCAAGGCGGTCGTGACGAAGCGGATCAAACCGCTGGTTTGCGACGGCAAGGCGATCCACGTGGTCGGCATTCCGATCCACTGGGGCTTCGTCGGCCTGACAAAACCGGGCTACCCTGCCAATACGCTCACGCCTTTCGTCGGCGACGCCAATACGCAAACGCCCGAGTTCAAGGCCTTTCTCGTCAATATCGAGGCGATCGCCGCGCCAACAGCGTGACGGTCGTCCGCCTTTCGTCAGGAAGAAGCCATGTTTCCTCCACTGCCTAATCCGCCGACGCAAACGACGGCGCCGAAATTCGGTCCCGCCGACCTCATGCGACGTTCCGCCTCCACGGTGACGCCGCCGGCGCAGCGCCAGACCGAAGTCGCAAAGCTGATCGATATTTCGAAATGCATTGGCTGCAAGGCCTGTCAGGTCGCTTGCAACGAATGGAACGAATTGACGCCGCCAATCGGCGATAATTTCGGCGTTTATCAAAATCCGTCTGATCTTTTGCCCGATCAGTGGACTTTGATGCGCTTCACGGAATGGGACAATCCGCAGACCGGCAATCTCGAGTGGCTCATTCGCAAGGATGGCTGCATGCATTGCGAGGATCCGGGCTGTCTGAAGGCCTGTCCTGCGCCGGGCGCCATTGTGCAATATACGAATGGAATCGTCGATTTCATTTCGGAAAATTGCATCGGATGCGGTTATTGCGTGAAGGGTTGCCCGTTCAACATTCCGCGCATTTCGAAGACGACGCATAAGGCGAAGAAATGCACCTTGTGTTCCGATCGCGTCGCGGTCGGGCAAGGGCCGGCCTGCGCGAAAGCCTGCCCGACGCAGGCGATCGTGTTCGGCACGAAGGACGATATGAAAAAATGGGCAAGCGGGCGCGTCGACGACCTGAAGTCGCGCGGTTTCGCGAACGCCGGTCTTTATGATCCGGCGGGCGTCGGCGGAACGCATGTCATGTATGTTCTGCCGCATGCCGACCAGCCCCAGCTCTACGCCAATCTGCCGGCCGATCCCAAGATCGATCCGCTGGTCGGCGTGTGGAAGGGCAAGGGCAAAGTCGCCGGCCTCGGCGCGATGGCGCTGGCTGTTCTTGCGGGCGTTCTGCACTACCTCAAGAACGGGCCGGAAGTTGCAACAGAAGAGGACGAGCGCAAAGCTAAAAGCCTCGTCGATGGAGCCGTGTGATGTTGTCCCCGCAAATCCACGATTCATATCCCGTCGCTGTCGATCGCTACAGCGGTCTGACGCGTCTCAATCATTGGATCAACGCTTTCTTCTTCGTGGCGCTGGTTCTTTCGGGGCTCGCCTTCTACAGCCCCTACACATACTTCCTCTCCGGCCTGTTTGGCGGCGGGGCCAATGCGCGCATGCTGCATCCGTGGTTCGGCGTGATCGTGACGATAAGCTTCCTGTTCCTGTTTTTCCGCTTCGTCGGCGGCAATGGGTGGAAGCCGCGCGATACGGCCTGGATGAAAAATCCAGGCGCAGTGCTTTCCGGCGACGAAGAGGCGCTGCCGGAAGCAGGCAAATACAACGCCGGACAAAAGATCGTCTTCTGGTCGATGACGATGCTCATCATCATCATGATCGCGACCGGGCTCGTGATCTGGGACCAGTATTTCGCCGCATATACATCCATCGAAGTGAAACGCGCAGCCGTGCTGATCCATTCGGTCGCTGCGACGGCTGCGATCATCGTGCTCATCATCCACATCTATGCTGCAATCTGGGTGTGGGGATCGATCGGCGCGATGACGAGCGGCCGCGTGACAGGCGGTTGGGCTTGGCGTCATCACAGGAAGTGGCTGCGCGATCTGGTCGCCGGTCGCGTCGACGGCGACATGCCGAAGGCGTGACGTTTTTTTGCAGAATTCTGGCGCGCGCCTATAATGGGCGCGCGCTTTTTTGTGCATTCCCCGTAGCCCGTGTGGTTCAAGCGCGATGACCGATTTCGACTCTCTGAAACCCGATCCTTCCATGATTGGCGACGTCGCTGATGCGCCGTTCGCCATTTTGCCCGAGCCGGAAGCGATGTTCCGCAAGCGCGCCGCGCGGTTGCGCGCTGGCGGCGACAACAATGCGCTGACGCCCTACATCCATTTTCTCGCCGCCTTGTGCGATGTGCAGGCCGATTGCGTCGCTGCGACCCCCCTCGCCGATGGGCCCTCGCAGAACAGCGCACGGCCGCTGAAGGGCGAACGCTGCGCGCCGGGCGACGACTTCGATCGCGTTGCACGCGATTTCTTCAAGCGCGCTGCGGAAATCCCCATGCCGGAGCCGTCGAAAGCCGCGCTCGCCAATCTCGATGGTTTGCCGCTTGCTCCGCTCGTACGCGCGCTGGCTGAGGACGAAGACGCCGCGCATGGCATGGCCGAGCATATTTTCGTTGCTGCAGCGTTGCAGGTCTATCTGACGCGTCTTTCGGCGCGGCTCGATGTAACCAAACTCGAACCTGATGAGCCCGGCGTCTGTCCATCGTGCGGGGCGCATGCGGCTTCTTCTTTCGTGGCCGGATGGCGCGGCGCGCAAGGTCTGCGATTCTGTTCTTGCGCAATGTGCTCCACGTTGTGGCGTTATGTGCGCGTGCGCTGCGTCGCCTGCGGAACCACCAAAGGCATTTCCTATCGCGAGATCGATGGTGCTGGCGGCGCGGCGAAAGCCGAGTGCTGCGCCGAATGCGGCGCTTATACGAAAATCATCTATCAAAATATCGCGCCGGACGCAGAGCCAGCGGCCGACGATATTCTTTCGCTTGGTCTTGATGTGCTGGTGAGCGAAGAGGGCTGGCGCCGCGCCGGGTTCAATCCCTTCCTGATTGGCTATTGACTCCGATGGCGGCCGGTCTGCGTTCGCTCCCCTCTGTCGGCGAATTGCTCAATCGCCCCGAATGCGCGGCTGCAGTGGCGCAATATGGCCATGATCTGACCGTTGCGGCGTTGCGGTCGACGCTTACGGACGCACGCGCTGCGATGCTTGAAAACGCCCGCGCTCCAGATGCGATGGCGTTGGCCGCCGCCGCGCTTGCACGCTTGCTACGAGACGCCCAGCCGCTCGTCAAACCGGTGTTCAATCTCACCGGCGTCGTTATTCACACCAACCTTGGTCGCGCGCTTTTGGCCGAGGAGGCGATTGCGGCGGCCGCTACAGCGATGCGCGAAGCCATGGCGCTGGAATTCGATCTGGGACAAGGCAAAAGAGGCGAGCGCGACGGTCTTTTGCGCAAACTTTTGTGCGAACTGACTGGCGCGGAAGACGCGACAATCGTCAACAATAACGCTGCTGCTGTTCTGCTGACGCTCAACACAATCGCCAAAGGACGCGAAGTCGTCGTCTCGCGTGGAGAGCTCATCGAAATCGGCGGCGCATTCCGTATGCCCGACGTCATGCAGCGCGCGGGCGCCAGATTGCGCGAAGTCGGCACGACAAACCGCACGCACGCGCGCGATTATTCGGAAGCAATCACGCAGCGCACGGCGGCGTTGATGAAAGTTCATCCATCGAATTACCGTGTCCAGGGCTTCTCCAGTGAAGTCGCCGGCGCGGACGTTGCTTCGATTGCCCATGCCGCCGGCCTGCCATTCGTCAATGATCTGGGATCCGGCGTGCTGATCGACCTTTCTGGCTATGGGCTCGCGCGCGAACAGACCGTTGCCGAAGCGGTCGCAGAAGGCGCCGATCTCGTGACTTTTTCCGGCGACAAGCTGCTCGGCGGCGCGCAGGCCGGGTTCATCGTGGGCAAACGCGCGCTCATCGCCCAAATCAACAAAAACCCTCTGAAGCGCGTCTTGCGCGTCGATAAAATCCGACTCGCCGCGACCGAAGCGACGCTGCGTCTCTATCGCGATCCCACGCGGCTTGCGCAGAAGCTCCCGACGCTGCGGCATCTCTCGCGCAAGCGCGCAGAGATCGCCGCTATGGGACAAACGTTGCTTCCCGCGGCACGCGCGGCCTTCACGGATTACGCGGTCGATGTGGTGGATTGCGAAAGCCAGATAGGGTCAGGCGCAATGCCCTTGCATGGGCTGCCTTCGGCCGCGCTCGCATTCCGCGCCAAATCGCAAGCCGCCGTGAAGAGCTTGGCGCAGCGCCTGCGCGCTGAGCCAAAGCCGATTGTGGGGCGGATCGAGAATGGCGCGCTGCTTTTGGATTTGCGGTGTCTGGACGACAGCGCAGAGCTGGCCACAGCATTTGCACGATTTGGCAAGCCGGCATGATTATCGGTACAGCCGGCCATGTCGATCATGGTAAAACGTCGCTCGTGCGCGCGTTGACCGGCGTCGACGCCGATCGGCTGAAGGAAGAAAAAGAGCGGGGCCTCACGATCGATCTGGGTTACGCCTATTTGCCGCTCGACAATGGCGACACGCTCGGCTTTGTCGATGTGCCGGGTCATGAAAAATTTATTCACAACATGCTGGCGGGTGCGACGTCGATCGACTTCGTTTTGCTTGTTGTCGCGGCCGACGATGGAGTCATGCCGCAGACGCTCGAACACATCGAAATTCTCGATCTTCTCGGCTATCGCGATGGCGCCGTCGCGCTGACCAAATGCGATCTCGTTTCCGAGAGCCGTCTGGCTGAAGTAAAAACACAAATCGAAAACGCGCTGGCGCTGACGGGGTTTTCCGGGGCGCCGATTTTTCCGCTTTCCAACGAAACCGGCGCAGGCGTTGCGACGCTTTCCTCTTTTCTGCGTGACAAGGCGCAAGGTGCGGCCGCGTCTCCGGCAGACGGACTTTTTCGTCTGGCCGTCGACCGCGTCTTCACAATTCAGGGACGTGGGCTCGTTGTGACGGGATCTGTTCTTTCCGGAGTTGTGCGGGAAGGAGAGGCGATTATCGTATCGCCGCGTTCGCTTTCTGCGCGCGTTCGCGCCATCCATGCGCAGAACAAACCTGCTGACGAGGGGCGGGCAGGGCAAAGATGTGCGCTCAACATCAGCGGCGAGCGAATTGAAAAATCCGCAATTCTTCGCGGCGATGTGATCGTCGCGCCACAGGCCGACAAGCCGACTCAGCGCATTGATGCGCAGGTGCGCCTTGCGCCGTCTATACCAAATCCGCTCGCCGCATGGACCAGCGCGCAACTCCATGTGGGCGCGGTGGAATCCAGCGCCCATATCGTACCGCTGTCCGCAGACAAGCTGTTTGGCGGCGACGACGGGTTTGTTCAGATTGTGCTTGATCATCCGATTGCGGTCGCAAAAGGCGACCCGCTCATCCTGCGCGATCCGGCCCGTCGACTGACGCTGGGGGGAGGGCGCGTCCTTGATGCGTATGGCCCCCCGCGTCGCCGGCGCACCAGCGAACGACTGGCGCAATTGCACGCCTTGACAAGGGCGCCGGTTGAAGCGCTGCGCGGATTGCTTGACGTTGCGCCGCACAGCGTCGCAATCGCCGCTTTTGCGAACAATATCGCCTATTCGACCGATGATGTGATCGCTATGGCCGAAAAACTCGGCGCGCGACTGATCGGGCGTGGCGAGGAGACGATTGCCCTCGAACGCAATGCCGGGCGCTCGCTTGTGGAAGCGATCCACGCTGCGCTGGCCGCGTTTCACGCCGATCACCCCGATCAGCCCGGAATGGGCATCGAAAAGCTGCGTCTGCTCGCGCCCCTGCGGCTTCCATCGCGCGCATTTCGGGCTCTGCTTGAGACGCTTTCCGGCGAGGGAGTCGTCGTTTCAGGCGGATGGGTTCGCCTGGCAAGCCATGAATTGCGTCTTTCAGGCGACGATGAGGCGCGATGGGCCGCTATCAAGCCGATGTTGCAAGGCGACCTGCGTTTTCGTCCGCCGCGCACGCGCGATGTCGCGCGTGCGCTTCAGATTGAGGAAGCGCAGGTGCGACGCATTTTGAAAATTCAGGCCAGCCGCGCGCTACTCGACGAAATTGCGCACGATCATTTTTTCCTGCGCGGCGTCACTTCCGAGATCGTCGCGATCTTGAAAGATATTGCCCAGACAGCGCCGCGTAGCGAAATCACAGCAGCGTTGTTGCGCGATCGGCTCGATAACGGCCGCAAGGTCGCGATTCAAATTCTGGAATTTTTCGATCGTCATGGCGTCACTATTCGGCATGGCGATTTACGCCGCATAAACTATAATAGGCTGGATATGTTTGCGGGTTGAGGAGAAGAATCGCCTCCGGTGGGGCGGCCGGACTTCAAATCCGGTGGGGGCCGCTTGACGGTCTCTGGTGGGTTCGACTCCCATTCTTCTCCGCCACGCAAATCACGCCGCGACGATCGCTGCGGCCTAAAATCACTGGCGCAATTCAGAGTGGCGCGCGCGTAACGAGGCGCTCCTTGATGAGATCGGCGGCAAGATCGATCTTGTCGGCGCGGCAACGCCCGACGCGGCGCCCATCGCCATACGTCAAAATCATGCATTTGATCCGCCGCCCGAACGACAGAAGCGCCAGGCGCGCCGCGATGCGATCGACGCAAGGCACGCTCTTGCGATCAAGCCGGGTGCACATTGCGCTTTCGCGCGGAAGTTCAACACCAGCCAGAACGAGGCTGCGCCCCTCGATCGATAAGGTTTGATCCTGGGTTATCGAAATAGCGCCTGCCGATTCTTCGCTCAATTTTGGCGGCTGCAATTGCGCTTTTGATGGAGCGGTGGGGCCTGGTTCCTCTGTCGCGACGAGCGCTGCAGGCAGGATCAACAATTCAGGCGCGCGCAAGCTGATCTTTCCCGCAGTACGGAGCTTGTGCTTGGCGGGCGGCGGGATCGCTGCGCCGGCTGGCCGCTGCATGAAGCCCAGCATTACTACGGCCGAAACCAATCCGAATATCGCCAGCGCATGCACAAGCCGGCCGGAATGTCGGGTGGCGATCAGTTCCGAATGAAATGCCGTTGCCATTGCGCGCCTCATATCGCGCATTGATTGAGCGGGAGAGATGCTTCGTAATCGTGCCAAAGCCTATGAAAATTTTAGGCAATTGCCGAAAAACGCACATCAGGTCGAAGAAGAATAAAATTATCCGAAATTGAACAACAAACACGAATGATTAATTCGGGTTCATCGTGTCCTTTGCCTCTGCGCCATGTTTTGATGCGACGTCATCAGAAGAAGGCATCGGTATGCGTCTCAAAGTAAGCATCATGGCGCCAGCGGTCGTTATGTTGGGCGTCAGCGCGGTTTACACGGGGCGCGCATGGATCGAACGCCAGGTCGCCAACCGCACGGCGGCCTTTGAGAAAGCCGCAATCGATCGCAACGCTGCACGACGCGTTGAGCCGCAATCGACCATTGTCGTTGTTTCTCAGCCTCTGGCGTTCGGAACCGAGCTCACGCGTTCGGCCTTGCGTGAAGTTCCCTGGCCCAAGGATGCCGCTATCGCTGGTTCGTTCAAAACCATTGACGAAGTTTTCGAAGGCGCGGGGAGACGCGCGGCGCTGGCGGCGTTGCAGGTCAACGAACCTTTGCTGGCGCGCAAGATTACTGGAAATGGACAACGCGCCAATCTGGCCGCGGTTATCGCGCCAAACCACAAGGCGATGACCGTTCATGTCGACGAATTCGTCGGTGTGGCCGGTCTTTTGATGCCCGGAGATCACGTCGATGTTCTGTTGACCAGAAAGATCGGGGAAGGCGATGCGACGTCGAGCCTGGTGTCGCAGGACATCAAGGTGCTTGGCGTCGATCAGTCAGTGGATGAAACAAATTCGAAAGCTTCAATTGCACGGTCGGTCACGCTCGAAGTTTCGACGCAAGCTGCACAGCGGCTTGCGGTTGCGCAGATGCTTGGCTCTCTCACATTGGTGCTTCGTCCGACGGTTGGCGATGTGACGACGACGTCGCAACCGGTTTCTGCGCTTGATGTCATTTCTGGCGCGCGCGCCAAGGATGAGCCGCATGTGACGGTTGGCGTCATCCGCAACAACAGTCGGCAGGATTACAATGTGCCCGCTGCGGCACAGTGACGAATTTCGGAGAAGAACAGTGTTCACTCGTGTCCTGAAGCCGCGAATTTCGACCGCTCTGAAGCGCCTCACGCTCATGATCGCGGCAACCAGCATAGCGTTCATCGCTTACGCAGGCGAACCGGTGCGTCGCATCGCCCTTGGTGTGCAATCCGTGTCGCAGAGCGTTGCCAAGGGAGCGACCGCGACGATGCAAACGGATCGTTCGTTTATCGATCTCGTGGTCGGCGATCCCGATATCGCCGATGTGATGCCGCTGACCAACCATTCGTTTTACATTCATGGCAAAAAAGTTGGCGCCACAACGGTTACTGCCTACGACGCCAATCGGCGGCTCGTCGGATCGATTGACGTGGAGGTCGGGGCGCCGACCGGGCGTTTGCGAGCCGATCTACGCCAACGCGTCGCGGGAAATGTGCGTGTGTCATCGATCAATGGCCGCATCATGCTGTCTGGCTCTGTGCCCGATTCAATCGCGATGGATACGGCGCTCACGATCGCCAAACAATATGGCGGCGAAGTCATCAATCAGATGACGATCTCCGAGCCGCAACAGGTGATGCTTGAAGTCCGCTTCATCGAGGCATCGCGCCAGGCGGGGCGCGAGCTCGGCGTGCGCTGGCAGGCGGTTTCCAAAAAGGTCAACGCGTCGGTCGGGTCCAGTATCCTTTCGGGCGCAACGCCGTTTGGCGCGGTCCTCGGCCATTTGCTTTCGGGCGGCGCGTCCGTCGATGTGCTGGTGCAGGCGCTCGAAAACAAGGGGCTAGCGCGGCGTCTGGCCGAACCAAATCTCACGACCATGTCTGGCCAGACTGCAAGCTTTCTTGCCGGCGGCGAGTTTCCTTTCCCGGTCGTTGGGCCGAACCAGACGGTTTCAGTCGAATTCAAGAAATTTGGCGTGGCTCTCGCTTTCACACCGGTTGTTCTGGCCAATGGCGTCATCAATCTGAAGATTGAGCCCGAAGTTTCCCAGCTTGATGTCGGAAATTCGGTTTCGATCAACGGCGTTTCGGTTCCCGGTCTGGTGGTGCGACGGCTTAGCACGACTGTCGAACTCAGGGACGGACAGGGTTTTGCGCTGGCAGGACTGATGCAAAGCGTTTCGTCCGAGCAGGCGCAATCGTTGCCGTGGATCAATGAAGTGCCGGTGCTGGGCGCCTTGTTTCGGTCGACGTCATTCACGCGCAACGAGACCGAACTTGCGGT
This sequence comes from Hyphomicrobiales bacterium, assembly GCA_028869185.1. Lineage (GTDB taxonomy): Bacteria > Pseudomonadota > Alphaproteobacteria > Rhizobiales > Beijerinckiaceae > JAJXWB01. Next base: position 100,918 of record JAGWTA010000007.1, read on the forward strand.
GCTTGTGACGCCGCGTCTGGTGCGTCCGGTCCGGCCTGGAGAAAAACTGCATACGCCGCTTGAATCGACTGTCGCGGCAAATGACGTCGAATCCTTCTTGCTGGGCAAACAGGAGCTGACGCCTTCGCAGGCGCGTTTCACTCGCGGACGCCCGCAAAGCTTCGCTGGCGGCCATATTCTTGATGATGGAGATGCGAATGCTGCGCAATAAATCCTTTGCGAAGATCGGACTGATCCACGCATGTCTCCTTCTTGGCGGATGCGAATCCTTTCTCACGCCGCATGACGAAATCTGGCGCTATTCGGGAAATGCCGTCGCGAGCAACAAGATTGCGATGACGATCGACCCATGGCCGAAAGCCTCTGCGAACACATCCATTCAAACGAGTGGAGAGAAGATCGCCGATACAATCGACCGCTACAAGACCAACAAACCGCTGCAGCCGCTTCAACAACTTGCGGCGCCCGCGCCCGTAACACGGTGACCGCAGATGGACCGCTTCGACATAGCCTTGATTTCGGCAGACCAGACGCTTGCCCAGCAGCTGACGCAGCTCGCCAGGGACGGACATTGCTCTGTTTCGGCATCAGGAAGAGGCGTTGAGACGCCTCCGGATGCTTCGGTCATTGCGCGCGCCAATATCGTGGTCGTCGATGTCGATCCGGCGCGACGCGATCACCTGCTTTCGCTTCAGTCCATCATGATGCGCGCCAGCCCGCAGACGCATATCATCGTTCTTGCCGATGCATGTTCGGAAGCCGTGCAACGCTGGTTCATGCAAATTCGCGTCAGCGACCTTATCAGGAAGCCCCCGGCGGCGGTCGATATCATGGCGGCGTGCAAACGTCTGATGAGCGGGGTCGTGGCGCCGCCTTCCGATCACGCGCAGGTCACCTGTTTTCTGCCGGCAGCCGGCGGCGTCGGCAATACGACGCTCGCCATCGAGGCGGCCATTCAGATGCTTTCGCAGACGACAGACAAAAGCTCGGTCGCGCTTGTGGACCTGGACCTGCACAACGACGCTTGCGCGGATTTTCTCGACCTCGAGCCCAGACTCGACTTTTCGGAAGTTGGCGAAGAGGGGGAACGCTTCGACAAGCAATTGCTTGAGGCCATGATTTCGCGACATTCCAGCGGCCTTGCACTGATCGCCGCGCCGTCAGTCGCCGGCGAACTTCGCCCTATCGGCCGTGGCGCGCTTTTGCGATTGCTCGATACGGTCGCCGCGTCTTTCGAACATGTCGTCATTGATTTACCGCGCACATGGCATGTCTGGACAGACGACGTTCTCGTTGCGGCGGACCGCAGCTATATCGTCACGGATATGACTGTTCCCGGCCTTCGCTTTGCGCGAAGGTTGACGGATCAGGTTATCCCGCGCCTGAACATCCGCGATTCGATGCGCGTGATCGTCAACCGTTTCGATCAGAGAATGTTCGGCAGCGGCTTGCGGCGCGCCGATGTCGTTCGTACGCTCGAAAACGTGTTCGCTGGCGAGGTGCCGAACAATTATCAGCTTGTGCGCGAAGCGATTGATCGTGGCGTTCCTCTCGAAGCGGTAAAGCCTGGGAACAATATTTCGGCTGCCGTCAAGCGAATCGTTCTGTCCCAGCAGCATGCTGAAAGAATAGCCTCATGAGTCGCTTCGGTCAGGTTTTGCGAGAATCCTCGGCGCCGCCAGCGCCGCGTGCTGCGCCGGTGCGCATAGAATTGCCGGAGCCGGCGCGCACGAACAATCTGGCGGGGCAAAAAATGCTCGACGCCAAGGTCAGGCTTCACCGTGAGCTGATCGAAAGTATCGACCTTGCCGCCATGGAACAGCTGTCGCCGGAACAGCGGCAAAGCGAAATTCTGCAAATCGTGACGGAGCACGTCAACAAGGAACGGCTGGCGATAACGGCGCAGGAGCTAACGCAGTTCGCTTCCGAAATCATGGACGAAATGGTCGGGCTTGGGCCGCTCGAACCCTTGCTGCACGACCCAACGATCAGCGATATTCTCATCAACGGGCATGAATGTATCTTCGTGGAACGGCGCGGATTGCTGGAGCCCGCGACAGTTCGATTTGCCGATGAAAATCATCTCTTGCGTATCGTGAACCGCATCGTGTCGGGCGTTGGCCGGCGTGTTGATGAATCGCAACCGCTTTGCGACGCGCGGCTTGCAGACGGGTCGCGCGTGAATATTGCCGTCCGACCGATCGCCGTCGATGGTCCGCTCGTTTCCATTCGCAAGTTTTCCAAGCGACCGCTCGGGCTGGATAAGCTGGTAGATGTCGGCGCGTTGCGTCAGCCAATGGCCGATCTTTTGTCGGCGGCAGTCGCATCGCGCGTGACTATGATCGTTTCTGGCGGTACGGGCTCGGGCAAGACGACGATGCTGAACGCGTTGTCTGCCTTTATTTCGGATCGCGAGCGGTTGATCACCATTGAGGACGCCGCAGAGCTGCAGTTGCAGCAGCGCCATGTGGCGCGCATGGAAACGCGGCCGCCCAACATCGAAGGAAAGGGTGAAATCCGGCAACGAGAGCTGGTCAAGAATGCGCTGCGTATGCGACCGGAGCGCATTATTCTTGGCGAATGCCGTGGCGAAGAAGCATTCGACATGTTGCAGGCGATGAATACCGGCCACGAAGGGTCCATGGCGACGATTCACGCCAATTCGCCGCGAGAGGCCATCTCGCGGCTGGAGCAGATGATCGGCATGGCTGCGCTGCCGATGTCGCAGCAAAGCATTCGCACGCAAATTGCCGCTGCAATTCGGCTGATCGTTCAGTTGCAACGTCTGAGCGATGGTTCACGACGCGTGACATCGATCGCCGAGGTAACGGGCATGGAGGGCGAAGTCGTTCAGCTTCAAGAAATTTACAAGTTTGTGCGGACCGCCACCGATGGAGATGGAAAGGTGGAAGGACATTTCGTAGCAACGGGCATTCGGCCGCGCTTTTTGCAGGAATTGCAGGCCAAGGGCATTGAATTGCCTGTTGCGAATTTCGATCCGTCCAAACCATTGGCGTAAAAGCATGCCGGACTGGATCGACCCATTCTGGATTTTCGCCTTGTCGCTTTTCGGGCTGGCGGCAATTGCTGTCGATGCAGCGCTCGCGTTGTTCGCCGTAACCGACGGTCGGCAGCGGATCAATCGGCGGCTGGCAACGCTTGACGGTTCGGGCGCATCGCATGCGCCTGTCGCGCGCCTGCGGCGGCAGCGCGCAAGCGCCGACGGCTGGGTCGATTTGCCGGGCCGCGCCGCCATGGAAAAACTGTTGCTGCAATCTGGCGTATCCTTCGGGCTGCAAAGTCTTGCGGCTGGCGCGGTATTTGTTTCAGTGGCCTGCGCCGGCGCACTCTCGCTCAAGCTGGAGCTTCCCGCAGCGATAGGCGTTGGAATTGTCATCGGCATTGGCTTGCCGATTGCAGCGCTCAAGTTCCTTCGGGCGCGGCGGCAGCGGAAATTTGGCGAACAGTTTCCCGAAGCGATCGATATTCTGGTGCGTAGTCTGCGGGCAGGACATCCGATCGCAGCTGCGATTAAGACGACGGCGCGCGAGCTGCCCGAGCCCGCTGGACGCGAATTCATGAAGATCGAGGAAGAGCTGACTTATGGCCTCGATCTCGAGACGGCGATGCGCAATCTGCAACAACGCGTCGGGCAAGAAGACTTGCCGCTTTTCGTCACATCAATCAGCATTCAGACCCAGTCAGGCGGAAATCTGACTGAAATTCTCAATAATCTAAGCGGAACGATCCGGCAGCGGATCAAGCTGCACCGCAAGGTTCGCGCCTTGACATCCGAGGGCAGGGCGTCTGCGCTCATTCTGGGCGCCGTTCCCTTTGTGATTTTCGGCGTGCTGAACTATATGGCGCCGGACTTTTACGGGTCGCAATGGGGCCATCCCTGGATGAAAATCGGGCTTACGGGCGCCGCCATATGGATGAGCATCGGCTTTATGACGATGCGCAAGATGATCAATTTCAAGGTCTGAAAAATGGAATATTTTTCGTCCTTCATGGCCATGTTGAGCGATGGATCGGTCCTGGCCGGCCTTGCGTTCGGCGTCGCTCTGCTTGGCGCCATGGCTTATGCGTTGTTCAAGGCGACGGAACCGCGACGGCTTACGCGCAGGCGTCTCATCGAGGGAACGGCTATCGACCGCTTGCAAAAGCGGAAAAAGTCTGGCGGCTCGCGTTTCGTCGATGCGCAGATGCTTGCGAAAATCCGCAATTTTGCTCCGGAGAAGATTCGGACCAGTCGGCAGTTGCGGCAAAGACTCATGCAGGCGGGCTATTTTTCGCCCAATGCGACAGCGTATTTTTTTGCCTTGCAGATTGGAACGACGGCGCTCGTTGCTGCGCTTGGCTGGGCTGCGACAATCGCTGCTCAGAACTATGAATATCCGGTCGATCCATTTTACTGGATTTTGATGTCCGGGTTTGCCGGATATCTTTTGCCCTCGATCCTGTTGAGGCGAAAGATCAAGCGGAATCAGGCGGAGCATCGCGTCGGTTTTCCCGACTTCATGGATCTTATGGTTGTGTGCGCGCAGGCCGGCCTCAGCATGGAGGCTGCAATTCAAAAAATAGCGCAAGAATTGAAATCAGCCTTTCCTTCGCTCAGCAACAATCTTGAATTGACGTCGCTGGAATTGCGTAGCGGCCAGCCGCTGACGGCGGCGGTTGCTGCAATGTGCGGACGGCTCGGCATCGAGGAGGCGTCTTCGTTTGCGACGCTTTTGCAGCAATCGGAGGAGCTCGGCTCCAGCATCAGCGAATCCCTGCGCGCCTATGCGGACGACATGCGGAACAAAAGGTTGATGAAAGCTGAGGAAAAAGCCTATGCATTGCCAGCGAAAATGGTAGTGCCTTTAACAGTTTTCGTATTCCCTGTTCTGATTGTTGTTCTGCTTCTTCCCGCAGTGATCATGGTCGCTGCTGCGATGAAATAGCCGTGAATGAGGGTTGTATGGCCGGGTCGCTTCGCAACGTTTTGTTAGTTCTAGCGCTGGCGACGACGCTTGGGGGTTGCGAGTCGGCCGGATTGTCGGCGTTGACAGGGGAAGCCGCGTCGGCGCCCGCCAGCGGACCGTCGGCTCCGGCAATCACCGATCTTGCCAAAGGCAAGCGGCAGTTTCGCGATCGCAATTTTGGACTGGCTGAGGAATCGTTCCGTGCGGCGGTGGAGACGCGCCCGGACAATGTCGAGGGCTGGCTTGGGCTTGGCGCGGCCTATGACGAATTGCGCCGGTTCGATCTGGCCGACCGCGCCTATGCGCAAGCGCTGAAGCTGACAGGCCCGACTGCGCAATTGCTCAACAACCGCGGATATTCGCATCTGCTGCGCGGCGATTATGCGGCGGCCCGGCGCGATCTGGCGGCTGCGCGCGCCAAAGATCCAAACAACCCACAGATCCAGCGCAATATCGCGTTGCTTTCCGAGCGCTGAGAGCGCTTGGCTAGAACTGGCCGGCGCAGGCATAGTCAGTTCAATGCATGATGATTCGGCCGAAAAATCCTTTTTTAGGCGCCTGATTAGCGATCGCCGCATTGGCGCGATGCTTGGGCTCGGCTTCAGCTCGGGCTTGCCTTACCTGCTTGTCTATTCGACGCAAGCCGCCTGGCTTTCGGAAGCCAAGGTGCCCATCGAAACGATCGGGCTCATGAGCGAATTGACGATGGCCTACAAGTTCAAGTTTTTGTGGGCGCCGTTTCTTGACCAATATGACGCGCCGATTTTCGGCAAGCTGCTGGGCCGCCGGCGCGGCTGGATCGTCGTTGCACAAATCGGCGTCATGGCGGCGCTGGCCGGCATCGCTTTTGGCGATCCTGCGCATTGGCTTTGGTGGACGATCGGCTTTTCGCTTGCGCTTGGGTTTGCAGGCGCAACGCAGGATGTTGTGATCGACGGGTGGCGCATCACCGTTGCGCCCGCAGAGCAGCAGGCGATGATGTCGGCTTACGCTCAGACCGGCTATCGCATTGCGATCCTGTGCGCCGGCGCAGGCGCGCTTTATCTGTCCGATCGCATCGGATGGCGCGGCGCCTATCTTTTCATGGCCGCGCTGATGGCGCCGGGCGTTGTCGCAGCCTTTATGGCGCCGGAGCCTGATTCAGACAAAGTGGCGGCTGTGCGCAAGGAGCGTCCGGATTTCGCGACGGCCGTTGTCGCGCCGATCAAGGAAATGCTGATGCGGCTTGGGCCGCCTACAATCCCGATCCTGGTGATGATCGCCGTTTTTCGCATGCCCGACTATATTTCCGGCGCGATGGCCATGCCGCTCTACAAGAGCCTCCATTACACCAACACTGACATTGCCACCGTCACAAAACTGTTTGGCTTTTGGGTCGCGCTCGCTGGCATTTTCGTCGGCGGCTATGTGACGCCGCGCCTTGGCATGATGCCAAGTTTGATGCTGGGTACGGTTGCGGCGTCGTCATCGCATCTCTGCTTTGCTTATCTTGCAGCGCATGGCGGCGATTTCGCGACCTTCGCGGTCGCGGTGAGCATTGAAAATTTTGCGGCCGCTTTCGCTTCGACTGTTTTGATCGCTTACATGTCGTCGCTTACGTCCGCTTCGCTTGCGGCGAGCCAATACGCGCTTTTGACTTCGCTATACGCATTGCCGGGCAGCCTCATTGCGGGCCTGTCCGGGTTCATGGTGAAAGCAATGGGTTTCGAGCGATTTTTTATGGCTGCGGCGGCGATTGGCATTCCCGTCGCCGCGCTCTGCCTCTATGTGTGGCGATTGCATGCGAAGGCGGAGCGCAGCGCGCTCAAAACGCAAAGCGCAGCGCCTTCCACACCTGCGTCTTGACGGTTTCCGCGACGCCGGAAGAAAGAACCTGCGGCGCATCCTTGCTCTTTGCATTGCAACCTTGGCGCAAGCGCAGCACAACGACTTCGCCATCGGTGAAATAACGGTCGCCGCCGCCATTGCGGCCATTGACGGTCTCCCCAACGCCTTCCAGTTGATAGCGCGCCTCGACCATGCCGCCGCGTGTCAGTTCGGCCGCAAGGAAGGTTCGTTCGGCGTCGATGTCGGCCCCGATATGGTGGGTCACCTGCAAGGTGTAATGATTGAAGCCGACGCGCGAGTCGAATGTTGCGGCGCCCAACCATACCGGCTGGCCCTCGGCGCCCCCATCGAGGACGCGCCAGAGGCGAATGTGATGACGCTTGCGCGGACTGCGCCCCTCCGGCTTCTCGAAGGCGAGATCTTCTGCGCGACCATCGTAATAGAGGTGGCTGACTGGCGCATTGGGATAGGGGCGGCGCAGCGCAACACTGCCGACGATGCGGATGCTCGTTGCAAAAGTTCTTGCGTTGGCGGCAGGCCACGCGGCCGCGCGAAATGCGCATATGACATCGGCCTCGGAACCGACCAAACCGAAATTGATCGGATCTCCGGGCGCGCCGAAGGATGTGCGGGTCACGAGGTCGCGCCCGGCAAGTTCCGGCTGAAAATGATGGCGTCTGGCGAGATAGGGAAGGGCGACATAGGCGAGAACCGACCATATCAGCGCCGCCAGGCCGCCGAGAATGAGGGCGCGCCGCCCGTTCAGAAACAAGGTTTCGCGCAAGCGCGGGCTGCTTTCCATGCAAGGCGCTGCTTTCCACGCCATGCCGCGGCTGGCAAGCCAGCGGCGCTTTTCCAGGCCGGTTTCGCGACGTCTTGAACATCGTTCATTTTTTTGATATTGCTATGAACAGCGTTCAAATTTCCCGTCCGTAAACGTTTTCGCCTCTAAAGACCGCCGACAGGCAGAGTGAAAAAGCCATGCATCTTTTGGCCCAACGGCGGTTCGCCGCGCTTTTCTGGACGCAGTTTTTTTCCGCGTTCAACGACAACTTCCTCAAGAATGCGCTGGTTTTCCTCATCCTTTACAAGGTCGCCGGCTCAAATGCGCAAGCGCTCGTCACGGCGGCGGGCGGGGTGTTCATTGCGCCCTTTTTCTTCCTGTCTGGCCTTGGCGGGGAACTGGCGGACCGGTTCGATAAGGCCATAGTCGCGCGACGACTCAAGCTGGTGGAAATTGGCGCCGCCGCCCTCGCCGTCGCCGGATTTTACGGCCATTCTGTCCCGGCGCTGTTTGTCGCGCTCTTTTTGTTCGGCGTAATTTCGGCGCTGTTCGGGCCTTTGAAATACGGCATTCTTCCCGATCATCTGAAGCCCGAAGAACTGCCCGCGGGCAATGCCTACGTCGAGGGCGCGACATTTGTCGCCATCTTGCTCGGCACCGTCGCCGGCGGCTATGCCTCGCGCGAGGGAGCCGATCCCGCCCATTTCGCGACGGTCATGCTCGCGATGGCCGCCTTGTGTTACGGCGCGAGTTGTCTCATCCCGCGCACGGGCGAGCGGGCTCCCGACCTGACGATTGATCGCAATGTCGCCCGTTCGACCTGGCGTTTGCTTGGCGAACTGGCGAGCGATCAGCGGCTGCTGCGCACGGGCGTGATGGTGAGCATGTTCTGGATGATCGGCGCCATCGTGCTTTCGCTGCTGCCCCCGCTCGTGAAAACCCTGATGGGCGGTGAAGAGTTGGTGGTTTCCACCTATCTCGCGATTTTCGCCATTGGCATAGCGCTCGGCTCCGCCATGGGGTCGTTTCTCTCCAGCGGCCGGATCGTTTTATTGCCGGCGCCCGTAGCGATGATGCTGATGGCGGTCGTTTCCGTCGATCTTGCATATGTCATTTCCCGGCTGGAGCCGGCGCAGGGCTTGCGCGATTTCTCGGCGTTTTTCACGGCGCGCTCGTCGTGGCGCATCGCGTTCGATCTGGGTCTGCTCGCTTTTGCTGGCGGCGTTTTCGTCGTGCCGACATTCGCCGCCACGCAAAGCTGGGCGCCGGTTGCGATGCGCGCGCGCATCGTCGGCGCGGTCAATGTGATGACCGCCGGTTTAATCGTTCTGGGAGCGGCGCTGGTCGGCGGTTTGCAGGCTGCGGGGGTTTCCATCGCGGGAATTTTCGCACTGCTGGCAGTGTTTTGCCTTGGCGCGGGCGTGTGGATATTCAAAATTCTCCCGACCAATCCGTTGCGGGATTTCCTTTCGATCCTGTTCCGCGCTTTCTATCGCGTCGAAGTGACCGGGATGGAAAACATCGCCAAAGCGGGACCAAATCCAATTATCGCACTCAATCACACGAGTTTTCTTGATGCGGCGCTGGCGATTTCCATCCTCGACAAGCCACCGGTATTTGCGATCGATCACGCCATTGCGCAACGCTGGTGGGTAAAGCCGTTTCTCAGATTTGCGCGCGCCCTGCCGCTTGATCCGACGCGGCCGCTTGCGACGCGCTCCTTGATCAATGCCGTGAAGGGCGGGGACTCGCTGGTTATTTTTCCTGAAGGCAGGCTGACGGTAACCGGATCGCTGATGAAGGTTTACGATGGCGCTGCGATGATCGCTGAAAAGTCCGGCGCGATGATCGTCCCGATCCGTCTGGAAGGGCTCGAGGCGACCATGTTCTCGCGTCTGACACGCGCTCAGGTCAATCGTCGATGGTTCCCCAAAGTGCGCGTTTCGGTGCTCGAGCCCGTTCGTCTCACCGTTGACAACCAACTGAAAGGCAAAGCGCGTCGCATGGCTGCTGGCGCGGCGTTGTATCAAATCATGTCCGATCTGATATTCCGGACAACGAACACGAACAGATCGGTTCTAGCCGCTGTGGTGGAGGCCGCGCGCATCCACGGCGCCGGACGCACAGCGGTCGAAGATCCAGTGGCCGGCGCGCTCAGCTATCGCAAATTGTTGATCGGCGCGCGCGCGCTGGGTGAGAAGGTGATCGGTCTGTCGGTGGAGAACGAAGCGCTTGGCGTCTTGCTGCCCAACGCCAATGGCGCCGCCGCCGCTATTCTTGCAGTCATGTCTTCAGGGCGCGTGCCTGCGATGATCAATTTTTCCGCGGGACCGGCCAGCATTCTGGCCGCCTGCAAGGCGGCGCAGGTGAAGACGATCCTGACGTCGCGCGCATTTTTGGAAAAGGCCAAGCTGCAGCCGTTGGCAGATCAATTGTCGGCGCATGTCTCGATTGTTCATCTCGAAGATTTGCGCGCCGATATTGCGCCGCTCGACAAGTTGCGCGCTTTCTTGCGCTATGAACGGCCGCTGATGGCGCGTGCGGGCGCCGATCGCGCCGCTATCCTGTTCACTTCGGGATCGGAAGGCGCGCCAAAGGCAGTTGTTCTGTCGCATCAAAACATTCTGGCTAATTGCGCGCAGGTTTCAGCGCGACTGGACATCGGTCGCACCGACAAGATTTTCAACGTCCTTCCGGTTTTTCACTCCTTCGGCCTTACAGCCGGATTGATTTACCCGTTGACGATAGGCTGTCCGATCTACCTTTATCCCTCGCCGCTGCATTACAGGATTATCCCCGAACTCGTGTACGGCTCCAATGCGACGGTGCTCGCTGGGACCGATACATTTCTTGCCGGTTATGCGCGATCGGCGCATCCGTACGATTTCAGGTCGTTGCGTTATGTGATCGCCGGCGCCGAACCGGTGAAGGAAGCGACGCGAAAGACCTACATGGAGAAATTCGGACTGCGCATTCTCGAAGGTTATGGCGTCACCGAAACCTCGCCGGTTCTCGCCATCAACACCCCGATGTTCAATCGCGTGAGCACGGTCGGGCGGATATTGCCCGGCATGGATATGCGGCTCGAGACGGTGCCCGGAATTGCCGAAGGCGGTCGTTTGATCGTGCGCGGGCCCAATGTGATGGCCGGCTATATGAAAGCGGATCAGCCCGGCGTCCTGCAACCGCCCGAAAATGGCTGGCATGACACGGGCGACATTGTCGTCATCGACAAGGACGGCTTCATCGCAATCAAAGGGCGCGCGAAACGGTTTGCCAAGATTGCGGGCGAGATGGTGTCGCTTGCCGCTGTCGAAGCGATCGCGAGCGATTGCTGGCCGGGCGCCTTGTCGGCCGCCGCCAGCGCGCCCGATGCGCGCAAGGGCGAAAAAATCATTCTGGTGACGGATCGCGAAAAGGCGACGCGCGCCGATTTCCAGACGTTCGCCAAGGCGCATGGCGCCAACGAATTGATGATCCCGGCCGAAGTGCATGTCGTCAAGGCGGTTCCGGTTCTGGGCTCGGGCAAAGTCGATTTCGTCGGCGTCTCGAGGCTCCTGGCGGAGAAGACCGAAGCGGCGAAGGTAAGCTGACGCGCTCTTGCAGCCATTCGAGACGCGCGGCACACTTGCGTGCGCAAGGAGGCGCGGCGCGTGCGGCGGGAACACAGCATTTTGAGCGGATCAGGCGCATGCAGGCAGCGCTGGCAGCGCCTGATGCGCGCATGCGCCGGATTGGACGGCGCCGACAGCCTTGAAGGCCGCGCCCGAACTGGTCGGCGCTGAATGCGTATCGATTTTCTCGGCATCGAAGCATTTTTGAACATCGCAGAACGTGGGTCATTTCACAGGGCTGCGGCGCATCTCAATCTTTCTCAGACCGCGCTCAGCCATCGCATTCGAAAGCTGGAGGACGATCTTGGCCTGAAGCTCTTTTTGCGCACGACACGGCAGGTTTCGCTGACGCAGGCCGGGCTCGAGCTTTTGCCGAAAGCGCGCATGTTGATGGAAAGTTTGACGGCCTCCTATGAATCCCTGCGTTCACAAAGCCGCGAGCGGCAGACCCAGATCGCCATCGGTTGCCTGCCGACAATAGCAACCTATCAACTTCCAGCGATCCTCAAGACATTTGCTCGCCAGAACGCCGATGTGGCCGTGCGTGTCTATGATAATTCGGCGAGCGAAATCGCGGGGCTCGTGCAGGCTGGCGCCATAGAATTCGGCATTACAATCCTGTCGGCAACGACCGCCGATCTCGAGATCAAGCCCTTGATGAAGGAGCGTTACGCGCTTTTGTCGCCGCTGAGGCATCCGCTTGCCGCCAAGCAATCGGTCACGTGGAGCGAGATCGGCGATGCCCCGCTTGTGCGGATCAGTCAACAGGCGGCCAATCGCGCCATCATCGACGAGGCGCTTGGCGCGCGCGGCGAAAAGCTCAACTGGCGCTACGAGGTGCAACATGTCGGCACGGCGCTTGGCCTGGTGGTTGAAGGCGTGGCCCTGGCGGTGGCTCCACAGTTTGAAGTCGGCGTTGCCGCCCGCCACGGCGTCGCGCTCACGCCTCTGCGCGCGCCGGCCGTGTCGCGCACTCTGGGCGTCGTGACGCGGCGAGGGGCGCCATTGTCGCAGGAGGGGGCGGCGCTGCTGCGGCTCGTCCTGAAGCGGCTGAACTGAAAGTCATCGCCCGGCGATATTCATGAAAATCATTCATGAATTTGAGCGAACTTGTCATTTGCCAAACCTCGCGCGCGGGCTATCCTCGTGTCGTCATCGCCGCCTCGCGGCGTGGATTGCAACTGGCCGCAGCGCCATCGCCAGAAAGCCTTCCGATCGATGCGGGGAGCAGTGACGAATGCGCCGAATGTGCCGGGCGAGGGGAGACGCGAATGATTATCGATTGCCATGGCCATTACACGACTGCGCCGAAGGCGCTCGAGGATTGGCGCAATCAACAGATTGCGGGGATCAAGGACCCCTCGCAAAAGCCGCGCGTCTCGGACCTGAAGATTTCCGACGACGAATTGCGCGAGTCGATCGAGAAGAATCAGCTTCGCCTCATGAAGGAGCGCGGAAGCGACCTGACGATCTTCTCGCCGCGCGCCAGCTTCATGGCGCATCACATCGGGGATTTTGCGGTCTCCTCGACGTGGGCATCCATCTGCAATGAATTGTGCCACCGCGTCTCGCAACTGTTTCCCGACCATTTTATTGGCGCCGCCATGCTGCCGCAAAGCCCGGGCGTCGATCCGCGGACCTG
>JAGWTA010000025.1 GCA_028869185.1 Hyphomicrobiales bacterium
AACGATTTTGTAGTTCGCCTTGAGCAAAAAATTGTAGCGCACGGTCAGCGCGCCGTCGGCGGCGAATTCGCCTTCCCCCGTCAGCACTGTCTCGGGACCGTTCGGTCCTCCCCTGCGACAAGCGTCGCGAACCAAAACGCCCCCACGGAGTGGGTCGCCGGAATAGCGCGTCGTGCCATAGTCGCAACCATTGGTGATGAACATCGGATAGCGCGCAACTTCGCGCCACGCGCCGCGATACAGAGCTGCGCGATCGCTCAGCGGGCTTGCGGCGGCGCCAAGCGGCGCCAGAGCGGCGAACAGGCCGAAAATTCTCAGGATTTTCCGCATCGCTTCTCTCACCCTGCGTGCGAAGGACGCATGAGATAATGACCAACGCCCCAAACCGAACCGCCCGCATGGCCGAAGAGACCTTCGGTCGCGAGAAAGAACCAGCGCCACCGCGTCATCCAGAGCCGCGTTTGCGCGCCATAGACAGGCCGCAAGATCGTTTCGATCTCGCTTTCCGCGTCGTCGAATCTGGCGAGCCAGTCGCGAGCCGTGCGGGCGTAATGGTCCCCGGACCAGCGCCAGTCGCGCTCGACAGAGAAAAGGTCGGGAAAATGTTTGGGCAACGCGTGAGAAGGCATCATGCCGCCGGTAAAAAAATGTTGGGCGATCCAATTTGTTTGGTCAGCGTGATCGAACCGGTAGGCGCCGTTCGCATGCGTAAACACATGAAGAAACAGGCGGCCCTCTGCAGTCAGCCATGACAGGCAACGGCCGAGCAGGGCGCGCCAGTTCGCCATATGCTCGAACATCTCGACCGACACGATTCGGTCGAAACGCCGAACAGTGTCGAAAACATTCATGTCGGCTGTCACGACCTGCAAATTTTGCAGTCCCCGACGGCGCGCCAGCGCATCGATGGTCTGACGCTGCGTGTTGGAGTTGGAAACCGCGAGAATGTGCGCATTGGGGAATTTTTCCGCCATATACAGAGACAAAGATCCCCAGCCGCAGCCCAATTCAAGAATGTGCATGCCATCGCGAATTTCGGCGCGCTCGACCGTCTGCTTGAGCGCTTCCGTCTCAGCCTCGTCCAGCGTGGACTCCGGCGATGCGTAATAGCAGCACGAATATTTTCGCCGCGCGCCAAGCACGGTTTCGAAAAAGGCGGCGGGCACCTCGTAATGCTGGGTGTTTGCCGCCGCAACATGCAGCGCAATCGGCAAGCGCGCCATGTCTTCGAGAAATTGCGCCTCTGCGTCAGGCTCCAGCCTGGCGAGCCGGCGCGCGGTGTCGGCGACGAAAGCGCTGATCGCCGCGCGTGTCACGAAATCGGGCGGCGGCGCGCGCTCGGCCAAGGTGATGAGACGTGCGAGCACGGACAATCTCCTGCTTATGGCGCCTTGCGCCAGGACACGGTTTTGCACAGAACGCCCAGCAAGCAACCGCGCGTCGTCATCGTCGTGTCGGTAAACCGCATGTCGATGGCGTAGGTGCGATTGCGCTTGACGTCATAGGCCTTGCCGGAAAGCCGACCTGCGCCGTCTGGTTTGACGCTAAGAACAAGCCGGTCGCCGACGCTTTCACCATTGGTTTGATCGCGTATCACGGTGTTCGTCGCGCACAATTGTCGACCGCAGGGCTCGAACCGGACGACGGCGGCGCCGTCCCCGCGAATCCATAGGCCGTGCGGCGCCGATTGGGCTACGGCGGGCGCAGCCATGGCGACGGTGATTGCAAGCGCTTCGCTCCATCGCATGCGCGCATCCTCCTACGACGCTATACGCACGGCAGACAGAGATGGATCACGAGGCGCGCGAAAAGAAGCGTCTCGGATCGGGGAAAAAAGCAGGCGTTCGCCGCGCATAAGCCTCGAAGGCTTGCCCGCGCGTACGCCGCATATGCGCTTCCAGATGCGGAACGCCCGATGCATAGCGCAACAGCCAGTACATCATTGCGGGCGCTGCAAGCGCCGCCCACGAAACGAACGATGCAGGCGGCGCCAAAGCCAAGGCTGCAACCGCGGCCCAAAAAAGCCATTCAAAAAAATAATTGGGATGGCGCGAGATGCGCCAAAGACCGCGATCGCAAATCCTGTCGACTGTCGGGGCGCGACGCCATGCAGCCAGTTGCGCATCGGCCACCGCTTCCCCTGCAATCGAAGCAAATGCGCAGACAGTCAACAGCACCGCGCCGAGCGACCAAACCGGCGCGGGCGCCTTTGCAGCAAGCAGCGCGCAGCTGACGAGAACAAAGCCGGCCAACGCCTGAATTTGCAGGAAGGCCAAAAGCCGCACGCTGGCTTGTGCGCCCCAGCTTTGCATCAAGGCGGCATAACGAGCGTCGACAGGCGTCTTGCGGGTCCGCGCGAAAAGATGTGCGCCGAGTCGCAGCGACCAGGCGCCGACCGCTGCGCCGATCAGGAGCGCCCGCTGCTGCGCCAAGGGCGCCAGCGCCAAGGCGCCCAGCGTCGCCGCGCCGACGGCGAACGTCCAGATCACATCGATCCAACCACTGCCGCCGGTGCGGCGTTCGACCGCCCAGGCAAGCGTCATAGCCGTGGTGAGAAGGAGCGCCGCCGTCACAAGCGCGGCGGTCATCGCATCGCCCAGCGCGCGAACCGGCCTGTCAGACCGCCTGCAATCACCGAGCCTGCGGTCGCGATAAGGCACACGCATCCGGCTTGCGTATCGGCGACCGGCTGATGCACGGTCTGCTCGTTTTCCTCGATGAACGCGCCGGTCTCGAAGCGGCCCCCCTCATCGATATAGGCGCCTTCGAGAATCACGGTCCATTCGGCCGCGTCGTGGCCATGCGCGAGCATCGAAAGGCCGGGGCCAATTTTCATGACAAACGTTTTCAATGCGGCGCCCGGAACGCTGATGGGCGCGATACGCCGGCCCGGGCCCGCCCAACGCCAGGACAACGCCTCGAATGACGGTTGGGCAAACGCTGCAACGTCTTCGGGCGTCTCGTGAGGCTGCTTTTGCGCAATCCGCGCAAAAGCGCGATCAAGGCTGCCCGCTGTCAGCGTGGCGGGCTCTTCCGCATCGAGCAGCGTTGCGCCCAATTGCGTGAAAAGCGCAATGCGCGCGCGTGTGGTTTCACAGCGCGCCAAATGGGCGTCGACCAGCAGCCGCAACGCTGGATCCAGAACGCCTGAGGCATAACGCAGGCAGATTTCGTCCGACGGCGTATGCGCGCTGCTGGATGGAAGCGCATTCAAAGCCATTATTCGTCCTCCAGCGCGGCGCGCAATTTGGCGAGCGCGAGGCGTATCCGCGATTTCACGGTGCCGAGCGGTATGCCGAGCAGGCGCGCAATCTCGCTTTGGGAAGCGTCGCGAAAAAACGCCAAAAGCACCACACGGCGCTGGTCCGCCGGCAGCGCCGCGATCAACGGCTGAAGCCGCGTGGCGTCAAATCCTGCCTCGAGCGTCGGTTCGCCGCCCGAAATCTCGAGCGCTGCGCCGTCGAGCGGCGCGTGCGCGGCGAATTTAGCCTCCCGCCGTAGCCGATCAATTCGCGTATTGACGGCGATGGCGAAAACCCAGGCGGACGCGGATCCGCGTTGTGGATCGAACTGCGCAGCGCGCCGCCAAACCGCCGTCATCGCATCTTGCGCCACGTCTTCGGCGGCGTCGGCAGGCAAGCCGAACCGCATCGCCTGCGCCTTGATGCGTGGTGCGTAATAGCCGAAAAGCGCCGCGAACGCCTCGCGATCGGCGCTGCCGGCGATGGCTGCGATCAGGTGCGCCCGGCGCGTATCGTCGTCGATGGGCTCCATACGCCACGCATGCGTTCTCGCGCACGTCCCGTCAAGCCGATACCCAAGAGCAGGGAAGCGCATCGCCTATCGTCCCGGCGCCTGGAAAACGACGTGCCGCACGTCGACCGTTCCGACCATAAATCCGGCTTCGCAGTACGCCAGATAGTACCGCCACAGACGGCGGAAACGTTCATCGAAGCCGAGCGCGGCGACAGCTTCCGTCGCCTGCTCGAATTTCCGGCGCCACAGGCGGCACGTGGCTGCGTAATCGGCGCCAAATGCGCGTTCGCCAGCGAGCGCAAGGCCGGCGTCAGCGCCAAGCGTGCGCAGATGGGAGGGCGTCGGCAGCATGCCGCCGGGAAAGATATGCGCTCGGATAAAATCCATTTCGCGCTGATAGCGCTCGAACAAATCCTCGCGGATGGTGATGACCTGCAACGCCGCCCGGCCGCCGGGCTTTAGCCGTTGCTTCAGAACATTGAAGTAGCCGCGCCAATAAGCCTGACCGACCGCTTCGAACATCTCGATTGAAACAATCGCGTCGTAGACGCCTTTTTCGTCGCGATAATCGCGCAATGCGATCTCGACCGCGTGGCCAAGACCAGCTCTTTCGATGCGCTCCCGCGCAAATTGCGCCTGCGATTTCGAAATGGTGAGAGCTGTAACGCGGGCGCCGCGCTCGCGCGCCGCCCATTCCGCAAATCCGCCCCAGCCGCAACCGATTTCGAGAACATGCGAACCTGGTCGGATATTGGCGGCATCCGCTATCGCGGCATATTTGCGCATCTGCGCGCTTTCGAGATCGCCATCGACGCCAAGCGCCGAGGAGTAGGTCATCGAAGGGTCGAGCCAAAGCTGATAAAAGCGATTTCCAAGATCGTAATGCGCGTGAATATTCCGGCGGGAGCCCGCGCGCGAATTGCGCCGCGTGAAAAAACGCGCCATCTGCACGATGCGCACGAAAGGATGCGCAGAATAGCGGTCGATCAAATGCTGGTTTTCGGCAAGCAGCGCGATCAAGGCGACGAGATCGTCGCTCGTCCATTCGCCCGCAATATAACCCTCCGCGAAGCCGACGTCGCCCGCCGCCAGTCGCCGAAGACAAGCGTAGGACCGCAGCGCAAGACGCGCGCTTGGGCCGGGCTGTCGGCCGGAAAAATGGGCGCTGCGCCCGTCCGGCAATGTCAGATCGAGCTCGCCCGCTTGCAAATCGAGCAAAGCATGCAGCGCCTTGCGCACGGGCGCGGGAATTCCTTCAGACCGGATCAAGTCGATCGCCGGCGTGACATTGCCGGAGGAATGTTGAATGTCGGTCATAAATCCTCGCTCGTCGCGCTGAGGCGTGAATAGAGGCCGGGCTGATTGATGCTGACGGGTGCGGGTGGGCGCGGACGCGGCCGAATTCGATGGCCGCGCAGCATAAGCGCCAGCGCTTGTCGATGGATCGCGGCGAGCGCTTTGAAACCCAAAAGCGGGGTTCTGGCGATGCGCCCGACAATTGCAGAAATGTTCGGCGCAAACGGCCGCGCAACGAGCAGCGCGGTCAGCTCCACGCCCGCGCGGCCTTTCTCGATGATCTTCAGGGCAAACCCGCCTTCGTGCGGCGGCGTCAGCAAAAACCGGTAACGCAGCGCCATATCCATGAACGGCGAGACGTAGAAAATTTTATCAGCCTCATGCGCCGCCGGCGCTCCGTTCGAATTTGTGACGAGCGTTTCGAAATAGCTATGGCGTTCGCCGAACGTGTTGCGCACCTCATAAAGGACGCTTGTAGGGCGGTCGGCGCGATCAAAACCGACATAGACAGACAGCGGGTTGAACACATACCCAAGAATGCGCGGGAAACAGGCCAAGATGATGCGCGAGGGCGCCGCCAGCCCATTCTGCGCGTGCAACGTATCGATGTAAGCGCGTAAGGAGGAGCCGTCGCAGAGGCCATGATCGCGCTCGTCGAATCCGAGCAGATTAAACCGGCCGACCGAGAAAAGCGGGTTGACGGCGTCGGCCTCGCGAAGCTGATCAAGATCGACGAGGATCGATACCATCGCGTAGCGAAACCGCAGCGGCCGCGCGCCGAGACGGGCGTGGAAAATATCCGAATCGCAAAAAGCGATCGCGCCGTTCATTGCGGCCATGGCGCGCCTCCGTCGAAGGCCTGAGCTGCCGAGATGCCAGACCGCAGGCCATCTTCGTGAAAACCGTATCCAGTCCAGGCGCCGGCGAAGCGGATCGCCCCTTTCTGAATTTGCGGAAGACGCGCCTGCGCCGCAAAAGCCGCCGCATCGTACAGCGGGTGGTCATAGGCGCGTTCGGCGAAGACGGCTTCCGGCGCGATGTCGCGATCGGGGTTGAGCGTGATAAACAGGGGTGTGGATTCGGGAATGGATTGCAGACGGTTCATCCAGTAGGTGACCGCTGGACGCGCGGCGCGGTTACGGCGCAAAACGTTCCACGACGCCCAGGCTTCGCGCCGTTTCGGCATCAAACCTGCGTTGCGATGCACGACAACCGTATTCGCGCTGACACGGAAGGCGCCAAGCACGCGACGCTCTTCGTCCGTCGCGTCGGTGAGCAGCGCGAGCGCGGTCGGCGCATGCGTCGCAAGAATCGCGGCGTCGAATTGCTCGACGGCTCCGTCGTGAAGCTGCAGCATGACGCCGCCTTCCGTACGCCGCACCGCGCGAACGGGGGCAGCAAGCCGAACGCATGCGCCGAGTTTTTCCTGCAAGACTGCGACATAAGAACGGCTGCCGCCTGCCACAGTGCGCCAGACAGGGCGTTTCCAATGCAACAGCCGGTGATTTTCGAAAAAATTGAGAAAGGCGCGCGCAGGAAAATCAAGCGTCTCGTCTTGCGACATCGACCAGATCGCAGCGCCCATAGGGGCGACATAATTGTCGCGTAGATCGGCGCCAAAGCCGCGTGCAGCGATATAATCGCCAAGCGTCTCTTCGCCGATTGCGCCTGACGCCATGTCGGCGAGCGCGCGTTCCTGGAAACGCCGCACCGCATTCAGGAAAAGCAAGAATCGGGGCGAAAAAGCGTTGCGCCGTTGCGCGAAAAGGCCGGAAACGGGGCGTGTGTCCCGGCCCGCCCATTCGAAAGCGCCGTCGGAACAGGAAAGCGAAAAGCTCATATCCGAAGCGAGCGTTTCAACGCCAGCCCAACGCAAAAGCTGGGTGAAATTCGGATAATTCAGCTCATTGTAGACGATGAAGCCGGTGTCGACGGCGATTTTGCGACCATCGTAATCCACGTCGATCGTATGAGCGTGGCCGCCAAGAGTGCCTTCCTTCTCGAACAGCGCGACGCTCGTCTGCGGCCGCTCGCTGAGCGCGATTGCTGCGCCCAAACCTGCAACGCCGGCGCCGATGACGGCTACCCTCATCGCAAGCCCCAGCGAATGCCGGCGTAAGCGCCGATTGTCGCGGCGACGGTTGTGGCGACGACGCCCCAAAGCACGTCGACAAAGGTGACGATGGCCGGCCAATCGCGCATCACCGCCCAATTGGTGAAATCATACGCGCCGTATGCGACAAATCCCAACACGAGAGCAGGGCCGATGGCCGCCTTCCAATTCTGGGCCGCGAGCGCCGGGCTCAGCGCAAAATACGCAATGCCGAACATAAAGGCGCAATAAAAGATAATCGCGGGAAGAATTTTATAATTCTCGGTCAGGAGATGCCCGATATTGTTTTTATAAAAAGACTGGGCGACGACGCCGAGCCAAACGCCATCCATCGCCAGGAACGAAATCGTCGTCGCCGCTATGGCGATTGCAAGGCTGGGCATAGTCACTCCATTTCTTAGAGCGATACGCTGCAACCCTGGCGTTGGATCACAAGCTTACAAAGAAAATTTTCGTCAACCCTCTCATGCACTGCCGCGGTCGCCGGATCAGACGCGCCGTCGAAAATGAATCGGGCGGAGACAGAGCGCGTCGCGCCTGTTGTTCTGGCGCGGGCCTCGTTGCGGGCAAGTCCGTAAGGGTGGCATTTTGGAGTTGGAGCTGCCCGCTTCGGGGAGAGCTGGCCGCTTGTTGGGACAGCGCCCAGCTGAATTTAAGTGGATTCAAGCCGGGATAGACTGATTGCGGCGCTCTGCGAACAAAATCGTGCGGCCAGGATCATGCGACTCTCGCCATCGCTTGCACGCCGAAATCTGGCCTGCCGCCGGTCACGAGGTCGAAGCTGGTTGCGGTGGGAGCGCGCCGCGTCGTCCACCATAAGGAGCGCACACATTTTCTTGCTGTTGCATTTCTGGATCAAGGCGTTCCAAAAGAGCGCATTTATTTCGTGCGAGCGCCCATGCATATCCTCTTGAGGATACTGCACGGAGTACATGATGAACAAGGTTTTTGAACCGGCTCGCCTTGGGCGCTACGATCTCTCCAACCGGTTGGTTATGGCGCCGATGACGCGCAGCCGCGCCAATCTCGATGGCGCACCCGGCGTGCTCGCACCGAAATATTACGCCCAACGTGCTTCGCTCGGCCTTATCATCACCGAAGGGGTGCAACCTTCGGAGGATGGTCAGGGTTATTTGGCGACGCCAGGGATTCATACGCCAGAACACGTGGTCGAATGGCGCAAAACCGCCGACGCTGTGCATGCCCGCGGCGGCCGTCTGTTCATTCAGCTGATGCACACCGGGCGGATGTCGCACCCAGACAACACCCCGCATCATCGGCAGCCCGTTGCTCCGTCCGCTATTGCTCCTGGCGCAAAGATGTTCACGCCAACCGGCATGCAGGACGCGCCTGTTCCTCGCGCGTTAACACAGGCTGAAATTAGCGCGACGGTCGAAGATTTCCGGCGCGCTGCGCGCCTTGCCATTGAGGCTGGCGCCGATGGCGTCGAGATTCATGGCGCCAATGCATATCTGGTCCAGCAGTTCTTTGCCCCGAGCGCCAATGTCCGGACCGACCAATATGGCGGCTCGATCGAAAACCGGGCCCGCTTCGCCATCGAGGTCGTAACCGCAGTAGCCGAAGAGATTGGCGCAGATCGTACTGGATTACGGGTTTCTCCCGGAACTCGGCTTTGGGGTATCGACGAAGGCCAGCAAGGCCCCGATCTTTATCGCCATCTTATAACGCAACTCGACAACCTCGGCCTGGCATATCTGCATGTCATGGACCAAGGCGACCAGTTGTTGCTCGCCGACATTCGCAAGCTTTGGAAAGGCGCGTTGATTCTTAATCGCCCAGGCCGTCCGCGCGAGACAATCGGAGCGGATGTTGCTTCTGGTATCGCAGATTTTGAGTCGTACGGACAGATGGTGCTCGCGAATCCTGATTTCATCGAGCGTTTGAAAACCGGGCAGCCTCTCAATATCGCTGATCGCAACACCTATTATGGCGGCGGTGAACAGGGCTACACGGATTATCCAGAACTCGGTGGCGGAGTCGCGGTCTAAAGCCGCTACATTTGTGCGAAACAATGAAACGCTCAGCAGCCTGTGCTGCTGAGTAGTTTTGCGGCAGACGTGTTTGAGAATTTGGTCAATCTCTGGTTCCATACGGATCTGCATCGCAGATAAATTGCACAAAAGCGGATACCTTGCTGCTAACCAATCGGCGCGATGTGTGCATGACCCACAGCGCTACTGAACTGTCTGGCACAACGCCCCAGCACACCAATCGTCCGGACGCAATGTCATCACTGACGATGCCGCGCGCCAAAATTGCTGCGCCGATGCCGGTCAATGCGGCATCGCGCACCATCAGCGGCGTCGGCAACCTCAACACGGCCTTGCGTGAGAGCCGCATCTCGCAATCGCCATCGCGCATGGTCCAATGATCGATTTCGGGAGCGGCAAGACCGACTATCGCGGGAACTGGCGCGGATGCCTCTGCCTCTGTGACGCTGGAGGGTCGACCGAGCGTTGGCGCTGCGATCACCAGCAGCTCATCACGATGGAAGCAGCGCCCGACGAAATCATGGTTGGGCTTTGGATTAACGCGAATAACCGCGTCATAGCCCTCCTCGATCATGTCGACGAGACGATCTTCGATCGTAACCTCGACCTGTACGTCGGGATAGCGTCGGGAAAATTCCGCCGCAATCCGCCCCATTTTCGTCTGTCCGAATGTCACGGGCGAACTGATGCGCAACCTGCCGCGCGGGCAGCGCTGACCTTCGGAAAGTTCGCGGCCGACTTCGGCGATTTCAAGCAAGAGACCCTCGGTGCGCGCGTGAAGCGCCGCACCCGCTTCGGTCAGCTTGAAGGTCCGGCCAGAGCGTTCGATCAGGCGAACATCGAGTTGTTCTTCAAGCTCCGCGACATGGCGCGACATCGTCGCCTTCGGTCGTCCCGTGGCGCGGCTCGCGCGGCCAAATCCGCCATGCATAGCGACAAGGTTGAAACTCGCCAAAGCCATCATGTCCATGCGGCGACCCATGTTTGAAACACATTGTTTAAAACATGCCATCTGTCGCTCAAAAATGAAACGAACAGGGCCGTCAATCGCGCGCACACGCTAAGCGGAATGATCAGCTACAGCTCAATAAAGGATTTTACATGCTCGCGCTGGGCGACAAGTTCCGCCGATGTGCCGTTCCAGACGAGTTGTCCCTTCTCGATTACGAAATGACGGTTGGCGAGCGGGATCAGGGCGTCGAGGTTCTTGTCGACGATCAGGATGGCGAGCCCCTCGTTTTTGAGGCGGCGAAGCGTCGCCCAGATTTCGCCCCGGATAGCCGGAGCAAGCCCCTCGGTCGCCTCATCGAGAACCAGAAGCGAGGGATTGACCATGAGCGCCCGCCCGATGGCCAGCATCTGCTGCTCGCCTCCTGAAAGCTGATTGCCAAGATTGGCGCGACGCTCTTTGAGGCGGGGGAACATCTCGTAGATGCGAGACAGGCTCCATTCGCCGGGACGGGAGGTCGCAACGAGATTTTCCTCAACGGTCAGTCGACGGAAAATGCGTCGACCTTCCGGCACGCAGCCAAGGCCGAGGCGGGTGATCTGGTGGGGCGGAAATCCGGTCACCTCCCGCCCTGACACCGTGATCTTGCCGGCGCTAGGCTTGATCAGTCCGAACAGGGTCTTCAGCGTGGTCGATTTTCCCATGCCGTTACGGCCCATGAGCGTGACGACTTCGCTGGGGCGGACGTCAATCGCCATGTCGAACAGCACCTGCGCCCGGCCATAGCCGGCGTTGACGCCTTCCATGCGGATCAGAGGTTCGCTCATGCAGCACCCCCTGTGGCGGCTTGAATCTCCTCACCCAGATAAGCCTGTCGCACAAGCGGACTGGCCTTGATCTCCGCCGGCGGCCCGGTCAAGGCCACTGCTCCGCCAATCAGCACGGTCAACCGATCCGCGAGCGCAAAAACGGCGTTCATGTCATGCTCGATCAGCAGCATTGAAACGCGCCCCTTCAGCGAGGCGAGCAGTTTTGTCAGTGCGCCGCTTTCCTCACGCCCCACGCCGGCCATGGGCTCATCCAGAAGCAGCAAGCGCGGATTCTGCGCCAGGGTGATCGCCAGTTCGAGCGCACGACGCTCCCCATAGGAGAGATCGGATGCAATGCTCTGCGCCTTGTCCGCCAGCCCGACCTGCGCCAGCGCGTTCATGGCGCGATCCGCGAGGCTGGTGTCCGAGAGCGCCGGGCGCCAGCGCCACCACACGCCGTCTTCCGTGCCGATGATCGCGAGAACGACATTGGCCAGAGCGGAATAGGATTGAATGACGTTGGAAATCTGGAACACGCGGGAGAGGCCGCGTCGCGCCCGCTCAGCCACCGATAGCTGCGTAATGTTTTCGCCGGCGAGAATGACGCTGCCGGAATGCGGCTGAAGCTGCCCTGAAATTTGCGAGATCAGGGTGGTCTTGCCGGCGCCGTTGGGGCCAATCAGGGCATGCACTTCGCCAGGGCGCACTTCAATCGAGACGTCTCGGGTAACGTGCAAGGCGCCGAAATGCATCTGAAGATGTTCAAGTTCAAGAACAGGGTCGCTCATGGTCGCGCTCCCTGATTACGCACGCCGAAGAACGCGCCCAAATCGCGCCCGCGCAGCAGCACGATGGCGACAATGGTCAAGCCAAGGCCGAGCTTCCAGTATTCGGTGTAATGGCCGAGGAATTCCTCGAACAGGATCACCAATGCGCTTGCCAGCACGGCGCCGGGCAGCCGTCCCACGCCCCCCAGAACAACAATCACGATCAGTTCGCCGGAGCGATGCCAGTTGAGATAGGCAGGGGAGACGTAATTCGCCTGATTGGCCAACAACACGCCTGAAACGGCGGCGACGCCCGCCGCGATAACGAAGGCGTAGAGCAGGAAATGATTGACCTCGAAGCCATTCGCCGCCACGCGCCGTTCGTTCTCGGTCATCGCCTTGAGCACCAGGCCGAAGCGCGTATGCGCCATCCATGTATTGGCGAGCAGGATGACGGCGAGCAGCGCGATCGAGAATGCCGCCAGCATCGCATCGGTGCGCAGAATCTGGTACCCAAACAGGGTCGAGCGCTGCGCCAAAGCCATGCCGTCATCGCCGCCCCAGGAGACGAGTGAAGAGGCGACGTAGAAAAACATCTGCGCAAAGGCGAGCGTTAGCATGATGAACGTCACGCCACGCGTCTTCAGAGCTATTGGCCCCGTGATCAACGCGATAAGCGCCGCCAGAATGAACGCAGCTGAAAGCTGTATCGACAGATCTGTCGTGCCGCCAGCCGCCAGCATCAGAGCGACATAAGCTCCAATGCCGATTGGCGCAGCATGCCCGAAACTGACAAGCCCGGCCTGTCCAATGAGAAAGGACAGGGAGAGCGCAGCGATCGAGGTAATCGCTATCCGCCCGATCAGCGAGGTCAGATAGGGCGCGCCGGCGATCTGGGCGGTGGCGAGCGCCGCGAACAGCGCGCCAATGACGGCAAATCCCGTAAGCAGGTCCTGCTTCAGAGCCGGGTTCACAACTGCGGCGCGGTTCATGTCGTTCATGTGGCCCCCGAAGCGGAGAACAGGCCTGCGGGGCGCGCCATCAGGATAAGCACCATCAGAATGTAGATGAGCATGGAGGCCAAAGCTGGACCGGCGGCTGTCGCCGCCGAAGCGCCAATCACGGATTTGAGCAAGGTGGTGGCGAAGGCGCGCCCTAACACGTCCACGACGCCGATCAGGATGGCTGCGAAAAAGGCGCCGCGGACAGAGCCGATTCCGCCAACCACGATCACAACGAATGCGAGAATGACGATATTGTCGCCCATCGTCGGCTCTACCGAGATCAGTGGCCCCGCCATCGCTCCGGCAAAGGCGGCGAGCAGGGCGCCGAACACAAAGACGAGCACAAAGAGGCGATCAATATTCACCCCCATCAAATCCACGATCTCGCGATCGGTTGAGCCAGCGCGCACCAGCATGCCGATGCGTGTGCGCGCAACCAGCAACCAGAGCAGCAACGCCACGCCGACGCCCGCCAGAATGATGAGCATTCGCCAGAGCGGATAGGCCAGAGTCGGGGTGAGCATCACCATGCCCGACAGCGCTTCCGGCGCCGAAAAGGAAATGGGCGCCGGACCGAAAATCAGCTTCATCGCATCGGTGACAATGAGAATGACGCCGAATGTGCCCAGCACCTGTTCCAGATGCGAACGACTGGTCAATACACGAAAGACGAGCAGTTCAAGCAGGTAGCCAAGCACAGCGGCGCTCGCCAGGCCAACGATCAATCCAATCCCGAAATTTGCAAAGTAGGCCGTCGATGCGGCGGTCAGATAAGCTCCGAGCGTATATTGGACGCCATGCGCAAGATTGATGAAATCCATGACGCCGAACACAAGGGTCAGACCGGCGGCGACCAGAAACAGCACCATGCCCAGCTGAAGCCCGTTGAGCAGTTGGAGCAGGACAAGCGAACTGTTCATGTGAACCCCGCACCAGGGATTGCGCTGGCCGCGACGAACCGCGACCAGCTGGCGGACAAGGCGGCCGGAAGCGTCATTTCAGCGCGCATTGCGCGACATAGGCGTCGCTCTGCGCCGAAAAGATTTTCTCCTGCATCTGGGTGACAAACGCGCCATCGGCGCGCTTCACCGCCTTCACCACGAAGAAATCCTGAATGGGGAAGCCGTTGGCGTTGAACTTGAACGCGCCCCGCACCGATTTGAACGGAGCGGCGGCAATCGCTTTGCGCAAGGCGGCCTTGTCCGACACGTTTCCGCCCGTCGTCTTGATGGCGCCATCGAGCAGCTTGGCCAGATCATACCCCTGCGAGGCATAGAGCGAGGGCGGCGCGCCGAATTCCTTCTCATAGGCCGCAACGAAGGCCTTGTTTTCCGCGTTCTCAAGATTGGGCGCCCATTGCGCGCCCGAAATCATTCCCTCAGCGGCGTCCTTGGTCGCCGGCAAAGTGGTTTCATCCACCGTGAAGGCGCTCAGGAACTGCATCTTCTTGTTCAGGCCGGACTGGCTGAATTGCTTGACCAGGGCGACGCCCATGCCGCCCGGCATGAAGGTAAACACGGCGTCGGCGCCGGAAGCGGCGAGCTTGGCCAGTTCTGCCGAGAAATCGAGCTGACCAAGCGGCGTCAGCATTTCCTCGACCACCTCGCCCTTGTAGTAACGCTTAAACCCGGCCAGCGAATCCCTGCCGGCCTGATAATTCGGCGTCATCAGCACGACGCGCTTGAAGCCCTTGGCTTGCGCGTATGCGCCCATCGCCTCATGGTTCTGATCGTTTTGATACGAGGCCGAGAAGAAAAATGGCGAACAGCCC
Source organism: Hyphomicrobiales bacterium (assembly GCA_028869185.1). Taxonomy (GTDB): domain Bacteria; phylum Pseudomonadota; class Alphaproteobacteria; order Rhizobiales; family Beijerinckiaceae; genus JAJXWB01. The sequence continues at coordinate 14,478 of JAGWTA010000025.1, forward strand.
GCGCCGGCCAGCGGGGAAGGGCCGGCATTGCCTGAAACGAGCAAGGTCTCGCTTTCGAAAACCGGCTTGGCGATCGCCATCATCACATTCGAAAACACAACGCCGGCCACCACATTGACCTTGTCGCGCTCCAGCAGGCCCTTCACCTTGGTCACGGCGACATCGGGCTTGAGTTCGTCATCCACGATAACGACTTCGGTCGGCTGACCGCCGAGCTTGCCGCCCAATTCTTTCAACGCCAGTTGAAAGCCGTTGCGCATATGCACGCCAAGCGGCGCAGAGGGGCCGGACAAGGTCGCCACAAAGCCGATTTTGACGGGTTCGGCGGAAACCGTGGCGGAGGCGGCAAAAGCCGAGACCAGCAGGGTCGATGCCATCAGGGCGGAAATTTGGGTCTTTCGCATGGTCTTTTTTCCAGTCGTTTGGATGTGACGGAATGTGGGAATATCGAGGCCGGTTGTTCAGTACTTGGCCAGTGTCTGGCGTAGTAACGTGCGGCTCAGTTTGCCGGTGACGGTTGTCGGAAGTTTTTTCACGAACAATATTTTTCGTGGATACTTATAGGGCGCGATCGTTGTCTTCACGTGATCCTGAAGCGCCTTGATCAGCGTGGCGTCGCCCTGATAGCCGGGCCGGAGCACCACGACGGCGGTCACGAGCGTGCCGCGCTCATCGTCCGGCTGGCCGACGACGCCGCATTCGGCCACTGCAGGGTGGGTAAGCAGAGCCTCCTCCACCTCGGGGCCGGAGATGTTGTAGCCAGCGGAGATGATCATGTCGTCCGAACGGGCCTGGTACCAGAAGTAGCCGTCGGCATCGCGGACATAGGTGTCGCCGGTTACGTTCCAGCCGTTGCGCACATAGACCGCCTGCCGGTGATCGGCGAGATAGCGGCACCCTGTCGGGCCGCGCACAGCCAGAAGTCCCGACTGCCCGTCAGGCACGTCGTCGCCGTTCTCATCGATGATGCGGGCCTCGTAGCCCGGAACCGGCTTGCCGGTGGCGCCGGGGCGCACGGCGCCGGGGGGCGATGCAATGAAGATGTGCAACATTTCGGTGGAGCCAATCCCGTCCATCAAGGTCAGCCCGGTCGCCTCACGCCACAATTCGAGGGTCGTGCGCGGCAGTCCCTCGCCGGCTGAAACGCAGATGCGCAGGGAAGCGATATCCTCGCGCGTCACCTTGCCGGCCATTGCGCGATAGGCGGTCGGCGCCGTGAATACGATGGTCGGGCGATAGGTCCGGAAGGCCTCCAGAAGATCGTCAGGCGCGCTCTTTTCCGGCAGCACGACCGATGCGCCGAACCGCATCGGGAAAATCACCAGCCCGCCAAGGCCGAATGTGAATGCCAGCGGCGGCGAACCGATAAACCTGTCGTCCGGCGTTGGCGCGAGAATATGCCGGGCGTAACCATCGGCTATGGCCAGCAGATCTCTGTGAAAATGCATGGTCGCCTTGGGGCCGCCCGTGGTGCCGGAGGTGAAGGCGAACAAACAGACATCATCGGAGGCCGTGTCGCAGGCGTGGAAGGAAGGGGACGCCTGAGCCATCAGGCGCTCCAGCTCACAATCATCCGTGCCGAAGGTGAGGATGCGAACGGCGCCGCCGGTTTCGGCAATGGCCGCCTCCAGTTCGTCCATATGCGTATGCAGGCAGAGCGCGGCATGGACGCGCGCCTTTTCCAGCGGCGTCTTCAGCTCCTTGGCCCGCATCATCGGCATTGTGGGGACGGCAATCAGCCCGGCCTTGAGAACGGCAAGGTAGCTGGCGACCATCATGGCCGTATTGGGCGCGCGCAACAGCACGCGATTGCCCGGCACAAGCCCCAGCGGGCCGGTGAGCACATTGGCGATGCGGTTCACGCGTTCGGCAAGTTCCGCATAATTCCACTGGCCGCCGGGGAAGAAGATGGCGACCCTCCCTCCCTCTCCCTTCTCGACCCAGCGATCGAGCAGCTCGGTCACGACATTGAGGCGGGCGGGATAATCGAAGCCGCCGGACCCGAGCAACAGCACAGGCCACGCGTCTCGCGGGGGGAGATGATCCGCCGCGAAAGTATCGACAAGACCGCTACGGTTCATGCGCCTGGCTCCTCCTCCAGGGAAGGCGCCTTGGCCCTCCCATATTATTTTATGTTTAAAATATTTAAGGCGAGCAAAGTCAAAATGTCAATCGGGCTGAAAAGAATTTTTGTCTTGGGCCGGAGGATCAGCCGGTGCGGCGCTGAATCAGCGAGCGCTTGAGGTGGGCAAGATCATGCGTGAGGGAAGTCATCTGCGCTTCCGACAGGTCGCCCATCAATTCGCGCAGCCATCCTTCATGCGCGGTCGCAAGTTGTGAAAAAATGAAGGCGCCGGCCTTGGTTAATTGCACCACGAAAGCGCGGCGATCATTGCTGTCGGTGGTGCGGCTGACGTAGCCGTCGACGATCAGCCGATCGACCAAAGCTGTCAGATTTCCATTCGAAACCATCATTCTTTTCGACAAATCCGAGAGTCTGAGGCCTTCTGGCTCGCGATAGAGCTGCGCCATCAGGTCGAAACGCGGCAAGGTCATGTCGTATTCGACCCGGAGGCGATGGCGGATTTCCGCCTCAATGAGATTGGCGCAGGCAAGCAGTCGCAACCAGAGGCGCAACTGGCGCTTCTCGCCGCCAGGCTCGGAGCGCACAATCGCCTCCACATCATCGTGTGGGGGCAGGCCGGCCTCGTTCAGCAGGTCGGAGATGGGGGATGTCTCTTTGGGCATTGTCGTAGGCGCCTCGTGTCGGCGAATTATTTTTGATTCAGTGCAAGGACGCAATTGACACCTTCATGCTTATATATTTTAATCTTAAAACAAATGAGCGGGAGGGTGAGCATGCGCATCGTTTGCATAGGTGGCGGGCCGGCCGGATTGTATTTTGCGCTTCTGATGAAGGCGCGGCGCCCCGAGCACGTGATCACGGTTGTCGAGCGCAACCGCCCTTACGACACCTTTGGCTGGGGCGTGGTGTTTTCCGATCAGGTCGTTGACGCCATCACCAAGGCGGACCCCAAGAGCGCGGCGATCATCGCCGACGCGTTCAACCATTGGGACGACATCGAACTGCGTTTCAAGGGCAAGACCATCCGCACGACCGGGCATGGCTTCATCGGCATCGGGCGCAAGCACATGCTCAACATCCTGCAGCAGCGCTGCGAGGAATTGGGCGTTGAGCTGGTTTTCGAGCGCGAGGTTGATTCCGATCTTGAATTTCCGGACGCCGATCTGATCATCGCTTCCGACGGCATCGGCTCGAAGATACGCGAGCGTTACAAGCAGGAATTCGAGCCTGATATCATCGTGCGGCCGAACCGCTACATCTGGTTCGGCACGAAAAAGCTGTTCGACGCCTTCACTTTCGATTTCCAGCGCACCGAGCATGGCTGGTTTCAGGCGCATATCTACAAATTCGACGCCAACACTTCGACCTTCATCGTCGAAACGACAGAGGAGACCTTCCTCAAGCACGGCCTCGACAAGCTGGATCAGGAAGACTCGATTGCCTTCAGCGAGGCTGTGTTCAAGGATGTGCTGCAGGGCGCGAAGCTGATGACCAACGCCCGCCATTTGCGCGGATCGGCCTGGCTGAATTTCAACCGCCTGATCTGCGGGCGCTGGAGCCATTTCAACGGCAAGTCGCAAGTGGTTCTGATGGGCGACGCCGCCCATACGGCGCATTTCGCCATCGGTTCGGGCACCAAGCTTGCCTTCGACGACGCGATCGAACTGACCGAGCAGTTCGAGCGCCTCGGCCATGGCAAGGAGCATCTCCCCGAGGTGCTCGCCGCATATGAGGCCGAGCGTCGTGTCGGCGTCGCGCGCGTGCAGAATGCCGCCCGCAACGCTATGGAATGGTTCGAGGTGGTGGGGCGCCGCTACGCCGACCAGCTTGAGCCCGAGCAGTTCATGTATTCCATGCTGACGCGCTCGCAGCGCATCAGCCATGAAAACCTGCGTCTGCGCGACGGGACGTGGCTGGACGGCTTCGAGCGCTGGTTTGCGGGCGCGGCAGGGGTTCCTGCAACGGCGAGCGAGCGTCCGGCGCCGCCGGTGTTCACGCCTTACACCTGTCGCTCGGTGACCTTGCGCAATCGCGTCGTCGTATCGCCGATGGCGATGTATTCGGCTACGGATGGCGTGCCGGGCGATTTCCATGTCATGCACCTTGCGGCGCGCGCCTATGGCGGGGCGGCGTTGGTCTTTGCGGAGATGACCTGCGTTGCCGCCGATGCGCGCATTACGCCCGGCTGTCTTGGGCTGTGGAACGACGAGCAGGCCAAAGGCTTCCGGCGCGTCATCGATCAGGTGCATGCCGGCGGCGCGAAATTCGGCATCCAGCTTGGGCATGCCGGGCGCAAGGGCGCGACCAGGCGCGCATGGGAAGGTATCGATCAGCCGCTCGAAAGCGGCGGTTGGCCATTGGTGTCGGCCTCGGCGCTTCCGTACCTGCCAAACAGCGAGGTTCCGCGTGCGGCGACCCGCGCCGACATGGATCGCATCCGGGACGAATTCGTTGCCGCCACGCGGCGCGCGGCGGAAATGGGGGCGGACTGGCTGGAGCTTCATGCGGCGCATGGCTACCTGCTGTCGAGCTTCCTTTCGCCGCTCACCAACCGCCGCACGGACGAATATGGCGGCAGCCATGAGAACCGCGCACGCTACCCGCTGGAAGTTTTCAAGGCGGTGCGCGCCGCCTGGCCGGCGGACAAGCCGATCTCGGTGCGCCTCTCCTGTCATGACTGGTATCCGGGCGGCAATACGCCGGATGATGCGGCTATCTTCGCGCGCATGTTCAAGGAGGCCGGCGCCGACATGATCGACTGCTCCTCCGGTCAGGTGGTTAAGGAGGAGAGCCCGGTTTACGGCCGTCTCTTCCAGACCCCCTTCGCGGATCTCATTCGTAACGAGGTGGGCGTTCCCACGATTGCGGTGGGTGCGATCTCCGACGCTGATCAGGCCAATTCGATCATTGCGGCGGGACGGGCGGATCTGTGCGCGGTCGCGCGCCCGCATCTTGCTGATCCGGCCTGGACGCTGCACGAGGCGGCCAAGCTCGGGCTGAAGACCGTCGCCTGGCCGAAGCAATATGTCTCCGGCAAGTGGCAGTATGAAACAAACCTCGAGCGCGCCGCCGCTGTTGCAAAATAGAGAGCGCTCACAGGCCATGGAACACGGGACCGGACAGGCCTCATGTTCGCTCTCGTGTGGGAGGAACGATCTTGACGCAGCTGGCAAGGCAACATGCGCTGGTGACTGGCGCGGGTGGCGGCATTGGCGAAGCGATCGCCCTGGCCCTGTCCGAGGCAGGCTATGCTGTTACTCTGGCCGGGCGGCGACGCGAGCCGCTGGCCCGCGTAGCTGAAGCCTGTCACGGACCAACCTTCATCGCGGATGCGTTTGATGTCACGGATCGCGCAGCGATCGAACGCGGTATGGCGGCGGCGCGCGTCGCATTCGGCCCCGTGTCGGTGCTGATCAACAATGCGGGCGCGGCGCCGAGCGCTCCGTTCGAGAAAACCAGCGCTGATATGTGGAGCCACGTGCTGGCGGTCGATCTCGGCGGCGTTTTCCACGTCACGCAGGCCGCGCTGGCCGATGTGAAAGCGGCAGGGCAAGCGGGGCGCATCATTTCCATCGCCTCGACGGCGGGGCTGAAGGGCTACGCTTATGTCTCGGCCTATTGCGCGGCAAAGCATGGCGTTATCGGCCTCACGCGCGCATTGGCGCTGGAGCTGGCGGGCGCCGGCGTCACCGTAAATGCAATCTGCCCTGGCTTTACCGATACGCCGCTGATTTCCGCGGCGCTCGACGGCATCGTCCAGAAAACCGGCCGCACGCTTGAGGCGGTGAAGGCGGAATTCGTCAAAGCCAATCCACAGGGACGGCTCATCCAGCCTGACGAAGTTGCGGCCACGGTGCGTTGGCTTGTCTCGCAAGATGCCGGTTCGATCACCGGCCAGTCGATCGCCGTTGCCGGCGGAGAGGTGATGTAATGTCAAAAAGCGCCATGAACTCTATGCTGCGTCCCTTCCAGGCATTCAAAGCCGAGCATTTCCGCTTTGAAACCAGCGCCGATGGACGCGTTGCATCAATCCATCTCAATCGCCCGGATCGCAAGAATCCGCTCACTTTCGACAGCTACGCCGAATTGCGCGATCTGTTCCGCGATCTCGTCTATGCCTCGGATGTCCGCACTGTCGTTCTGATGGGCGAGGGCGGCAACTTCTGCTCCGGCGGCGACGTGTTCGAAATCATCGAACCTTTGACGAAGATGGCGATGCCTGATCTGCTCGCCTTTACCCGCATGACTGGCGATCTCGTCAAGGCGATGCGTCGGTGCCCTCAACAAATCATTACGGCGGTGGATGGCGTCTGCGCCGGCGCCGGCGCGATTCTCGCCATGGCCTCCGATCTGCGCATCGCGACGCCGGAGGCCAAAACAGCGTTCCTCTTCACCCGCGTCGGACTGGCGGGGGCGGATATGGGCGCTTGCGGAATATTGCCGCGCATCATCGGGCAGGGACGCGCTGCGGAATTGCTCTACACAGGTCGCGCCATGAGCGCGCAGGAAGGCCATGCCTGGGGGTTCTACAATGCGCTTCATCCGGCCGGCGAGCTGGCTGCGGCGGCGCAGACGCTCGCACGCAATCTGGCGGACGGGCCGTGGTTCGCGCATGGCGTAACCAAAACCATGCTCAACCAGGAATGGGCGATGGGCCTCGACGAAATGATAGAGTCCGAAGCGCAGGCGCAGGCGATCTGCATGGCGACAGGGGATTTCCGCCGCGCTTTCGAGGCCTTTGCCGCCAAGCGCAAACCCGTCTTCGAAGGCAATTGAACGGATAAATCGCATCATGGCGCACCATCTCTCACCTCCACGCCTGCGACCGGATTCCGGTCATCTCTCCTGGCCGTTCTTTGCGCCTTGGCACGCGCAGTTTCGTGAACAGCTCGACGCCTTCGCTCAGTCCGACGCCATGAAAGGGATCGATCATGCGGATACGGACGCCGCCTGCCGCAGGCTGGTGAAAGAGCTGGGCGCCGCCGGGCTTCTGACCGCTGCGGTGGCGGAAGCTGACGGGGATGCGCAAAGCATCGATTCGCGCATGCTTTGTCTCGCCCGCGAGACCTTGGCCTGGCATGATGGTTTGGCGGATTTCGCCTTTGCCATGCAGGGGCTCGGCTCTGGCGCGATTGGCGTCGCAGGCACGCCCAACTTGCGCAAGACCGTGCTGCCAAAGGCCCGCTCCGGCGAATGGATCGCCGCCTTTGCCCTGTCCGAAAAAGAGGCCGGGTCGGATGTTGCGGCGATGACCTGCGCGGCCAGACGCGAGAATGATCATTTCATTCTCGATGGCGAGAAGACCTGGATTTCCAATGGCGGCATCGCCGATTTCTACTGCGTAGTCGCACGCACGGGCGAAGCGCCGGGAGCGCGCGGGCTTTCCGCCTTCGTGGTTTTCGCCGATGATCCGGGTTTCTCGATCGCCGAACGCATTGATGTGATCGCTCCGCATCCGCTGGCGACCATTCGTTTCGACAATTGCCGCATCCCGGCGGATCGTCTTCTTGGCAAGCCCGGCGAGGGCTTCAAGATCGCCATGCGCACGCTGGATATTTTCCGCGCCTCCGTCGCCGCCGCGGCGCTGGGTTTCGCCCGTCGCGCGCTTGACGAAGCGCTGGCTCATGCGGCCTCGCGCCGGATGTTTGGCGGTTTGCTGGGCGATCTGCAGTTCACGCAGGGCGCAATCGGCGAAATGGCCAGCGAGATCGATGCGGCGATGCTTCTGACCTATCGCGCGGCCTGGCGCCGCGATGTGCAACGCCTGCCAACCACGCGCGAAGCCGCCATGGCAAAACTGGTCGCAACGGAGAACGCGCAAGGCGTCATCGATCGTGCGGTGCAGATGTTTGGCGGGCGCGGCGTTCGGTCTGGCGAAATGGTGGAGCGTCTTTACCGCGAAATCAGGGCTCTGCGAATCTACGAAGGCGCAAGCGAAGTCCAGAAACTCATTATCGCACGCGATCTGCTGAAGGAAATCAACGCATGAGCAAGATTCGAGACCATTTCGACTGGGCAGACCCGTTCCTGCTCAGCGCTTCACTCACCTCCGAGGAAGTGATGGTGATGGACACGGCGCGGGCCTACGCGCAGGACAAGCTCGCTCCGCGCGTGCTCGAGGCTTTCCGCCATGAGCGCACTGACGCCGCGATTTTCCGGGAAATGGGTGAACTGGGCCTGCTTGGCGCCACCATCCCTGAGAAGTTCGGCGGCGCCGGTCTCGGCTATGTCGCATACGGGCTGATTGCGCGCGAGGTGGAGAGGGTCGATTCCGGCTATCGCTCCATGATGAGCGTGCAATCCTCGCTCGTCATGGTTCCGATCAACGAATTCGGCTCCGAGGCGCAGAAACAGAAGTATCTGCCCAAGCTCGCCTCCGGCGAATGGATCGGCTGTTTCGGTTTGACCGAGCCAAATCATGGTTCCGACCCCGGCTCGATGGAGACGCGGGCTCGCAAGGTGCAGGGCGGCTACAGCCTCACCGGCGCCAAGATCTGGATCACCAACAGCCCGATCGCCGATGTCTTCGTTGTCTGGGGGAAGACCGAGGACGGTCTCATTCGCGGGTTCATTCTGGAAAAGGGTTGGAAGGGGCTTTCCGCACCGGCCATTCACGGCAAGGTGGGTCTGCGCGCCTCCATCACCGGCGAGATCGTCATGGACGGGGTGTTCGTGCCGGAAGAGAATCTGATGCCAGGCGTAACGGGGCTGAAAGGTCCGTTTACCTGCCTCAATTCTGCGCGCTTCGGCATCGCCTGGGGGGCGCTGGGCGCCGCGGAAGATTGCATGGCTGTCGCGCGACAATATGTGCTGGACCGCAAGCAGTTCGGGCGTCCGCTGGCCGCCAACCAGCTTGTTCAGAAAAAGCTTGCCGACATGCTGACCGAGATCGCGCTTGGCCTGCAAGGCTGCCTGCGGCTCGGGCGCCTGAAAGAGGAGGGCCATCCGCCGGTGGAGCTCACCTCCATCATCAAGCGAAACTCATGCGGCAAGGCGCTTGATATCGCGCGTGTTGCGCGTGATATGCTCGGCGGCAACGGAATCGCGGATGAATTCGGCGTCGCACGGCATCTGGTGAATCTCGAGGTCGTCAACACCTACGAGGGAACCCATGATATTCACGCGCTGATCCTCGGCCGCGCGATCACGGGCATTGCCGCTTTCGCAAACTAGGACGCGGATATGCCTTCATCGCCACCCGGCGTCTCGAATTCGCAGATGGCGACTCCACCGGAGAAGGTTGGCTCCGTTTCTCTCAAACGTCTCCACGAAGTCGCCACCCGTGGGCGCGCGCTTTGGCGGGCGCAGCAACGCGTGGTGGCGACATCGCTGGAATCCCATTGCGCCCTGTCTTGGCCCCAGACGCTGCGGCAGGCGCTATACGAGCGCCATAAGAGGAATTTGTCATGATCGAAATCGTTCAGCCTGAAGGTTGGGCCAAGCCCAAGGGCTATTCCAACGGAATACTCGCTACTGGCCGCAGTCTCTATGTGGGCGGTCAGATCGGCTGGAACTCGCAATGCGTGTTCGAGACGCTCGATCTCGTCGCGCAGTTCCGCCAGACCCTGCAAAACGTCCTCGATGTGGTGCATACGGCCGGAGGCAATGCCTCGCATATCGTGCAGATGACCTGGTACCTGACCGACAAAGCCGAATATGCCTCGCGCCTCAAGGAAATCGGCGAAGTCTATCGGGCCCTGATGGGTCGCCATTACCCCGCCATGGCGGCGGTGGAGGTCAAGGCATTGGTCGAGCCGGAGGCGCGGATCGAGATACAGGCCATCGCTGTGCTGCCCTAAAGCGCAGCGTGTTCGACGACCATTGGGTACGCGATCAGCAGGCCGGACAGATCCGGGAATTGTCCGGAAAGAAGCCGCGACCATGACCGGCCGCCCGGAGACCATCCGCCCGCGGGCGGTGGCTTCGTTGCGCTCTCAGCCCGGTTTTCGATGTCGATAATCGCCTGAAGCGGCTTCGCGACCTCGGCGATCGATTCGAAGCATTTCGCTCAGCGGTGGACTTCGAGATATTCCGCGCTCGCTGACGGCGGCCCAAAAATCTGCCCGACGAGCGCTCCGGATTTCTTATTCAATGACGTTCGGTCGGGGATCGCCGGCGCAACTTGCGGCGCGCATTATGGCGTATGGACCGGAACTGGCGTGATCGAGGATTGCCGCATCGATCTTGTCGACGCAATCGACGCCGCAAAGCGCCATCGCCACATGCTGTTCCTTCTGGAATGTCTGCATCATTTTCTTGAGCGCGGCTTCTCCGCCCGCCGCAATCGCATAGGCCCAAGGCCGTCCGATGAGCACGCCATTTGCGCCCAGCGCCAGCGCGCGCACCACGTCGAGCCCGCTGCGCACGCCGCCGTCCATGAAGATTGCGGCGCGATCGCCGACTGCTTGCGCCACGCGCGGCGTCACGGAAATGGACGAGGCTACGCCGTCGAGCTGTCGACCGCCATGGTTGGAAACAATCACGCCATCGGCGCCCGCCTTTACTGCGAGCAGCGCATCTTCAGGCGAAAGTACGCCTTTGATCACGAGCGCGCCGCGCCAGATGCCGCGCAGCCATTCAATGTCCGCCCAGGTGACGGATGCGTCGAACTGGCTCTCGACCCAGGCGCGAAATTCCGCCGGATTTTTCGCATTCGGCACATATGCGGCAAGATTGCCAAAACCGTGTGGCTTGCCCTTGATCGCGACATCGACAAGCCAGGCGGGATGCGAAACATACGACAGAAGCCCCGAGCGCAAGCGGCCCAAAGCGTTCGTCCCGCCTGCAATGCCGTTGCGCACATCGCGATAGCGAGCGCCAATGACCGCAAGATCGACGGTGAAGACCAGCGTGCGCACGCCGACGCTCCAGGCGCGCTCGAGCATTTCCCGCACGATCGCGCGATCGCGCAGCATGTAGAGCTGAAACCAGAATGGCGCGCTTGAGACTGCAGCAATCTCTTCCAGCGAACAGATGGAAACAGTCGACAATGTGAAGGGAACGCCGGCGGCGTCGGCCGCGCGCTTGGCCTGCGCTTCGCCGCGCCGCGCGAGCATGCCGCCCATGCCGACCGGCGCGAGCGCCACCGGCATCGAGGCGTGCAGTCCCAGCAGTTTCGCAGACGTATCGACGCGCGAAACATCGCGCATGACGGTCTGGCGCAATGCGATCTGACGGAAGTCGGCGACGTTGCGCGCGAGGGTTGCTTCGTCGTAGGCGCCGCCGTCGACATAATCGAACAGAAAACGCGGCAGGCGCCGTTCGGCGCGCCGCCGATAATCGTCCGGGGAGGCGGGAACGAGGTCCATCGTGGGCATGCCAGCGACTCCGGCGCCGTCACGCGCCGTTCAGGATGAAGTCGGCGCAACGCTCGCCGATCATCATCGTCGGCGCCGTGGTGTTGCCGCCGGTGACGCGCGGCATGACGGACGCGTCGGAAACGCGCAGACCTTCGAGCCCATTGACCTTGAGCGTGCGCGCATCGACCACGGCGCTGTCGTCCGTGCCCATGCGACACGAGCCAACGGGATGATAATTGGTGTCTGCGCGCGAGCGGATAACGTCTTCCCAATCCGCATCGGTCTTGCAATGCGACGTGAAGAGATCGGCGATGATCCGCGGGCCGATTTGCCTTGAATTGACGATGATGTTGTGAACCCTCTTTGCGCCTTCGATCATGCGGCTCATGTCGTCGTCGGTTGCGAGAAAATTCGGATCGATGAGCGGCATGTCTTTGTGATTTGCAGACCGCAGCTTGATCGAACCGCGCGAGCTCGGGCGCAGGTCGAGGATGTGGCACGACAGCCCATGGCGCCGCTCCAGCTTGCGCGCATGGTCGATGGCCAGACCGATGACGAATTCATATTGGATCTCGGGCCGCGGGCTGTCCGGCCGAAGCCGCATGAAGCCATTCATTTCAGCGAAATTCGACGTGAACATGCCGCGGCGCTCACTGCGATAGCGGCCCCAGTTGCGCCACATGCTCGCAATGCCGCCCGGCGAAATGCCGAGCAGGTTCTGTCGGTCGTCGATGTGGTAGCCAAGAATGAAGTCGGCATGGTCGTGCAGATCGTAGCCGACCATCGGCAGGTCGTGCACGATGTCGATTCCGAGCGGCTTGAGATCGCTGGCGCGGCCGACGCCCGAGAGCATCAGCAATTGCGGCGTATGGAACGCGCCCGCCGACAGGATGATCTCGCGGTTGGCGCGGATCACGCGGCGCTGGCCCTTGTGCTCGACTTCCAGACCGACGGCGCGTTTGCCTTCGAAGATCACACGCACGGCCTGCGTTTCGAGCATCACATTCAGATTTTTGCGCGCGGTCATTACCGGCAGGATGAAGGCGTGCGCGGCCGAGCAGCGCGCGCCGTTCTTCTGCATGACTGTCGCAACCGAGAATCCCTCCTGATGGGCGCCGTTCGGATCGGGGTTTTCCTTCAGTTGCGCGTCGGAAAGCGCTTCGGTCAAAATCTTGTGCCAAGGATTGTCCGAGCGCACGAGCTCGACATTCATCTCGCCGCCCTGGCCATGATATTCGTTGCGGAACTGCGTATTGTTTTCAGACTTTTTGAACCACGGCAAAACGTCTTGATATCCCCAGCCGGGGCAGCCGAGATCGCGCCATTCGTCATAGTCGCCGCGATGTCCGCGCATATAGACCAACGCGTTGATGGCGGTTGATCCGCCAAGGCCGCGACCGCGCGGCTGATAGCCGATACGATTTTTCAGCCCCTTTTGCGGCACTGTCTCGAAGGCGTAGTTGGTCTTGTTCTTCTTGGGCACGTTGGCGATCAGCAACAAGGGTATGTTGACCGTTGCGTTGTTGTTGTCGCCGCCAGCCTCGACCAGACACACGCTCGTGCGCCCGTCAGCGCTCAGCCTGTTGGCGACGGGGGCTCCGCCCGGCCCGCTGCCAACGACGATGTAATCAAAAGCTTCCGTCATCTTTCTCTCCCCTTTTGCTGGCGCTCTCGGCGGCGCCTTGTCGGCCCGGTTTCGATTATTCGGCCGCCTGACGCGGAATGGCCGGCGCAGCAAGCGCCGTCCTGAGTTCGGCAAGGCGCGCCCGGTATTTCTCGACATTGGCTTCCTTCACATGGCCGTAACCCTTGACCATTTCAGGGAGCTGCGCGAGCGCGAGCGCTGTCTCGGCTTTTTCGCCCGAGGCATGAGCGATCGCTTCTTCGACGATCGCCTGATATTCCCCAATCAGGTCGCGCTCCATCTGCCGTTCCGCAGAGCGGCCAAACGGATCGAGCCATGTGCCGCGCAGTTTCCGCAGTCGCGCAAGAACGCCAAAGGCGGTCATGACGCCTTTGCCATATTCCTTTTTCACGAGATGTCCGGTGCGCGGATCGCGCGACGACCACATCGGCGGCGCAAGATTGAACCGGATGTCCGATGCCGGGCCGAACGCCTCAGCCAGACGCTGTTTGAAGACCGGCGACGAATAGAGCCGGGCGACCTCGTATTCGTCCTTGTAGGTCATCAGTTTCGCAAGATTGGTGGCGACTGCGCGCGTGAAGGCGCCATCGCCCGCTTTCGCGCGCGTCTTGTCGACGAATTGCTTGTAGCGTTTCGCCCAGCCGCGCGATCCCCAGGCGGTCAGACGCGGCATTCGGTCGGCGACAATTGCATCGAGATCTGCGGGCGCCGCCGCGCGATCAGCGCGCAACATCGACAGCACCTTGTCGGGTTCATGAGCCAGAACCCGCCCAATCAGAAATGCGCGCTTGTTGAGTTCGACCGCCGCGCCATTCAGGACGATCGCGTCGACGATGGAAGCGACCGAAACCGGCAGCAGGCCCTTCTGCGCTGCAAAGCCGACCAGCATCAGATTGACCGCGATCGTATCGCCGCAAAGCTGTTCGGCCACGCGCGTCGCGTCGACGAAAAACGCCTGCTCGGGGCCGGCGGCCTGCGTCAGCCTGGCGCGCGCAGCGCCTGGAATCGGACGTCCCGCGTCGGTGCGGTCCATCTGGAAAAACGCGGTGGGGGCGACGTCGGCGTTGCCCACCAGCATCGTATGGCCATTGCGGATCGTTCCTGCAGCCTCGGGCTGGATGGCGGCGAGCAGGTCGAACGCCAGCATGAGGTCGGCCTCGCCCGCGCCTACGCGCTGCGCGCCGAGCGCCTCGGGTTGATCGGCGATCTTCAGATGCGAGAACACCGCGCCATTCTTCTGTGCAAGACCGGTCATGTCGTAAGCCGACACGGCAAGCCCCTCGCTGTGCGCCGCGCGGGCCAGAATGGCGGCGACGGTGATGACGCCCGTGCCGCCGATGCCGGCGACCATCGTCGACAGGGCGCCGACGCGTCTGGTCGGCGCCGGCAAGGCGCTCTCCATCGCGCCAAGGTCGGGCAAAGGCGCAGCGACTGGTTCGGCGTTCAGCACGGTGACGAAGGACGGACAGAAACCCTCGGCGCAGGAATAATCCTTGTTGCACGAACTCTGATTGATCCGGCGCTTGGTGCCGAGCGGCGTGTCTTTCGGCTCGATGGAAACGCAGGTCGAGATTGTCGAGCAATCGCCGCAGCCTTCGCAGACCTCGTCGAAAATGAACATGCGCTTGGCGGGGTCGGGGTAACTGCCTTTCTTGCGTCGGCGGCGCTTTTCGGCCGCGCAGGTCTGGTCGTAGATGATGGCCGTCACGCCCGGAATCGCGCGGAATTCTTCCTGTATCGCCGTCAGTTCCGTGCGCGGGCGCACCGAGACGCCGGCGGGCACGGACAATCCCTCGAACCGCTCGGGAATTTCGCTCACGATGATGGTGCGCCCGACGCCTTCGGCGACGACGCGAGCGGCGATTCCCTCGGCGGAGATCGGCCCGTCATGCGGCTGCCCGCCGGTCATCGCGACAGCATCGTTGTAGAGCACTTTGAACGTGATGTTCGCGCCCGAAGCGACGGCGGCGCGGATCGCCAGAATTCCAGAATGCATGAACGTGCCATCGCCGAGATTCTGGAACACATGGTCGCGCGCCGCATAGCGATGCATGCCGATCCAGTTCGCGCCTTCGCCGCCCATTTGCGTCGGCGGCAACGTGTCGCGCGTCGTGCGCAGCACGGCCATGCCGTGACAACCGATGCCGGCGAATCCGATCGAACCGGAGGGCAGCTGCGTCGAACGCGAGTGCGGACAGCCCGAACAGAAATAGGGCATCCGCACGAGGCTCATCGGCGGCGTCTGGCCGGGCTTGGGCGCGACGGCCGGAACGGGATCGTTGCGAGTCGGGAGAAGCGATGCGTCGATGCCGGTCGCGCGCATAACCAGCGTAATTGCGCGCGCGACATCGGCGGGGGCGAGTTGTTCGTCAGAGGGTAGAAGCTTTTCGCCATTCGCCAGCATCTTGCCGTAAATGTGCGGGCGCCGTTCGTCATTGTAGAACAACTCCCGCGCTTGTGCTTCCACGAAAGCACGCTTCTCCTCGATGAAGAACAGGGCTTCGGCCGCAGCCGAAAATTCGCGCAAACCCTCAGGCTCGAGCGGCCAGATGCAGCCGAGCTTGTAGACGCCGATCCCCAGCTTTTCCGCAAGCTCCTGCGTCACGCCCAGAATGCCGAGCGCATGAATTGCGTCATGATACGCCTTGCCGGCTGCGACGAGACCCAGGCGCGGCGCCTTCGCGCCGAACGCCGGTCGGTCGATGCGGTTGGCGCGCACGAAACGCTGCACCAGGGGAAGCCGGTAGCGCGTGACGACATTTTCCAGATTTTGCGGATTGAAAACCATCGGCCTGATGTTGAGGCCGTCGGGCGGCAGATCGTCCGCGCCCAGTTCAGGCGACACGACCGCAAGATCGGCAAAGTCGAGATCGACCGTCGCCGTCTGCTCCACGGTTTCATTGACGCATTTGAAGCCGACCCACGAACCTGTGAAGCGCGACATCGCCCAGCCGAGCAATCCGAAGCGCACGAAATCCTGAACGTCGGCGGGATAGAGCGAAGGGATCGACAGGGCGGCCAGCGTCTGCTCCGACTGATGCGCTGTCGTCGATGACTTGCCGGGGTGGTCGTCGCCATACACGACAAGCACGCCGCCATTCTTGTGCGCGCCGGCGAAATTGCCGTGGCGCAATGCGTCGGCCGCACGTTCGACGCCCGGCCCCTTGCCGTACCACATGCCGAAAACGCCATCGACCTTGGCGGCGCCCAGCGCGTCGATCTGCTGTGTGCCCCAGATCGCGGTCGCGGCCAGTTCCTCGTTCAATCCCGGCGCGAATGTCACGTTGCTGGCGTCGAGCGCGCGCTTTGTGCGCGCGAAGAGGGAATCGAGCCCGCCGAGCGGCGAGCCACGATAACCCGATACGTAGCCGGCGGTGTTCAGGCCCGCCGCGCGATCGCGTGCGCTCTGCAGCATCGGCAGGCGCACGAGCGCCTGCGCGCCGGTCATCAGCACATGGCCGGCGTCCCGGCGCAGCCATTCGGTCAGCGGGGAATGTGATTGATCGTTCACGGGCGTCCTCCGGCGTCCATCATGCGACCGCTCGGAATGCCCGAAGAAGGGTTAGTTCATGTCAAAAGGGGTCATTTTCGGCCAAGGTAGCGGTCCGAGCGCTTGGCGTGGCGAAACGCCCCCGGCGAAAGGCCGAAATTGCGTCGGAAAAAACGCCGGAAATTGGCGACATCGCTGAACCCGGTTGCCTCGGCGATGTCTTCGGCGGTCATGCGCGTTTGCGTCAGGAATTTGCGGGCGAGGTCGCCTTGCACCTGGTGCTTGAGGTCGCGAAAATTCGCGCCGTCGAGAGCGAGCTGCCGTCTCAGGCTGCGTTCGCTAACATTCAGTTCGCGCGCCACCACAGCCGCCGTTATGGGCTTTTGCGCGTTCGCGATCAGAATGGCGCGCGTGCGGCCGACAATCCCGAACATGGCCGGCGTTTCCGCCATGGCCTGGTCGCAAAGCTTCAGCGCGATGGCCGCGCCGATCGGGTTCCTGTAGCGCAGCGGCGCTGACATCACCGCGTTGGCGAACACCATCGCGTCCTGGCTCGCGCCGGCGACGATGCGAAATCCCGACGATTCCAGCGCCTTTCTGGTCATGTCGTCCGCCAGTCCGGAAAGGTGTATCGCGCTGATCGCGTCCGTGCGCCCAAGTCCGTCCTCGATCAGCGCGGAGACCAGTCCGAAATTGAAATCGAGCAGCCGGGGATAGCCGGCGTCGGCCGGGTTGATCGCGTGGATGGGCGAAAAGATCAGCCGGCTTTCCTGCTCGCCAATCTCGACGCCAAGACCGATCATGGGGGAGCTGAGCGCCCGGTATTTCAGCACGAAATCGAGCGCCGTGCGCAAATCGGGCTGGCTCATCAAGGCCAGCCCGAAAACGCCAAGATGAGCCATCCGCATTTTTCGGCCGGCGCGATAAGCGGCGAAACGATCGCGGGCATTTTCAGCCAAAATGCTGAAAATATTCAGAATTTCATCCATTCTGAAGGTTCTGCCGGCGTCCCTCAGATCGGAACTGGAAATCCCCAGGGGCGCAAGCAGACGGTCGACCTCGGACGGTTCGAGCGCCGCCTCGTCAATCAGCTCCAGCACCTTTGCGGCGGTGTAAGACATCAAAAGCACGCAGAGAAAATGACGCTGCAAGTGAACGGTCGTCCGGCGGAACTGACGGACGCGGCGCGAATTTTGGCCCAACGGCATAGCCAGAGCAACGGGCGCGCGTCACGGCGTGGTCCCGAGGTTCAGGAACGGTCCTCGCGCACGAGCGCGGCGCCTTTTTCGCCGATCATCAGCGCCGCCGCATTGGTGTTGGCGGATGTGATCGTCGGCATCACTGAGGCGTCGATCACGCGCAACGCGTCGATGCCGCGCACGCGCAGACGCGGGTCGACCACCGCGCGGACGTCGCTCCCCATCCTGCAGGTTCCAACGAGATGATAGACGGTGGACGACATGCGCCGGCAGGCGTCGAGAATTTCGGCGTCGGTCTGCACGCCGGCGCCGGGGGCGATCTCGCGCTTCCACAATGGCGCAAATTCCGGCTGTGCATAAATCTCGCGTACGATCTTCATGCCCTCGACCATCACGGCGCTGTCGTGCGGATCGGAAAGATAGTTCGGCTGAATTTCGGGGTCCGCCATCGGGTCGGCGTTGCGGATGCGCACGGTTCCCCGGCTGCGCGGATGGCATTGCCAGAAGGACGTGGTGAATCCCGAATAACGATGCAGCGGCGCGCCCGGCTTGTCGACCGAAAGCGGCATCACGAACAATTGCAGATCGGGCCGACCGTTTTGCGCAAAGCGCGTACAGGTCGCGCCGCCCACTTGTCCCGCGCCCACGGTGAGCGGGCCGGAAGCGGAAAAAAGCCATTGCGCGCCCATGCGGGCGAGTTCGAGGGGATTGCGCACCTTGTCATTGAGCGAGGCCCGCTCGTTCAATTCCACGATCGTGCGCATTTGCAGGTGATCTTGCAGGTTTTCGCCGACGCCGGGCAGGTCGTGAATTGGCCGAACGCCGCATTGCTTCAACCGATCCGGATCGCCAACGCCTGACAGCTGGAGCAGTTGCGGACTCTGCACAGCGCCGGCGCAAAGAATTGTTTCGCGCCGGGCATAAGCCATGCGCGCAACGCCCTCGCGCACGAAGGCCACGCCGCGCGCCCGACCATTCACGATGTCGATGCGCGTGGCCTGCGCGCGCGTCAGGAGCGCGAGGTTGGAGCGCGCCAGCGCAGGATGCAGAAAGGCTGTCGCGGCGCTCTCGCGCCATCGCCCGCGCAACGTGAGTTGATAAGCGCCAACGCCATAGCTTGTCGCGCCGTTGAAATCGGCATTGCGCGGCAGCCCTGTCGCGACAGCGGCGTCGAGCCACGCCGCGCACAAACGATCGTGATTGCGCAAAGGCGAGACCGCCAGCGGCCCCTGCGCGCCACGATATTGCGAGGCCGGGCCCTCGAACCGCTCAAGCCGCCGAAAATAGGGAAGCGTTTCGCGATAGCTCCACCCCTCAGCGCCAGCGGCCGCCCAGTCGTCGAAGTCCTCGGCCTGCCCGCGGATGAAGATGAGACCGTTGATGGAACTCGATCCGCCGACAACGCGGCCGCGCGGGCTGTCGATGCGCCGCCCTGCGACGCCGGGGCCCGGCTCGCTTTTGAACTGGCGCGCCACGCGCTCGTTGTAGATCGATTTGTAATAGCCGACCGGCAACCGCAGCCAGAAACCCTTGTCCAGGTCGCCGGCCTCAAGCAGGAGCACCCGCACATCGGGATCTTCCGACAGGCGGCTCGCAACGATGCATCCGGCAGAGCCGGCGCCGACAATCACATAATCGTATTCCTCGCGGGCGCTCATGACCCTTCCCGAGCAAACAATCTAAAGTTAGGCTTATAATATAATATCGAGCGGTCGCAACCCGCTCGATGGACAGTCGCCTTTCGGGCGCGCCATTGTTGGCCATCCGAATCGAGGGTTCGCTTTTGACAACCGGCAAAACGGCGCTCGGCCGAACGCGCACGGCGCTTTACCTGCAACTGGCGGAAACGATGCGCCAGCGCATGCGCAAGGGCGTTTGGCGGGAGGGGGACTTTCTGCCCTCGTTCGAGCAACTTGCGTTGGAATTCGGCGTTGCGCGCATCACGGTCCGGCAAGCGGTCAAGCTGCTCGAAGAGGAGCGTCTGCTCGCGCCGCGCCGCGGGCTCGGCACAATGGTTCTTCCACCGCCGAAGCCGGTGCGGCCGTTGCTTCTGCACAGCCGGTTTGCCGATCTCGTGGATATGTATCGCGGCGACCGGCCGCTCGTCGAAGACCTCGAGGAAGGGGAGGGCGATCCCCCCGGCCCGCTCGATGATGGCCACGCCGCGCAAGGATACCACCGCATCCGCCGCGTCCACTCCCGCGAAGGCCAGCGCTATTGCCTCATCAGCTTGAACATCGCCAGGGATGTTTTCGATCGCCATCGCGAGCGCTTCCGCAACGAGCTTGTTCTGCCGGTGCTTGCCGACGATCCCAAGACCGATATCGCGCGCGTTCGGCAAACCATGGTCATCTCCAAATGCGACCTGGAAACGGCGGAACAGATCGGCATACCGATCGGCGATCCCGTAGCCGAAGTGCGGCGCTTCATCTACGATTCCAGCGGACGCGTCATCTATTGGGCCGACGTAACCTATCGCGGCGATTTCATCCGGCTCGACATGGAATTGGCGACGTGAAGGCGCAATCAAAAAGACGCTTCCTCGCTCATGACCAATGCATCGGAAAATTCGGCTACGAGCGGGCCGATATCGCCAATGCCGGGCGTGTCCGGCAGCGTCACCGCGCCATCGACGGGCGCGCCGACAATGTGCTCGACGATGCGCTGGCGCATGGGGTTGGGATTGACGTCGACCTCGACATAACCGCTTTGCGTGCGTGAAGCCGCTTTCACATGCATCGAGGCGAGCAATCCGACGCCGCTTCCCAGCCAGTGCGGGCAGTAAACGAGGCCCTTGTGCGCGCTCGCGCGCGCGATGGCGAGCGAAAGCGCAGCGCCTCCCCATTTGCCAAGGTCCGGCTGCAGAATTTTTATATGTCTGCGCGATGGGAGCGTCTCGAAGTCTTCGACGGACGAAAAATTTTCACCTGCTGCAATCGCAACGCGCGTATTCTCGGCCAGGCTGCGCCATTGCGCATCAGGCGCATCGTGCCGCAAGGGCTCTTCCAGCCACGCAAGGCCGACATCGTCGCAAACCGGCAGAAAAGCCAGCGCCTGATCGAACGACCAGCCTTGGTTGGCGTCGGCCATCAACGCCGCATCGGCGCCGATCTGCGCACGCGCGCCGCGCAGATTGGCGGCGTCGATCTCCGCGCCAAAGCCGACCTTTATCTTGCAGCCAGCAAAGCCGCGCGCCATCGCCGCCGCTGCAGTCTCAGGCGCGCCATCGGGATTGATGCCGCTTGCGTAAACGGCGACGCGTCCGTTCGCGCGTTGGTCCAGATAGCGGTGCAAGGGCGCGCCCGCCCGCCGCGCGGCAAGATCGTGCGCTGCGCATTCAAGACCTGCGATCGTCTGCGCGATGGGACCATATTCGCCCGTCTGAATGGCGAGAACGGCAAGGCGCGAGGCAAGCTGTGTCCACAAAATTGCCGGCTGATCCAACAATGCGAGCTCAGCGGCGAGCGGCGCAACGAGCGAAATCAGGACACGCACACGATGCTCCGCTGCGACAGCGGGATAGTTGCACCATGTTTCTCCCCAGCCGACACAGCCATCCTGGTCTTCGA
>JAGWTA010000050.1 GCA_028869185.1 Hyphomicrobiales bacterium
CGGACCTGCATCGACGAAATCGATCGTTGCGTGAAGGATTACGGGTTCGTCGGCATTAATCTCAATCCCGATCCTTCGGGCGGTCACTGGACGAGTCCGCCGCTGACGGACCGACACTGGTACCCGATTTACGAGAAGATGGTGGAATACGACATTCCCGCCATGGTGCATGTCTCGACGAGCTGCAACGCCTGTTTCCATACGACCGGCGCCCATTACATCAACGCGGATACGACAGCGGTGATGCAATTCATTCAGGGCGACCTGTTCAAGGATTTTCCGACTCTGCGCTTCGTCATTCCGCATGGCGGGGGCGCGGCGCCCTACCATTGGGGCCGCTATCGCGGACTGGCGCAGGAATTGAAAAAGCCGCTTCTGCGCGACCATCTGCTCAAGAACATCTTTTTCGACACCTGCGTCTATCATCAACCCGGCGTCGACCTGCTGACGAGGGTCATTCCTGTCGACAATATTCTGTTCGCCTCTGAAATGATCGGCGCGGTTCGCGGCATCGATCCGGAGACGGGGCATTATTACGACGACACCAAACGGTATATCGAGGCGACGCAAAACCTTTCCGCCGAAGAGCGCCACAAGGTCTACGAAGGCAATGCGCGGCGTGTTTATCCGCGGCTCGACGCCGCGCTGAAAGCCAGGGGCCTCTGACATGACGCAGTTGGGAATTGTCAAACGCAACATCAAGCGCGCCGACCGCGCCGCCGTTGAAAGACTCGCGGCTTTTGGCGTTGCGACCACGCATGAGGCGATGGGACGCGTTGGCCTGATGAAACCCTATATGCGGCCTATTTATGCCGGCGCACAGGTTTCAGGCACGGCGGTGACGGTGCTGCTTCATCCCGGCGACAATTGGATGATGCATGTTGTCGCCGAACAGATTCAACCCGGCGACGTTGTGATTGCGGCTCTGTCGGCTGACTGCACCGATGGTTTTTTTGGCGACCTGCTCGCCACATCCTTCATGGCGCGCGGCGCGCGCGCCTTGATCATCGACGCTGGCGTGCGCGACGTGAAGACGCTGACTGAAATGCAATTCCCGGTGTGGAGCAAATGCATTTCAGCCAAGGGGACGATCAAGGCCACGCTTGGCTCGGTGAACATTCCCGTTGTGTGCGCAGGCGCGCTGGTCAATCCTGGCGACGCAATTGTCGCCGACGATGACGGCGTCGTCGTCGTTCCCGCCGATTGGGCTCACAAGACGGCCGAGGCCGCGGCTGCGCGCGAAGCCAATGAAGGCGACAAGCGCGCAAAACTGGCGAGCGGCGTGCTCGGACTCGATATGTACAAGATGCGCGAGCCGCTTGAGAAGGCGGGCCTCAAATATGTTGATTGAATCATGAGCAAACCGACCACTGGACCCTTCACGAAAACGCCGGGCTGGCTCGATTGGTACGAGGGGCCTTCGAAGCCGCAGTTTGTGCTGCCCGCCGGCGCGGTGGACGCCCATTGTCACGTTTTCGGGCCTGGCGCCGTTTTCCCTTATGCGCCCGAGCGCAAATATACGCCCTGCGACGCCAGCAAGGAGCAGCTTTTCGCCCTGCGCGATCATCTGGGCTTTTCGCGCAACGTCGTCGTTCAGGCGACCTGTCATGGCGCCGACAACCGGGCGATGGCTGACGCCTGCCGCGCCAGCAACGGGCGCGCGCGGGGCGTCGCCACGGTCAGGCGCAGCATTGACGATGCTGAACTGGCGGAGTTGCACCGTGCGGGCGTGCGCGGCGTCCGGTTCAATTTCGTCAAGCGGCTGGTCGACTTCACGCCCAAGGACGAATTGATGGAGATAGCCGCGCGCATCGCGCAGCTCGGCTGGCATGTGGTGATCTATTTCGAGGCTGTCGATCTGCCCGAACTGTGGGATTTTTTCACCGCGCTGCCGACGATCGTGGTTGTCGACCACATGGGGCGGCCGGATGTGTCGAAACCTATCGACGGGCCGGAGTTCCAGCTCTTCCTCAAATTCATGCGCGAGCACGCCAATGTCTGGAGCAAGGTGTCGTGCCCGGAGCGCCTGTCGATTTCCGGGCCGCCTGCGCTCGAGGGGGAGCGCAACGCTTATCGGGACGTCGCGCCTTTCGCGCGCCATGTCGTCGAAAGCTTCCCCGACCGCGTGCTGTGGGGCACTGACTGGCCACATCCGAACCTGAAAGGCGCTATGCCGGACGACGGGCTGCTGGTCGATTTCATTCCCCATATTGCGCCGACTGCCGATTTGCAGCGAAAATTGCTTGTCGACAATCCAATGCGGCTTTACTGGCCCGAAGAAATGCGAGGGTGACTCTCATGGCGCTCGACAAACCGTATCTCGACGTTCCCGGCACCACGATTTTCGACGCCGAACAATCGCGCAGGGGCTATTGGCTCAACCAGTTTTGCGTCTCGCTGATGCAGGCGGAGAACCGCGCGCGTTTCAAGGCGAACGAGCGCGCTTATCTCGACGAGTGGCCGATGACGGAGGCGCAGAAGAAGGCTGTCATGGCGCGCGATCTCAATCGTTGCATCGCGCTTGGCGGCAACATCTATTTTCTTGCGCGCATCGGCGCCACGGATGGCAAGAGCTTCCAGCAGATGGCCGGCTCGATGACCGGCATGACCGAGCAGGAATATCGCGACATGATGCTCAATGGCGGGCGCTCGATCCGCGGCAACCGCCGCCTCGGAGAGAACGGGGACGCGCAGCCGCAAAATCAACCGCAGGGGGCCGCCGGCGCCGCAAGGCGCGCGAAGACCGCTCAATCCAGGAAGGGAGCCCGGTGATGGCGCGCATCACAGCTTCAGTTTACACCTCGCATGTTCCCGCCATCGGCGCGGCGATCGATCTCGGCAAGACGAAGGAGCCTTACTGGAAGAAGGTTTTCGACGGTTACGAATTTTCGCGCAAATGGCTGAAGCAGAACAAGCCGGACGTGATCTTTCTGGTCTACAACGATCATGCGACGGCTTTCAGCCTCGACCTCATTCCAACCTTCGCCATCGGGACGGGCGCGCAATTCTTGCCGGCTGACGAGGGTTGGGGCCCGCGGCCGGTGCCGAAAGTGATCGGCCATCCCGAACTTGCCGCTCATATCGCGCAATCGGTGATCCAACAGGATTTCGACCTGACGATCGTCAACAAGATGGATGTCGATCACGGGTTGACCGTGCCGCTCAGCCTGATGTGCGGCGAACCGAAGAAGTGGCCTTGCCCTGTCATCCCCTTCGCGGTCAATGTCGTGCAATATCCCGTGCCTTCGGGCGCGCGCTGTTTTGCGCTGGGGCAGGCGATCCGCAAGGCGATCGAAAGCTATGACGAGCCGCTCAACGTCCAGATCTGGGGCACCGGCGGCATGAGCCACCAGTTGCAGGGCGCGCGCGCGGGCCTCATCAACGCCGATTGGGACAACGCCTTCCTCGACAGGTTGATCGCCGATCCGAAGAAGCTCTCGAAGATGCCGCATATCGAGTATGTGCGGGAGGCTGGCAGCGAGGGCATCGAACTCGTGATGTGGCTGATCGCACGCGGCGCCATGTCCGACATCGCCGGCGGACCGGCCCCCAAGGTGCTGCACCGTTTCTTCCATGTGCCGGCGTCGAACACCGCCGTGGGACATCTGATTTTGGAGAATATGGTCCGCTAGGTTTATTCCGCCCCCCTCATGCCGGAGAGCCCGCGCAACGGGCGCTGCGCAGCATATTGTGGAAGACGCGCCGCCATTTCGGGCTTTGGCTTCATTCTGCTTGCCGGATAAACATTCGGTTGCGCATGCGGTTTTCTACATGGGGCAAGGAATCTTACAGGTTTTGAGGAGCCGTTTGTGATGAGCAGGAAGATCAAGGTTGCGTTGGCGGGAGCCGGCGCGTTCGGGATGAAACATCTCGACGGGATCAGGAACATCGCTGATGTCGAGGTTGTTTCGCTGGTTGGCCGCGAACTCGACAGAACCAGGGAAGCGGCCGCCAAATATGGCGTGCCGCATGTCGCGACCGATCTTGCCGAAAGTCTGAAGCAGGACGTCGACGCTGTCATCTTGTGCACGCCGACGCAGATGCACGCGACGCAGGCGATGGAATGCCTGCGTGCGGGCAAGCATGTGCAGGTGGAAATTCCGCTCGCCGACAGTCTGAAGGACGCTCAGGCTGTGGCAGCCTTGCAGAAGCAGACGGGACTTGTCGCGATGTGCGGCCACACGCGACGGTTCAATCCAAGCCATCAATATGTGCACAAGCGCGTTGCAGCCGGCGAATTTCATGTGCAGCAGATGGATGTGCAGACCTATTTTTTCCGACGCACCAATATCAACGCGCTCGGGCAGCCGCGCTCATGGACCGACCATCTGCTTTGGCATCATGCGGCGCATACCGTCGATCTGTTCGCCTATCAGGCGGGAAGTCCGATCGTCGAATGCCATGGCGTGCAAGGCCCCAAACATCCCACGCTCGGCATTGCGATGGACATGGGCATTCTGCTGAAAGCCGCCAATGGCGCGATCTGCACATTGTCGCTGTCGTTCAACAATGACGGACCGCTCGGCACGTTCTTCCGCTACATCGGCGACAGCGCAACCTATATCGCGCGCTATGACGATCTCTACAACGGCAAGGACGAGAAGATCGACGTCAGCAAGGTCGATGTCTCGATGAATGGCATCGAATTGCAGGATCGCGAATTTTTCGCGGCCATTCGCGAGGGCAGGGAGCCGAATGCCTCCGTTGCGCAAGTGCTGCCGTGCTACGAGATACTCGACCAGCTCGAACGGAAGATGAGCTGAATGCAGCGCAGGCTAGGGCCGTTTTCCGTCGGCGCCATCGGGCTCGGGTGCATGAACCTCAGCCACGCCTATGGCGCGCCGATTGCGCGCGAACAGGGCGAGCGTGTGCTGCGCGCAGCCGTCGATGCCGGCGTGACGCATTTCGACACGGCGGCGCTTTACGGCTTCGGCGCCAACGAGGAGCTGGTCGGGCGCGCTTTGGCGCCCGTGCGCAGCCAGATCACGCTCGCCAGCAAGGGCGGCATGGCGGGCGTGCGCGGCGTGAATGGCGCGATGACGCGCGTGATCGACGGGCGGCCCGAGACGATCCGGCGCAATTGCGAGGACAGTTTGCGTCGCCTCGGCGCGGAGGTCATCGACGTCTATTATCTGCATCGCTGGGACAAGCGCGTGCCGATCGCCGAAAGCGTCGGCGCGATGGGCGATCTGGTGTCGCGCGGACTTGTGCGCGCCATCGGCCTGTCGGAAGTGTCGGGCGCGACCATAATGCGCGCGCATGCCGAATATCCGGTCAGCGCCGTGCAGAGCGAATATTCGCTGTGGACGCGCAACCCCGAATATGGCGCGCTGGCGGCCTGTCGCGAGACCGGCGCGACCTTCGTCGCCTTCAGTCCGCTCGGGCGTGGCTTTCTGACCGGTGCGCCGCCGGATGTCGCCGGCCTCGACGCCAAGGACATTCGCCGCGCCATGCCGCGGTTTTCGCCGGATGTTTACGAGGGCAATCTGCGCGCGCAGCGGCGCCTGGCGGATGTCGCGCGCGCGGCCGAATGCACGCCCGCGCAGCTGGCGCTCGGCTGGACGCTGTCGCGCGGGCTGGATGTGATCGCCATTCCCGGGACCACTCGCGAGGCGCATCTGCGCGAGAATCTCGCCGCCGCAGCATTGTCGTTCGACGCCGCCACGCTTGCCGCAGCTGAGGAGGTTTTCAGCGCTGGCGCCATCGCCGGGGCGCGTTACAACGAGCAGACGCAGGCCGAAATCGACGCCGAGGAGACGGACGCGGCCGCTTGAAGGCGCGCTCGCGCATTCCCACGCGCGATCTGGGCATTGGCAAGGCGAGCGGAAGTCCGGTTCGCCGTGGCGAAAGCTTTCGGGAAAAAGGCCGGCGAACCGGACTCCCGCTCCAGCATTTTCGCGGAGAGACGCCTCAGCGCTGGCGTTTGCCCACTGCCGGCCGGCGGATCGCTCCGCTGGGCCGGGGTTTGGGAAGGCCCGCCGCCTTCGCGACGCCTGTCGCAGCCCGCTCGTAGTAGCGCGGCCGACGCCTTCGTTTTTCTCCGCACCCCGGACGCAAGGCTGGTCAGACCTTGGCGCAGGGCCGCTGGCCTCATCCGCGTTCGGAACCATCCGGAACGCCCTTGGCGCATGAGGCGAAGGACATGTAGCCGATGATAGGAATATTGTCAAGATTTGTTTTGACGTTGTCCGTGGCGAAGGGCTGCGTTGGCGTGTCGCCAGCAAAGCCCGTCATGCCGGTCATGCAATCGTCCTGCTGCAATCATTATGTTGAAGACGTCTGATTTTACTTGCTTACGCATGGCGACTCGCCTGACCGAAGGTTAATAATCGGTCAATGATTCGGGCTGCCGCATCCGTTTTCGGCCAGATCCGCTCATTTGCGTTTTTCGTTGCGTTTGATGTTCGGTTCCTGCCTGCGCCGGCGTTTGCCGCGCGACCAGCCTGAAATCGCGGTGCGCGTTGCTTTTGAGTCAGCTGGTTGTTTCTCGCCGGCGCCGCGTTCTTTCGTTTTTCACATATTGAGGGTCAAGGCCGTATGGGCCTGGGGCGGAATTTCGACTGTATGAAGGCGCGCGCGCGTTCGCGCGTGCGTCCTGGCGTGCGCGAACGAATGTTTGCGTTTTGCGCGCTGGTCTTGCTCGCGATCATGCAGGCGGCGCCGGTTTTCGCGTACGAAACGGGCGCATGGACCGCCAACGCCACCGGCGGAACGTCGACAGCGGGCGGCGTGACCGTGACAATGTCGGGCACAGCGATTTCGAATACCGCCGCAACGACGCTCAACGCCAACGGCACCGGCAGTTACTGGACCAATCCCTATTCCGGCACGGTTGCGGGAGGGCCTTCGCTCTCGTTCCAGATCTATAATTTTGGAACGACGTCCACGATAACAATCAGTTTCAACCGTCCGGTGAACAATCCCGTTCTACAGTTTGCACGACTTGGCGGGCAGCCGGGCGACGGCACCGTCGATACGTCCGTGTGGACCTTGTCGGGTTCGACGGCCACGAGCGGCGTTTCGCTCTCGCGGCTCAATGGCAATACGCAATTCACGCTGACCGGATCGAGCTTTCAACGCTCGATTGGCGCGACCGCCTCGACCAATCCCAACAGCGGTTATTGTCTGAACGGAGACACTGGCGCGACGGCTTGCGGCTCCATCCAGGTTTTGGGCACGGGCATTACATCGCTGACGTTCACGATCACCTGGGCCGGCAACGCCAATGGCACGGGCGCCAACAGCGGCGACGCGATCGATCTTGCGGTGTCCGTGCCCGACACGAAAGTTGTCTACGCCAAACAGTCCGATGGCGGCACAGGCAGCTTCACCTTCACAGGCACGAACGGCGTGACCGGTTCCACGCTGAATACGGCGACGACAAACCCGGCATCTTCAACTGCATCGACACTCACGAGCAACAGCGCCAATACAACGATCACTGAAGGCGCGCCGCCGGCAGGATATGTCCTGACCGGGGCAAGCTGTCTCGATCAGAACAATGCAACCGTAACGTCCTCGCTGGCGCTGGCCACGCGCGTTCTGACGATACCGCCAAACTACGACGTCGGCTCGACGATCACCTGCACATTCACGAATACACGCGCGACGGTCGCGCTGCAGAAGGTTTCGAACGGCGGCACCGGCACGTTCTCTTACGGGCAGACCAATCTCGCCTCTGCGCCCGCTGCGATCACGACGACGACGGCAGGCGTGGTCGCGCCAGCCGCCCCGACAGCGATCGCCGTGACGACGCTTGGCACGGCTGTGACGCTGACCGAGACGCCGGCCGCCGGTTACGTTGTGAGCGCGGCGAGCTGCACCGATTCCAACAGCGCGGTCACCGGCAACACCGGCGCGATCGGCTCCTTGTCGGGCAATGTGCTGACCATCCCTGCGGCCAATGTGAAGACGGGCGCAGCTTTCGTCTGCACCTTCACCAACAACAAGACGCCGACTCTGGCGTTGCAGAAGATCTCGAACGGCGGCACGGGTTCGTTCTCCTATGCGCAGACGAACCTTGCCTCGACGCCGGCGGCGATCACGACGACGACGGCGGGAACGGCGGCGCCGGCTGCGCCGACGCCGATCAACGTGTCCGCCATCGGCACGGCGGTGACGCTGACCGAGACGCCGGCCGCCGGATACGTGGTGAGCGCGGCAAGCTGCACCGATTCCAACAGCGCGGTCACCGGCAACACCGGCGCGATCGGCTCGCTGTCGGGCAATGTGCTGACGATCCCTGCGGCCAATGTGGTGGCTGGCGCG
>JAGWTA010000026.1 GCA_028869185.1 Hyphomicrobiales bacterium
ACCAACAAGGCGGCTGTGATCGATCCCGGCGGCGATGTCGAGAAGATTGAACAGGTCTTGAAAGAGGCGGGCGTTGCGCTTGAGAAAATCCTCATCACGCACGGCCATATCGATCACGTCGGCGGCGCGGCCGAACTTGCGCAGCGCACCGGCGTCCCGATTGAGGGTCCGCATCCCGGCGACAAGCTGATGCTCGATCAATTGCCCGCCATAGCCGCGCAATACGGCTTTCCCAAAGCCGATGCCGTGAAGCCGGGCCGCTGGCTTGATCAGGGCGATGTCGTGACGGTCGGCGAGACGATTTTCGACGTGCGGCATGTGCCCGGGCATTCGCCCGGCCATGTCATTTTCATCTGGCGCAAGCAGCCGGGCGATGCAGGACCGCCCGGTTTTGTCATCATGGGCGACGTGCTGTTTCGCGGCTCCATCGGCCGCACCGATTTGCCCGGCGGCGATCACGCATTGTTTCTGCGCATGATCAAGGAGCGCGTGATGACGCTGCCGGATGAAACGATTTTCACCTGCGGCCACGGCCCGATGAGTTCAATCGGCGACGAGCGGCGCGACAATCCGTTTCTCGAAACGCCCTGGGCAGGGTAGGGGCCAAGCAGCGAAAATACTCGGCCGTCATTGCGAGGAGCGCAGCGACGACGCAATCCATCCTGTCATCGTGGAAGTTATCTGGATGGATTGCTTCGCTTCGCTCGCAATGACGAAGCTGGATTATCGCTTCTTGTAACGGTCGCATCGTTTAGCAGGCGATGCTTGTCGAGCCTTTCGGCAACGATCGATTTGCAGCGTCAGCCTGCGGCCTTGAATTCCGCGATCCCGCCATGCGCTGCGGACCATTCGGCCGGCTTGTGCAGGAACTTCTCGACTTCGTCGAGCTTGGCCTTTTCGAAATAACCGCTGGCGCGGGCGACCGCGAGCACGTCCCACCATGTCGCCAGATGGTGCATGGTGAGGCCCAGCGCCTTCATGTCTTCGCGCGCATGCGGGAAAATGTCGTAGAAGAAAAACACGAATGCGTGTTCGCACTTCTGGCCGGCGTCGCGCAGCGCGGTTGCAAAATTCACCTTCGATCGGCCATCCGTCGCCAGATCTTCCACCAGCAGCGCGCGCCCGCCCTCGTGCAGGTCGCCCTCGATCTGCGCGTTGCGGCCAAAGCCCTTCGGCTTCTTGCGGATATATTGCATCGGCAGCGCGAAGCGGTCGGCCATCCACGCGGCGAAGGGAATGCCCGCCGTTTCGCCGCCCGCGATCACGTCGAGCGATTCGTAGCCGATTTCGCGCTCGATCGTCGTGACGGCGAAATCGAGAATGCGTTTGCGCAGGCGCGGATAGGAAATGATCTTGCGCATGTCCGTGTAGACCGGGCTCGCCCAGCCGGACGTGAAAATGAAGGGCTTGTCCGGGTTGAACAGCACGGCCTTCACTTCGAGCAACATCTTCGCGGTTTCCTGCGCGATCAGCTGTTTTTCGAGTTCTGCGGGCGAGGGGGTCGTCATGGCGCGGCGTCCTTGGGGCTTTCGCCCCTTGGGTTAAAGGATCGCGGGCGCGGCGTCGATTATGGCGCGAACAAAAATCTGTGGGTCAGGCGATCTGGAAATCGCCGTCGACGGGCTCGATTTCCTGCGCCGCCACACCCCAGATCACGGCATTATCGGCGATCCGCACGTCGTAGCGCTCGGGCGAGGCGCAGCCCCTGGCGCGCACCGTGTAACGGCAGATGATTTCGCCCAGCGCATTGGCGGGAATGGTCAGCCCGCGGGCCAACAGGGATGCTTCACGAACGCGAACCTTCTGGCCGTTGTGCATCGCCGCCGCTCCTTGCTGCTATGCGACAAGGATTCCCGCTGCAGCGCGGCAAGGCAAGCGGATTCTGACGGTCATGTGACGGAATTTGCACAAATTTTGGACAAGGCGCCGGCCCCCGCGCCATCGAACGCGTTTGACCGGACGCCGCGGCTCGACTATACCTGTGTTGCTGCGTTGCAGCAGGCGCGCTCCGGTTCGCGTTCCCGCCTTGCAGGCGGGCGCCGTCGAGCGTTTCGGATGACTTTGATTCTGCGGCTCCTGACGCGAGAGCTGCTTTCCCTGGCCAACGGACCGTCATCCGCGTCCGCCGCTGGCCGCGCCCCGAAAGACATGATTTTGACCGATTTTTCCGGCCTCGGCCTCGCCGAGCCCCTCCTGCGCGCGTTGCGCGAAGAAGGCTACGCCAATCCGACCCCCATCCAGGCCCAGTCCATCCCTGCGCTGCTCAAAGGGCATGACCTGCTCGGCATCGCCCAGACCGGCACCGGCAAGACGGCGGCTTTCGCGCTGCCGATTCTCAACAGCCTCATCGCCAATCCGCGCCGACTGACGCCGGGCGCGACGCGCGCGCTGATTCTCGCGCCGACCCGCGAACTCGCCGTGCAGATCGCCGACAGTTTCAAGGCTTATGGCCGTTTTTCGCGCATGACGGTTGGCGTTATTCTCGGCGGCGTCGCGCAAGGCCCGCAGATCAAGGCCATTGCGCGCGGCTATGACATTCTGGTGGCGACGCCCGGGCGTCTGCTCGATCATATCGACAGCCGTCGCCTGCGTCTCGACCAGACGGAAGTCGTTGTGCTGGACGAAGCCGATCACATGCTCGACCTCGGCTTCATCGTGCCCATTCGCCGCATCGTCGGCAAATTGCCGAAGACGCGTCAAACGCTGCTGTTTTCGGCCACCATGCCCAAGGAAATCGCCTCGCTCGCAGCCGATCTCCTGCATAATCCCGTGCGCGTCGAAGTAACGCCCGTGGCGACGACCGCCGAGCGCATCGCGCAGGAGGCCTTCCTTGTCGAAGGCCATCGCAAGCGCGACCTGCTGGTGGAAGTGCTTCGCCGGCCCGATGTTGGCCGCGCGTTGATCTTCACCCGCACCAAGCGCGGCGCCGATCGCGTCGCCGATCATCTGGAGGCAGCCGGTTTCGCCGCCGGCGCCATCCACGGCAACAAAAGCCAGAACCATCGCCAGCGCACGCTCGACGCCTTCAAGGCGGGCCGCGCGCCAATCCTCGTTGCAACCGATATCGCCGCGCGCGGCATCGACGTCGACGATGTGAGCCATGTGGTGAACTTCGACCTGCCGGAGGTTCCCGAAACCTACGTGCACCGCATCGGCCGCACGGCGCGCGCCGGGCGCGAGGGCGTCGCCGTATCGCTGGTCGACAATTCCGAGCGCAGCCTGCTGCGCGCCATCGAGAAGACGACGCGTCAGATGGTGCCCACCACCGACCGCCGCGACCCGAATGCGCCCCGTCCGGCGCCGCGCGAGGATCGCCATCCGCAGCGGCCGGCAAAGCCGCACCACGCCAGCCGTCCGCGCAGCGAGCGCGCACCCGGCGAACGCGTCGACGCGCGCAAGGGCCCCGGCCGTCCGCAGGGCGAAAAACGTCCGGGGCAGGGCGCGCCGGGCGAAAAGCGTTTCAACAACGCGCCGCGCGGCGAGCAGGCAAGACCGGCTGGCCGCCCGCGTCGCCAGCGCCGGCCCAACCGCGCCCAGCAAGGCTGAGCGCTCGCGCTTTGCGTCCGGTCCGGCGTCCGCACGACGCCGAACCGGGCGAAGGGCGCGGCGGGGCTGCGCCCAAACCTTCATCGTCATGCGGCCTGCAAGCCGCATTGCTGCGGCGCCGGCATGCGAATTCCCAGGCTCATCGCGTCTTTTCTGGCAGGCGGCGCTGCAACGGCGACGCATCTGGCGTTGATGGGCGCGAAACAGGCGCTCGGCGTCCTGCCGCAGTTTCAGCCGTATGAAGACATTCAGCGAAGCTTGCTGACGGCGACCGGCGGCAGCCTTCCGCCGGGGCTCGCCTTTCTGTTGTCGATGGTCAACGGCTCGCTCGTGTTGGGCTTCGTATTCGGCAGAATCTATCCAATCCTGCCGGGTCAAAGCTGGGTCGGCAAAGGCCTGTTTTTCGGCCTCTGCGCGTGGCTCGCATCCGGATTGATCGTGTTTCCCGCAATCGGGCGCGGCGTTTTCGCTTGGGGCGTCGGGCTAGGCGCCGCCCCGGCGCTGCTCATGGCCGCAATGCTGGCGATCTACAGCCTGGCGATGAGTTTTGCTTGGCGCGCGTTGACGGACTGAAACCGTCGCGCCGCCGGGCGTCTCGCCATGCGCGCTGTGCGTGTCTATGGTGGCCAGCTCTGACGAGGGGCGCATCTGGAGATGGCGTTGAACAAGATTGGCGCAACAGGCGCTCTGGCGCGGTTCTGGTCGCCGCTGCTGCTTGGCGCGCGGCTGCCGGACCGGTTGGGCGCAGCCTTGGCCGCCATGCTGGGCATTGTCGCCGCTGCCGCCTTGTCCGGGCTGGCGGCGCGTCATGCGCTATATCCCCCGCTCATCATCGCGCCGCTCGGCGCCTCGGCGGTGCTGATATTCGCCGTTCCCGCGAGCCCGTTGGCGCAACCCTGGTCGGCATTCGGCGGCAATGTGATTTCAAGCCTCGTCGCGCTTGCAGTCTGCCGCGTCATTACCGATCCATTGCTGGCGACCGGCGTCGCCGTGGCGACGGCCATCGTCGCCATGTCGCTCGCCCGCTGCCTGCATCCACCCGGCGGGGCCGTCGCCTTGCTGACGGCGCTTGGCGCCGGGGCGCCCCACGGTCTTGATTTCTTCAACGCTCTGAGCCCCGTCGCGCTCAACACGGGCTTGCTGGTGGTGTGCGCGTGGATCTATCACAAGGCGTTCAGCGGCCATTCCTGGCCCCATGTCGCCTCGCTCGCGCCAGCCCACGGCACGCGCGATCCTGCGCCCGCCTATCGCTATCTTTTGCAGGATGCGGACATCCAGGCGGCGGTCGACGGCCTGCATGAATCCTTCGACATTTCGCGTGACGACCTTGTGGATCTGTTGCGACAGGTCGAACTGCAGGCGTTCACGCGCGCCCATGGCGCGGCGCGCTGCGGCGACGTCATGTCGCGCGACATCGTCACTCTGGCGCCGACCGACACGATGCGCATGGCGGCCGATGTATCGCGCACGCGCGGCTTGCGCATCATGCCGGTCGTCAACAAGGCCAACATCGTCGTCGGCGTTCTCGAGGCGCCCGAACTCATCGCGGTCTGCGACAATCCCGACGCGCTTGTGGCCTCGGTGATGCGCGATCCGCTGACGGCCGCGCCGGATAAGCCCGTTTTCGCCTTGCTTGGCACCTTGAGCGAGGGGCGCGCGCATGGCGCGCTGATCGTCGACCCCGATCGGCGCCTGCTCGGCCTGATTACGCAAACCGACCTGCTGGCGGCTGTCGCCCATTCCGCGCTTTTTGCCGAAACCGCAGGCGCGCGCCCGGCGCCCTGAACGGGCCGCTAGCGCGTGACGGCGGCGGTTTGCGAGAACAGGATGCGGCGTTGTTCCTCGCTCAGCGTTTCTGGCCGCGTCGGGTTCATCCCTTCGCCGATCTTGTAGGCGCGCGCCGTAGCGGGCCGCGCGCGGATCGTCTCGAACCAGCGTTTGACGTGGGGAAAATCGTCGAGAGTCTGACCTTGTCGTTTGTGAGGAACGATCCAGGGATAGATGGCCATGTCGGCGATGGAATAGTCGCCTGCAACGAAGGCGCTTTGCGCAAGCTGACGATCGAGCACGCCGTAAAGGCGGTTTGTCTCGCGCTGGTAGCGGTCGAGCGCATAGGGGATCTTCTCGGGCGCATAGAGCGCGAAATGATGGTTTTGCCCCGCCATCGGGCCAAGACCGCTGGTCTGCCAGAGCAGCCACTCGAGAACCTTCGCCTTGGCGCGCGTCTCTTGCGGCAGGAACCGCCCGGTCTTCTCGCCGAGATAGATCAGGATCGCGCCCGATTCGAATACGGGGAGCGGCGCCCCGCCATCGGCCGGCGCGCGGTCCACGATCGCGGGCATGCGATTGTTGGGGGCGATGGCGAGAAAGTCGGCGCGGAATTGTTCGCCCGCGCCGATGTTGACGGGATGCACCGTGTAGGGAACGCCGGCCTCTTCGAGAAACAGCGTGATCTTGTGGCCATTCGGGGTGGGCCAGTAATGCAGGTCGATCATGAAAAATGCCGGGCGATGGTTGGTCGCCCGGCACTATAAGGCATTTCGGTTCGTGATCGCAGCCTGTTGCGATCGGGGGCCTCAGTAACGCGTGAACAGCCCGCCGCCCGTGGCGCACGGCACCTGCCGGGTCACGCCGTCGATCGTGCAGGAGCAGGTCTGCGTCGCCTGACGGTAGACCGTGCGCGCTTCGTAATGCGTCGACTGAACGGCGCGATACGAGGTGACCGGCACGTAGCGGGTGGTGGTCACCGGCTGGTAGACGGTCTGCGGAATCGCGACCGTGCGCTGCCAGCTGCGCGTGACGGGCTGCGCGTAGGTTGCGGCCGGCGCTGCGTAAACGGCCGGCGCTGCGTAGCCCTGCACATAACCGCCCGAAGCATAGGCCGGCGCATAGCCGCCGTTGGAATAGGCGTAGCTTTCGGCCGTCGCGTAAGCGGCGGCCGCCGCCGCCGCGCCGTAGCCAAAGCCGTAGCCGCGATGGCGATGGCCGCGAAGACGGCCATATCCGCCGTAATTGGTCGTGTAGTTCACGATCTGCGGCCGGGGCGCGCCGCGATAGCCATAGGCGCCGCCATGGCCGCCCATATGCATGCCGCCCATGCGCATGCCGCCGCCCATATGGCCGCCGCCGCCTTTGCCGCCCGCCAGCGCGGGGGTCGCAATCATCATGGCGCCGGCGGTCAACGCCGCGCCGAGCTTCGAATTGAAACGCATCAGCCCAACTCCTGTCTCGTTTTGCGCCGCGCTTGAAATATTACGGCGCATTCTGAAACGGCGCGATGCGCCGTTTCAGGGATGAGGCAAGGAGAGAGCCAGTTCTTGCGCGATCAGGCCGCGGCGGCGAGGCGCGTCTCGGGCGCCGGCGCGCAGGCGTGCTTGAGTTCGGTCAGCGCAGCGGCGAGCGTCACAAGCTTGCGATTGTATGCGCGCAGCGCGTCCGGCGAATGCCGGAAACGGGCCGAGACGACATCGACGATTTCATTGAGCGCCTGCCAGTCGAACGTGTCGAGCGTGGCGAGGTTGAGCCGGACCGCCATGGCGAGCAGGTTCAGATCCTGCCGGGCGGTCTGGGCGGCCTGCATGCGACCTTCCAGCATCAGGCGCCAAACGGTCGTGTGCTGGCGTGCGAGCGGGGCGGCGAATTGTTCGCGCCCGCCAAAACGGTGGTCATAAGCGAATTTCAGCAGATCATAGACGACCGCTTCGGCCCATTCGGCCATGCTGGCGGAGGAGTCACCCATGCGCGCAATCCCATTTTTGGAAGAAAACTCTTGGAAACGCGACGCTCGAACAATCTGGGGCCTATTTTGACCATGCGATCGCTAACAGGGCGTTAACCATGCGCCTTGCGGAGCTCCGGCCCCCAAAGCACTATGGGCCCGTCCGGCCACTGGAGCCCTTCATGTTGATCCGCCTCGCGCGTTTTCTGCTTTTGGCGGCGCCGCTTCTGGTCGGCGCTTGCGACAAATGCGGCGATCCCGTCAAATTCAACGCGCCAGGCTTTTGCGCCGACGAAGGCAAACCGTTGCAGTAAAAAAACAGGAGCAGGGGATGGAAACCTCACGACGTGGATTTATGACGGCGGCGGGCGCTGTAGCGGCCGGCCTTGGCGGTCCTGCGCTGGCGCAAACGACGAAAGGCCTTCGTCTCGTGTCCTTCACGCGGCGCGACGACAAGACCCTGAAGGTGCGCTGCGGCGCGATGCGCGGCGACGACCGCATTGTCGATTTTGCAGACGCGGCGGCGCGCGAGAAGACGCAACTGGCTTTCGATCCGGGCGACATGATTTCGCTGGCCGCGTCCGGCGAAAAGGGGCTGGCGCAGGCGCGGCTTCTGGCCGAGAAGGGCGCCCCGACGTTTGCGCTCGCCGATGTGACGCTGCTCTCGCCAATACCGAAGCCGGCGCGCAACATTTACGCTGTCGGCTGGAATTACCTCGAACATTTCAAGGAAGGGCAGGCGGTTCGCAAAACCGACCAGACCTATCCCGAACATCCCGTCTTCTTCACCAAGGGTTCGCATACGATGAATGCGCCTTTCGGCGACATTCCCTTCGACGAGAAAGTCTCGACGATGATCGACTGGGAGGGCGAGCTTGCCGTCGTCATCGGCAAGCGCGGCCGCAATATTGCCGAAGCGGATGCGATGAAGCACGTCTTTGGCTACGCCGTCATCAACGACACGACCGCCCGCGACCTGCAGCAGAAAAAGCACGGCGGACAATGGTTCAAGGGCAAGAGTCTCGACGGCCATGGCCCGATGGGTCCGTGGATCGTGCCCGCCGATGCGCTCGACCCCGACAAGCTGCATCTCGTCACGCGCGTCAATGGCGTCGTCAAGCAGGACGCCATGACGACGCAGATGTATTTCAAGATTCCGCGCATCATCGCTGAATTGTCGCTGGGCCTCACGCTCGAGCCCGGCGATGTGATCGCCACCGGCACGCCGCCGGGCGTCGGCGTTGCGCGCAATCCGCCCGAATTCATGAAACCGGGCGATGTGATGGAAACGGAGATCGAAGGCATCGGCGTCATCCGCAACAAGATCGCCGCTGTATGAATGCTGGAAATACCGCGCGCGCAGGGCGCTCAGCGAGATTGCTCGCGCGCGCTTTTCGCCGACTGCGCAACGGCGCTCGTCGCCGGTCTCGCCTCGAACAGGCCGGGTTCAAAAGAACGGCGCGCTGTTGCGCGACGCCGTTCCTGAAATGATCTTGCTGCGCAAGAGCGGCGATGCTCAGTGCTTCATGAAAATGGGCAGCGTCATCGATTGCAGGATCGTGCGCGTCGCCCCGCCCAGCACCAACTCGCGGAAACGCGAATGGCCATAGCCGCCCATGACGAGCATGTCGGCGTTCTCGTCGGCGGCGTAGGAAAGCAGCAGCGCGCCGACGTCATCGCCCTTGGGCAGGTTTTTGAGCTCCGCATGCACGCCGTGACGCGCCAGGTGCCGCGTGATGTCGACCCCTGGAAGCGATCCTGCGGACTTGCGCGGATCCACCATGGTGACGACCTCGACGCGACCGGCGCGCTTGAGCGCCGGCATGGCCGCGCCGAGCGAACGCGCCGCCGCCGCGCCCCCGTCCCAGGCGACGATGATTTTGCCGAGGCGGGCCGGGCCGTGCTGGATATAGGGCAGGATCAGCAGCGGGCGGCCGGAGTTGAACAGCACGCTTTCGATCAGCGATGCGTCGCGCCGCTCGGGCGTCGGCTGCAACACGAGGGAAAGGTCGAACTGGCGCGCAAGCCGCGCTGTCGCCTCCTCGATCGCCCCTGACGGCGATTCGATGCGCACGAGGTCGGACGTGTTGGGCCGCGAGGCCGCCTTCTCGAATTTCGCGTAACCGGCGGCGATCTGCTCCATCGCCTTTTCCTGCGCCTGCTGGACGAGTTCGTAAGGGAATTCGCCCATGAAGGCCGGCGCTGGCGGCATTTGCGGCGTAACGCCGGCGACCGTCAGATGCGCCTGAAAAGCATCGGCGAGCGAATGCGCATAGCCGCTCATCGCCTCGGCGTCTTCAGCGCTTTCGATGATCGCCAGTAAGTCCTTGAAACCCATGACCGCCTCCGTCGTTTTCAACGAGTGTAGGCTTGTGGCCATTCGTAGCATTGCGCCCGATCAAGGCGCAAAGCGGGCGGGGTCTGTCGAAATTTGACGCAAAAAGCGCGGCCGGGGCGGCCGCAGCTCACCACATGCGTTCGAGCTGGGCCTTGCGTTCGGCCTTGCGCGCCTTGCGCGCGGCGTAGCGGGCGTCGCGCTCGGCCTTCTTTTCGGCTTCGAGCATGACCTTCAGTTCCGCTTCCTCGGCCTTGGCCTTGGCCTGCTCGGCCTCGGCGGCCAGGCGCGCTTCCTCGGCCTTGCGGGCTTCTTCAGCTTCACGGGCGCGGCGGGCTTCCTCCTCGCGCTCGCGCTGGGCCTGCACTTCAGCTTCCTGGCGCGCCTTTTCAGCTGCGCGGATGGCCTCGCGTCCCGCGCGCGCCTCGGCTACGGCGCGGCGTTCGGCGGCTTTGGCGAGGACGTTGGGGTCGTCGGCAGCCGGGCGATTCTTGAACTTTTCGAGAAGGGCCTGGCGGGATTTGGCTGCAGCTTCTTGGCGGTCTTGATAACGGGAGCCCGGAAACATGTGGTGTGCGCTGATCTCTGTGCGGTGGCGGGAGTGAGGGGCTCATGCCAGAACGGCGCGCAGGTTTCAACCCCGCACCTTGTTTGCATTCGTAAATTGCGTGGCGGCCATGCGCCGCGCTCATTCCTTGTACCAGGTGATTTGCACGCCATTGGCCAGCAGCCGCCCGTCGGGCGTCCAGAGCGAGCAGGTCTGGTCGGCAAAACCGTTGTGGAAAATGGCTGCGTCGGCTTCGCCCAGCAGGGGGGTGGCCCCGATGGCCGCCAGTTCATCGGCCACGACGTGAAAATATGTCGTCAGCGAGACCGTCGCCATCGGCTGAAACGTGCCGCGCGCATGCATGATGCGCACGAAGAAGGCGTCCGAAAGCGCTGCAAGCGACAGGAAGTCGAGCGGGCGCGCCGGATTGTCCTGCATGTAGGCGAGCGTGCGCGGCGATCGGATATTTCCATCGCTGCGCGGAAAATCGGCAAGGCCGCCTTCGATGAAATGCACCGCGTAGCGCCGGACCCATTCGGGCCGCCCGGCGCCCGACATTTCCTGCAGCGTTTCGCGCGGCGGCGCGGCGGGCGGCCGACTGGCGCCATGCGACCAGACGGGCTTGCGCGCGCCGCAGACGGCGCTGGCGGTGGCGCAGATCTCGCCGTTCTGCGCGAGCTCCATCGACCAATGTTGCGTGGTCTTGCCGCCGCGCTGAAGCTTCGTCGCGATTTCGAAAGGACCATTCGCGATCGCCGCACAGAAATTGACCGTCAGCGCGATGGGATCGGCAAGACGGCGCGGATCGAGCAACACGGCGTTCAGCAACGCCGCCGCCGTGACGCCGCCGAACGGCCCGGCCATATTGGCGTAAGCTGGATGTGTGGCGCCCGCGTAACGGCC
This sequence comes from Hyphomicrobiales bacterium, assembly GCA_028869185.1. Taxonomy (GTDB): domain Bacteria; phylum Pseudomonadota; class Alphaproteobacteria; order Rhizobiales; family Beijerinckiaceae; genus JAJXWB01. The sequence continues at coordinate 11,050 of JAGWTA010000026.1, forward strand.
TTCGGCGATCGTCGCGAGCGCTGTCGCGGCGTCCAGTGGATGGTGATGCGTTTGCATGGTTGCCCCTTCTGCCCGGCGCCATTGTGTCAGCGTCCGAAATTTGAAAGCAAGAGGCGGAGTGCGCCGCAGGATTAGGGCTTCTATACAGAAGGGCGAACGCAAACAGGAGGCTGCAATGGGCGGAAGCCCCATCGCGCAGGACCCGCGCTGGAAGGCCGTCCTCGCCCGCCGCGAGGCCGATTTCGTTTTCGCCGTGCAGACGACCGGCGTCTATTGCCGTCCCTCGTGCCCGGCCCGCCGTCCCGCGCCGCAAAACGTGCGGTTTTTCGCCAATGGGGAACAGGCCCGAGGCGCGGGTTTCCGGGCCTGCCTGCGTTGCGCTCCGGACGCCGCCGCGCCCGACGAGAGGCGCGCGGAGCTTGCCGCCAAAGCCTGCGCCATCATCGATGCAGCGCCCAAGCCGCCGCAACTGGCGCAACTGGCGCGCCTCCTCAAGGTCAGCCCCTCGCACCTGCACCGCCAGTTCAAGCAGACGATTGGACTGACGCCCGCTGCTTATGCGGCGGCCCGCCGCGCCGGCGCCGTGCGCGCGCATCTGCGCGGGCAAGCACGCGTGACCGATGCGTTTTATGCAGCGGGCTTCAATTCTTCGGGACGTTTTTATGCAAAGGCGGACGCCATGCTCGGCATGAAACCCGGCTCCTATCGCGACGGCGCCGACGAACGGATCGAATACGCTTGCGGGCGTTCCTCGCTCGGCGTCGTGCTGGCGGCGCGGGCCGAACGTGGGATTTGCGCTATCTTCATCGGCGACGACGCCAATGCGCTCGCAGACGATCTCGCCACGCGCTTTCCCAGGGCGCAGATCGCGCGCGCAGGCGAGGATTTTCACACATGGCTGGACGCAGCGGTGAAGCTTGTTGAGGACCCTGCAAGCGCTTTCGCTCTGCCGCTCGATATTCGCGGCACGGCGTTTCAGCATCGCGTCTGGACTGCCTTGCAGCAAATACCGCCCGGCCAAACCTTGTCCTACAGCGCTCTGGCGGCCAAACTCGGCGCGCCCCGCGCGACGCGGGCCGTTGCGAGCGCGGTCGCGGCCAACCCCATCGCCATCGCCGTTCCGTGCCACCGCATCCTGCGCGCCGATGCGAGCATCTCCGGCTACCGCTGGGGGCCCGAACGCAAACAAGAACTGCTCAGGCGCGAGAAAAAATCCTAGTGCGCTTTCTTGAAGCGCGCTTCAGCTCTGGCTCGGCCGCCGCTCGATCGTCAACGCATAGCGCACGATGAGATACATCACGCCCAGCAGCACCGCCGAGCCCACCCAAAGCAGAAATTCCTGCGGGCTCGGCAAGGTCGATTGCACGGGCATGGTGATCAGCTTGCGCAGGATGACGACGATGGCGACTTCGACAAATGTGTCGACCGTCAACGCATGGCCGCGCATATAGCGAATTTCAGCGCTGATGAGCGCCGACACGGTCCACAGCAACATCAGCGAACCGAGCCCGTGCAAAAATCCTTGCGCCATATTGTCGTGCCCGAAGCTGGCGACGACATCGCTGAAGAAAAGCCATGTGAACAGCAGTACGGACGCCGCGAGCGCAAGACCGAGCACGATATGCGCGAATCCGTTGAGCCATGCCATCGCCTGCAAGGCCGCCGCATTGATCTTGCGAAACGGCAAGGGCAGCGACTCAGGATCGATGAGACTCGGATCGTGACGTTGATGTGGCATGAGGCCCGATCATGACCCGATTGCCGTGCGCCGCAAGGCTGCGCGCGCAATCGCGCGCGCAATCCCCGGTTTTAAATGCGCCGCAGCATGAGAAATTGTCGAAAGCGGATTGACAGCACACGCCTCCGGCCCAATCCTGTCCGACAAAAGAAGAAGATGAAGTTCAGGAGGAGAGAATGAAGAAAGTTTTTGCCGGCGCTGTCGCCTGCCTGCTGCTGTGCGGAACCGCGCTTGCGGCTGACCCCATCAAGATCGGTTTCGTCGACCCGCTTTCGGGCGGCGGCGCCACGACCGGCGAAGGAGGGCTGAAGAACCTCCAGTTTGCCGTCGACATCATCAACAACGCTGGCGGACTTCTGGGTCGCAAGGTCGAGATCATTCCGCTCGACAACAAGGTCAATCCGCAGGAATCGCTGGTGCAGGCGCAAAAGGCGATCGATCAGGGCGCCCGTTACATCACGCAGGGACAAGGCTCGGCCGTCGCGCTCGCGCTGACCGATTTCATCTCGAAATACAACGAGCGCAATCCCGGCAAGGAAGTGCTGTATTTCAATTACGCTGCGGTCGATCCCGCACTGACCAACGCAAAATGCTCTTTCTGGCATTTCCGTTGGGACGCCAGCGCCGACATCAAGATGGCCGCGTTGACGAATTTCATGAAAACGCGGCCGAACATCAAGAAAATCTACCTCATCAACCAGGATTATTCCTTCGGTCAGGCGGTGAGAACGCTGGCGCGCGACATGCTCAAAACCAAGCGCCCCGATATCGAAATCGTCGGCGACGAAGTGCACCCGCTTCAGAAAGTGACTGATTTCTCGCCCTATATCGCGAAGATCAAGGCGTCCGGCGCCGATAGCGTCATCACTGGCGACTGGGGGCAGGATATGGCGCTGTTGATGAAGGCCGGCGCGGAAGCAGGACTGCAGGTCGACTGGTACACCTATTATGCCGGCGGCGGCGGCGGCCCGACGGCGATCAAGCAGGCGGGGCTCGAGCATCGCGTGTTCGACATCGTCGAAGGCAACGCCAACAGCGCGGTTGAATCGGCGCAGAAGTCGGAAGCCGAGTTCCGCGCCAAATACGGCATCGGCCTGTGGTATCCGCGCGGAATGAACGAAATCGCGATGTTTGCCGAAGCCGTCAAAAAAGCCGGAACCGCCGACGATGTGAAAAAGGTCGCGAGCGCGCTCGAAGGCATGAAGATCACCGTCTTCGACGGCGGCGAAGGCTACATGCGCAAGGACGATCACCAGTTCATTCAGGACATGTATCTTCGCTCGTTCGGGCCGCTCGACAAGGGCGCGAAGTTCGACGAGGAAAACACCGGCTGGGGCTGGAAGGAAATCGCGCGCATCAACTCCGCGGACACGATCGTTCCCACCACCTGCAAGATGGAACGGCCGAACTGAAGGAGCGCGCAACCGGGCGGCCGGCAGGCCGCCCGTAGCGCGGGGCGCCCATGCTGCAACTCGTCACATTTTCCACCTTGAACGGCGTGCTCTACGGCATGCTGCTCTTCATGATGGCGAGCGGACTGACGCTCATTTTTTCGATGATGGGCGTGCTCAATTTCGCGCACGCTTCCTTTTACATGATCGGCGCCTATTTCGGCTTTGAGATCTCGCGCCGCATCGGATTCTGGCCGGCCTTTTTCATCGCGCCTGTGCTTGTCGGGCTTGTCGGCGCGCTGGTCGAGCGCTTCGGTTTGCGGCGCGTGCACAAGTTCGGCCACGTCGCCGAGCTTCTCTTCACGTTTGGTCTTGCCTTCGTGATCGAGGAGCTGGTGCAGATGATCTGGGGCAAGCTGCCCGTCGATTACCGCGTTCCGCCTTCGCTCGATTTCGTCGCATTCCGTCTGTTCGACACGACATATCCGGCCTATCGCATGTTCATGCTGGCGGTTGCGGTGGCGATGTTCGTTTTCCTGCTGCTGGTGCTGAAGCGCACACGCGTCGGGCTGATCATTCAGGCGGCGCTGACCCACCCCGGCATGGTCGCGATGCTCGGCCACGATGTGCCAACGGTTTTCATGTCCGTTTTCGGCGTTGGCGCAGCGCTGGCGGGCCTTGCCGGCGTCATCGCCGGTCCCGCGCTCGTCACGCAACCCGCGATGGCCGCGCTGCTCGGCCCCATTTTGTTTGTCGTCGTTGTCGTCGGCGGCCTTGGCTCGCTGGCCGGCGCCTTCGTCGCCTCGCTTTTGATCGGCCTCATCCAGACCTTCGCGGTGGCGATCAATCTTTCGATGGGAGACGTCTTCGGGCCAGCCGTCGCCAATGCTTTCGGCGATCTTGGCCGCGTGACCGTGGCGCAGATTGCTCCGATCATTCCCTATCTTCTGCTGGTGCTTGTGCTGATATTCAAGCCAACCGGCCTGTTCGGGAATCGTGAATCGTGAGCACGGGCGTCAAACATTTCATCGCTTTCGCCGCTTTGGCGATCATCCTGATCGCGCTGCCGAAAGTTTTCGTGTCGGGCTCCGCGCATACGATGATGAGCCTGATGGGCATCATGATCATTTTCGCGCTGTCCTATAATATTCTGCTCGGACAGACCGGCCTGCTGTCCTTCGGCCATGCAGTCTATTACGGGCTGGCCGGCTTCTGCGTTGCGCATGCCATGAATTACATCGCGCGCGAAAAAATCGGGGTGCCGCTGCCATTCATCCCGCTCATCGGCGCTTTCGCCGGTCTCTTTTTCGGCGCGCTGTTCGGTCTGATCTCCACGCGCCGCGCAGGGACGGTTTTTTCGATGATCTCGCTGGGCATCGGCGAACTGGTTGCCTCCTCGGCGCTGATCCTGCGCAGTTTCTTCGGCGGAGAGGAGGGCATTCCGACCAACCGCACGAAGTTTCCGCCTTTCTTCGGCTATAAATTCGGCCCGCAAATCGAAGTTTATTATCTGATCGCTTTCTGGTGCTTCGTGTGCATCGCATTGATGTACGCATTGACGCGTACGCCTTTCGGACGCATGTGCAACGCCGTGCGCGATAATCCCGAGCGCGCCGAATTTGTCGGCTATTCGACGCAACGGGTGCGGTTCATCGCCTTCGTCTTCTCTGCGATATTCGCGGGCGTCGCCGGCGCGCTGGCCACCATCAATTTCGAATTGATGAACTCCCAATCGCTTGGCGCAGGCCAGTCCGGTCTCGTCCTGTTGATGACTTACGTCGGCGGCGTTGGGCACTTCATCGGTCCGATCATCGGCGGCGTCATCATCACCTTCCTGCAAATCTCTTTGTCGGACATCACAAAGGCGTGGATGCTCTATTTCGGCTTGATGTTCATTCTGGTGGTGATGTTCTCGCCCGGCGGCGTCGCTGGCTGGCTCGCGCTGCATCAGCCGCTGCTCAAGGGCGGCCGCATTTTCCGCCTCATTCCCGCTTACGCGCTGGCGCTGGTTCCGATGGCGATGCTGGCGGCCGGCCTCATCATGACGATCGAACTGGCGCATCGCATGCTCGTCGACGCGCAAAGCGACGGCTCCGTCATGAAACTTGCCGGCTGGACGGTCGATGCGGCGAAGGCGCAGCCCTGGATGCTGGCGATCGGCCTGCTGGTTTGCGGCGCGCTCGGGCTTAAGCTGGCGTGGCCGAAAGTGCGCGAGGCTTTCGCCGCGCAAAGCGCGGAGGTCGCCCAATGACGCCCGCGCTCTCGCTTCAGGATGTGCGCAAGAACTTCGGACCGACGGAGATCATCCGCGGCCTGACGCTGGACGTCATGCCGCGCGAACGCCACGCCATCATCGGGCCGAATGGCGCCGGCAAGTCGACGACGTTTCATCTGATCTCCGGGCGCATCAAGCCTTCGTCGGGCTCCATCCGCCTCAATGGCGCGGAAATCACGGGCATGGCGCCCTACGAGATCAACCGACGCGGCCTTTCCAGGTCGTTTCAGGTGACCAATATTTTTCCGCGTCTTTCGGTTTTCGAAAACGTGCGGTGCGGCGTGTTGTGGTCGCTTGGCTACCGCTATTCGTTCTGGCGTTTTGTCGACAAGCTGCGCGACGCCAATGAAAAGGCGCACGCCATTGTCGAGGAGATCGGCCTTGGCGCGCGCCGCCATGCCCCGGCCGGCATTCTCACCTATGCCGAGCAGCGCGCGCTGGAAATCGGCGTGACGATCGCGGGCGGCGCCGATGTCGTGATGCTGGACGAACCGACCGCCGGCATGTCCAAGGCCGAGACGGAACAGGCGGTCGCGCTCATCCGCAAGATCAGCGAGGGGCGCACGCTGGTGATGGTCGAGCATGACATGAGCGTCGTCTTCGGCCTCGCCGACCGCATCTCCGTGCTCGTCTACGGGCAGATTATCGCGTCCGATACGCCGCAGGCGATCCGGCAAAACAAGGCCGTGCGCGAGGCCTATCTCGGTGAGGAGGCGCATTGATGGGCGCTTTGCTCGAAGTTGCCGACCTCAACGCCTATTATGGCAAGAGCCATATTTTGCAGGGCGTGACTTTCCACATCGAGAAGGGCGAGATCGTTTCGCTGCTCGGCCGCAACGGCGTCGGCCGTTCGACGACCATCAAGGCGATCATGGGCGATGTCCGTCCGCACGGGTCGATCAAATTCAATGGCCGCGAGATTGCCGGTTTGAAGCCGCATCAGATCGCACGCCTCGGTCTCGGCTATGTGCCCGAAAACCGCGACATTTTCCCGACGCTCACCGTGCGCCAGAATTTGCTGCTCGGTCAGAAATCCAGCAAATCGACCGGCAAATGGACGATGGAGGACATGTTCAACGTCTTCCCGCGGTTGCGCGAACGCGCTGAAACGCCCGCCGGCGTTCTGTCGGGCGGCGAGCAGCAGATGCTCACGATGTGCCGCACGCTGATGGGCGACCCAGAACTCATCATGATCGACGAGCCGACCGAGGGCCTTGCGCCCATGATGGTTGAACTGGTCGGGCAGCTGCTGGCTGAAATCGCCTCGCGCGGCGTGTCGATCCTCCTTGTCGAGCAGAAATTGACCATCGCGCTCAAGATCAGTCATCGCCTTTATGTGATGGGCCACGGTCATATCGTGTTCGAGGGAACGCCGGCCCAATTCGCCGCCGACGAGACGGTTCGCAAGGAATGGCTGGAAGTCTGATTGTCACGCCGGGGGCAGGGCGCCATGGTGCCGGCGTGACGCAATCGCCTCCGCAGCAATCCGACAAAAGGCAGACCTGGCGCTCGCGCCTCGCCGATATCGCGGCCGCAAGCCCCGTTTTGCTGTGGTGCGTCTTCGGATTGGGCGGCTCTGTTTATGCGCTGCAAAACCGGCTCGATGCCGGCGACGGTCTCATGCTGGCGACGCGCATCGCCAATATGGCGTTTCTCGCCGCGCTTGTTTTCTTCATCCTGTTGCGCCGCCCCCCGCACGCCAAGGGCGAGGGCCTCGCGCCGCGCCTTTCGGGCGCCGCCGGTTTCGCAGCGCCCATGCTGCTTTTGCTGGTCGCCCCAGCTGTTCCGCTGGCGCCCTTGCCGCTGGTCGCAGCGCTTTTGTCGTGCCTCGGTGCGACAGGCGCGCTGTTCGTTCTGCTGTGGCTGGGCCGCGCCTTCGCCATCACGCCACAGGCGCGCGGGCTGGTGACGGGCGGGCCCTATCGCTATGCGCGCCATCCGCTTTATGCGGCCGAACTCGCGCTCGTCGCCGGCGCAGCGCTCATGTCGCAACAGCCCTGGGGCGCGCTGATCTTCGCTCTGTCGGCGGCGATGCAATTCGTGCGCATGGCCTATGAGGAAAAGGTGCTCGCGCGCGCCTATCCGCAATACGCGGAATACGCGCGCCGCACCGCCCGTCTCATTCCCGGCGTTTATTAACATGCGCGCTAGACGCCGTGGTAAGCGCGATACCATTCGACGAAGCGCTTCACGCCTTCGTCGACGGACGTGTTCGGCTTGTAGCCCGTCAGCGACTTCAGAAGATCGGCGCGCGCGAAGGTTGCAGGCACATCGCCCGTCTGCATCGGCAGCATGTTCTTTTTCGCCTTGCGGCCCAGATGCTTTTCGATTGTCTCGATGTAGGTCATCAGACCGACAGGCTCGCCGCCGCCGATATTGATCGCCCGGAACGGCGCCGATCCCGACAGGGAATCAGGCCCCGCCGCCGCGCGCTCGCCCATCTTGGGCGCAAGCGGCAGCAAACGCACGATGCTCTCGACCAGATCGTCGATATAGGTGAAGTCGCGCGACATGCGTCCTTCGCCATAAACGTCGATCGGTCGATCTTTCAAAATCGCGTCGACGAATTTGAACAGCGCCATGTCGGGACGGCCCCACGGCCCATAGACCGTGAAGAACCGAAACGCCGTCGTCGGCAAATTCCAGACATGCGCATAGGAATGCGCCATCGCCTCGGTGGCTTTTTTTGTAGCGGCGTAGAGCGTCAACGGCTGGTCGGACGAATCGCGTTCGCCGAAAGGCATGTCTGGATTGCCGCCATAGACCGAGGAGGTCGAAGCCAGCATGAAATGCTTCGGCTTGGTCACGCGCACGGCTTCCATCACGTTGAATGTGCCGACAAGATTGGCGTCGATATAGGCGCGCGGGTTTTCAAGGCTGTACCGAACGCCCGCTTGCGCCGCCAGATGCACGACAGCGTCCGGCGCAAAGGCCTTGGCCGCATTCATCACGGCGTCGGCGTCTTCCAGCATGAATTCATGCGCAGAAAAATTGTTGGATTCACGCAGCATCGCATGCCGGCGATGCTTCAGCGCGACATCGTAATACGGCGTCATGCCATCGATGCCGCAAACGATGTGGTTGTCTGCAAGCAAGCGTCGCGCCAGCGAGAAGCCGATGAAGCCGGCGGTTCCGGTCACCAGCACACGCCATGGGCGCGCGTTCTGAGAGCTTGCCGGCTGATTTCGAGTCGTGTCTTGCAAGATGTCCTCACGAACGTGCGGGGGGAGGTGGGGCGACGCAGAAAAAATAGATGTCTGCGGGATACAAAATGGCGCGCCATGCGGCAAGTACGCTTGCGGGCCGGCGCGCGATTTGCCTTATGATCGCGCGGGGAACGGATGCTTATTTGTGATTCGACATGGCTCTTGCCGCCCGCCATAGCGCCGGAAAATCAAATATATCGGTGCTGAACTTCGCCCTGATGACGATCGTCGCGATTGTGGCGCCCATGGCGGCCAAATTCGTGATCGACGGCCCGTATTCGCTGGAAGCCAACAGTCAATGGGCCAACACGCTTGTCGCCGTGTTTTTTGCAGCCGCATCCGGCTATCTGGCGATTCAGGAATTGATCCAGTTTCCCGGCCGCATGCTCATCGGCAATGTGATTTTCACCTTCTCGGCGCCATTCGTTCTGATGTCGCTGGCTTTTTTTGTCGCGCGCATCGACTACAGCCGCATCCAGTTCATCGGCGGCTTTCTGGTCTGCGTCATCTGGACCATCCTTTATTACTCCATCACGCATCGACGCGCGCGGCCGGCCTTCGCCGTGGTTCCGTTCGGCGCAGCCGAGCGCCTTCTGGGTATTGAAGGCGTCGACTGGATCAGGCTCGATGCGCCTGCATCCCCGCCGCCGCGCTGCCAGGGCGTCGTTGTCGATCTCGCCAGCGATCTGCCGCAGGAATGGCGCGCCTTCATCACCGGCGCCGCCTTGCAGGGCGTGCGCGTTTTCGGCGCGCAGATGATCGCCGAATCGCTGACGGGCAAGGTGGAGCTGGAACACCTGTCCGAGAACGGCGTCGGCGGCCTCAATCCGAACTACCTGTATCTGCATCTCAAGCAGGCCTTTGATTTTCTCTCGGCGCTGGTCGCCTTGATTGTTCTGGCCCCTCTGTTTGCCGTCGTCGCGATTGCGATCAGGCTGGATTCGAAAGGACCGGCCTTTTTCACCCAGAAGCGCGTCGGCTTTCGCGGACGCGTATTCAGAATCTATAAATTTCGCACCATGACGGCGCGCGCCGACGCCGGCGCCGAAGGACGCGACGAGGCGATGACGCAACATAACGACGAGCGCGTGACGCGGCTCGGCCGTTTTCTGCGCAACGCCCGGATCGACGAATTGCCGCAGATCATCAATATCCTGCGCGGCGAAATGAGCTGGATCGGCCCGCGGCCCGAAGCAGTTGCCTTGTCGCAATGGTACACCGACCATCTGCCCTATTACGCGTATCGCCATGTCGTGCGGCCCGGCATTTCCGGTTGGGCGCAGGTCAACCAGGGTCACGTCGCCGAACTCGACGAGGCGCGCGAAAAGCTGAAATACGATTTTTTCTACATCAAGAATTTTTCGCTCTGGCTGGATTTTCTGATCTGCCTGACCACGGCCGAAGTGGTATTCAGCGGCTACGGCGCGCGCTGAGCTTAAAGCCGCATCGCGTCCAGCATCGCGGCGTTCACCTTGTGCACATCGTATTTTTCCATGCACAGCGTGCGCGCGCGTTGGCCCATACGGGCGCGCATGGCGCCATCGTCCGCCATGCGCAACAGCGCATGGGCGAGACTTTGCGCATCGCGCGGCGGCACCAGCAGGCCGTTGTCGCCGTCTGCGACGGTTTCGCGACAACCCGGCGCATCCGTCGTCACGACAGGCCGCCCCATCGCCATCGCTTCAAGCACCGTGCGCGGCGTGCCCTCGCGATATGAGGGCAGCACATAGACCGAGCATTGCGCGATGAACGGCCGCACGTCTTTCGCGGCGCCCGGATATTCGATCACGCCATCGGCGACGGCATCCGGAATGAGCGCTGGCGAAATGGCGGCGGGATTGGGGTCGGCGGGCCCGACCAGTTGAAAGAGCGCGTCCGGCCGTTGCGCCTTCACGATCCGCGCTGCGGCGATGAATTCGCGCACGCCCTTGTCGGCGACGAGGCGCGCGATCATCAGGAATCGCGGCGCCGCCGGCAGCGGCGCAGGCGCATAGGCCGCAACATCGACGCCTGAGCCGTTGACGATGACAGGCGCGATGCGACGGGGCAGCAGGCGCATCTTTGCGAAAAGCGCGGCGTCGTCGGGGTTCTGGAAAAAAACGCCGCTCGCCCGCCGCAGCGCGACTGCGTAAAGCGATGAAGCGATCGCTTGTGTGATCCGCCGCTTGGCGCTCCTGTCGCCATCGGTGAATGCATAGCCAAGCCCCGTCACGAGCGCATAACGCCGCTGAACGCCCGCGAGCGAAGCCGCCAGCATGCCGTAAATCACCGGCTTGATCGTGTAGGCGAAAACGACGTCGGGGCGAATGGCGCGCATGTGCGCGCGCAATTGCTGCAAGGTGCGCACATCGAGCCTGGGCGACAGCGCCGTACGCGCCATCTCGACCGCATGATAGTCGACCGAGCGATCGCGCAACCATTGCGCCGTAGCCGCGTCGCAGGCAGGCCCCGCAGCATGCACGACATGGCCGCGCGCGATCATGTCCTCGATCAGCGGACCGCGAAAATTGACCAGCGAGGAGGGAAGGCTGGCGATGACGAGAATTGTCGCCATGCTCAGACCGGGCGCGCCGGCACGCCGACGACTTTGGCGCCATCCGCCACATTGGCGGCGACGACAGCGCCGGCGCCGACGATCACGTTCGCGCCGATGGAGCGATATTGCAGGATTTGCGCGCCCGAGCCGATCATCGCGCCGTCGCCGATCACGACTCCGCCAGAAACATTCGCGCCGGGATTGACGATGCAGCCAGCGCCAATCCGCGTCTCATGCCCTACGGAGCAGCCGAAATTCAGTTGCGCGAATTCTCCGACTTGCACATTCTCCGTAGCAATCGCGCGGACGCAAACGAGCGCGCCGCGCGCGAGCGTGCAGGTTGGACCGACATAGGCGCTGGGATGCACGAGCGCTGGCCATTCGACCTCGGGATATTTTTCGGCGAGCATGCGGCCAAGCGAAAGCCGGACTTGCGGCGCGCCGACGCCCATCGCGAGACAGTCGACGCGGTTTTCGTCGAGCCACGAAAAATCGCCGAGCGCCGGAGAGTCGTAAGGCCCGCGCATATTGGCGAGAAAACCGACGAATTGATATTGACCGCCGTCGCGCACGATGCCCGCGATTTCGCGCGCATTGCCGCCGGCGCCTATGATAGCTAGGGTTTTCATGCGCTGATCGACTCGCGCCAGGCGTTGAACATCAGAATCGGCCACAGAACCGGTTGGCCTTTCGACGCGTTTCGCAAATGTTTGCTCCAGAGATCGCGCACGACGGCGGCGTCGAAAAAGCCGTCTTCCCTCAGGCGCTTTTCGGACAAAAGCTCTTCGGCCCAAGGGCGCAACGGTCCGCGCAACCAATCGCCGATCGGCAGGCCGAAACCCTGCTTGGGCCGCTCCATCACGGCCGCCGGAACATAACGTTCGAGCACCTTGCGCAGCAGCAGCTTGCCGCGTCCTTCGGCAATTTTCATGGAAAGCGGCAGGCTCCAGGCGAAGGAAACGATGTCATGGTCGAGAAATGGCACGCGCGTTTCCAGCGACGCCGCCATGGCTGCGCGATCCACCTTGGCGAGAATGTCGTCGGGCAGATAGCCGCAAAAATCGGACACCATCATCTTGTCGAGCCAGTTGGAGTCCATCTTGTCCCACACGCCGCAGCCTGGCGCGTCAACTTGCGCCGGCGGCGTGCGCAGCGCCGCCAGCGGCGCGCCGAGCCCCGCCAGAAAACTCTCGTATAATTCGCGCTCGTCGCGCGCCGACAGGGCCCGTGCGATCTTCGGCGCAATGTCGGCGTTGAGCGCGCGCAATGGGCCCGAGCGCGCCAAGGTCATCGAACGCGGCGCTGCATCAGCGGCTGCGGCATAGAGCGTCGCCGCAACCCGCCGCAGCGGCGTCGGCGCCGATTTCAGATAGCGCCAGGTGCGTTGCGACGCGAAATAGCGCTGATAGCCGCCGAACAATTCATCGCCCGCATCGCCCGACAATGCGACAGTCATGTGCTTGCGCACCATCGCGCATAGAACGGCCGTCGGTATTTGCGATGAATCGGCGAAGGGCTCGCTATAGATCTGCGGCAGGCGCATGATCGTCTCGAGCGCATCGCGCGAGCTGACCTTTTCGATCGTGTGCTGGACCCCCAGATGCCGCGCCGCCGCGCTTGCATGCGCGGATTCGTCGAAAGCCGCATCGTCGAAGCCAATGGTGAAAGCATGCACGGGGCGGTTTGCCTGCGCCTGCATCAGCGCGACGATCAGCGTCGAGTCGAATCCGCCCGACAGAAACGCGCCAAGCGGCACGTCCGCGACCACGCGGTCGCGCACCGAGCGGCGCAGCAACACGTCGAGCCGATTGGCGGCCTCTTCGATATCGCCATCGAACGGCGCGTTTTGCGCCTGCGCGAAAGCCTCGGGGGCGCGCCAGTATGGTCTGGGCTCGGGCAGGCCGCGGGCGAGTTCCTCGCGCGTGACCGAGAGAAAATGCGCGGGCGGCAATTTGCGCGTTGTCGCAAAGATGGAGCGGGGCGAAGGCGCGCACAGATAACGCAACAGCATCGCCAGCGCTTGCGGATCGACGGTGCGGTCGAAGCCTGGATAGGCCATCAGCGCGCGCAATTCAGACCCGAAAACCAGCGCGCCATTCGTCACGCCGTAGTAAAGCGGCTTCTCACCCGCACGATCGCGCGCCAGCGTGAGCCGTCGTTCGCGCCGATCCCACAGGGCGAAGGCGAACATGCCGTTGAATCGGATGAGCGCGTCTTCGACGCCATACGCGCTGATGACGGCGAGCATGATTTCGGTGTCGGAATGGCCGCGCCAGCGCGGCGCGCGTCCCTCCTGTTCAAGCGTTTGCCGCAACGCTGCGAAATTATAGATCTCGCCGTTGAAGACGATCACATAGCGTCCATCGGCCGATTCCATCGGCTGGTGGCCGGCCGGCGAAAGATCGAGAATCGAGAGGCGGCGATGCGACAAACCGACGCCGGTGGGCGCATCGTAAAATTCGCCGTGATCGTCGGGACCGCGATGCTTGATGGCGTCGCCCATCGTCGCCAGAAGCTCCAGCGCATCGTGTGGTTGCGCAGCGCGATCATCGCTGCGCAAAAATCCGGCGATTCCGCACATGCTCCCTCTTGTCCACGCGCTCGCTCGCCGCCCAAGGCGTCGCAATCGCCGTTGCCCGGCGACATCCATAAGCCGAATCAGCATGATCCGCTACGGTCGCGCGCCGGGGCTTCGCCTTGTTTTGCACCATGACCTACTGTAAACCGCGTTGATTTTCAAAGAGGCTCCGCTGAATGGCCGAAACCGCACCGACCGGACGTAAAATCGCTGTCATTGGACTTGGCTATGTGGGGCTGCCGGTCGCGGTCGCCTTCGCCGCCAGCGGCGCGCGGACCATCGGCTTCGACATTGATCAGAAGCGCATTGCCGAATTGCAGGCCGGGCGCGATCGCACCAACGAGATCGAGCCGCATGAACTGGCCGCCGCGCCGGTGCATTACACGTCGAACGCCGCCGAACTGGCCACGGCGGACTTTTTCATCGTCACCGTGCCGACGCCGGTGGACAACGCGCGCCGTCCCGACATGTCGATGGTTCTGGCGGCGTCCCGCACCGTCGCGGGCGCGCTGCGGCCGGGCGCAATCGTCGTCTATGAGTCGACGGTGTATCCCGGCGCGACGGAAGAAGATTGCGTGCCCGTGCTGGAGAAAGTTTCAGGGCTGAAATGCGGCCGCGATTTTCATGTCGGCTACAGCCCCGAGCGCATCAACCCCGGCGACAAAACCCATCGCTTTGAAACAATTCGTAAAATCGTTTCCGGCCAAGATGCGTCGACACTCGATGTCGTCGCTTCCGTCTACGGCTCGGTGGTCAAGGCGGGCGTCTATCGCGCATCGGCGATCAAGGTCGCGGAAGCTGCGAAGGTGATCGAAAACACGCAGCGCGACATCAACATCGCCTTCATGAACGAATTGTCCGCCGTATTTCAGTTGCTTGGCATAGACACGGCCGACGTTTTGGCCGCCGCCGGAACGAAATGGAACTTTCTGCCCTTCACGCCGGGCCTCGTCGGCGGTCATTGCATCGGCGTCGATCCCTATTACCTGACGCATCGGGCCGAAGTTGCCGGCTTTCATCCGCAGATGATTCTGTCCGGCCGGCGCATCAACGATGGCGTTGGCCCGCGCGTGGCGCTCGAATGCCTGCGCATGCTGGCGCGACAGGGCGCGCCGACGCGCGTCGTCACGGTTCTGGGCATGACGTTCAAGGAAAACGTGCCCGACATTCGGAACTCCCGCGTCATCGACATCATCGAGACATTGAAGGATCACGCCGTCGACGTGCAGGTCGCCGATCCCCTGGCCGATGACCGCGAAGTCGAGCACGAATATGGATTGACGCTCACCCCGCTCGACAGGCTTGCGCCGGCCGACGCCGTCATTCTGGCCGTGCCGCACGAGCAATATAAGACACAGGGCTGGACTCTGGTTTCGCGGCTCCTCAAACCGACGGGCGCGGTCGTTCTCGATGTCCGCGGCGCGCTCGACCGGGAAACGAGGCCCGAGAAAATCGCGCTCTGGCGGTTGTGAACACGCGTCGGGCGCAATCATGGGCTGTGCAGCCTCGCGGGATGCGTGCGGTGAAGCAGGATGCGCGAATGTCGAGAATGCGCTTGTTTTCGGCGGCGATCGGACTGTTCTGCGCGGCCTGTGCGTCCGAGCGCCTCGTCCAGCCGCCGGAAGACGGAGGCGGCAATCTTCGCGCCTATCTTGCCGAGGTCGATCGACTCAATGCGCAAGGCGCGAGCAAACGAATCGAGGGCGCTTGCGTCTCGGCCTGCACGGCCTATCTCGGCGTGCGCAAGGTTTGTCTGGCGCGCACCGCGGAACTCTGGTTTCACGCCGCACATCTGCCTGGAGGGGGGCCGGATGCAGCCGGTTCTCTGGAATTGCTTGCGCGCTATCCCGAGCCTGTGCGCCAGTGGGCGATACAGACAAAAGCGCTCGAATCCGTGAGCTTTGAAGACGATCACCGTCTTGTCGCCACGCAATTGGCGCAAATGGGCGTCCCACTCTGCAATCCATAGCGCTACCGTGTTGCTTCAATTGTGAATTAACGGTAGGTGAGGGGCAGCGATTGACGGTGCTATCGTATTTTAGACGTGTTTCCACTGTCTGGCCGACAAAGGCCGGTCGTTGGTCCGAACCAGTACAATCCGGGCAACCTTGCAGGCGCCGTCAGGAATGATCCGATCTTTTTCGACTTATGCATTTCAGCTGGACCGGCCGATCAAGCTGGTGATTCTGATGCTCGCCGACGCCATCGCGCTGTTTGCGGCTTTCGGCATCGCCATGTCGCTGCGTCTCGACGGCCTGTCGGTGATGAAAGTGTCGTCGAACTGGGACACGATCCAGATTGCCGCGCCGCTCACCTTGATCGCTTTCTTTGCGCTCGGCCTTTATCGCGTCGTCGTCCGTTTCATCGCCGCTTCCGCGCTGCGACCGATTTTCCTGGGCGTGCTGTTCGCATCGGCGATTCTTTACCCCGTCGCCTGGTTGTTTCACCTCTTTCTGCCGCGCTCTGTGCCGCTGATCTTTCTGCCGATCGCCTTTCTCGCGATTGCGGGCCTGCGTTTCTTCGTCAGCGTTGTCCATCGGCAGAGCAATTATCGCAGCAAGAAGCGTGTCATCATCTATGGCGCGGGCGCGTCGGGGCGTCAGCTCTATCTCTCGCTGATGCATGGCCCCGAATATGATCCGATCGCCTTCGTCGACGATGCGACCGAACTGCAGGGCCGCGAGATTGGCGGCTTTACTGTCTACTCGCCGGATTTTCTCGAAAAGCTCGTGCTCGAAAACGAAATCGAGGCGGTGCTGCTGGCTATTCCTAGCGCGACGCGCGCGGAGCGGCGCGCCATTCTCGACCGGCTCGAACCGCTGAAGGTGCGCGTCCAGACGATTCCCGGAATCACCGACATCGTCTCCGGGCGCGCCAGCGTCAGCGCCGTGCGCAACGTCGCCATCGAGGATCTGCTCGGACGCGATCCGGTTCCTCCGGACGAAAAGCTCATGGACGCCAACATCGCCGGCAAGGCCGTGCTGGTGACGGGCGCCGGCGGATCGATCGGCAGCGAATTGTGCCGGCAAATCTTGCGGCAGGGCCCAACGACGCTGGTCCTGTTCGAGCTTTCGGAATTTGCGCTCTACAGCATCCATCAGGAGCTTGTGGACATGGCGCGCACGGAGCGTCTTGCGGCGGACATCGTTCCCTTGCTTGGCTCCGTGCAGAACGGCCCGAAACTGGAAGACGCGTTGCGCCGGTACGATATTGCGACCGTCTATCACGCTGCCGCGTACAAGCATGTGCCGATGGTCGAGCACAATGTCGTCGAAGGCGTAAGGAACAATGTCTTCGGAACGCTTGCCGTCGCGCGCGCCGCGGTCGCGGCCAATGTGAGCGCCTTCATCCTTATTTCGACCGACAAGGCCGTGCGCCCGACCAATGTGATGGGCGCGTCCAAGCGCATGGCCGAACTCGTCTGCCAGGCGTTTGCGCACAGTCAGGGCGGTACGATTTTTTCGATGGTGCGGTTCGGCAATGTGCTGGGCTCGTCGGGCTCGGTCATTCCGCTGTTCCGCCGGCAGATCGAAATGGGCGGCCCGATCACGGTCACACATCGAGAGATCACGCGTTACTTCATGCTGATCCCGGAAGCGGCGCAACTCGTGATTCAGGCCGGCGCAATGGCGCGCGGCGGCGATGTCTATGTGCTCGACATGGGCGAGCCGGTGAAGATCGTCGATCTCGCCGAGCGCATGGCGCGCCTGAGCGGCCTGACGCCAGTGGTGGTCGATTCGGCGGCCGAGGCGCCGACCGGACGGCGGGACGATATCGAAATCGTCTTCTCCAAATTGCGTCCGGGCGAAAAACTCTATGAGGAACTGCTCATTGGCGAGAATGCCGCCAAGACGACGCATCCGCGCATCCTGACCGCGACCGAATCGTCGCTGGACTGGAACGCGCTCGCTCCGCTGATCGAACGGCTGCGGCTGGCCTGCGAGGAAGAAAATATCCCGGGGATCATCGCGTTGTTCCGCGAGGCGCCGATCGGCTTCTTCCCGGACGAAAACATTGTCGATCTGCTCTGGACCAAAATGGACGGCGCGCCGCGCGCGCAGGGCGCGCCGCTGCGCGTCGCCGACGGCAGATCGGGCTGATGAAGTTCTTCCTCAAACGGACGATCGACATTGTCGGCGCGGGCGCCGGTTTGCTGGTCTTCGCCCCGGCCATGGCGGTCGTCGCCATCCTCGTGCGGTTCAACATGGGCTCGCCGGTGTTGTTCCGGCAGCAGCGTCCGGGCCTTGGCGGCAAGCCCTTCACGCTGGTGAAATTCCGCACGATGAACGACGCGCGCGACCCGGCAGGCGCGCTGCGCCCCGACGCCGAACGGCTGACGGCGCTCGGCCGCTTCATGCGGTCGACGACGCTCGACGAATTGCCCGAATTATGGAACGTGCTCAAGGGCGAGATGTCGCTGGTGGGGCCACGGCCGCTGTTGATGCGCTATCTCGACCGCTACACGCCGGAGGAGCGGCGCCGGCAGGACGTGCGGCCAGGCTTGACCGGCTGGGCGCAGGTCAACGGGCGCAACGCGATTGACTGGCCTCAGAAATTTGCTCTCGATGTCTGGTATGTCGACAACTGGACCGTCCCCCTCGACCTCAAGATCATCGCGATGACGATTTTGAAGGTGGCGACGCGCTCGGGCATCAGCGCGGAAGGGGAGGCGACAATGCCCGAATTCGGTCTGGACAGGGTAAAACCGCCGGGGCGGCCATAGCGTCACATTTTGGCCACTGGTTCGGGCAATGACCCGGCGGGGGAATCGGCGCAAAACCGGGTGTTTGATTGGTTTTGCGCGCTCAATGTGGAATATTGGCGGCGTCGTCGGCGATTCCGTCCAGTGTGGTGAATTAACGGACGAAGCCCGCCAGGTTCGGGGCGTCGATCAGGAGAACGGCATGCGAAACGCGCGCGGGGCGCCCTGGATGTTGCGTCTGGCCTTGGCGGGCGTTGCCGCTCTCATGCTGGCCGCCTGCGCTGCGGGCGATCTGGCCGGCAGCGGCGGATCCGGCAAAAGCCTGCCCGAACCCGACAGCGTCAAGGCGAGTTCGAATTATTCCCAGACGGAATATCGCATCGCCGCCAGCGACGTGCTCGATGTGAACGTCTATCAGTTCGACAAGCTGAGCCGGGTCGTTCAGGTCGACGGCAATGGCACGATCTCGCTGCCGCTGATCGGCGCTGTGCGCGCCGCTGGCAGGACGACGCCAGAGCTCGAGGCGGACATCGCGCGACGCCTCGGCGCGCGCTATCTGCAAAATCCGCAGGTGTCGGTGTTCGTCAAGGAATCGGTTGGTCGTCAAATCACTGTCGATGGCGCGGTGAAAAAGCCGGGCGTCTATGTGCTGAAGGGGCGCACCACGCTCGTGCAGGCCGTCGCGCTCGGCGAAGGGCTGAACGACGTCGGCGATTCCAGCTCCGTCACATTGACGCGCACCGTCAACGGGCAGCGCGTTTCGGCCGTTTATGATATCGGACGCATTCACGCGGGCGGCGGCGATGATCCGCAGGTCTACGGCGGCGACGCAATTTTCGTTGGCGAGTCGGCGGCGCGACACGGATTGCAGGTGTTGAAGTCGACAGTGCCTGCGGCTGTTGGCGTAGGCACGCGCGCCATTCCGTAAAAGTTTTTTCGTAGGAAGGGTTCGAAAAAATGAATTTGCCTGCGATGGATGCACAGGCTGGCGGCGCCGCCGGGGGTGCGTTGGCGGAAGCGCCAGCCGCGCGTCTTGCGCCCGCTCAAATCGACCAGTTCCGGCTCGACGCGCGTTCGTCGGGTCTTTCGCCATTCCAGCGCTACCTGGTCGCGCTGCAAAAACATATGCGGTTTGTGATCGGCGCGGCGATCGTGTCTCTGCTGGTCGGCGCGTTCATTACGCTTCTGATGCCGCGAATCTATACCGCGACGACGTCGCTGCAGATCGACCGCGAGGCCGCCAAGGTTCTTCGGAGCCAGGAAATGTCGGTCGAAAATCCGAGCGATCCGCAATTCTATTCGACCCAATACGAATTGCTGCGCAGTCGCGCTTTGGCCGAGCGCGTGATGAACTCGCTGGGCCTCGCCAACCGCAAGGATTTCGGCGCAGCGGAACCCTCGGGTCTGCGCCTGTTCTGGGAGCGCCTGTTTTCGCATCAGGACGAAGCGAAAACGGAAGTCGAGCGGCGCCAGCGGCGCACGATCGATATCTTGATGAAGAACCTTTATGTGCAGCCGGTTCCGATGTCGCGCATCGTCAAGCTGAGCTACAGCAATCGCAGCCCGCAGCTTGCACGCGACATCAGCGCCTCTTTCGCGGACAATTTCGTCGCCATGACGCTGGATCGCCGGTATTCGGCGTCATCCTATGCGCGTGGATTTCTCGAAGAGAAGCTGCAGCAGGTCAAGCTGAAGCTGGAGGAATCCGAAAAGCAGGTCGTGGCCTATGCGCAGAAGGAAGGCATCGTCAACGTCGACGACAAGATTTCCGTCACCGGCGCCAATCTCAAGGCCCTGAACGAATCCCTGGCGGAAGCGACCGCCGACCGGATCAAGAACGCGCAATTGTGGACGCAGGCGCAAATCGACAATGGCGCCGGCTTGCCGCAGGTGATGAATGACAAGGTGATCGAAACGGCGCGTGAGAAACGCGCGCAATTGATGGCCGAGTATCAGGACAAGCTGCGGCTGATGAAGCCGGATTTTCCGGAAATGCGTCAGACGCGCGCGCAGATCGTAGAATACGACAAGCAGATCGCTCGCCAGATCGATCTCGTCAAACGCTCGATCAAGTCGCAGTATGATGCATCGCGCGATCAGGAAGCGTCGCTGCAGCACAAGATTGACGCGCTCAAGGCCGAGACGCTCGATTTGCGCAATCGCAGCATCCAGTACAACATCCTGCAGCGCGAAGTGGACACGAACCGCTCGCTCTACGACGGTCTGCTGCAACAATATAAGGAAGTCGGCGTTACCGGCGCGCTCAGCACGAACAATGTCTCGATTGTCGACAAGGCGGAGTTGCCGGCGCAGCCTTCGAGCCCGAGCTATCTGCTGAACCTGCCCCTGGCTTTGCTGGTTGGCCTTCTGGGTTCGGCCGGCTGGATTGCCGCGCGCGAAATCCTCGACGATACGTTCAAGTCGCCGGAAGAAGTCGAGGAGTTTCTCGGCATGCCGGCGCTTGGCGTCATTCCGCTCAACAAGGCCTCGGCCCGCAAGAAGGGCAAGGGTCTGGATGACGACAAGGACGACGCCAAGGACAAGAAAAGTTCGGCCAAGGTGGAAAGCCGCAAGCATCTGGCGCGCGAAATCGTCGACAATCCGCTCTCGCCATTGGCGGAAGCCTATCGTTCGTTACGCACCGCGTTGCAATTTTCCACGCCGCACGGCGCGCCGAAAGTTCTGCTCGTCACCAGTTCGCAGCCGGGCGAAGGCAAGTCGACGACCAGCCTGTGTCTGGCCGCCAATTTCGGTCAGCTGGGCATGCGCGTGCTGCTGATCGACGCCGATCTGCGCAAGGCCTCGCTGCACAAGACGCTTGGCCTGTCGAACAATATCGGTCTTTCCAACGTTCTGACGGGCACGCTGGAAACCTCGAAGTCCGTGCGCGAAAACGTCCTCAACGGCGTCACCTTCATGGCGTCCGGCCCCATTCCGCCCAACCCGGCCGAATTGCTCGCGGGCCCGCAGATGAGTTCGATGCTCGCGGTCGCGCGTGAAATTTTCGACATCGTGATCATCGACGGCCCGCCGACGATGGGCCTGGCGGATGCTCCTTTGCTCGGCAATCTCGCGGACGGCGCGCTGATCGTGGTCGACGCGGGCCATACGCGCCGCCGCACTGTCGCCGCCGCTGTGAAACGCCTCTATTTCGCACGCACGCATATGGTCGGCGTTCTGCTGAACAAGTTCGATGCGCGCAAGGCTGGTCAGACCTACGGTTACGGCTATGGCTACGGCGGCCTCGACTATTTCGATTATGGAAGCAAACTGCACAGCGAAAAGAAGCCATCGATAGCGAAGAGCTGACTTGTCCGCCAATCTTGCGCTCATTCACGCCTTTGATCTTGCGGCCATGCCGAATCTGGCCGCGATCGTCCGGCGACAGCCCCTGCCTGACGGCGTTCTCGAAGTGATCCGTCTTGCGGCCGGCTGCGAGGACACCATGCCCGAGGTGGTGGAGCGCCACCGCAAGGATGCCGCTTACGTCAAGGCGGCGGCGGAAAACTACATCCAGCAGGCGATGCTGTTCCCGCAAGCGGACCATTACCGGATTTTGGGCGTGAAGCCGGGGGCTTCGCGCGACGAGATGCGCACACACATGCGCTGGCTGATGATGTGGTTGCATCCTGATCATGCGCGCGATCCCTGGCGCAGCGTTTTCGCCAGCCGCGTTCTGGCGGCATGGCGCGCAGTGGGCGCGAGCGACGCGATCTCCGCTCCTTCGGCGGTCGTTCCCGCGCCGCTTGCGCCGCAGCCGGAGAGTTTCGCGCAGCCGCTCGGCGTCATGCGCTGGACGCCGCGCGCCATTCCACGGCGGCGCTCGCGCACGCGCCGGCGCGCGGTTTTCGCGGGCGTGGCGGCGGCCTGCCTTGCCGGCGGCGTTTTGGCCTACCAGAATGGCCCGCAGACGCTGGATGCGTTGACCTCGATGAAAACCTTCGTCCAACAGACGCTGGAGGATGTTCTGTCTTGAGCGGGCGCGACGATGTCTGAAACCCTCGCCGAAAAGCGCGCGCATTTCGCGCCGAGCTGGGTTCTCGCAATCATTGTGGGCGCAATGCTCGCCTGGCGCATTCTCGTGCATACGGGCGCTGATTTTTTTGCAGCCGACGATCCGGCGCGCGCGATCGGCTGGGAGCCGGGCAATCCGGCCGCGCTGACGCTGCTGGCGCGCGACAATCTCGAAAAGCCCGACGAGATCCATTCGCGCGCCGCTCTCGATTATGCGACGCGTCTGCTGCTGCGAGACCCGCTGGCCGACGGCGCGCTCGCCATGGTGGGCCTGGCCGTCTCCGCGCTCGGCGATCAGCAGCGCGCCGCTCGCATCATGGCGACCGCAGGGGCGCATGGCCCGACCGATCTTGCCTCCCACGCCTGGCTTTACGAACAGGCGCTCAAGCGGGGCGACGAATTCGCCGCTTTATCCGAGCTCGATATTCTTCTACGCGGCAGGCCCGGCATCGCCGGCAATATCGGCGGCTCGGTCGTCGCGCTGATCGGGCGCGATCCGCAGTCGGAAGCGCAGTTCGTCAAATTGCTGGCCCAGCGGCCGCCCTGGCGTCCCTATCTGCTTCAATACCTGTCGAACAATTTGCCCGACCATCAGGCGCTGGTGCGCTTGTTCGCGCGCCTGCAGGAATCGCCCGCCCCGCCGACAAGCGAGGACGTTGCCGTGATGCTCGCGCGCCTCGTCCGAGACCGGGACTATGATGCGGCCTATTTCGGCTGGTTCAACGCCCTGCCGAAAGATCGGCTTTCGAAACTGGGCATGCTCTACAACGGCTCTTTCGAATATCCGCTGACCAAAATGCCGTTCGATTGGGAATTCGCGTCGACGCCGGCCGCCACATTCGAAGTTGCGCAGGATGGCGACGAACGGGCGCTCAAGGTCGAGTTCTACGGCGTGTCGCAACCCTTCGCCAATGTCTCGCACCTGCTCGCGCTTGCGCCGGGAAACTATGCCTTCTCCGGCCTTGCCCGTACGGAAGGCTTTGAGGCGCCGCGTGGGCTGCGCTGGCGCATCTTCTGTGTGGCGGCGCAGGGGGCTGCTCCCGTCGATCTTGGCGCGACCGACCTGCTGACAAAAAGCGGACCGCCTCAGCAGCTCAAGGCGACCTTCACCGTTCCAGCGACGGGGTGCTCGAATCAGACGCTGATTCTGGAAATTCCCGCGCGCATCGCCTCTGAGCAGGGCGCTTCGGGAATCGTCGCCTTTTCCAAAATGGCGATCAATCCGGCGCCCTGAGTTGTGTCCAGTCCGTGTCCTGGGCGCCACAGGGCTTGCGCAATCGGTAAGCCTGAACGGCCGCTTTGGGGGCGCAAAGCCGTCGCAATATTTCGTAAACTATTGTTCTGTATCCAATTATTAATGCGTTCGTAAGGATGGCGGTTGAATTCGCGGAATGCCTTGAAATTGAGG